>NZ_MSTI01000062.1 GCF_001949125.1 Deinococcus marmoris
ACCAACAGCACCTGAAGATAGGCGGCCTGGGTGGAACGCAGGCTGGTTCCAGGGAGCAGGGCCGCTAGAATCTGGCTGGGGGTCGTCCGTTTTGTTGCCACACATCAACATGGACGATCCCCACCCCATTCGTCAAAAACCTTCCGGAGTACTGCCAAGAGAGACAGGATTAGGAAAGGTTCTCGAACAGGCAGTACACCAAGTTGTCTTGGAGGATGGCTGGAGAAAATGTTGGGGCTGTGGAAGTGCGCTAGACTTTCAACTCAAAAGACCGCTTTCAGGATGTTAAGTTCTTGCAAGAACCGCTCTGCACAGGGTTGTACGAGCGGGGAGGCTCACCATGAAAAAAGCACTGCTGCTGTCCGCCGTGGCCGCCCTCGCCCTCTCCTCCTGCGCCCCGCGTTACAACCCCAACGCGCAGAAGCCCGACGTGGATCTGTCCTGCTCCGAGGTCCGCAGCGAGATCACCCGCGCAGAGTCAGCCCGTGCCGAGGCCACCAGCAACCGGGGCCTCAGCACCCAGAACGTCGCATGGGCCATCTTCTTCATCCCAGGCGTTGTGGCGAACGAGTACACCAACGATCAGGTGCAGAAGGCCGCCGACGAACGCATTGGCAAACTGAACCAGTTGTACGCCGTTAAACGCTGTAACTAATCTTTTCGGCAACACGACGAACCCGCCCCAGTCGGCGGGTTTTTCCATGCACCTTCCGCTGGCCGACTTTCTCGGCCAGCCCTGTCGTCATCCGCCCAGATCGTGGTTGACGCCCGCCACAGAACTCTTGCTGTGCCCCACACTCTCGCACGGAATCTGCCCAGTTGATGACGTTATTTACTGGTCCATTCAATCGTCTGCGTGGAGCCGCCCAGGTTCTTTACTTCGCCCGTAGAGGCGGTCAACGTCAGGGTGGCGGATGTGCTGGCGGTGGCATTCAAGAGGAGTGTCACGCTGCCGTCCACGCCCGTCATGGTCTCATATTTCACCGTTTGATCTGGCGAGATGGTGGCTGCAATCGCCGTGGATTGGTTATTGACGATACTGGAGATCACATAGAGTGGGTTCTTCCCGGTGTTCTTCACTTCCCAGGTCACCGCCACGCCTGCCACCGGATTATCGTTCTTGTCGGTGGCGACCACCGGGACCATGATTTCACCCTGATCCCCGCTGGCAACGGTGGGCGTGGCGTTCGTGCTGACTGCGGCCTTAACCTCTAATTCCTCGATTTCCACCTTGGCGACGGGGCCAACAGCACTGGGTGGAAGAGCGGGAATGTCTGAGACAGACACCTGAGCGGAGGCAAGGGGCAGCAGTAGGGCGGCGGTCAGGATCAGGTGACGCATCAGGAACTCCTTTGGGGTAAAACTTGATTTCAGGTGGATAGGCTGGCGGCTTCAGACGATGGGGCACTTCATCCCTCATCAGCCTGGGTGTCCAAAGTGTACTTGGTCATGCCTCAGAGGTCACGCGCCGGACCACACCCATATGTCAAACAAGACGCCGACAGAAATGGCTTGCATTGCGGCACGTGTGAGGCTGGATGCAACCCAGTCAGGCCGTGTGGTAGAGGACTGGTGCCTGCTGGCGCTGGCTTCAGCTCCTGAAGACAACGCTTCCTGCCACTGGCGCACCTATTCTCTTGAATGTCAGGTGCTGATGTTTTTCGCTCAAAAGCGCTGTCCTCATTATCTCGAGGCGGAGGCCCGACAGCGTCATCCAGAAGCTGGGTGTTCCCGATGGCCTTCTCGCGGTAGAAGGCTGGAATCATGCCCGACATGCCTGACATGAGTGGCGTCCGGGGATACGCCCCGGACGTATGCAATCACCCTCACTCGACAGTTTCCGCTGCCAGGGCCCTGCTTGTCCAGCCGCTGGCCAGCCAGGTCTCGGGAATATTCGTCACCGCAAGTGGTACGACACGCGCTCGGGGCCGCGCCGGTTGCTCCGCTGCTCGACCTGCGCCCGGGAATTCAGTGAACTCAAAGGCACTGCCCTCTGGAACGTGAAGCTCCCCTGTGAGCGGGTGGAGAGCATCGTGGAGCACGTGACGCGCGGGAACAGCTTCAAGCAAACCGCTGAACTCACCCATACCCACCGCACCACCGTCTCCCGGCTGGCGTGCATCGCAGGTGAACACGCTGCGCGTGTTCACGATCAACACGCCCAGGATCTGCACGTGACGAGCCTCCAGGCCGATGAACGGCACGGCTTCGTGGGGCGTAAGGATCAGCCGTGCTGGGAGGCCACGGTGATCGACCCATGCTCAAAATTCATCGTCCAGAACGCTCTGGGGGCGAGAGCGACTGATCTGGCAGTGCGGTTGCTGTTCGGCGCCCGTTCACGGCTGCACGATCCACATGGCGTTGTGCTCTTCACCGATGGCTGGCTTCCGTATGAATCGCTGTTCCCAGCCGTGTTTGGACGCCCCTTCCAGCCCCAGCGTCAGGGGAAGCGTGGACGCTTCCCCAAACTTCAGTACCGCATTCCCCGGACTTCAGGGCACGTGCGCATCATCAAGACGTATCAAGGCAAGCGCGTCGTGGACATCCGTATCGAACGCGCCGCTGGGAGCCAGCGGCGCGTCAATCAGGAGCTGGCCTCTCTCGGCGACAACACCCCCAACACCTCGGCAGTGGAACGGCACACCGGGACGGCCCGGCGCATGAATCCACACCAGGTCCGCAGAAGCCTCGCGTTCGCGAGGCTTCCCCACGTCCGTCAGACGGTGAGCGATCTGGTGGGCGGGGTCTACAACTTCTGTCGGGTGAACCGGAGCCTGCGAGTCAAGCTGGATGAACCGGTGGGGCGTCGTCAATATGCGCAACGGACGCCAGCAATGGCCATCGGGATCACGGACACGGTGTCGAGCGTGCTGCGCCTGCTCGGCACCGTGGTCCTGCCGAAACCATGTCGGTCATGATTCCAGCCTTCTACCCTTCTCGCCACGTCGGAAATGCGGCAACCCTCATCATCCCCGCCGCGTATCGTGGGGTATGCACAGATCCCTGCTGACCCTGACCACCATCGCCCTGATGGCCTCTACTCCAGCGCAGGCGCAGACTTTGCAAACCTTGACGCAGGCCAAGGCCATCACGCGGCTGCTGTCCGCGCCGGAAATCAAGGCAGAATGGTTCTCGCCGGACTTTCTGGCGCAGGTGTCATTTGAGACCGTTGCGGCGCAATTGCAGAGCGTCAGCACCACCTACGGCAAGTTCATACGACTGGACACCATCCAGGACCGCCCCTTGGCCATCTACGAGCGCGGAACCCTGGTGATCACGGCCGCCTCTCTGGACGGTCAAGGCAAACTGACCGCTTTCGGTACAGCAACTGGCCCGGCCTCAATGGCGGCTGATCCGGCGGCGGCGCGGGGCGAACAAGCCAAGGTAGCGACGCTGCTGGAGAAGCTTTTCAGGTCCGATCCGCTCGACCTGTCACTGATCAACCCGTCGTTTCTGGAGCAGGCCAGCGCGGAAGACCTGACCACGTTATTCGCCAGCATCCGCGCCGAGTACGGGGCGCTGCAAGACGTGCAGATTGCAGACGGCGGCTACCGACTGACCTTCGAGAAGGGTCAGTGGGACGCCACCAGTATCAGTCTGGACGGCCAGGGCCGATTCACGGGCCTGCTGCTGCGCCCGGCCGAACCGGAAGCCGCTGTGGGCAGCAGTGATGAGGCCGCCCTACAACTGACCAGCCTGTTTAAAACCGATCCTGTAGACGTGTCGCGCTTTAGCCCCGAGTTCCTGGCAGAAGCGAAGACGGACGACATCAGGGCTTTGTTTGCCAGCATTCGTGCCCAGTTCGGAACCCTCCAGAAGGTTGACCCGCAAGGTGCGGGCTGGCGTCTGACCTTTGAGAAGGGCGCGTGGGACGTGACCAGTTTCAAAGTCGATGTTCAGGGGCGGATCTCCAGCTTCTTTCTGCGACCTGTCCCGCCAGAAGTCTCCTACAAGACTCTGGCGGAAGCCCGCGCCGTCTTCGCTGCTCTCCCCGGATAGGTCAGCCTCCTCGTGCAGGAATAGGGACAGCCACAGCCTCTGGCCGCCCGCATGATCAGCGTGAGCGATAACACTGCCGCCGATCTCCTCCTGAAGTCCGTGGAGCGCGCGGGTGTGGAGGCCAGATTGGGACAGACCGACATGCCCAGCACCCGCGAGTTCTTCGTCCTCAAGAACCCGGCCAATATCGAGTTGCTACGCGCCTACCGTTCAGTGGGGCTGGACCGGGCCGCGCGAAAGGAAGTCTTGAAGCAGGCAGACGCCGCGCCACTGTCCAATGCCATGGTCTTCGTGCAGGGCCTGACCATTGCAACGGACGTGGAATGGTTTGTCAGCGCCCAGGGCCTGTGCCGCCTGATGGCGGAACTGCCCGAGACCTGGCAGAACCCTGGTGTGGCCGATCCTGCCGATTTCCCCAGTGTCAGCTTCAAGGGCGGCTCCGAACCCGGTGTGCTCAACCTGACCAACCAGCTCACCAGCAAGGTGGGCAAGATGTGGTGTGTCAGCGCCACTCGGAACCGACCTGAACCGCTGGATGAGCAGATGTTTATTGCCATGTACGCGGGCATGCTGAAGCTGCCGCACTGAACGGCGGCAGGCTCTCATCAAGGCAGGTGACCAGTCAATTGTCAGGAATCTCTTAATAATAGTATCCGAAGACTCAGTCTTAAGCCACCTGCCCCTTATGTTTGATCAATGTAAAAATCACCCATTTGACCGAAAAATATAGGAAAGTAAGAGGCATGAAAAAAATAATGATGGCAGTGGCAGCTGTAACCATGACCGGCCTTCTGGCGAGCTGTAACAGCGGCCGTGCACCGGATGGCAGCGGCAAGGGGAAAATCGACAGCATTCGCACCGAATACAAGCTGAACTCGGCTTCCGGTCGATTCGTTGCGTGTGACAATGTCACCGGTAACGGAGCGCGGAACAAGAAAACGGAAGTCGCCATCAATCTGACCTTGGAAGGTTTTGTTGAATCAGTTGTTATTGGTCTGAAGGGCAACTCTACCAGCCAGTACGACAGTAACTTCACAACTACGGTGACTGGCCAACAGCTTGCCAGCATTGGCAATGGTAAATACAGGGTGGAATTTGAGGCAAATTCCTCAACAGGCAGCGGCCTGCTTCCGCAAAGTATTATCGTCACGCCTACCACCCAGAAGGTCAAGATCGTGACTGCCGGCAATAGCCTGGGCAGCTTCTACCCTCAGCTCAAGGTTAGGACCGGATCGTCGAACTATCAGATTGACGACATTGCTCTTGGCAGTATTTCCGTATATGGCACCTGTAATGTCACATCTGTAACCAACGAAGATATCTAAACAGCATCTTTTTTATGCGCCGGGGCTGACAGCTCCGTCGTTTTTTGAAGACTCATTCGGAAGTGATTTAAGAGTGGGAAGAAGTTCCGATCCTCTCTGAGGACCTTAAAGTGTGCCGATTCTGAAGTCGCTGTGCTAAGAATCCTGCACTTATTTGGCATTCAGTCTTCGGGTATATCAAAACTCTTTACAGAAGCAAGGTTGCCATTTCATTCTGGGCAACTTGACGATTCATATATCCAAATGCCAAGACGTGGCCGATTAAGGACGCATAATCGACTCAAGACTAACTTCAATTGCGTTTTGCTTCTTAAAGCTGAACAATAGGAGCATGAAGACGCAAGCCCGCCCACTCCTCGCCCTCAGTTTTTCTGTGCTGGCTTCTTCCAGTTTGGCCGGTGGGGGAAGTGGACCTCTGCCTGTTGAGCCACTGCCCACAGTGAACTGGAATCAGGCGTTGTTTCCCCAGGCTGGTCCGCTGCGGGTGGTTCAGGGGGAAGCGAGGCGCGAGGAACCCAGTTTCTTCCCTCCGACTCACCTTGAGCTTCAACTCCAGGGTGCCCCCGACGCTTATGGCATCGAAACCACCGTCAGCATTTATCCGTTGGCCGCCCTGCTTCAGAAATACCCCGAGCAGACCGAGGGCAGCGTGGGTCAACAGGTAAAGGCCCTCCGCTCACTCCTTGAGAATCCGGCCCCACTGAACACTGCCGCCGCCTTCCGGTTGCCCGCCATAGACACCGTGAACGCGTCGCTGGCCGTGGCTGGGGCGCGCAAGAGCCTGTCGTCAGCCAATCTGCGCGGTGTACGTTACTTGGGGGCGTTCTCGCAGGACGTGCGGCGTTTCGCCAGCACCGATGTGCGTTACGTGTTCCAGGGCATCAGCCGCGACGGCAGATATCTGGTGACGGTGAACGGCTCGTTCTCTGGCAACGTGCTGCCTACCCGCGAGAGCCTGGAAGGCAGCGGATATGACGTGGCCCCCCAGCCTCAGGACAATGACAAGGACCGCGCCCGTTACGAAGGTGAAGTGAATACCTATTTCGCGGGCGTCAACAGCACGCTGGATCAGAGCAACTCCAATCCTGAGGTCACGCGGCTGGACCAGTTTGTGGAGTTGTTGCAACTCCGCTGAATGCAAGGGTCAACGAAAAGCGTCCTGACCTCATCGGTCAGGACGCTTTTCGTTGGATCAAGGTCAGTCGCCCTGGCGTTCAAGGACGTAATACACGCCGTCCCAGAGGGTTAAAGCCTCGCGGTCCGAGATCCTGAACACGGTGGCACCGAACTCAGTCCAGTCGTTGCCCGCGCACCGGATGGTCACGGTTTCCACGGCACTGCCCTTGATGCCTATTGAGGCCAGTGAAGTGCGGTAGTTCTCCAGAAAAGCCTGGTCGGTGGTGCGTGCCAGTGAATAGGTCGGGGTGTCGCAACTCTCATCAGAGACGGCGCGGTTGGCGCTGTAGGTCAGCATTTTGCCCAGGTTGGCCTTGGCCTGGTCTTCCCCCACCGAGATGCCGTCACCGAAGCGGTAGGCCGTGACCTCCCAGGTGCCGAAGATACTGACAGGCGCGCCTCCTCCCCCCGCCAGAGCCGACGGTACGAGCGCGAAACCGATGGCAAGAGATGCGGCTTTGAACCAACTCGTGTTCTGCATGATGGACCTCCCTTTGGAACACAGGCCAGGCTGTACAGACCTCTTTCCTGATCGGACTTTACCCAAATCCATCCGGTTGCGCATGCGTTTTTGCCGTTTTGCCCATCCACACGGCTTGAGCTTTTACTGAAACTTGTGCAGCCAATCGGGCGCAGACCAACCTCAGCCGCCTGCGTTCTTGATCAATCCCAGGACTCAACATCTATGTTCAGACCATGGTGATGACCGCGTGACTGGGAGGGGATTTGTCTTTCAACGCCCTACATGCCATGCCCAGGCCCGCAACCTCACTCAGTCCGTATCTCCTCTCGCTGTTGAGGTGATGACACCTGCTCCCGAAGCTCCCGGTCCTCTCGGGCCCACTCGTCAGTCTCGATTTCCGCCTCGCGCCGTTCCTGTTGCTCGGTGGCCTCCTCTGCGGCGTGGACCTCCTGCTCGTTTTCCAGTGCCACTTCCTCACCTTCGTTTGTTTCAGCGTCCAGGATGGCCTTGGCACTGCTGACGCGTTGCAGGATGTCCGAGTAGTTCAGCAGGGCGCTGGTGTTGTGGCGGATCAGCAGGGCGGTGACACTGCGGCTCAGGATCACCAGCAGGATCAGCCAGATCAGGTCCCGCACGGGGCCAGACATCGCCGCGTTGTCGCTGAAGGCGCGGGTGAGGGTGGCGCTGGCCGCGATGCCCAGCCCAATCAGGCCCAGGATGCCCCCCGCCTGCGCTGGGCCAACCACAAGTCCGGTGCGCCGGGCCACCCGCGCCTCGCGGTCCCGGTACTCATCGGCCACGAAGTTCAGGCTGGCACGGCCAAAACCCAGCAGGGCCACCACCAGTTCCTGATGGCTCACGGCAGCGCGGGTGGCAGTCTCCAGACTGTCCTCGCGGCGCCGCTGCCAGTCCTCGCGGAACTGCCGCACGGACACGCCGGTCCAGACCATCACGGTCAGCAGGGCCACCCCTACGCCGCCCAGCGTCGCTAGGTCGTTGTTGACATGCAGACCCCAGAAGGCAACTCCCCAGGCCAGCACTTCGACAACCGGAACCCACAGCAGCGGCCAGCCCCGTAGCCCGTCACGTGGGCGGGGGACAGGTTCGGGCCGGGACCGGCGGCGAACGTCTGCCAGCAGCAGGGCGCGGACAGCTTCCACGTCCGTCAGGAAAGCGCTGTATTTGCCTGCCGCCGGGACGTCCTGCGTCCGCTTTGCCATCTGCCGCGTCATCGCCCGATTATGACAAAGGCGGTCAGACGTAGAGGGGCGCGACAGAGATGTTCAGCGGGGCTACCGAAAAATCAGTCTCCGGACAAGCCGATGAATCGTTTGGCCATGGGGAAGCGGCGTTTGTTGAAATGACGGTGCATTTCTTCGATCAGCTCGGCCAAGTGGCTCAGCCTGCCTTTGGCGGTTTCTCAAGACCTATAAAATAGGGCTTGTTACGCCCAGGATCTGTTGGTGAAATTCCCAGCGAGACTGTTCGGGACCTTCGTACAAACCTGCCAGAAACTATCTATTTCATGTGGCAGTCCAAAACTGTTGTAGATGGGTGAGGACCAGGTCAGTTGTCGCCCTCTCCAGCCCCGCCGTAGGCAGACGAATCCTCGCCCCTTTCAAGTATGTTGACGCCGTCTCGCGCCTGGTAGACCTTCAGTCCCCAGATAACCAGCACGAGCAGCACCGCGCCGATGGCCAAGTCAACGCCCCAGCGCCCAACCTTTGGTAGGATCTGCGGACCGAATTTCCACAGGATCGTCTGCCAGACGCCCACATGTACCGCCGCCCCCAGCAGACTCAACAGGGTGTATTTGGGCAGGGGATAATGGCTCAGGCCAGCAAGCAGAGTCACGGGCGTGCGCAGACTACCCACTGTGCGGCTCACGATGACCAGTCCCGCGCCCCAGCGTTCCAGCAGCTGTGCCGCGCGTTGGGTACTGCGGGCTTTGAGCCAGCGGGCGGGCAGGAGATGTGCGCCCCAGCGGGCAACGGCGTAGCCCAGCAAGCTTCCCAGCCAGTTGCCCAGCACGCCCCAGATGAGCGCCGCCGTCAGGGTGGTGTGGCCCGCGTCAATGGCCGCCGCCTGGGCAAGCATGGGAATCACGCCGGGAATGCCGGGAATACCTGCTCCCTCCAGCGCCATCAGGCCGAAGGTGGACAGATTCAGGACGGCCGGATCAAGGCTGGACAGCCAGGACCACAGCCGGGAACCATGTTCCGTGGCCAGAGGCAGGGCTTCTACGAGCGTGCTCACCGGAGAAAGGCTTCCACTGCACAGCAGTGTAACCTGATCCTGATCTACACGCCTGGACTGGACTCTCTGTTCAGCGAACGGCTAGCTGCGTCATCTGTAGAATGTGCAAAGGGTTGTGGCAAGTTGTTTTGGTAGGGTGGCGCGGTGTTGAGCGGTCAGAAGCTTCCCAGATATCGGTTCCCTCGTGAGGTCATCGGGTACGCCGTGTGGCTATATCACCGGTTTACGCTGAGCTATCGGGATGTTGAATAACTCCTGCTGGAACGAGGGATCTGCGTCACCCGCGAGTCAATCCGCAGCTGGTGCATCAAGTTCAGCGACGTATTCGCCCAGGGTCTGCGCCATCGGGAGTCCCGACGGGGTTCCCGATGGCATCTCGACGAAATGCATGTGGACGTGGGCGGCATCACTCACTGGTTGTGGCGGGCGATTGATGAATATGGCATCGTGCTGGACGTTGTCCTTCAGCGGCACCGCGATACTGAGGCAGCCAAGTCCTTCTTTGTCCGCCTCCTGGGTGAGCACGACATTCCAGAGACGGTCCACACTGACAAGCTCTGGAGTTATGGGGCGGCCCTTCGTGAGCTTCCCGTGCTCCACAGTGTGGAGCACGTCCAGGTGGTCTCCACGGCCCGCTGCAACAACCTCGTGGAGCAATCTCACCGTCCCACCCGACGACAAGAGCGCCAGCAACGCGGCTTCAGATCACGACGACGCGCACAGGGATTTCTCGACCTGCACGCCCGCGTTACGAATCTGCACTACCCGGCCCGCTGCACCGTACCAGCTCATCACCGTCGCCACCACTTACAACAGGCGTTCACGCTATGGCGCGAAGTGGTGCGGCAGACGGCCTGAACTTCAGGCCGCCTGCGATGCTGAGGCGCTTTGGGTGCTGAGGAAACAACAACTTGCCACAACCCCCAGGACTGGTGGCTTGTCGGACGCGGCAGTGCCGCGTCCTCGCTTGCCTTTCAAACGTCGTCTGCGGCCAGGCCGAGATTTTTTTTCACCAGATCGCTTTGCCCCTTGTGCCCCGCCACCAGATACACCTCGTCGATCTCGACCGTGCCGGCGAGGGGAGGCGTGATGGACGCCTCCACCACGCCTTGCCGGAGACTTCGGGTCATGTTCTGAGCATCATCTTCGTTCAGGCCGAGTTCATGCGCAATCTGACGGTGACTCAGATTGAGGCCCATCAGATAGAGGCAGCGGTCAAGCGTCGTCATCGGCGCTGCTCTGACCAAGAAAGCCACCCACTGCCGGAGGGGGTGGTGGTGGCCGGCAAAGACCGTGCCGGTCAGGTCATCGAACTTCCGCTGGCAATTCAGACAGCGATTTCGCTGTCTGAACCGCTGGGTGTCTCCCGGCCTTGTTTGACGACATGCGGTGCGTGGCAGTGCGGGCATGTCACGCCACCGGGCCAACGGAGTTCCCGCACGACTTTGAAGCATTATTCATCGTCCAGGAGCTGAATCAAATTCAGCATGCCGACAGTTTACCAGAGCGTTCTCAGCTCCCTGGAATCCAGGAAGAGCCAAGATTTAATCGGAGTCCGTATGACACGCACACGACTGATCCGCACGCTGGTGGACCTTTCTGACACAGGGCTGGCCCGGCCTTCAGGTACAACCATCTGTGTTCCTGGAGCCCCACACCCACCAGTAATGCCCTGGTAATGACTGACAACTACGTTCAGAGTGCAGCGCTGGGTTCAGGACAAGCGGGTTCACTTCTGAACGGTGCTGAACACGCCTGGAAGGGATCACCACCTTCAGGTTCAACGGAGGTCCAAGATGAAAAAGACGAGCAATCAACTGCTGATCGGCACCGGACTGCTCCTGTTCGGCCTCATAGGAAGCGTGTTCGCCCAGAGCATGATGGGTCAGCCGGGAAACGGTGGGATGAGACAGGGGAATGGCCAGGGGATGATGGGCGGCAATGGCGCCAGTGTGGGAATGATGGGAGACAACGGCATGGGCAGCACAATGATGGGCCTCTACGCGCCCTCGTCACGCCCCATCTCACAGGACGAGGCCCGGCGGCGCGCACAGGGATTCGCGGGTCGGTACAGCGCTCAGGTCAAGATCAGGGACTTCATGGTCTTCGCCGAAAATGACTACTTCCAGGTGGTGGACGTTGCAACTGGCGCAGGCCTGGCCGAGGTGCTGGTCAACCGCTATACCGGGGTGGTCCAGCCTGAACCCGGCCCGAACATGCTTTGGAACACCCGCTTCGGCATGCAGGGCGGCCAGTTTGGCAACGGCATGATGGGCGGCCTCAACCAGGGCCGTCAGGTTCCTGTAGCCCCGGCCCGATATACCCAGACGGCAGCACAGAAGCTCGCCAGCACCTTTGTGGCCGGATACCTGCCCGGAAGCAAGGTGTTTGAAGGGATGCCGTTTCCTGGGTACTACACCTTCGATTATGGGCGGAAGGCCACCGAAGGCATGCTGTCGATCAATGCCTTCACCGGAGAAGTCTGGGTGCACGGCTGGCACGGCGCTTATCTCGGTGAGGTCAAGTAGACCCGTGCCGATTCAGGAGGGTCAAATGACCGACTTTGCCGTCAAGCGAACTTTTGAAGCCGATCCGGCTTCGGGGCCGTGTGGTTGGGCCTAGGGCCAGCTCGCCGGATCTGGCTCGACAGGCCCTCGAACTCGACCCGAGCATCGTCGCCCTGCTGCCCTGTGGCGCGTTCGTGATCGGCACGCAGAACGGCACGGAGGTGGGCTTTCTCAACCCGGCCCTGGCCCTCGGATTGACGGACAATGAGGCGCTCGGCCCACTCGGGGTCCAGGCCAGGGCAATGCTTCAACGGGTGCTGGCCGAGGTGTGATGCGGCGAGATCCTGATCCGCTCAACCACACCCTGAATGCTGGGCGCGAATCCATGATCCAGATCCCTTCATCCACGCGAAGACCTGGCAGACCCCGGGCGCAACCTGCCGGGAACAGCGTCAACCTCAAACGGTCACTCAAGAGAACAAAGGAGTCAAGATGAACGGTTACGGCTATGGGATGGATTCGGGAGGATTTGGATGGATCGGCATGCTGCTGTTTATGGTGGTGATCATCGTCGGGCTGGTGGTGCTGGTCCGCGCCCTCAACCAGGGTTCGCATGGGGGTCATGCGGGCAGCGTGTTCGACACGGACCGCACCCTTCAGATTGCCCGGGAGCGGTTTGCCCGGGGTGAACTGACCAAAGAGCAGTTCGAGACCCTCAAGCGCGATCTCGGACACTGACCGGCTGGCGTGGATTGGCGGCTCCGGCGCTACCGCCCAGGCTGCGTTTGATCAGCCTGGGCGGTAGCAAGGTCTCTCGCCCACACCTGTGTCAAGGAAAAGTCTATGCAAATGAAAGAAGTGATGACCGGCAACCCCGCCTGCTGCCTGCCTGACACGCCCCTGCCAGAAGCGGCCCGCACGATGGAACGACACGACTGCGGCTGTCTACCTGTGGTGGAAAAATAGAAAAACAGAAACCCTATCGGAATGATCATTGACCGGGACATTGCCGTGCGTGGCGTGACACAGAAAAAGGACGCCAATAATACGGATTCCGTATAACATGAAAGCGGCTGAGTGCCTGTCCAGCTTCGTCGTGACCGTCACCCCAGACGACAGTGAGAATGACTGCTGTAAGGTGACGGCGGACAATCAGGTACGAAGGGGTGCCGTTGTAGACGACCAGGGCGGTTGCTGCGGGCTGGTGTGACAAGCCGACGTCGCCCTCGACACCAACAGCAAGGTCGTGGGGAAAGTTTCCCGGTCGACGGACAGTTCGAATAGCCTTCAGGGCACGTCCATCTGTTTTTTGGGGACGTAACAAGGCGTCCCTGACTTCAAGGAGGAGAGCCAGCGTGGCGAATTCCGAGCGCGTCCAACACCTGTATGACCGGGCCGCAAAACGGTACGACGCCGTGACACGCCAGGCAACACTGAACGCGCTGCGCGCCAGATTGCTTTCCGGTGCCTTCGGCGACGTGCTGGAACTTGGGGTGGGAACGGGCGCGACCTTCGCGCATTATCCGCTGTCCCTACACAGCCTCACCGCCCTGGACGTCAGCGGCGCGATGCTCCGAGGTGCGCGAGTGAAGGCGCTGCCTCTGCCGTTCCCCGTTCGGCTGATGCAGCGCGACTTTCAAACCCTGCCATTTCCTGAAGGCAGCTTCGACACGGCTGTCAGCTCTCTGGCGCTGTGCGGCATACCCGATCCACAGCGCCTGTTCTCCGAGCTGCGCCGGGTCTTGCGTCCGGGCGGCCAACTCCTCGCGCTGGAACATGTTCGCCCACCCAATGCGCTGCTCGCCAGCGTCGCCAACCTGCTTGATCCGCTGTTCGATCACGTCGTCGGGTGCCATCTGAACCGGCCCACATCCGAGTTGCTGCACAACGCTGGCTTTCGGGTCGAAGTGCGGGAACGCCGCCTGGGAGGCATTCTCGTCGCGCTCAAAGCCACGCCCGAACAGGACGGTAGCGCATGACGCCTGACCGGCTTGAATTGACGCAGGCGTTGCTGAGAGTCTACGGCGTGGCGTTCGCGCTTAACTTCGCATGGGAGATGCTGCAAATGCCGCTCTTCGGCGACATGGACTGGTCGCCTGCTTCATGGGTCCTGTGTGCGGCGGCCTCGCTTGGCGACGCGGCCTTTTCGGCCGCTGCCTACGCGGCACTTGCCGTGTGGCATCGGGACACCTGGTGGATACGCCGCCGGCGTCTCCTCGATCTGACGCTGGTGGTCATGGGCGGCACTTTGTCGGCTTTCCTCGGGGAGCGGATCACGCTGGCCCTCGGCTGGTGGTCCTACCGTCCCCTGATGCCGCTCGTACCGGGGCTGGGCGTGGGTGTGGTGCCGTTCGTGCAACTGGCCGCGCTGACCGTCGTTACGTTTGAAATCATGCGCGCCTTCGGACCGGGCCGACGGACGCTTAGGAGCTGAAGGCTGGCCCCGGAGACGACTCGCTCCCACCTTACGGCCTGACTGACCTGTGTCTGGCCCCTCCGTCCTTGACTCCGCACCAGTCTCCCCTGGTTGTCATGTCCTGCTGGTCCTTCGCCCCGACATGGGTCATCCAGGCCAGCGCGATGCACAGCAATCCGAACAGTCTATATATCCGATCCGGTCCGCAGCCGTCGTGTGCAGACGCCTCAGGCCATCCGCGAGCGCTTTCACTCCCTGAAGTCGGCGTTTTGCGTCCACCCAATTGAATGGTCCCCATTCCATATTACCGCTGGATAGAGGCGGGGTTCGCACCTGAATACCCGGGCCACCGCAAAAGCTGCGGGATGGCCCAGCCCATCTTCCACGTCTGGCGAATTCTATTGCCCCCTGACAGCGGACGCCTGGCCCATCCCGCAGTCGAAAGCAGAGATTATCTGTGGCATAACGCCAGCTGGCGGTTCCCAATGGTTTTGTCAGGAGTGTCACCAAAATTCCTGAACGTCACACACCCTGCGGATGTTCAGCGGGCCGCCAGTGACGTTGGCGGCCCGCTGTTCCCTACGTCAGGCCATGTCCTGCTGGCCTGAACGCAGCCCGGACGCCGCCAGGGGAAGTTCCACGGTCACCGTGGTCCCGACACCCACCTGACTGCTGAGTGAAACGCGTCCGCCCATGGCCTGGACCAGATGTTGCGAGACGGTTAAGCCCACGCCCACGCCCACGTTCTCTTCCGCGTCCCGCGCCCGCGACTGATCTGAACGGTAAAACCGCTCGAAGACGTGCGGCAGGTCCTGCTCACGGATGCCTTCACCTGTGTCCGTAACCGTGACCTGACCGCAGGTGGGCAGTCTGCTGACCTGCACCGTCACCCCGCCACCTGTGGTGTGCCGCAGGGCATTGGACAACAGGTTGACCAGCACCTGCATCAACCGGTCAGGATCAGCCAGGACCGCCGTTTCCTGCTGCACATCCAGTTTCAGGTCCAGGTCCTTCAAGGCAAAGGGGCGCTCAAACTGGGCGAGGGCGGCGCGCGTGATCTCGCCCAGAATAACGGGCTGGTTGACCACCGACATCATTCCGGCCTCTGCCTGTGTGACCAGGGACAGGTCCTGCGTCAGCCGCTCCAGGCGGCGGATCTCGCGGAGGATGTCAGGAGCCGCCTCCTCGATGCTGAACACGCCGTCCAGCAGGCCCTCGGTCAGACCGCGCATACCTGTGAGCGGCGTGCGCAACTCGTGGGCGACGGTGCCGATCAGCTCGCGTCGCCGCTCCTCGGTGGCCTCCAGCGCCTGGGCCATGCGGTTAAAGCTGCTGGTCAACTCCCCCAGCTCGTCCCGGCCCATCTCCGGCAGCCGCTCGGCGTAGTGGCCCGCCGCGATGCGCGTGCTGGCGTGGCTCAGCCGCTGGACCGAGCGTAGGATCTGACGACTCACGAACGCGCTCACGGCCAGGGACAGCATCAGCGTCGCCACACTTGCCACGAACAGTGCGCTGCCAAATGCCCCGGTAAAGCCGTCCGAGAGCTGGCGGCGCATTTCTGGAATATCGCGAATCCCAAACATCTGCATCATCTGCTTGATGTGCGTCTGGTAGAACAGCGGCGCGCTCCACTCCGCGATCAAGATCATGGTCACGGCGGACAGGACGATCACCAGCAGGTAAGACAGCAGCAATCTGGCCCGCAAGCCGGGGCTGGTGAACCGGGACCATCCGCTATTCGGCATGGCCAAAGCGGTAGCCCACACCGCGCACGGCGTGAATGAGCCGGGGCGATTGCCCGGACTCCCCCAGTTGTTTGCGCAGGCTCACCATGTGGACGTCCACCACCCGGTCAATGCCCGGAAAGTCCTCGCCCCACACCCGCTCGATCAGCTCCGTGCGGGTGAAGACCCGCCCCGGAGTCTTGACCAGAACGTACAGGAGATCAAACTCCAGCGCGCTGAGATCCAGCCTTTGCCCGGCCAGGCGGGCCGTGCGCGTGACCGGATCAATGCGCATGTTCCCGTAGACCACGGCTGCCGGGGCCGCCTCACCGGACACGCGCCGCAGCACGGCCTTGACCCGCGCCACGAGTTCGCGTGGACTGAACGGCTTGACCATGTAATCGTCCGCCCCCAGTTCCAGCCCCAGCACCCGGTCAAGCTCTTCTCCGCGTGCGGTCAGCAAGATGATGGGGACATCAGACACGGCGCGCAGCCGCTTGCAGATTTCCAGGCCGTCCAGTCTGGGCAGCATCACATCGAGGACCACCAGCGCCAGGCCAGGAGCCTGCGCCGCCTGCAACCCGTCCAGACCGTCAGATGCAGTCAACACCTGGAAGCCCTCACGCTCCAGGTAGGCGGCCGCCACCTTGCGCACGCTGGGTTCGTCGTCGACCACCAGGATGGTTCTGGCCCCTTTTTCTGAATAGGTCATCCCGTCCTCACACCCTGAGTTGGCGCTGCGTTCAAAACGACACGCCAATCTTCCGGGCGTTCAAACGCAAACTGTCCCGGTTGAGGGGACCCGAGTGCTTGGCCTGCACGACGCCCTGCGCGTCAACGAAAAAGGTTTCTGGCACGCCAGCAACCCCAAAGTTGATGGCGGTTTGGGCTTGAGGGTCCAGGACACTGGGATAGGGTACGGCAAACTCCTGTTTGAACGCCCGCGCCGCGTCCGCCCGGTCCTGAAAGACCACACCTATCCCCCGGACGTTCCGGGCCTGCTGGGCAAATTCCCGGAGCAGCGGGGCTTCCTCCCGACAGGGGACGCACCACGACGCCCAGAAATTGATCACGGTGGGCTTGCCTGCCTGCCCGCCCAGGCTGAGGGACTGACCGCTGAGGGTCACCAGCGTAAACGCCGGCACCGGCTGTCCAATCAGGGGAGAACCTGGCCCAGCGTTGGGCTTAAAACCTGTACCGCAGGAGGCATTTGAGGCCTGGCTCGAGACCGGTCAGTTCACAGATATTCCGACGTTGGCCCGCCGCGCGCTCAAGCTTTACCCGGCCAGCAAGGAACTCCTGCGCTTCCAGGCCCAGGTCAGCCAGCAGGTGGGCCAGTGACGCTGGACGGCGGCAGGGGCTTGACACGGCGGCCCCGTGCGAGTGTGCTGCCCCTGACTTTACCCGCTGCTCTGCTGCTTTCGGGGGCGATGGCGGCCCCCTACACGCAGCAGACCAGTTACGGCGTCCCGTCTCCCCTCGTCCGGGTTGCGCAACTCAACGCCAGCGTGCCATCCACCTGGCAGGCGTTGCCGCAGATAACGGGCGGACGCCTTCAGGGGGGGGAGGTCCGCGTCGCGCCGTTCAACGAGTTGATTCCCAGTTGGAACGTCACCGGAACGCCCACCAGCGCGGCAGAGGTGGAAGTGCGGGTGCGGCGTCCTGATGGCAGTTGGACGCCCTATTTCGGCTTCGGTACCTGGAGTGCGTCCGGTGTTCGGTCCAGTGACCGCGCGGTCCGAACGCCGGACGGTGAGGTCAGGACCGACACGCTGGCGCTCCCGTTTCTCAGCGTCGCTTTTCAATTCCGCGCGGCGCTGGGGCCGGGGCTGGTCCCCCGCCTGATGTCGTTCAATACCTCGGACACTGCCCTACGCTTCCAGGACCAGGGCCGGGCGGGGCAGCCCACAGCCTGGAACAGGAGCCTGACGGTGCCAGGGCGCTCGCAGATGATCTACCCGAACGGGGGAGAGGTGTGGTGCAGCCCGACGAGCGTCAGCATGATCCTCGGCTTCTGGAAGCGCCCCGTTCGTGTGCCGGACGCCGCCCGCGCCACCTTTGATCCGGCGTATGACGGGTTTGGCAACTGGCCGTTCAACACCGCTTACGCCGCCACGCAGGGCCTCCAGGGTCTGGTGACCCGGATGGGCAGTTTGCGTGACGCTGAAGCGTATCTGGTTCGGGGCCTTCCGCTCGCCGTGAGCCTGCGCCTCAAAGCAGGGGAATTGCCCGGCGCACCCCTGTCCTGGTCCAATGGGCATCTGCTGGTCCTGCGGGGGTTTGATGCCGGGGGCAATCCAATGGTCAATGATTCGGCGGCCCGCAGCGACGACACGGTCAGCCGCGTTTATCCCCGGGCGGTGTTTGAGCGGCTGTGGCTTGGCCATGCGGGCGGCATGGCTTACGTGATGGCCCCGCAACCCTGAAAACAGTGAACTCAGAAAGTGGTCTGGTGCTGGAGCCACATGACCCTATTGCCGTGAATTCCAGGCGTTCCTCTGCTGTTATCCAGCGCTACGACTGCACGTTTCCCAGTCCATTCACCTTGAAGGATACTTAACGCAAGCCTGCGCTTTACACGAACTTAACAGGAAGCGACTTAGATCAGTGGTGCATCAGAAATTGTTCACCCGTCGGCCCGAACCCTGGCGGCCTCTCCCGACGATGATCTGATGCTCCCGGACCGCTCCGCCATTTCTTCCCATCCCATTCCTGGAGGTTTTGCCATGACCCAGAACGCCGGTTCCACCATCACCCGTATGCTGCAGATGCACCCGCAGATTGACAAGTCGCCTTTCGATCTGGGTGCGCTGACCGAGTGCATCGACGCCTGTTTCGAGTGCGCGCAGATCTGCACCTCCTGCGCCGACGCTTGCCTGGGCGAGACCGAACACGCCGGACACCTGATGCACTGCATCCGTCTCAACTCGGATTGCGCCGACATCTGCATCACCACCGGGCGCGTGCTGGTGCGCCAGACGCAGCCAGAACTGGCCGTGATCCGCGCGCAACTTCAGAGCTGCCTAGCCGCCTGCAAAGCGTGTGGTGACGAATGCCAGCAGCACGCCGAGAAGATGAGCATGAAGCACTGCGAGGTGTGCATGGAGTCTTGCCGCCGTTGCGAGCAGGCCTGCCAGGCACTGCTGGCGACCCTGAACTGAACGCCTGAAGTTCACGACGCTCGCTGCCTGCCAGGGACATCAAGCTGGCAGGCGGTTTTTTCCGCGCCCAGATGTGCGGCCCAGGAGAAATCCATGAACGAATCCATGCATCGTACGCCGGGCCACGGCGACGACAACGCCATGCCCGATCATTCCAAGAAAAAGTCGATGGGCGGCAGTTACGGACGTTTTGCCGCCATGATTGCCACCTCCACCGTGATCATGTACGGTCTGATGTACCTGAATACCTATCAGTGGGATCATATTTACTTCAGCCAGACGCGGATGTGGATGGCGCTGTACATGGGCGCGGTGATGGCCCTGATCATGCTGGGGTACATGCTGAACATGTACAAAAACAGCCGGACCAACATGGGCATCCTGATCGGCAGCGTGGCGGTCTTTGCTGGCGCGTTGTACCTGGTGCGGTCCCAGGTTACCGTGGGTGACGTGGCGTGGATGAAAGCCATGATCCCGCACCACTCCATTGCCATCCTGACCAGCGAGCGGGCGCAGATCAAAGATCCGCGCGTGCGCGAACTGGCCGACGGCATCATCAAAGCCCAGGTCCGCGAAATTGCTGAGATGAAAGTGCTGATCGCCGATCTGGAGAGCAAGAAATAATCTGGACCGGGGAGCCTCTATGCTGCTCAACCTTTACTCCGCTGTTGCGCTGGCCGCTCTGCTGGTCTTCGGGCTGGCGCTGCTGGCCGCCGCCCTCTGGCGTCCCCAGGTCCGGCACCTCACACTGCCCGACGCCTGGAAGCAGTACCGCTTCGGCTTCCCCACCTACGCCCTGATCTTTCTGGCTTTCGACATGGAAATGATCTTCATGTACCCGTGGGCCGTCGTGTTCCGGGGCATTGGGCTGGAGGCTTTTCTGGACATGCTGGTCTTTATCGCCATTCTGCTGACTGGTCTGACCTATGCCTGGAAAATGGGCGGGCTGGAATGGGAGTAGCTGGAATAGGTATAGTCGGCGGCGCTTTCCTGACCCTGCTGGCGCTGTGTGTCGGCGCGGCACTGACTTTCTGGCTGGAACGGGCGCTGACGCCCGCAGTTGGGGCCGCGCAGCCGCTCACTCTAGATCAAGACGTGCAACTGGGCCATGCGGACCGCTGGATGTATCCTGCTGGCCCCATTTCGGCGCTGTTCGGCGTGACGGCGGCGGCAGCAGTCCTGCCGTTTGGACCGGGGCTGATCGGAGCAGACCTGGGCATCGGGGCTTTTTACTTCATCGTGGTGGTGGATTTTGTGGTGCTGGGCGTGGCGCTGGGCGGCTGGGGCGCGGGAAGCCGCAACGCGGTGGAAAGTTTTTACCGCATTACTGCGCAGCTCGTGTCGTACGTGGTGCCACTGGGACTGGCCTACGTCGGCGCGCTGATGATGGCCGCCTCGCTGTCCACCACCCGCATCGTGGAGGCGCAGAGTGACGTCTGGTTCATCGTGTTGCAACCGCTGGGCTTCATCCTGTACCTGATCACCGGGCTGATGCAGGCGTACCGCGCGCCGTTTTACGAGCCGCTGTCCGAACACATTGGCGGCGGCGTGTTGAGCGCGGTAGGCGGCTGGAAAGCGCTGCTGTGGCGCGTATCGCTGGCCGGGCTGCTGTTCGTGGTCGCGGCGATGGGCGCGCTGCTCTATCTGGGCGGCTGGCTGGGACCGTGGCTGCCCGGCCCGGTGTGGATGCTGCTCAAGACCTTCGCGCTGATG
This sequence comes from Deinococcus marmoris, assembly GCF_001949125.1. GTDB lineage: Bacteria > Deinococcota > Deinococci > Deinococcales > Deinococcaceae > Deinococcus > Deinococcus marmoris_A. The sequence goes on from NZ_MSTI01000062.1 coordinate 20,741, forward strand.
GCGTTGATGCTGTGGCTGGGCCGACGCTTCAAGCCGCTCAGCACCGCGCAGATGCTGTCTCTGTCATGGCGCATCCTGATTCCCGCTGGACTTCTCAACGTGCTGATCGTCGGCGGGCTGATTCTGGCGGGGGTGGGGCCACAGTGATCCTGAGCGTAGCGATGCAGTGGCTGGCCTTCGGCCTGTTTGCCCTTCTGGCAGTGCTTGGCGCGCTGGGTATGACCACCACCATGAGTATGTTCCGCAGCGGCATCTTTTTAATGGCCTCGTTCATCGGCGTGGCGGGGCTGTTTATCCTGCTGTCCGCTGACCTGATCGGGCTGCTGCAAATCATGATGTACATCGGCGGGATGTTGGTGATGATCCTGTTCATGCTGCTGTTCTCGATGGACCCCGGCGGCGCGATGATGGCCGGGATGCAGATGTCGCCGGTGGAGCGTCTGTTCAGCCGGGGCCTGAAGCCGCAGGGCGAGAACGACGGGAACGGGCATCAGGGCCACGATATGGCCGGGATGGGCCACGGCGATGCTTCCTCCAGCGCAGATGACGGACACGGTCAGGCCGACGCACCCAGCGACGGTATGGCGGGCATGGATCACGGCAGTATGAAGATGGACATGGGCGACGGGAACCGGGCGCACCCCGCCCACCACCACGCCGCCATGAATCACGCTGGAGCGGATGAGGCGCAGATGACGCATGGGGACTCTGGCCCTGAGCAATCAACATGGGGTGCTGATCATTCCAGGATGACCCACGGTGAAATGGATGCAGGCCAGACCCAGGCCCACCACGCCATGCCGCACGGTGAAGAGCCGGGGCCGGTGTCACCGGAAAGCGGCAGCGGGCAGGCACAGATGGACCACTCCAGCATGGATCACGGGAAGATGGATATGGGTGGTATGTCCGGCATGGATCACGGCGACATGCAGATGGACGGTGACATGGGCGGTATGAACGGCGATATGGATATGGGCGGTATGGACATGAGCATGGTCACGCCCGCCCGCCCCTGGGCCGCGTGGCTGGGTCTCGCCGTGACCGCCGTGCTGGTGGGCCTGCTGCTGTGGCGTCCGGCGTGGCCCATCAGCAACGTCGCCTTCAGCACCGATTCGCCGCAGCAGATCGGCATGCTGCTGATGGGCAAATACATGATCGCCTTTGAGGGCGCGGGCCTGCTGATCCTGCTCGGCATCTTCGGCGCGGTGTTCCTGCAACGTCCCGGCTCCCATCCCTCCGATCCGGGGCGGGAGGCTTATGTGACTGCCGACAAGAATCCTGTCCCCATCTCAAAGGACGAACCGTGACCCTGCCCCTGAGCGCTTACCTGATCGTGGCGGCCCTGCTGTTCGGCATCGGCATTTACACGGTGGTGGCGCAGCGCTCCGCCGTGATGGTCCTGATGGGCGTGGAACTGCTGCTCAACGCCATTGGCCTCAACCTGATCGCCTTCTGGCGTTACGTGCGGCCTGACGACTACTCCGGCCAGATCTTTACCATCCTGATCGTGACCGTGGGGGCCATAGAAATGGCGGTGGGCCTCGCCATCATGATGCTGCTGTACCGCAACCGCCAGACGCAGCAGGTAGACGACTATCAGGAGCTGAAAGGGTGACGGCGTTGCTGCTGCTGGTGCCGCTCGCGCCGCTGACCGCCTCCCTGCTGATCGCTGTGTGGGGCAGATACGCAGGCTGGCTCAACGTCCTCGGCGTCAGCGTATCGGTGCTGGCGCTGCTGCTGATTGGCAGGGCAAGTCCGGCACTGTCGGGACCGTGGTTTGAGTCAGGATCATTTCAACTGACGGTGGGCCTGTCACTGGACGGCCTTTCCAGACTGCTGAGTTTCCTGGTTGCAGGTGTGGGCCTGCTGGTCAGCGTCTATGCGGTGGGCTACATGCGCGGCGAGACCCGGCAGCCGCGCTTCTTCGCCACCCTGTCCTTCTTCCTCGGCGCAATGCTGACGCTGGTGCTGGCCGACTCCTTCGCACTGCTGTTTGCCGCGTGGGAGGGCGTGGGACTGGCCTCTCACCTGCTGATCGGCTTCCACTTCACCCAAGTAGAGGCCCGTAAAGCTGCCCTGAGGGCGTTTCTGATGACGCGCGTGGGGGATGTGGGGCTGCTGCTCGGCTGGCTGCTAGCATTGAATTTGACGGGCACCAGCGATATTGGCGCGCTACTAGGACAGGTGGTGAATCTGCCTGCTGGAACGGTGGAACTACTGGCCCTGCTCTTTTTAATCGGGGCCATCGGCAAGAGCGCCCAACTGCCGCTGACCGCCTGGCTGCCGGACGCGATGGTGGGGCCGACGCCCGTTTCGGCGCTGCTGCACTCGGCCACGATGGTGGCGGCAGGGGTGTACCTGCTGTTGAGGCTGGAGCCACTGTTCGCCGCCGCGCCCGCCGTCTTGCTGGCGGTGGCGGTGATCGGCGGTCTGACGGCGCTATTTTCCGCCCTCGTCGCCACCGCCCAGACGGACCTCAAGCGGGTGCTGGCGTGGTCCACGGTGTCGCAGCTCGGCGAGATGTTCTTCGTCTACGGGCTGGGCGGCCCTTACGCGGCAGCCTTTCACCTGGGCGTCCATGCGCTGTTCAAGTCGGCACTGTTCCTGAGTGCTGGAGCAGTGCAGCACGCGGCAGGCACGCTGAACCTGGGCAAACTGGGCGGCCTGGGGCGGACCATGCCACTGACAGCCACGGCCTTCACCCTGGCGGGCCTGACGCTGGCGGGGGTGCCGCCCTTCGGCGCGTTCTGGAGCGAAGAAGCGATTTTAGGGACGGCGGTCCAAAGCGGCGCGTGGACCGGCCTGTTCATGCTGGGGCTGATCTTCCTGGCAGGCGTCTACATCGCGCGGGCGGGCGTGACGACATTCTGGCCGGGGGAGAGGAAGACAGAGGCGCGTGAGGTGGGCGCTTTGATGGTCTGGCCCGCGTTGATCCTGGCCGTTGCCGCGCTGTTTGGCGGTCTGCTGGGCGGGGCGCTGCGTGACCTGCTGCCGTTCCCCGAAGCCCCGGAAGTGGCGCTGGGCTGGCGAATTGCCGCTATTGCCGCCAGTGTGCTGGGCCTGGTCTGGGGCGGCGTGCGGGCGGCGCGGCTCAGCGACGCCCCCGCACTCGGAATGTGGCCGCGTGCGCTGGGTGCAGCGCTGGAAAGCCTGACTGTGGGTGTGGCGCACCTGACCTGGGCGCTGTCTCTCGCCCTGCAACGGGTGGAAGCTGGACTGGACGGCGCGGCGCGGGCGGTGGCCCATGCAGCCCTAGGCAGCAGCCGGGGCGTTCAGCATGCGGAATCCGGTCTGGACACCTCTGGGCGGGCCGTCGCCGATTTCGCCGTGTCGGGCGCGAACCTGACCGCACGCGCCGAGGAAGGCGGTTTCGCGCAGGGGGCCGATGGTCTGGCGCGGGGATTAGGCAGCCTGGGGACGTGGCTGCGTGGCCTGGAAAGCGGGAAGATCTACCTCTACACCTTGATTCTCTTCGGCTGGATGCTGGTTATGACGCTGGGGGCAGTGCTATGGCGCTGAAGGCCGCCGCTTCGGCAAAAAGTGTTTTGAATAACTCACAACAATGGATGGCCCAATCATGGTGAACCTCATCATCTTTCTGCCCCTGTTGACCGGCCTGCTGATTCTGGCGCTGCCCGCCTCGCGCCCCGCGTTGCTGCGCTGGACGGCGCTGGGCGGCTCGGGACTTACCCTGCTGGGCAGCCTGTGGCTGTGGCTAGGCTTTGACCGTTCAGGTCTCGGCGGCGCGGCGGGCGGCGTCCAATCGCGCACATTGCTGGACTGGATTCCTTCCATTGGCGCGAGTTACGACGTGGGCCTGAGCGGTCTGGGGCTTGCCATGATCGTCCTGACGGCGCTGCTGATGCTGCTGGTGATGGTCTACGTGTTGCCCCAGCGTGAGCGCGTCAAAGAACACGCCTTTCTCTTTTTACTGATGGGAACGGGCTTGCTGGGCCTCTTTGCAGCTCAGGATCTGCTGCTGTTCTATCTATTCTTTGAAGTGGCGCTGGTGCCGATGTATTTCATCGTGGGCATCTGGGGCGGCGAGGGACGACGCTACGCGGCCATGAAGTTCTTCCTGTACACGCGCGCGGGCAGCCTCGCCATGCTGCTCTCGTTTCTGGCGCTGTACCTCGGCACCCCTGGCACAAATGGCGCGGCCCATAGCTTTTCCATCACAGCCGTCGCGGCGGCGCAGCCCTACGCCGGAACGCCTGCCGCCTTCTGGGTCATGCTGGGGCTGCTGCTGGGTTTTGGGGTCAAACTGCCCACCTTCCCGCTGCACAACTGGCTGCCCGACGCGCATGTGGAAGCGCCCACTGAAGGCAGCGTGATGCTGGCCGGGGCGCAGCTCAAGATGGGCGCGTTCGGATTGCTGTACATCCTGCTGCCACTGATGCCGGACACGGTACGGCAGTATGGCTGGCTGCTGGCCGCACTGGGCGTGATCTCTATGGTCTACGGCGCACTGGCCGCTCTGGCCCAGCGCGATCTCAAGCGGCTAATCGCCTACACCTCCATTAACCACATGGGCTACGTGATGCTGGCTGCGGGCCTGTGGGGGCTGACGAACAGTCCGGCGGTGCGGGAACTGGTGTTAGGTGGCGCGGCCTTCCAGATGGTCAGCCACGGCCTGCTGACCGGGGGGATGTTCTTCCTGGTGGGCATCCTGGGCCACCGTGCCGGAACACGGAACATTGACGCTTTCGGCGGGCTGATGGCCCTGCCCCGCTTCGCCGGACTGCTGGCATTGCTGGCCTTCGGCTCGCTGGGGCTGCCGGCACTATCAGGCTTCGTGGCTGAGTTTCAGGTGATCGGCGGCGCAGTGGGCGTGAACGTCTGGTGGGCGGTACTGGCGGTCATCGGGTTGCTGGTTTCGACGGGTCTGTACCTGCGTGTGCTGGCGGGCGTGCTGATGGGCCAGAAACCCGACGGCCTGGACATTCAGGATTTGAACGGGCGTGAGTTGTGGGCCATTGTGCCGCTGGCGGCCCTCTCGCTGCTGCTGGGCATCTTTCCTTCCCTGCTGCTGGGTGTGGTGGCCGCGACTGACGCCGTGACCGGGGCAACGGGCCGGTGAAATGCCTGGAGCTGTGGGCCGTCGGACCGGAACTGGCGCTGGGGTTGATGTGCCTGCTGTTGGTCCCGCTGGCCGGATTCGTGCGCGGCAAATGGCGCAGTCTGCCGTCCATCGTCGCCGGATTCGGTTTAACCGCCGCCCTGATCCTGACCGCGCGGATGCTGCCCTGGTCGGGTCAGGAGGTGTTCTGCGGCACTTACGCGGTGGACGGCTTCGGCACTGTGTTCAAGGTGCTGATCATCGGCTCGGCGCTGCTGGCGCTGCTGCCCATCGCCGCTTATTTTCGCGGGCGCGACGCTGAACCGCACGCCCCGGTGGCGCTGACCTTTGCCACGTTGGGCGGCGTCGGGCTGGCTGGAAGCCTGGACCTGGGGTTGATCGTGCTGTTTCTTCAGATGCTCAGCACGGCGTCGTACCTGCTCGTGGGTATGACGCGCGGCGGCAAGCGGGCTAACGAGGCGACAATGAAGTATTTCATCTACGGCGCGGTGGCGCTGGCCGTGATGGCTTACGGATTGACCTTCCTGTACGGCCTGACCGGCAGCCTGTCGCTGACCGAGATCGGCATGGCCCTTTCCGGCGCTGACCCGGTGTGGGTGTGGGTGGCGCTGAGTTTGGTGCTGGTGGGCTACGCCTTTGAAATCACTGCCGTGCCGTTTCAGTTCTGGGCACCCGATGTCTACGCCGGGGCGAGCGCGCCCGTCACGGGGTTCATCTCGGTGCTGCCCAAGATCGCAGGCTTCGCGGGCCTGCTGCGGCTGATGCTGGTTGCCTTCCCGGATGGGCTGGCGGGCTGGCCCACGCTGATCGCGGTGCTGGCTGCCGTCACGATGGCGCTGGGCAATCTCGCCGCCCTGCGCCAGACCCATCTCAAGCGGCTGCTGGCGTACTCCAGCATCGCGCAGGCGGGCTACATCCTGATCGCGGTGGCCGTCTCAGGCACGGTGGACGGGGCGCTTCCAGCGACGGGATATTACCTTGCCGCCTACACCTTCATGAATCTGGCGGCCTTCACGGTGGTGGCGCAGTTGGAACGCGTTAGCGGGCAGGACGCCCTGACGGGGCTGCGCGGCCTGTCTAAAACTGCGCCCGGTACGGCGGCGCTGCTCACGCTGGCCCTGCTGTCGCTGGCGGGCATTCCGCCGCTGGCCGGGTTTCTGGGCAAGGTGCTGCTTCTTCAGGTGGCACTGTCGGGCGGCCTGACCTGGCTGGCGGTGTTCGCGGCGCTGAATATGGTCATCGGGCTGTACTACTACCTGCGGCCCGTGGTGGAGATGTACCTGCGTGCGCCGGAGGGGGAAATCCGGCTGCACGTTCAGCCCGGCTACCCGTGGGCGCTGGGCCTGACCACGCTGGGAACGCTGCTGCTGGGGCTGTGGCCCGCCCCGGTGCTGGCCCTGCTGGCGAACCTGACCCGGCTGCTGCGGTAACGGGACAACTCAGATCATCTGGTGATAGACGCGAGGGCCGCGTGGTGACCGTGCATGGATAGCATTGAAGGACAGGGTGTGGAGTAGGTTCACCAGCTCCACCCCCGATGTGGGACACGGCACTACACTTGATCTACAGGATCAACTTCAATCCATCCAGAATGTCCTGTTGCGCGAGAGCGCCGTGAACAGTTTTCATGACGTGGCCTGAGGGGTCAATGAACAGGATGGTTGGAACCGTGTGGACGCCGTAGGTGCGGACCAATTGCTGCCGGACATCAACGGTGCTAACCATGCCAAGGGCAAAGTCGCGTTCGTACCGATTCAGATTGGCGCGCGTGTCCTGTTCCAGCACCCCGACGACAAACAGCCCACGGTCAGCGTACTCAAAGCCCCAGCTGCGCAGCAGCCAGTCATTCGCCTGGCACACAGCGCAACGGGTGTTCCAGAACTGAAGAATTAGGGGGTGACCACGCAGCACGGCGCTGGAAAATGGCGTTCCTGTGGCTGAAACCAGCGGTGCAGCCAGAAGTGAAGCCATGCTGGGACTGGTCATGGTCAGGGGTGCTCCCCCGCGGCGGCAGGCGGATTGAAGGCTGCCAGAGTTAACACCACAGCCAGCGCGCGCACCAGTCCCTCTTTTCTATTCAACATGCTGAACCTCCCAGACGGCGACCAGTGGGGGTGTTCCTAAGCCTCTGATTCTGCCGCGCGTTAACCCGTTTCAAAGTGAATACCGTCATGTAAACAATACGGTGTCCTGCGCCGCTCACACCAGACAACTGGCGCTCATGTGGCAGGGTGGGCGACCAGCAGGGTGAAGGCGAACACGCTTCCGGCGCTGCTGGAGGTGGCAGTCAGGGTGCCGCCCATCCGTTCGGCCAGCCCCCTGGCAATGGTCAGGCCCACGCCGCTGCCTTCACCCTCACCGCGTGTTCGGGCCGCATTCGCCCGGTAAAAACGCTCGAAGACACAGCTCAGATGTTCCGGCGCGATCCCCGGACCCGTATCCCGCACCTCAAAGCGCACCGCCGCCCCCTGCTGCCTGGCGCTGAGTGTCACCTGACCGCCGCTGGGCGTATGCCGCAGGGCGTTGCTCAGCAGGTTGGCCAGAATCTGCGACGTGCGCTCGACATCCCCGGTGACAGGGGGCAGCGGAGAGGAGAGTTCAAGGGCCAGGCGCAGTCCGAATTCCTCGGCGGCACCCTCAAAGCGCGTCCTGGCGGTGAGCAGCACCTCTTTAGGCTCAAAGGTGCTGAGACGCAGTTCCACAGCTCCTGCCTCCACCTTTGACACCAGGCTCAGGTCCCGGGCCAGACGTTCCAGCGCCCGCATTTCGCGGAGAATGGCCTGCGAAGCGGTTGCCGGAGCCATCACCTGATCTTCGAGCGCCTCGGCATAGCCGCGCAGGGCACCCAGTGGCGTGCGCAGTTCGTGGGCGACATTGGTGATCAGGTCAACGCGTCCGCGCTCAACTTGCTCCAGTGCGCGGCCCATGCGGTTAAAATGCCGGGCCAGATCGGTCAGTTCATCCTGGCCTTCCTCGGGCAAGCGCAGGGTGTATTCGCCCGCCGCGATGGCGTGGCTGCCGTCACGCAGCAGCACCACACTCCGCATCACCTGACGGGCCGAGAACAGTGCGGTGAGGGCTGCGACCGTCAGTGACAGCGGGACCGAGGCAAGCAGCGCCGAGGTGAGGGTGTTGCGCATCCCGAGTTCCAGATCCGGGCGCAGTGACGCGCCGGTGGGTCCGATGAGCGCCGCCATCTGCTCGACATGGTGACGCACCAGTGCAGAGGCGAGCAATTCGGTCACGATCAGCAGCGCCCCCACGGCCACCATGATGACCAGCAGATGCGAAAGGAACAGCCGCGAAAAGAGTTTCACGGCTGGGTATCCCAGAGGTGCAGGTGATCAGTGGTCATGCTGGATCGTCCTTGAACCGGTAACCGACGCCGCGCACGGTTTCAATGTAGCGTGGACGTTCCGGGTCGTCGTACAGTTTCTTTCTGAGGCTGGTGATGTGGACGTCCACCACACGCGAGGAACCGGAGCGCGCGCTGTCCCAGAGACGCTCACGCAACCGCTCACGGCTCCAGACCAGACCGGGATGCTGCGCCAGGGTGAGTAGCAGATCGTATTCCAGCCGGGACAGCTCCAGCGCGGCCCCGTTCAGCGTGACCTGGTGGCTGCGGGCGTCGAGCAGCAGGTCACCGCTGCGCGCTTGATGGCGCACGCCCGCGCGGCGCGGCAGGACACGCACGCGGGCCATCACCTCACGCGGACTGAACGGCTTGACCACGTAATCGTCGATGCCGGTGTCCAGGCCACGCAACTTGTCCTCTTCCTCACTGCGAGCGCTCAGCATCAAGATGGGCAGCTCCAGGCCGCCTGACCGGGCCTGAGCGGCCACCTCCAGGCCACTGAGGCCCGGCAGCATCCAGTCGAGAATGACCAGATCGGCGCGGACCATCAGCGGCAGGGCAGCGTCGCCACTCACGGCTTTGATGACCGTATGGCCCTCGGTCAGCAGGTAAGCTGCCAGGATTTCCTGAATGGCCGGGTCATCGTCCACGATCAGGATCTGGGCCATGTGCCTCCCCCGGCCAGTGTTCTTACATGCCGCGTTTGATCAGCCACTGCCGGTACAGGTACATCTCGTCGGCCTGGTCACGGATGATCTCGCGGGCCAGTTTGGTGACGCGGGCGTCGCTGCTTTTCTGGAGGGCCAGGGCCGCCATCTCGATGGCGCTGGCATGATGGGGCAGCATGCCCAGGACAAATCCGGCGTCGGTGTCCTTGTTGGCCTTGAGGGCTTTGAGCATGCCGTCCATTTCTTTGGCCATGCCGGTCTGCCAGGTCTTGTCCACACCGCCGAGCGTCCCCAGCCAGGTGGTCATGTCGCTGATTTCTTTTTGCTGGGCGCTGATGACGTCTTTGGTCCAGGTCTTGACCTGCGTGTCCTTGACGTTGTTGACCACCGCCTTACTCATGTCAATGGCCCCCTGGTGGTGGGCGATCATCATGGACAGGAAAGCGCGGTCAAACGCCTTGCCACTGAGTTTGGCCAGGTCTTTGTTTTCCTGGGCGCTGTGGGTCATACCCGGCATGCTCATCCCGTCCATTTTCTGTGCGGGGGCCAGGCCCAGCAGGGTCAGGGAAAGGGCGGCGAAGAGCGAAGCAGTCTTGAGCGTATTTTTCATGGGGTAACCTCGCTCATCACGCTAAAGCAGGGCTGTTAAGTTCGCGTAAAGCGGGGCGTGAGGTGAGAAAAGCGAAGGTTGCAGCGCGCAGCAAGATCTTCCCGCCGCCAGATTGGCCCACGGGAAGACGCTGTGCTGACTCGGTTGTTCAGGTGTACTTGAGAGCTTCCATCAGTTCCTCGACGATCTCGATGCTGTCGCCGCGCTGATGGGCGGTGGCCACATGCGCTTCCAGGTGTCCGCGCAACACCACTTCGCCCGCACCAGATAGTGCGCCCTGTACCGCCTTGATCTGCCGCAGCACATCCACGCAGTAGGCGTCTGGATTATCCAGCATCCCCACGATGGCGTCGAGGTGGCCGCGCGCGATCTTCAGGCGGCGCGAAGCCCGTTTGCGGGCGTCTTCGGGCATACATAGCCGATCAGACACCCCGCAGGGGGGCGAGGCGGGCTGACTGACGGGGCCGCTCTGACTGGTGGAACTTCTTTTACCAGTCTTACTGGCGGAGCTGGGCACCGTAGCCCTCGTCCTTGACGGCGGCCAACAGGGCCTGGGGATCGGCCTGGCCCTGCACCTGAGCGGTGCCGCCTGCCAGGTCGACATTCACGTCCTGTACGCCGGACACCGATTTGAGGGCTTTGGTCACGGCACTCTGGCAGTGTCCGCAGGTCATGCCGCTGATGTTCAGTTCAGTAGTCATGCCCGAATGCTACACCCTCCCCGGGAGGGTGTCAAGAGTGCTGGAAGAAACTCCTGTTCTTTGGGATGTTTTAATGGTGGTGTCATCACCATTTTACTTGATTTTAAAGACTACCCGTCCTATATTATCTTATATCCCCCCAGGGGGGATCAAGGAGAATCATGACTGCAAGCGAGCTGACAACTCTAGAAATTGGTGTCCAGGGGATGACCTGCGCGAGTTGCGTGGGCCGGGTGGAACGTGGCCTGAAAAAAGTGGCGGGCGTTCAGGAGGCCAGTGTCAACCTCGCCACCGAGCAGGCCAGGGTGAGCTTTGATCCGGCCCAGACCGATGCCCGGACCCTGATCGCCACGGTGCGCGACGTGGGCTATGAACCCATCACCGCTGAGCTGGACCTGCCCATCACAGGCATGACCTGCGCGAGCTGTGTCGGAAGGGTCGAGCGTGCGCTGGGCAAGGCGGACGGCGTGCTCAGCGCCAGCGTCAACCTCGCCACCGAGCGCGCCCATGTCCAGTACCTCCCAGCCAGCACCACGCCCGGCCAGCTCCGGGCCGTTGTTCGTGACGCTGGATACGACGTGCCGGACACGGCACAGGGACCGTCCGGCGCGGATACCCAGCGGGCCGCCCGCGAGGCCGAGGTCCTGCATCTGCGCTCACAGGTGATTTTCAGCGCTGTGTTTGCCGTGCCGCTGCTCCTGATCGCCATGTTGCCGATGCTGTGGCCCGCTCTGGAACGCAGCCTGATGGCGTCTGTGGGCATGGGGGCGATGAACTGGGTGATGCTGGCGCTGGCCGTGCCGGTGCAGTTCGGCCCCGGACGGCGCTTCTACCGCCTGGGCTGGGCCAGCCTCAAGCACCGCAGCCCGGACATGAACGCCCTGGTGATGATCGGCACCTCCGCCGCCTTCTTTTACAGCCTGGTAGTCACGCTGGCCCCGCAGATCTTCCCGGTGGGGACGGCGCATGTCTACTACGAGGCGTCGGGCGTGGTCATCACGCTGATCCTGCTGGGCAAGTATTTCGAGGCGCTCGCCAAGGGGCGCAGCAGCGAGGCCATGAAATCGTTGCTCTCCTTGCAGCCCAAGGAGGCGCGGGTGTTGCGGGACGGTGAGGAACGGCTGCTGCCCGTGGATGACGTGCAGGTGGGAGACACGCTACGGGTGCTGCCCGGCGAGAGCATTCCACTGGACGGTGAGGTTCTGAGCGGTCAGAGCTACGTCAACGAGAGCATGATCACGGGTGAGAGCGTCCCCATTCAGAAAACTGGAGGCGCAGCCGTGATCGGCGGCACCCTGAACGGCAACGGCGCGCTGACGCTCAAGGCCACCCGCGTCGGCAACGACACCGCCCTGGCACAGATCATCAAGTTGGTAGAAACGGCCCAGGGCAGTAAGCCGCCGATTCAGGGTCTGGCCGACAAAGTGGTGGCCGTGTTCGTCCCCGTCGTGCTGGTGATCGCCGCCGTGACCTTCGCGGTGTGGTTGCTGCTGGGCGGCGAGGGCGCGCTCAGCCAGGCCCTGATCAACATGGTGGCGGTGCTGATCATCGCCTGCCCCTGTGCGATGGGCCTGGCCACTCCAGTCAGCGTGATGGTGGGAACCGGCAAGGCCGCCGAACTGGGCGTGCTGTTCAAGAGTGGCACGGCGCTGGAGGGTCTCCAGGCCACCCAGGTCATCGCCCTGGACAAGACCGGCACGCTGACGCGCGGCCAGCCGGAGTTGACGGACCTGACGCTGGTGTCGGGGTTTGAACGCGGTGAGGTGCTGCGTCTTGTCGCGAGCGCCGAGCAGGACAGCGAGCATCCGATTGCCCGCGCCATCGTGGACGCGGCCAAGCGGGAGGGCCTGAGCCTGAGTGCGCCGGAGTCGTCCCAGGCCGTGCCGGGGTTCGGCCTGGAGGCTGTGGTGGACGCCACGCGGGTACAAGTGGGCGCAGACCGCTACATGAGCAAGCTGGGCCTGGGGCTGGCCGACTTCGGGGCGCAGGCCGAGCAACTGGGCGATGAGGGCAAGAGTCCACTGTACGTGGCGCTGAACGGTCAACTCGCCGCCATTCTGGCGGTGGCCGATCCGATCAAGGACGGCAGTCGGGAGGCGGTGGCGGCGCTGCACCGCCAGGGCCTGAAGGTGGCGATGATCACGGGTGACAATGTCCGCACTGCACAGGCAATTGCCCGGCAACTGGGGATTGATCAGGTGCAGGCCGAGGTATTGCCCGGCGACAAGGCCAAGGCGGTCCGGGCCTTGCAGGAGGGCGGGCAGAAAGTGGCGTTCGTGGGTGACGGCATCAACGACGCGCCCGCACTGGCCCAGGCCGATGTGGGCCTGGCCATCGGCACTGGTACCGATGTGGCGGTCGAAACGGCGGACGTGGTCTTGATGTCGGGCGATTTGCGAGGCGTTCCCAACGCCCTGGCCCTGTCCCGCACCACGTTGCGCAACATCCGGCTCAATCTGTTCTGGGCCTTTGCCTACAACGCGCTGCTGATTCCGGTGGCGGCGGGCGTGTTGATTCCCGCCTTCGGCATTCGGCTGAGTCCGGTGCTGGCCGCCGCCGCGATGGGCTTTTCCAGCGTGTTCGTGCTGACCAACGCCCTGCGGCTGCGGGGATTCAAGCCGCCTCTGCCGCCCAGTGCACCCAAGCTCCAGCCCGGTGACCACGACGGGCAGCTCGTGACCACCTGAGCGCTGTCCGCGTTGCCCCCTGTTCTCCCGCCTTTCTCGCCATTACAGGAGTTCTGTCTCATGCCCAAACTCACCGTCGGTCCGTGGATCGCCACCCAGAAATTACCCAGCAAAGCGCTGGCCCGTGACCGCCAGGCTTTTCTTGAGCGGGCGCAGCACCGGCTGCAGGTTCACGAGGTGGCCGGACTGCCATTGATCGGTCTGGGCGGCAGTTGCGGGAAACCCTGCTTCGCCCTGCCGTACACGCTGAGCTGGAACGACACCAACACGCGTGAGCTGGAACAGATCGGCACGGAATTTGAGTGTTTCGTGGAGTACGGCGTCTACCCCCACTTAAAACTTCTCGACGGTGAACAGGAGGTGGCGGCGGTGCAGGATTGGACCACGTTTGCCACCGTGTACCTGCGCCCAGGATACGAGCGGGCCGAGGAACTGCTTATCACGTTGCGTGACCGACTCGCGCCGTAAGGTCAATCACAGCCTTGGCTGCAATAACAGAAAATCGAGAGGCGCACGTTGAGCTGCGCCTCTCGATTCTGACTGACGTTTTCAGTCTTTGACGCCACAATCACAGCCCCAGTTCAACCAGGTAAAGCGCGATAAAGCCCAGAAAAAAGGCGCTGGTGATCCACGGCGTTTCTTTGACCTCATGGGCCTCCACCAGCAGTTCCTCTGTCACCAGGAACAGCAGCGCCGCCGCGCCGAAGGACAGCACGATTTCCAGCGGGAGCCCCGAGAGGCCCTGAAGCAGTGTGCCGCCCAGCGTGGCCCCCACGATCACCAACAGGCTCAGGCCGCTCACGGTCAGAATGCTCCGGCCCCTGCTTGCTCCGCGTTGTCCCAGGCTGGCGGATACCGATAAGCCCAGGAACAGCAGTTCCAGCGTCAGCGCCACCACCAGCAAGGTTCCCACGCGCTCGCCTGCCGCGAAGCCCACACCGATCAGCAGGCCGTCAATCAACACGTCGATGCCCACCGCCGCCAGCAAGCCAGTGACGGCACGTGGGCTGTGCTCATCCGTATCTTCAGTTTCTGGTTCCAGCCGTCCCACCAGCGCCCGCACCGCCAGCATCACGGCCACGCCCAGCGCGAAGCCAATCACCACACCCAGCGGCTGATGGCCCGCCGTGATCTGGGGCAGCAGTTCCCCAGCCACGGCAGCGAAAACCACGCCCGCCGCGAAGTGCTGCACGAAGCTGCGGACATGCGGACTGGGGGGACGGAAGCTGGCAATCACGCCGCCCAGGATGGTGGCAGCCACCGGAATCAGCGTCAACAGCAGAATCTGGGCCAACGTTGTGGTCATGGACGCCGGGCGAGCGCCTCCAGGATGCCGGGCCGCTGGTCATCAAAAAAGCCGTAAAAGACCTGATTGTCAATCACGGTCACGGGCGCGATCCGCACGTTGGCCTTGGCCTGCATCTCGGCCAGTGCCGCCGGGTCCTCGCGCACGTTCTTCTCGGTGAAGGTAGCCCCCTGGCTGGTCAGCAGCCGCTTGACCGCCTCGCAATCGGCGCAGTTCGGAACAGTGTAAACGGTGATCTGGGCCATAAGCCTCCTTTGAACTTCAAGATTACGGCTTCACTGTGAACTGCCGGGTGACTGTTCTGACGGTTTCGAGTGCCTGAACCACCACGGCCTGGGGCTGCTGAGTCTGGATGGCCCGTGCCGCCGCGTCCAGGGCGCGGTCAGCCTGCGTGAAAGACTGAGGATACAACTGCTCGAGCGCCGTCGCCTGGGCAAGCTCCGAACGGGCCTGTGCCAATGCCTGCACGCTGGCCTGCTGGCTGGCGCGGTTGCCCTTCAGGGCGCGGGCGTACTCCAGTTCCACAATATCGAGTGCGCCCACCGCCTGCCTCACATGCTGAGCTGCCGGTTGAAGCAGGCTCTGGATGGTCGGCTGGGGGGCGCTGCCGCGGCCTCCCAGAAAACCAAGCAAAAGGCCAAGAATGCCCGCCCCGAGGATCACTCCCCAGGAGGCCGGGCCGCGTTGTTTGCGGTACAGCATCAAGTCTCCTGACGTACGATCAGCGCCACATGGCCTTCGAGCCGCAGGCGGTCATGCAAGTGTTGCCGGAGGAGGACCGGGTCATGCAGATGAGCGAAATCACTCAGGCGGGCGGGCGTCAGGGCCGCCACCTGCGGCGCAACCGGGGAGACGAGCAGGCGCTCGAGATCAGACAACACCTGCGCTGGAGTTCCACTCAACACCTCGGCATCATCAAAGCGCAGCAGGCGTACGCCGCATTGATCAAGCACCAGCGCCGGGTGCCTGACGTGCCGCCCGAACAAGCCCCGGCGCTCAATGCTCGCCGTGAACAGGCTGTGATACCGTCCGCCGAAAACCAGATGGGCGCTGTCACCCAGCACCAGCCGTGCCTGGGCATGCAGATCGTCCTCGCCCAGCACGCGGGTCTGTGCGCTCAGGGGATGTGCGCCCACAGCGACGGCCCGCAGTCGCCCCTCTGCGGCCAGGTACTCGGTCTCGATCCGCAGACTCGCCGGGTCAGCCCCCAGCCGCACCGCCTCGTCCCCGACTTCGCGCTCAAGCAGGTCGGCCACCGTTGGGTCCTGGCGGGTCACGCTGCGTTCCCGCTCCACCCGGATGACCGCCAGCGCCGCCCCGATGGACGAGATCACGTCGGCATTGGGCAGGGTTTGAAACGGCACGCCGAGCCGCCGGGCCATCACCGGGCCAAGTACGCTCGCCGCCCCACCCCCGCCGTATAGCGGGAGTCCCTGGAGGCCGTGTTCCTTGATCAGTTCACGGATAGGCGTGACCAGCTTCTCCGCACTTGCTTCCAGAACGGCAGTGGCTGCCGCTTCCACGCTGGCCCCCAGCCGCCCTGCGAGCAGCGCCAGCGCCATACGGGCACTGACCTCATTGCCGTAAGCCCGTCCAGTCTCGCCGATGGCGCCCAGGGCGTTCGCCGCACAGGTAGGTGTGATGGCGAATCTCTCTCCCGAAGGCGTTTCCAGCAGAGCGTAATGCCCGGTGTCCTGACCCGGCAGCGTGACTTCAATCAGCCGCGCGTCTCTGAGCTGCTCAGGGCGCGCAAAGCTGGCATAGGGCAGTCCCGCGATGTGGGCGCTGCGCGGGCCGACTTCTTCGATCTGCCGCTTGCCCAGGCGCACCAGACTGCCTCCAGCCACCCCAGCGATGCGGATATCGACGGCACGCAGTCCGGTAGGGACACCCAGCACGGTCATGTAACTCAGCACCGGGCGACCGTCCTTGATGGCCCCGATATTAGTGCTGGTCCCACCCACCTCGAAGAACACCCCGTCCATCAGCCCTTCTTGCAAAATGGCCCCGCCCAGTGAGGCCGCCGGGCCACTCACCACGGTATGCAGCGGCGTTTCCTCAAAGGCGCGCAGACTGGCGGCCCCACCATCGCCGCGGATGATCAGCAGCGGCACGCCTGGCAGCCGGGTGCTGACCACCTGCCGGACGTGCTGGGCGGTGCGCAGCATGGTGGGCAAAATGCTGGCGTTGATGGCCGCGCCCAGGGTACGCATCTCCAGGCCATAACTGCCACTCAGGTCACTGCCCAGCGTGACCGGCAGGCCGAGGCCACGGGCAATCTCACCTGCACGCTGCTCCAGCGAGCGGTCGTCCACCCCGAACGCCTCGCTGATAGCGACGGCCTGGATGCCTGCTCCGCGCCACTGTTCAAGCTGGGATCGCAGACGGGTTTCAACGTCTGGTCCGTCACTGCTGACAAAAGCCCACTCGGCCTTCAGGCCCGCCGGGGGCTGGGTGACCCGCCGCACGCGCCGCTCGTCGCGGGCCGGGCCGAGGGCCAGCACCCCGATCCAGGCGGTGTCACCTTCCAGCAGGGCGTTGGTGGCCTGGGTGGTCGAATGCGCTACCAACAGCACGGGCGTGTCTTCCGGCAGAGCGGTGAGCAGACGGTCAAGCGCCGAGAGCACGCCCGCCGCCACGCCATGCTCTGCGCTGTGGGTGGTGGGAACGTGCGAGACCGCCCGAAGCGTGCCATCCTCCCCGAGGGCCACCCCTTTGGTAAAAGTCCCCCCCACGTCAATGCCGATCCGCATACCTGGAGGAGCTGACGTCGGCGGCACTTCAGCGGCGTTCAAGTTGGCCCGCCACTGGCCCGTGTGCAGCGCGTTGTGAATGCCGGAACCACAAAATGCCGATGACATAGACCAGGACCATCACGCCCTGGGCGGCCAGCGTTTCCGCCGTGGGATGCAGGCCAGTCAGGGCCGAGACGTTCGGATCGAGCGTGGGGAGGCGACCATACAGATTGGTGACCCCGATCCAGCCTGCCTCCTGAAAGGCCCGGACCCCGTTGCCCACGAACGCTACTGCGAAGAGTGCGGTCACCGTGACCAGGACGGGAAAGAGTCTGGCGGTGGGCAGGCGGCGGCCAAAGCGGAACAGCAGCACGAAGGTGACCACTAGGGCCAGCGTGGCCAGGGCCGCCCCCAGATACATGTACGGCAACACCGGACCGCTCGCCACAGCCAGCGCCTGATAGAACAGCACCGTCTCGAAGCCCTCGCGGTAAATGGTGGTAAACGTGATGGTTCCCAGTGCCAGCAGGCTGCCGCCCTGCACCGCCTGACTGACCCGCGCCCGCATGAATTCCACGCTGCGCTTGCGGTCACTCTGCTGCATCAGCCAGAACGACAGCGAGAAGAGAATCACGACAGCGATGACGCTGGTGACGGCACTGATCAGTTCGCGCGACACCGGGGCGATGGACAGCACATAGGTGGCCAGGCCCCAGGTCAGCGCGGTGGCGAGCAGCGCGGCCCCGCCGCCCCACCAGACGGCGCGGCGCAGCCGGGTGTTGCGGCTGGTGTCCAGGTACGCGAAGATCGCAGCCATCAGGAGCGCGGCCTCCAGCCCTTCGCGGAAGAGGATGGTAAAGCCCCCGGTGGCGGCCAGCGTCGGCCCGAGAACGCCGGTCCCGCTGACAATGCTCTCGGCTTTGCGCAGACTGCCGTTGATCTCACCGGCTATCTTTTGCAGTTCCCCCAGCGGTTGTCCGGCCTGCATGCCATTTCTCAGATCAGAGAAGCGGTACTCCATCTCCAGAATCAGATCGGGATTCAGGACCCGCAGCGGCGGCTCGGCGTACTCGAAGTGATCAAGGTAAGCGCTGCGGGCCGTTCTGAACGCCTGCTCCCGGTTGCCCTGGGCGTACTCGCGTAGCGACTGGGTAATGAGTTCGTGGGCGGTGCGGAGTTCATTGGGCACGCTGATCGTCGGAGCGGCCAGCGCGACGCTCAGCCCCAGCAGCATGAGCAGCGCCAGGACGACTCGCCGCAGGGTCACTGGAGCAGGCCTCTGGCGGTCTTCAACTCTTTGAGCGTGGCGTCGATGGCGGCACTGAACCTGGCGGGCGTGACACGCTGCCTGATCAGCTCACGCAGCCCGTTCTTGAGCGTTTCTTCGAGCTTAAGTTCCAGCGTCTTATTCTTGACGGCCAGCGGGGCTTCAAGCTGCTCGTAATGGTCAAGGTAAGCGCTGATGACGGCTTCATTGGCCGCATCGGTCATGCCGCCAGTGTAGTGCTGCCTGGCCGTCGTCAGCAAAGTTTCAATGCTGGCAAAGTCGGCCATCGGTCCACGGCTCGGAGCCAGCGGGTCACCGCTGATTTCGGAGAGTTCCGTTCTTGCCCGGTCAAGCTGGGCATTAAACAGCCTGGCATCGGCTTGGGCGGCCAGCAACGCCTTGGCCTGACGCAGGGCAGCGGCGGTCTGTCCGCCCTGATCCGCCGGGAACTTCGTCTGGTAACGGGTCAGCCAGCCCGTCGCCCGCGCCAGGTAAAAGCGGGCGTCCTGGTATTCGGTGAGATTGCTCACCTTGCCCCCGCTGACCCCGCCGCTGTACTCGGTCTTGGTGTTGCCTAGAATGGTGGAGATCACCCGAGCGCCATATTTTGGATCGTTGCGGGTAACGGCTGGAATTGTGGCAATGGCCTGGTCCACGTTCGCCGAGAACCCTGTTAGTGCGGCCTGAACGGCCTGGGGCTTGTTCGCCTTGAGCGCGGCATTGATACCTTGAAAATCCTTAAGAAAGCGGGCGCGCAAATCGGGCGTCAGATCGGCTTTCACAGCGTCATACAGCTCGTTGGCTGGGTGGCTGGCGTGCTTGAGGGCCAGCTCTTGATTTCCCGTTTGAACATTGAGCAGCATGGCATCGTAGTGACCGCGCATCTGTTCCAGTACCCCCACGAAGGTGACGGCGTCCCTCGGCGCAGCGAGGGCGCTGGCCGACAGCGCGAAGGTGAGCAGTAAAAAGCCCGAGCGAATGGTCATGAATGGATCATAGGCAGGCAATTCTATAAAGTCAATCGGATTAGTCGGGTATGAGACAGGGAGTGATCTGCAAGTTGTTACGCCAGGTGGCACAATCCGAATTCTCACCAGTGTTCAGGAGTTGCACCTGCATAACTGGCTGCAAAGGGCTCTCAGCCGGGAGAATCTAGGAATGTCAAAATCACAGATTCTGGGGGAGCGCGTCCACATTCTGGCAGACGAGGTTCTGGCCGTGCCCAACACGTCATGACAGCAGCGCAGCCTGGGGGCTGCGCTGTTCATGTTCCTAGACAACGCGTCCAGAACGGCGCTCCACCGCGCTGAGCTGGTCAGCAAGAGTGTGCTCAGCCGCCTCCTGAACGAATATGACTGGGATACCTCGGCGTGCTAGACGTTGTCGGAACACGCCCAGTGGGACCTTCTGCGTCTGGCGGCCAAAGGCAAACATCGCCCCATCCTGCGGCTCATTGTCGATCTGACTAGCGCGCTGCCTTTCGTGCGCGTTCATAACGACGTCCACGGCATTCATCTGGTGGTTTTCTTCGCTTAGTACTGGGACGTGAAGTTCCCGATAACGTACCGAGTGTATGAGGGGAAGAGTACGCTCACACCGACGATATTGGCGCGCGAGATGCTCCGCACCATTCCCGCTTTCATCCGCTCGCGGTTTCGCATCCAGGTCCTGGCCGACAATAGTTTTGGGCTCTTCCTGGATTCCAGGGAGCTGAGAACGCTCTGGTAAACTGCCGGCATGCTGAGTTTGATTCAGCTCTTGGACGATGAATAATGCTTCAAAGTCGTGCGGGAACTCCGTTGGCCCGGTGGCGTGACATGCCCGCACTGCCACGCACCGCATATCGTCAAACAAGGCCGGGAGACACCCAGCGGTTCAGACAGCGATATCGCTGTCTGAATTGCCAGCGGAAGTTCGATGACCTGACCGGCACGGTCTTTGCCGGCCACCACCAACCCCTCCGGCAGTGGGTGGCCTTCTTGGTCAGAGCAGCGCCGATGACGACGCTTGACCGCTGCCTCTATCTGATGGGCCTCAATCTGAGTCACCGTCAGATTGCGCATGAACTCGGCCTGAACGAAGATGATGCTCAGAACATGACCCGAAGTCTCCGGCAAGGCGTGGTGGAGGCGTCCATCACGCCTCCCCTCGCCGGTACGGTCGAGATCGACGAGGTGTATCTGGTGGCGGGGCACAAGGGGCAAAGCGATCTGGTGAAAAAAAATCTCGGCCTGGCCGCAGACGATGTTTGAAGGGCAAGCGAGGACGCGGCACTGCCGCGTCCGACGAGCCACCAGTCCTGGGCATGATTGAGCGAGGTGGGCAACTCGTTCTCCAGCTCTGCGCCAACGTTCAGCAGCACACCATTCGGCCCCACATCTTGACCGCCACTCAGCCAGGCAGCGTGGTCAATACTGATGAGTACGCGATCTATGCCCGGTTGCCGAGCTGGGGATTGATGCGTGTCACCGTGAACCACGGTCGCGGCGAGTTTGCGCGCGATGACGACGGTGTTGACGTGAACGAAGTTCACGTCAACACCAGAGAAGACGTGTGGAGCTTGCTCCGCTCATGGTTACGGCCCCATAGAGGGATTTCGCAGTGGTGGTTGCCACTCTATCTGGCCTTCTTTCAAGCGATGCACAACATCCGTTGTCGTGGGTTTTCGCTGTTGGAGCCGATGTTAACCCTGCTTCTGATCGCAGCTCCCCGGAACGCAGGATGAGCCTAGTTTTGAATCGCCGGCGTTTCTGGATAAGGAGACGAGGTGATCGCTGAGGGCAAGGTGTGGTGGAACGAGAAATCTTTTTTCAAGGAGGGGAATCATCAGTTCACAAAGCGAACTGCCGTGGGGTTGGACCGCTGGATTCTGTTGGTCTTCCTGGCTTGGACGTTGGCGATCCTGCATCGACATGATGGACTGACCCTGGAAGAGTGCGTATTCCTGGCGCTGGTCATGGTGCCGTCCTACATCATCTCCAATCCAGACAGTTGGGTGCAGTTCATGATGCACAACGAGTTGAGGCTCGAGGAGCCTGATCCCTGGCGGCCTGACAGATTTTATGAGAGTGAACCTCGGCAGCTGACAACTTCATTTTTTAGTCGTCCCAGACGGCGGGAAGGTCACCTTCCGGTCTGTCCCTCGACAGAAACGGAAAACGGCGGTGTTTTGAGGTGTGAAGCCACCAAACCCCGCCGCCTCACAGGCTACTGAACTCACCGCCCATTTCAAAGCCTGCGTCCCTTCGCTGCGCATCGACACGCATCAGCGTGCCGTTGACGTTGTTTTGGCGATGATCATGGCCCAGAGCGTCAACCACCTCGATCTGGCTCCTCATTTGCCCGGCACCAGTTCTCCTGAAGCCAAGAAGCGGCGCGTGGAACGCGCCGTCCACGATGAGCAGCTCACGGCTCAGGTCTTCCTGGCCCTGCTCTTGGTCCACCTTCCTCCGGGTAAGATCCTGATGAGCGTGGACCGCACGACCTGGGAACACGGGGATTCGCCGCTCAACCTGTTGGTTCTGGGTGCGGTGGTCCACGGCTTTACCATTCCGCTCGTGTGGGTGGCCCTGGATCACACAGGCAACAGCGACACCCGGGCACGCATGTGGCTGGTCTTACGACTGCTGGAGGCCCTTCCAGCGCGACGCTGGAAGGGCCTGGTGGCGGACCGGGAGTTCATCGGAGCTGAGTGGTTTCGTTTCCTGCGCCGAAAAAGGATTCGCCGGGCCATTCGGATTCGGAAGGACACGGTGCTGGACGAATTATCAGCGGACGAGTGGTTCCAGGATCTACAACCCGGTCAGTTCCGGATGATCGCGGAGCGGACTGAGGTCTTTGGGGAACCCATGCGGGTGGTGGCCACCAGGTCACCCACGGGTGACCTGGTGATCATCGCGACGGACTTTCACGTATGGGAAACGTGGCAACTGTACAAGCTTCGCTGGACCATCGAGTCCACTTTTGGCTTGCAAAAGTCGCGGGGCTTCGATTTGGAGCGGACCGGAGTCACGGACCCCACATGGTTGGAGCGACTGTTCGGTTTGGTGACCCTGGCCTGGTTGGCCTGCCTGCGGGTGGGGGTCTGGCGGCATGAGGCGAAACCGATCCGGGTGCTGGCCCATGGCCGGAAGGCCATGAGCCTCGTGCGCTACGGCTCGGAAGAACTACGCCACGTGCTGCGGTGGGTTCCCGAAAGAATCGGCGAGATTCTCCGCGTCTTGATACGCCCTTTTCCCGTACTGGGACAGCCGCAAACTGAAGTTGTCAGCTACTGAGCTGGACTTTGGCCATTGACAGGGGAGCAGCATGCTGCTCCCCTGTCAGACTTGAGCATGGCACTCCTTCCGAAGTGGTTCACTCGGATCTTGGACGAGTTCGCCCCGCTCTTTTCCACGCGGTCTGGCCGCAGGTTCAACGCTTGGTGATTGGGGCAATTTTGTCGCCTGGGAAGCGGACGGTGACCGCCGCTCTCCGGGTCCTCGGATTGGCAGACGATCCCAGGTTCGGTACGTTTCACCGCCTGTTGAGTCGGGCGCGCTGGTCCAGTCTTCAGGCCAGTCGGGTGCTGCTCAGCCTGCTCCTGGCCGCTTTCGTTCCCTCTGGGCCGCTGATCCTCGGCCTGGACGACACTATCGAACGACGAACCGGCAAAAAGATCAGCGCTCGAGGCATCTACCGCGACCCGGTGCGGTCCAGCCAGGGGCACTTCGTGAAAGCCGGCGGTCTCCGCTGGCTGAGCTTGATGCTGCTGACCCCCATTCCCTGGGCCAATCGTATCTGGGCGCTGCCGTTCCTGACGGCACTCGTGCCGTCACAGCGCTACCACGAAGAGCGCGGTCACCGGCATAAGACCCTGACCGACTGGGCCCGGCAGATGCTGCGTGTGGTGCAGCGTTGGTGTCCTGGACGGCAGTTGATCGTGGTAGCGGACAGCGCATACGCGGTCATCAGGTGGCTCGCCGACCTCCAGCAGGGCCGTCCGATCACCGTCATCACCAGACTCCGCCTGGATGCCGCTCTGTACGAGCCGGCCCCTGAACGACAGGCCGGCCAGAAGGGGCGGCCCAAAATGAAGGGCCAGCGCCTCCCGGCGCTGGCCGCTGTCGCGAACGCTGCAGACACGTGCTGGCAGCGTGTCCGGTTGACCCGTTGGTACGGTGAAACCCTGCGGGAGGTGGACCTCGTTTCTCAGACGGCAATCTGGTATCACCCTGGCAAACCGCCTCTTCCACTCCGGTGGGTCTTGATCCGCGACCCACAGGGCCAGTTCTCCACTCAGGCACTGCTCTGTACAGACCTTCTGCTGAGTCCAGTTCAGATCTTGGAGTCCTTCGTACAGCGCTGGCAACTCGAAGTCACCTTTGAAGAAGTTCGAGCTCACCTGGGTGTGGAAACACAACGGCAGTGGACCGACCTAGCCATTGCGAGAACAACCCCAGCGTTGCTGGGGCTGTTCTCGCTTGTGACTCTCATGGCTCACGAGCGCTGGCATGGCCATGATGTTTGGGTTCGTCGTGCCGCCTGGTATGACAAGACCTTGCCGACCTTTGTCGATGCGTTCGCCGAGGTTCGGCGAGCATGATGGAAGGTGCCGACTTTTCGCATGTCTGCGCCAGGACGCGAAATGATTAAAGTCCCACTGGAATTTATTGAGCGCCTTGCAGACGCACTCTGCTACGCCGCCTGACACGTCTCGATGGCCAAAGTCGAGCTGAGAGAGTGAACAGAAAACGAGCTGCCAGCCGACCTCCAGTGTGGTCTGAGGAGGGGCTTGAGGGCGCTTCCGTTGACTTGGGGGCTCAGGGTCTAGCCCACCCTGGAGTGTCAGTCGCGCGAACATCGCCTGACCACGACTCAGCGCGTGATGCACTGCCCGCAGACCGATTTTGAGGTCCCTCAGTGCGCGCCGCCAGTGGGGATCGACGACACGCCCGGTCCCCACGCTGCCCTACCTCGATGCCTTCAGAGACAAGCAGCAATGTCGCCACGGCCAGCACGGTCAGCAACCGTTCGAGACTGGGCGCATCTCGCACTTCGGAATCTTCCAACCCAAACAACCCACTTTTCTCGTCCAGGAAGCCTTCCTCAATCTGGAAGCGCTCGCCGTACTCAGCAAAGGTCTCCACGCTCGTCGGTTCGTCGCTGACCACCTGCCACTGCTCTGGGCCGTCCGACGGACGGCCCAGAGCGATATGAACAGGACCGAAATGCTTTTGGGTGAGGGTGATGTTGTGGAAGCAGCGCGTTTCTCTGGGCAAGAGCTGCACGTCACGCACCTTGCACAGCCGCTGGCCGTCGGGGGCCGCCAGAATCAGGCTTGACTTGATGCGGATGCGGGAGTGCCATCCGCAGAACTGAAGGCCTGCCCATCAGGTCTGTGTCGCAGAAGCCGCGGTCCGCCAGCAGGCGGACCTGATGGATGCCCACGAAATCCAGCAGCCCTTTGACCTCGGCCAAGATGGGCAGCAGGTGATCAGTGCTGACCTGCGCGCTGGAATGTTCGAGGACGCGTGAGACGAGCGGGACCGCTCGACCTCTGAAGAGGACCAAGACACGGATCAGGCAGAATTTCTCGAACAGGACGCTGGTGTCCAGCGCCAGGATCAGGGTCTGACCGCCCCAATCGCGCAGGGCACGGGTCATGAGTGGGCCGTAAATGCTGCCACAGTCGATGGCTGGATTCTCCAGCCACCGACGAACGCGGCGTTCGCTGCTTTGGGCGAACGTGGCACGGGAGTGGATGTGGGGGAGCCAAGCGGGGATGGAACTGCGCTGGGAAAGCAGAAAGCCCGTCACCATCCAGGCCAGTGGATGTGCGTTGCGGATGTCGTTCCACAACCCCTGCTGGATGTGGGCGAAAACGGCTTGATACAGTCGGGGCGCGTCCCCGGTAGCATTTTCGGTTGTCACAGACGGAAAGTGTCCCCTACCAGGGACGCTTTCTCATACTTTGTGTCAGGCCGTCAGGCCTGATCCCTCACGCGCCCCAAAAAGTGCCCTGACCATCGGCGGCTCGTACGTGGTGGGAGGGTTAATTCCGTTGATCCCTTACGCTTTCGGACTGCCTATCGGTGAGGCGTTAAGGATCTCGGTGATCGTCACCCTGCTGGCACTGGCCGTGTTCGGCGCGGTCAAAGCCCGCTTCACGGGGGTCAACGTGATGGGGAGCGCCCTGCAGACGACGCTGGTAGGTGGCCTGGCGGCTGGGGCTGCTTTCCTGATCGCGCGGGCCGTCGCCGATCTGGGCGTCGGCTAGACCCAGTCGTCTCGTATGCTCTGTGGGCTACCGGGAACTTAACCAGCGTGCCAGCCCAGCAACTGGGTCACGCGTTCTAGACTGTCCATTACAGGTCTAGTGGATCGGGTAATACGGATTGCGAAAAAATAACTAACAATTGGGTCACCAGTGGAAGTGGGTCAATCCACGAATCCGCATTTCCTGGGCCATCAGTCGAACGCACTGCGCGTCCACGACGCCCTGAAGCTCGTCCAGGTCTCCAAAGGTTCGGTTGGAGAGTGGGGCATCCACCCCATCCCACAACCGTTCTGCGGGCTGCAATTCTGGAGAATAGGGAGGCAGAAACAGCAGGGTGATGCCATCGGGCACTACCAACTCACGGCTGGTATGCCAGCCCGCGTTGTCCAGGACAAGCACCACATGCTTGTCCGGTTCTGCCCCAGTTGCCACTGCAAAGCTGTCCAGCACCGTCTGCATCGCGGGTGTGTTCACCGCAGGAAGCAGGTACCACATGGTTTTTCCGCTGTGGGGATGGACAAAGCCGTAGACATACAACCAGTCGAACCGATGGTTGACCCGTGCCACCTAGCGTTGGCCCTGTGGTGACCACACCCGCTTAATGATGGGCATGGCGACGTAGGCGACGGCCAGTGCGGTCAGGCCGAACCAGACGGCCAGGATCAGGTCAATATTTACCGCGCCCGTCACGGCCCTTTCCCAGAAAAGCTGATGGCCGGGAAGCCATCTGGCCGAACGAAGGACGCTTCCGGCAAGGACTTCAGCTCAAAGCCCGCCGCTGTCCAGGCATTCATGCCGCCGCGCAGCTCGCGAACATTGGTGTAGCCCCGGCGGACCAGGGCGCGCACGGCCAGCGCACTCATGCTGCCCGAGCGGCAGTACACCACGATTTCGGCGTTCTTCGCGCGTGGCAGGACCGGGGTGGCGTTCATCTGATCGAAGGGCAAGAAGAGATCAGTGTTCTGAAGCTCCCCCTCGTAGGGAATATGGACATTGATCAGGAGGAAGTCCTTGCTTTTCAACTGAGCGTTGAGTGTCTGGGGCGTCACCTGTGAGTAGGAGCCTCCGGGAACACGGATGGCTTGGCTGGCCGGATGGGCGAACGCACTGCCAGAGAGGGCCACCAGTATGAGAATCAGTCGTATACGGTTCATGTCGACCTCCTGGCCGCGAGCATAGGCTCCAAGTGTTCAGGAAGTGTTGCGGCCCATAGACTGCCCAGGTGGGCCGGGGGACAACACCCAGCAACCGTGTGTGGGTAAGTAATACCAGCGTCCCGAATAGGAGGTCACCAAATTCCAGGGGCTAAGCTGCTTTCCTGAAGGCCGGATACCACTGGCGGAACAGGTCTTCGAGTTCGTTGTTGAGGACCTGGGTCCTGATCTGAAGCAGCAGGTGGGCACCGCGCGGCGTCCAACCCATCGACTGCTTCTTGACGAACCGCTTGCTGATGACCTGATTGACCGCCGATTCGACAAAGCCTGTTGAAATACGCTCGCCCGCCCGGTACCACTCGCTATAGTTCACCATGTAGGCATGGTTGTTACCGATGTAGCCCATCGTCTCCACCACGTACTTTTTCATCTTCCGAAGGCAGGCGGGATCCACCTGTGGGCTGTCCAGCGCGCTGGACAGCTCCATTTCCAGGTCACTGAGTTCCTCGAAGCCCTGACCCACATGACCGTGCCAGAGATGGTACTTAGCTCGCTCCAATCGTTCAGGAACGTAGTTCAATGCCTCAATATCTCTGGGGAGGCCCCTGGCCATCTGGCCGAGTACGGTCAAGCGCATGGTCACGTGAAACCAGTCCAGCACGTGTTGGACGCCATCGACGTTCAGGGCTCTGTGTTACTGCTGAGCAGCGATGGTGGGCGTGAAACCTGGGGCAGTCCGACGGCACTCAACACCCTTCGGCGGGCCTACCGCGCGGCCCTCCCCCACTTCCGGCATGATGGACGGGTCTACACCCTGGGCATCTCGATGGGCGGCCTGCCCGCGACGCTCACGGCGTACCGGCGCACGCTGGGCTTTCCCATCAATGCCGTGGCCCTGGTGGCGGGGCGCGTCAACCTGAACAACGCGGTGCGGACGTCCAAGAGCCGGGGCCGGAGTGTCGCGGCAGCTTTCGCTGGAGCGTCCACCCGGGGGCATGATCCCGTGAATGATTTCAGCGGGTTCGTGGGAACGAAAACGCCGCTGCTGGTGGTGAGCAGTTCACAGGATCAGGCCGTCAGCGGCGTCAAGAACGGCCTCCTACTGGCGACGCTGGCGCGCAGGGTGGGCGCGAAAACCAAAGTGATCGGGGTGATGGGGCCGCATCTGAACCCCTCAGTACGTGAACGCGGATATCGGGCGGCAGATCGGGTTGTTCTTCAAGACGCATCGCTGATTCAGCGTTTCAGACAACAAAAAATCGACGAATACGAATCGCAGGCTCTTTTGAGGAGAGGGTGCCATTTCAAGGAACATCCTGATCCTGGCCCGACTGTTCACCACTTATACCGATCCCCGGCCCGGTATCCCGCTGATCTTGATCATGCCCCGGCTGGCGCTGAGTTCCAATGAGCGCCTGCCTGCACTTACCCCAGAAGGGCAGGTGACCGTGCCTACAGCGATGTCGATTACGGAAACGATGAATCTGCCAACCGCGCCAGTTGATCTCTTGCCCGTTCCGGCACCGCCACCCGTCTTGTCGCCAACCAGCCTGCCACAAGAGGATAGGCGGGACCACCCTTCACACAGAATGGCTGGCCCAGCTTCCCTGACTTGGACGTTGGAGGAGGGGCTGACCCTGGAGGAATGTGCGTTCCTGGCGCTGGTCACGGTTGTGCCCCATCTGCATCTCAACCGACTGCTGCGACAGGCAGTCTGGAGACCAACCTTCCTTTATCAGCGTCCAGTATTGTTGTTGTCCCGACGGAACTTGGGCCAACTGCTGGTCGCCAGTCCACGTGAAAGCGAGTACAGGGCATAGACCTTGTGGCCTGAACCTATATAAACCGTACCATCCATGCCAAGAGCGGGCGAGGAAATGACCAGATTGCCCGTGTTGTACTTCCAGCGGGGCTGACCAGTCATCGGGTCAAGGGCATAGACGTAATTGTTGTGAGAACCAACGTACACTGCACCATCGGCACCAATGGCAGGCGACGAGGCGACGTAACTGCCTGTGTTGTACTTCCACCTGGCATGTCCCGTCGTAGGGTTGAGGGCATACACGTTGCCGTCATTGGACCCGACATAGATTGTGCCGTCTCCACCCACCGCAGGGGACGAGGTCACCAGACTGCCTGTCCCGAATTTCCATCTGGACTGACCCGTGGTGGCATCCAGGGCGTAGACGTTGCCATCATTGGAACCGACATACACCGTGCCGTCTTGACCCAGAGCGGGTGAAAAGAGGACGTAGCCGCCTGTGCCGAACTTCCATCTGGGCCGGCCCGTCCCAGGACGGAGCGCGTAAACGTTGGTGTCTGCTGAGCCAACGTACACCGTGCCATCCGCGCCCACGGCAGGTGAAGACTCAACCATTCCGCCAGTAGCGAACGCCCACCGGGGTCTCCCCGTTGTGGGGTTGAGGGCGTAGACGTTGTGGTCATCGGAGCCGACATACACCATACCGTCCACCCCCAGACCCACTGAGGAAATGACATAACCACCCGTCTTGAACTTCCACTTGACTGTGCCGTCAGGCTTAAGGGCATAAAGGTTGGTGTCAGTCGAACCCACATAGATCACCCCCTCTGGACTCAGGGCAGGCGAAGCGAGGACGTAACCACCCGTTTTGAACTTCCATTTCATCTGGCCTGTCGCGGGATTGAGGGCGTAGACGTTGGTATCTCCTGAACCTATATAAACTGTGCCGTCCTGACCAATGACGGGCGAGGAGTCCACACGATTGCCAGTGGTCATCGTCCACTTAACGGAGCCTTCCGCATGCAGAGTACGTTTTCCCAGCACACTGGCTGCATCTTTACAGTTGCCGGTGGAACTGACCCACACTGCAGCGTGGCTGGCTGTAAAGCTCCGTGCCGTCAGGGTAAAATGGGCTTGAGGGTCCAGAGCGCTGACCCTCAGTGCGGGGTGGTTGGTGCAGGCTTGAGCCTTTGAAGACAGGTGAACTTTTCCGTTCAACTTCAGTTGTAAGGTGAGAGCACCCTGTTGCCTCACAACCGTCGTACCATCCGAGAGGTTCAGGAAATGAGTCGGGGCGTTGGTTTGGATTTGCAGAGAAGCAAGGGGAGACTGGGGGGTGACTTGAGCGTCCGCCGCTCTGGCAACCAGGAGAAAGGAGCCGATGAGCAGGCGTGAGGCGAATCGCTGCATGAGCTTTTCCCGTTTCCGTCTCGGCCCGTCGCGCGAACGAACAGGCAGCAGAACGTCTGGCACCGGTATCATTGATTCGGCCGGTGTGGCGGCGTTCGCGCCAGGTTGAGCCACGCGTCATCGTCCGGGTCGTCTCCAGAGCCGCCCTCGTCCACCCAGCGCTCCAGAGCAATGATGAGGGGCGGGATCACCAGTGCGGGTGATCCAGAGGGTTGACGCCAGCCGCCACTGTGCAGGGCATTGTGGCGGCGCAACCTGAGGAAAGGTTTTTTCAGCCCTGCGGCTCGCCCAGAACTTTGGGCGGCTTGGGCGTCTCCGGCTTGCACGGGCATGTTGTGCTTGAGGGGATCTGATCGGTTCACGGGGTGCCTCCAGGGTTTACTTGGGGCTCGCCAGTAAACGGCCTGCATCATGGTGTCGTGGCCTTGATGCTGTCCACTGGCGGGCCATCCCAGGGGACACGCCTGCTGGACAGGCTTTTATACGGACTCCGATTAGAGGGTGTTGAAAAACCCGCAATCCGAGCGGAGCGAAAAGGAGAAAAACGGGTGCCGGGCGTGGAGTGTAGGAATCGGCGCAGTCCCGATTCCTACACGAAACAAACGGAATCCGTATTACATGTCCAGTGGATCAGATAACTCGCTGGCGCGCTTAGCCTCCTCAAGCATGATCTTGTGCCGGAAGAACCTGTCTCGTTGGTCCTCCCTGCCCATACTGGCCGTCTCGGGACCGAGTTCCAGCAATTCGTCGGAATGCTCGACAGTGGGATCGGGCGAGGTGAAATCACTTTCTGAGGCGTCGTGGTGGCTGCGGTCCGTCTGGTTGAGATCTATCTCGCCGCGCTGCTGTTCCAGACGTTCTTTGTCGGGACGGAGACTGGTCATGTTGATGACCTCCTGCTGAAGATGCGGCATGGTCCGTGGTGCGGTGGCGCGCCCGTAGGGCGTCCGCCCGTCCATTCGAGTTGTCCCCTATTGCCTCTAACAGCAACATCGGAAGTATGGGGGAGAATCGCCGCACTGGCGCTTGCCAGGATGTCGGGAGTTGAAGCTGCCCTTATCGACGTTGACCCTGTCGGGTCCACCCGATGAGCAGACCGTCATCTAGCCGTCTGCTCTGCGATGGTGGCCCAGCTCGCTGCTCACGCGTGGGTGGGCGAAGATGGTTTCCCCCTTCACAGGTTGCGCTTCTAAAGGTGTTAAGCGGGTAAGGGAGCCTTTAAAGATTTCAGGCCCTGCGGCTTGTTCCGGCTGGTTTGAGGTGAGATGAAGACCAGCCTGTCTGGTGGCTTCGCTGTGCGCGCCGCAACGCTCTGAGGGGAGTAGGCTGCTGGAGACGGAGCAGTCTTGCAACGCCGCTCGAAGGGTTTTCTGGAGTGTTGCTCCACCGCTTCCCACAACTTGCCGAGTGTCCCTGAAGACTAGGGTCTTTATAGCCAGACCGTGAACCCGTCAGTGTGGCCTTTGACTGGTCTGGCCGTCCTCCCTCCCGTGAGCACGACTCGATACCCTGATTTGGAGGCGCTGGATTTATGCACTCGTCACGTCCACGGGACAACAAGGTCCATTTTCCGCAAGATCGCCGTCCAGGACTCTGGATACGTCCGTCTCTCCTCATCGGCATAGCGGCGCTGGTCCTGTTGCCGATCATCATTGCCTGGATTCAGTACGGGGTATCTGGTTTGCCCGCGCTGGCTGACCCGGTTCGCACTTTCCCCGGTTCGTCCGGCTTCCCGCTCTGGCTGCGTATGGCGCACTACATCAGCTTCGTTCTGACGCTGCTGCTGATCCGCAGCGGTCTGTCGATCCTGGCGGACCATCCGCGCCTCTACCGTGATCAGGACTGCACCCCCGGCTCGGAGTGGATTCGCTTCACGCCGTTGACGGTGCCGACGGACCGGGTCTGGACGGCCAAGGACGATGCCCGCTACATCTCACCGCTGTGGAGCTTGCCGGGCTACCGCCATACCGTAGGCGTGGCCCGGCATTGGCATTTTCTCTCGGTGCTGTTCTGGGTGCTGACTGGCGTGGTCTACGTGGCGCTGCTGTTCGTGCAGGGTCACTGGGCGCGACTGGTGCCGACGTACTGGGGCATTCTCTCCGACGCCTGGAACATCTTCGTCCATTACGCAACTTTTCATCTGCCCCCTGAACCGGACGGCTTTGTTGCGTATCAGGCCTTACAGCAACTTACCTATTTTGCCGTGGTGTTCATCATGGCCCCGCTGTCCATCCTGAGCGGCCTCGCCATGTCGCCCGCGCTGGATGGCCACTTTGCTTGGTATCCACGCCTGTTCGGCGGACGGCAGGGGGCGCGGTCCCTGCATTTCCTGCTGATGGTGGGGTTCTCGGCCTTCCTGGTGATCCATGTGGCGCTGGTGGTTGCCACAGGCTTTGTCCAGAATATGAACCACATCGTCATGGGTACCGATACGGGTGGACCTGCCGGATGGATGCTGGGCCTGGTGGGGGTGACTGCCGCTCTCGCCGTGTTGTTTGCGGCCTACTGGGTGTCGTGGCACCGTCCGCGCGCCCTGCAACTCGCGGCCCGGCGCACCGTCGGGGCGCTGACCCTGCGGACGCTTGACCCGCTGAAACCCGTGGCCGAATTCGGCAGGGACGACATCTCCCCGCACTTCTGGTCCAATGGCAAACTGCCCACGTCTCAGGACTGGCAGACGCTGCTTGCTGAAGACTTTGGAGGCTTCAGGTTGCGTGTGTCCGGGTTGGTAGACCATCCAGTCGAACTCTCACTTGACGAAATTGTGGCCCTGGGTCAACACAATCAGATCACGCTGCATCACTGTATCCAGGGCTGGTCTGGCGTGGCCGAGTGGGGCGGCCTGCCGATGAGCGCCCTGATTGATCTGGTGCGGCCCCGCCTGGAGGCGCAGGTGGTGGTGTTCCATTCGTTCGGTGAGGGCCTGTACGGCGGCGAATATTACGAGACGCTGCCCTTGGCAGATGCCCTTCACCCACAGTGCCTGCTGGCCTATGAGATGAACGGTGAGCGTCTGGGGGCCGATCATGGCGCGCCGCTGCGGCTGCGGGCCGAGAATCAACTGGGGTACAAGATGATCAAGTGGATCAGCAGCATTGAATTCGTCGTCAGCGAGAAGGAGGTGGGCCA
This sequence comes from Deinococcus marmoris, assembly GCF_001949125.1. GTDB lineage: Bacteria > Deinococcota > Deinococci > Deinococcales > Deinococcaceae > Deinococcus > Deinococcus marmoris_A. The sequence continues at coordinate 53,863 of NZ_MSTI01000062.1, forward strand.
GGGCTTCGGCGGCGCGAATGAGGATCACGAGTATTTTGACCTCGTGCCCACCATCTAGAGCCTATGCAGACCGTGACAATCTCAGAGCGTGTTTTGAAAGTGCCTGGGACATAGCGCTATGGGCCAAGTTCTGGCACGTTGCAGTTGATGAGAAGACAACGTTACTCCAGTGACCTGACCCGCAAACAGTTTAAGCGCCTTGAAGCTCTTCTGCCCGCCTCCAAGGCGGGCGGACGGCCCCGCACGATCAATATGTATGAGCTGATATGCGCAATTTTCTATGTTCTCAAGAATGCCTGTGCCTGGCGCGATCTTCCTCACGATTTTCCAGCGTGGCAGACGGTCTACGGCTACTTTCAGCGGTTTCAGCAGGACGGGACGTGGGAAGCGGTCAACCGCTTCCTGCTGCGCCGAACCCGCATCAACGCAGGCCGCAACCCTGAACCCAGCGCCGGCAGCATCGACGCGCAAACCGTGCGCTGTGCGCCACAGGGAGGGATTCGTGGCATTGACGCGGGGAAAAAGACCAACGGGCGCAAGCGACACATCGCCGTGGATACGCTGGGCTTGCTGCTGCTGGTCATGGTGACCACAGGGAGCGTGCAGGATCGGGCGCAAGCGCCGATTTTGCTGGCGTTGCTCGCCCAGCGTTTTCCACGTCTGCGACACATCTGGGCCGATGGTGGCTACATGGGTTCACCCGTATCCTGGGCTAAAGAGGTCTTGAACTGGACCGTGGAGGTGGTCAAAAAACTGGCGGGACAACAGGGTTTTGTGGTGTTGCACCGTCGCTGGGTGGTCGAGCGCACCTTTGCGTGGATGACCCGCTGCCGCCGATTGAGCCGGGATTACGAGGGCTTGCCCCAGACGACGGAGGCGTGGTTCTACCTTGCCAACATCCGGCTCATGTTGCGCCGCCTAGAGCCGGGTGCCTGACCCTTTTAAAATACGCTCTCAGGATTTGATGACGGCCCAACGTTACCAGAGCCAGATCAGGGCTGCCTCGGTGCTGGGTGCCGCAGCGCGCACCGGCGACGTACACTGCACGGCATGCGCGTTCTCGTGGGTCAGGCGGCGGAGTTCCCCGAGGGGAGCCAGACAGCGGTTGAGGTGGACGGGAAAAGCGTGGTAGTGGTGAACTACGAGGGGCAATTTTATGCCCTGCGCAACAACTGTACCCATCAGGATTACCCGTTACTGGGTGGGGCGGTGAGTCTGGGACGGATCAAGTGCGAGAGACACGGCTCGCAGTTCGAGCTGACCACCGGCAAGGCGAAAGTGCTGCCTGCCGTGAAGCCTGTCGCGGTGTATCAGACCAGCGTGGACGCGGGCGCACTCTACGTCTTGCCGCGCTGAGGGTCAGACGCAGCACAGTAACCAGCGCAGACATGTCTTCTGGCCTGCCGTTTGTGCCTGTTCGAAGAGCAGAGACGATTGAGACGTGTTCGCTGGCTGCGGACACTGCGCAAACGCGCAAATGTGAATTACGGTTCCAGGACCACCTTGATCACGTTCTCCCGGTATTCGGCCAACAACTCAAACGCCTGGCGCACCTGGGCGAGTGGCAGGGTATGGGTGACGATGGCCTCCACGTCGACCAGGCCACGCGCCACGAGCTGAATGGCGCGCGGGTAGACGTTCCCCATGCGGCGCGAGAGTTTGATGGTCAGGCCCTTGCGGCGCACCTCCGAAGCGGTCAGGCTGAACTCGTCACCGGCGGGAATGCCGATCAGAATGACCTTCCCGCCGATGCGGGCCGCCCGCGTGGCGTGCCGGGGACCGTCCGGGCTGGTGGTAGCCTCAATGACCACGTCCGCGCCGCGCGTTGGCGTGTCCTGTACGGCGGCGAGATACGCGCCCGTATCCGAATAGACCGCCGCCGCACCAAGCTTCAGGGCCACCTCCCGGCGGTAGGCCAGCGGCTCAATCACACTGACTTGAAGCGCTCCACTGATCTGCGCGAGCATAAGCACATACAGACCAATCGGTCCAGCGCCCAGCACGGCCACGTTTGTGCCAGGCCGCAGCCTGGCGAGATCCAGCGCGTGCAGCGCCACCCCCAGCGGCTCCAGCAGCGCCGCCTGCGCGGGGGTAAACCCTGCCGGAACGCAGTGGACCGTGCTGGCTGGCACGGAGATATATTCGGCCATGCCACCTGCATGGGGCGGCGCACCCACGAAGGTCATGTTCGGACACAGGTGATGGTTGCCCTCGTGGCACCAGAAGCAGTCGCCGCAGGGCTGGGCGGGGTCCACGGCGACGAGTGTGCCGTCAGGCAGTCCGTACGGCGCGCCTGTTCCCCCGGTCACCTCCCCGGCGAACTCGTGACCCGGCGTGAAGTCACCCGCCAAGGCCACCGTCCCGATGCGGCCCTCATGCCAGTAGTGCAGGTCCGAGCCGCACACGCTGCACGCCTGAACGCGGATGAGCAGTTCGCCGGGAGCGGGCACAGGCTTCGGGAGATGACCCAGCTCAATGTGTCCCGCCCCCTTCATGATGGCGGCAGGCATCCTGGCCGCCTGTCCCATCTCTTCGGTGTTCATGCCCGCAGGCCCTGAGCCAGCAGGTAGTACAGGTCATTGAGCCGGAGACCCTGTCGGAAGGCGCGAAGTTCTGTGTTACCGTCGATAATGGCCAGTTCTACCCCGGCCATCGCCGCAAAATCCTCGATCATCTCGGTGGTCACGGCCCCGCTGTAACCGGTGTGGTGTGCGCCCCCGCCGTAGATCCAGGCGGCGCAGGCGGTCTTGAAGTCCGGCTGGCATTCCCAGACTGCCCGCGCTACAGGCAGGTGGGGCAGACCGGGGTGGGCCACTGAGGTCACCTCGTTCACGATCAGGCGGAACCGGCTGCCCAGATCAATCAGCGAGACGTTGATGGCCGCGCCCAGTTCGGCGTCGAACACCAGCCGCACCGGGTCTTCCTTGCCGCCGATGCCCAGCGGATGTACCTCCAGCCTGGGTTTGTGGGCCGCGATGCTGGGGCAGATTTCAAGCATGTGCGATCCCAGCACCTGATGCCTGCCCGGCTCCAGGTGGTAGGTGTAATCCTCCATGAACGAGGTGCCGCCCGGCAGTCCGTGGCCCATGACCTTCATGGCCCGCACCAGTGCCGCCGTTTTCCAGTCGCCCTCGCCGCCGAAGCCGTAGCCCTCGGCCATCAGGCGCTGGGTGGCGAGACCGGGAAGTTGTTTCAGGCCGTGCAGGTCTTCAAAAGTATCGGTGAAGCCCTTGAAGCCGCCCTCTTCCAGAAAGGCGCGCATCCCCGCTTCAATCCGTGCGCCGTCCCGCAACGAGTCGTGGCGTTGGCCGCCGGGTTGGAGTTCGGGGGCAACTTCGTATTCTGCTAGATACGTTCTGATTAGATCATCTATTTGATTCTCTGAGACAGCTTGGATACGCCCAGCCAGATCGCCCACCGCGTAGGTGTTAACTGAAAATCCAAACTTCATCTCGGCGCTGACCTTGTCGCCGTCGGTGACGCCCACGAAACGCATGTTGTCGCCGAAACGGCAGATGGCCGCGCCCTGCCAATCAAACCAGGCCCAGGCTGCCCGCGCCCACGCGCCCAGCCGCGCCTGAACTTCGTCGTCACTCCAGTGGCCCACCACCACCTTGCGCTCCAGCCGCAACCGGGTGTGCAGAAACCCGGCCTCGCGGTCCCCGTGCGCCGACTGGTTGAGGTTCATATAATCCATGTCGATGCGGTCCCAGGGCAGATCGCGCTCGAACTGGGTGTGCAGGTGGACGAAGGGTTTTTTCAAGGCACTCAGGCCGCCGATCCACATTTTCGATGGGCTGAAGGTGTGCATCCACAGGACCAGTCCGGCGCACAGCGGGTCTGAATTGGCCTCCAGGCACAGGCGGCGGATGTCGTCCGGCGTGGTCATCACGTCCTTGAAGACGACGGCAAGGGGAATGGCCGGGCTGCCGTCCAGCGCGTCCGAGACCTGCCGGGCCTGCGCTGCCACCTGCGCCAGCGTTTCGGGGCCGTAGAGATGCTGCGAGCCACAGACGAACCAGAGTTGCGGGGTCACGAGATTCTTCACGGGCACGGGGTCTCCTGATGTTGCTGTTGTCCGTAGACATGGGTGTAGCGGTGGTGCAGGCGGTCAATGTCGGCGGGCGAGATGGTCTGAACTTCGACGCCCCGCGCCGCTGCCAGTTGATAGGCCAGAAAGACGGTGCGGGCCACGTCCTCCACCATCACGGCCGCTTTCAGGGCAGCCAGTGGGGTTTTGCCGATGGTAAAGACCCCGTGGCTCTGGAGAATGATGGCGGGTGAGCGGTGGCCCTTCAGGACGCGCACCACCTCCGCACCAATCTCCTCGCCGCCAATGGGGGCAAATCCCCCGCAGGGGACGGGACCGCCGAACTCGTCGGCCATCGCAGTCAGGACGCAGGGAATCTCCTGTCCGGTGGCGGCCCAGGCGGTGGCGTAAGGGCTGTGGGTATGCACGATCCCGCCAACTTCCGGCATCTGGCGGTAGACATAGGCGTGGGTGGCCGTGTCGCTGCTGGGGCTGAGATCACCCTCAATCACTTGAGCGTTCAGATCAGTGACCACCATGCTCTCTGGCGTCAACTCCGCAAAAGTCACGCCGCTGGGCTTGATCAGCAAGCCGCCGTCCAAACGGGCGCTAATGTTGCCGCTCGTCCACGTCACCAGACCGTTTCTCGGCAGTTCCAGATGCAGGGCGTGCAGTTCTGCCCTCAATTCGGTGTGGTTCACGCAGTGACCTCACTTCTTTGCTTACGGGATACCGCGTCTTCCCGCAGCCGCTTGAGGGTTTTCATGGTCTGGTCCTCGCGCCCGAACAGATCGTGTAGATGTTTGTAGAGCTGATAAACCTGCGTGTAGGCGGCGTGTCTTGCTGCATCAGGCGTGTAAGCGGCCCGCGTGACTTTCGCCATCCCGTCTGCCGCCGACTGAATGTCCAGGTAAGCTCCGGCGGCCACGGCGGCGTGCATGGCACTCCCCAGCGCCGGGGCCTGCGAACTTCCAGCGATGCTGATCGGCAGTCCCAGGACGTCGGCGTAGGTCTGCATCAGCACCGGATTTTTGATCAGTCCACCAGCAGCAATGAATTCCCGCACGGGCACGCCAGAAGCGTTGAACGTCTCCACGATGACCCGCGTTCCGAAAGCCGTGGCTTCGATCAGCGCACGGTAAATGTCCTCGGCGCGGGTGGACAATCCCAACCCCATGATCATGCCGCTCAGATCGGTGTCCACCAGCACCGAGCGGTTGCCGCTCAGCCAGTCCAGCGCCAGCAGGCCGTGTTCGCCCACCGCCTGCGTGTTGCCCAGTTCGGTCAGCAGTTCGTGGACGCTCAGACCACGCTCCTGGGCCAGCGTGTGGTATTCAGGCGGGGTCAGTTTTTTGACCACCCAGCCGAACAGGTCACCCACGCCGTTCTGCCCAGCCTCGTAGCCGTAAGTACCAGGGGTAATCCCGCCCGCCACCACACCGCACATGCCCGGCACTTCTGCCAGGGTGTCGCCGATCATGACGTGACAGGTGCTGGTGCCCATGATCGCTACCAGTTGGCCGCTTCTTGTCGCTCCGACGGCGGGCGCGGTCACATGCGCGTCCACATTGCCCACCGCGACAGCCGTGCCGACGTTCAGGCCAGTTAAACGGGCCGCCGCTTCGGTCAAACTTCCAGCTCGGTCTCCCAACGGGTGCAGGTCACGCGAGAACTTGTTGATGGCATCCCGGAAGTCTGGATTCAGGGCCGCGAGATAATCGGGCGAGGGATACTCGCCGTCCTGATAGATCGCCTTGTACCCGGCGGTGCAGACGTTGCGAACCTCTGCGCCACACAGTTGCCAGGTCACCCAGTCGGTGGCTTCCAGGAAGCGCTCGGCTGCCGCGTAGACCTGTGGAGCCTCTTCCAGAATCTGCAACAACTTGGCAATGGCCCACTCGGCGCTGATCTTGCCCCCGTACCGTGGCAGCCAGCGCTCGCCCCGCTGCTCGGCCACGGCGTTGATGCGGTCTGCTTGCGGCTGCGCGGCGTGATGCCGCCACAGCTTGACGTAAGCGTGTGGCGTCCCTTCCCACTGCGGCAGAAAGCACAGCGGCGTGCCGTCTCGGGTGGTGGGCAACACCGTGCAGGCCGTGAAATCAATACCGACGCCGATGATCTGATCTGGATCAATCCCACTTTGCCGCAAGACCGCCGGGATGGTCTGCCCCAGCACGTCCAGATAATCCTGCGGGTGTTGCAAGGCCCATTCGGGCGGCAGGACAGGGCCACCGGGCAGAGAGTCGGTCATGACGGCGTGGGTATAGTCGTGAACCGCACTGGCGACTTCCTGACCGTCCTGAACACGCACCAGCACGGCGCGGCCCGACAAAGTGCCGAAGTCCACGCCTACCGTATATTGCTCGCTCATTGCCCACCTCCGGCTAGGACGGGTTCAGCGTCTGGGCGAAGGGTCAGGTCCCGCTCAAGCTGTCCGGTCAGCACCAGCACGCCGTAGGGTTCCAGGCGCGTGTCGCCGCTGACCTGCTGGCCGCCTAGAGCGTCATGCGCCGCCGGGAGCTGAATGGTCTGTGGTGTGGCGCTGTGGTTGATGATCACTGTGACCTCGCCAGCCGCTCCGCTGCGGCGGCAGACCTCCACGCCGGGTGGGGGTGTCAGGGCCGTCTGGACACCGCTGCGCTGGAGGGCAGCGGCCATCACGCTTTGCATCAGCTCCGCGTCCAGCCAGGCTCCCACCACGGTGACTCGTCCTGCGCCCACCGCCCTGGTGGTCACGGCGGCCTGTCCGTCCAGCCAGCCGTTGCTGGGGCCGTAGCGGGCCAGCACCTCCACATCGTCTGCCCGCACGCCCAGACGCTCGGCCCAGATGGACGCCTGACCGCTCCCCAGCATGCCCACGATGGCCGCAGGTTGGTGCAGAGAAAAATACTGTTCCACCTCCACGCCTGCCCACTCGGCCAGCTTTCCCGGCTGCTTGGAGGGCAGGAGCGCGTTGTCGTCGTCCTTGACGCCGCTGCGTGGCCCGATGATCAGGTGTCCACCGCCGCGAAGATAGCTACTGAGGTGTTCATAGATTTCCGGGGTCAGGCCGTGCAGATGCGGGGCCACCACCAGACGATAGCCCTCCAATGGGGCCAGCGGATGCACGATGTCGGTGCCGATGCCTGCCTCACGCAGTGGACGGTAGTAACTCAGCAGGTGGCCGATGGGATCAAAGTCCTCGTGCTGGCGGTGAAAATTGAGCGCCCAGCGGTCCTCGTAACGGTGCAGCAGGGCCACCGCTGATACGGGGGTGGTCCCAATCAGATGGGGCGAGAGCTGCGACAGCTCTGCGCCGATCTGGGCGATCTCGGCGTAGTGGGGGCGGGGTGTGCCGTCGGGGTGCAGTACGGTTCCCCAGTACTGTTCCTGGCCGCCCAGCGCGCTGCGCCATTGCCAGTACGAGATCAGGTCTGCGCCGTGGCCGATCTGGTGGTAGACCAGGCTGCGGATCTCGCCCATATTCAGCGCGTTGTTGGTGGTCATGTGGTTGGTGGCCCCGGCCTGGGTTTCCAGCACCCAGTAATTCCGGCGCTTGAGGCCGCGCGTCAGGTCGTGCTCGGCCCCGTTGCGGATGAAATCCAGGTGACCGTCACCGATGTAGTTGTCAAAGCCCGCCACGTCCAGCTCGTCACTCAGGGCGTAGTGATCAAACAAATCAAAAAAGCCCATGAAGTTGTGCGTGAAGACCTGCTCCAGGCGGGCGTGGGGCCGGATGGCCGCGATCTGTTCGTGCTGATAGGTGGCGTAAAGCTGTGTGATGAAGCGCTGAAAATCCAGGCGCAGGGCTGGGTTATGCACCATCCAGGGGTGTTCGGTGCTGGGAAAGATGGGCAGCGGGATTTGCCCCCAGTCGCTGTAACTCTGGCTCCAGTAACGTGTCCACCAGCGGCGGTTCAGCTCGTCCAGGGTGCCATAACGTCCGCGCAGAAAGTCCTGAAAGCGCAGGCGCGTTTCGGCGTCGTAGGACGCGCGGTTGTACTCGTTGTCGATCTGCCAGCCGATCACCTGTGGGTACGGGCCGAAGCGCTCGCCCAGTTTCCCGGCGATCCGACTCGCAAACTGGCGATACGTTGCGCTGCCGACGTTGTAGTGACAGCGTCCACCATGCGGAGAGCGGACACCGTCCTGATTGACCGCCAGGGTGTCCGGGTGCGCCGCCGTCAACCACGCAGGCGGACTGGCCGTGGGCGTGGCGATGATAACCTTCATGCCGAATTCGGCGGCCTGTTCAATGGCCCGCTCAAACAAATCAAGTTCAAAGACGCCGTCTGCGGGTTCCAGGGTACTCCAGGCAAAATCGCAGATGCGGACGGTGTTGATGCCTGCCTCCCGCATCAGGCGCAGGTCCTCGGGCCAGCGGTCCTCAGGCCAGTGTTCGGGATACCAGGCGACGCCGTAGCGCAGCACATCGGAGGGCGTGGAAGGGGGCAGGGTAGGCATGGGAGTTCCTCCAGGGCGCAGATAATGGGAATTTGGGTGACAAGAAGCCGGACCAGCCTTATGGAAGGGGCTGGCAACAGGCGAAACAGAAATCAGGAAGGAGGGATCAGGACATTGGAGGCGCGGCGGTAGAAGCCCGCACAATGAGTCGGGGGGTCAGGAGAGGCAGGGGCGGCGTGTCCAGGCCGTCCAGTAGCGAGAGCAGATGCTCGGCGGCCAGGTGGCCCATCTCCAGGCGCGGGAAGTCGATGACGGTCAGGGCCGGGGCGCTCAGCTCGGTCACGCGGCGGTTGTCGAAGCCCACCACCGAGACGTCTTCGGGGACGCGCAGACCCAGATCACGCAGACCCTGAACCGCGCCCAGCGCCAGCCAGTCGTTGGCCGCGAAGACTGCCGTGAACTTCGTGCGCCCGTACAGGCGCTTGACGGCGGCGCGTCCGCCCTCGATTTCCTCAGACCACACGCCGGTCAGTTCCAGCGCCTCCTCGCGCACTGCGCCTGCCTGACGCAGCGCCGCGTGATAGCCCGCGTAGCGCTCACGCACGTCCAGACGGTCCAGCGAACCCGTGATGTGCGCGATCCGGCGGTGGCCCAGCTCCAGCAGGTGTTCGGTGGCCAGAAGGCCACCCAACTCGTTGTCCAGCCGCAGACAGTGGTGGGCCAGCTCGGGGACCGAGCGGTTAAGCAGCACCACCGGGGTGCCGCTGCGTTCCAGTTCAATCAATGGCGCGTCGGGCAGCCAGTCGGCGAAGGCTATCACACCGTCTGGGCGGCCTTTCAGAATGGTCTCCAGAGCGATGAGTTCCTCGTCGCCGTTTTCCTGACCCAGCGCACAGAGGAGATGCACGCCCCCGGCCCGCAGGCGCTCCTCTATTCCGGTGATGATGGTGCCAAAGAATTCGTCGTGCAAGACGGGAATGATTACGCCCACCGCACGCAAGCGGCCCGCCAGCAGATTGCGAGCAAAGGTGTTGGAATTGGGTTTGAAGTTCAGCCGATCCACCACCTCCAGCACCCGCTGGGCCTTGTCGCCCTTAACGCGGGCCGTGCCGTTCAGCACACGCGAAACTGTTGCGGGCGAGACCTGCGCCTCCCGGGCAATGTCCAGAATGGAGGGGCCGCGTCCAGTCGGTTGGATTGAATTCGGCTGAGTTGAATTGGTCTGGAGCACGTCCGTCTGGATCATTTCACCAACCTTAGCTCATGGATTTCTTCTGTTGCTCATATTTGAAAAACTTTCAAGAATGACAGTAGCACAACCGTATCTGGGACTTCAAACGGGGAGAACGCAGAGGCTTGAAGGCCGTCTGATAAATCCAAAGAGGCATTTTGAACCCTGCATTGCCCTCAGATAGAAGGCGTTTCAAATGTTCCCACGTGCCTCCTGCAAACATCGGAGTCAGATGACCCTGCCCCAGAGTTGAGGAATGGACGCTGCTGGATACGCTTTTTACCCTTGGGCAGCAATCTCATCAGTCACGAAAATCCTAGAACTCTTGACAGCTTCTGAGGACGGGGATATGTTGTTTTTGAAAAACTTTCAAAACTCACTGACTGCTGCGTTGCTGTCTCGCCCTGACTGGGAAGGGTTCAATTTTGGTTGTTCTCCCTCGCCTGTCACCCTTCAAAGGAGATCACCCATGTCCTCACTTCGCCTGAACACGGCACGACTGTCCACTGCACGGCTGGCCACCCTGACCCTCGCTCTGCTGGGCGCTGCCGCCTCCGCGCAGACCACGCCCAATACCGCGCTGAAAGGCACCATCTCCGTGTGGGCCTGGAAAGACCCGATTGCGGGCCTCAAGTCGCTGGACGCAGCTTTCGCCAAGGCGTACCCGAACATCAAGGTGGAATACGTGCAGAAAGATCCTGGCGGCGGCGCAATTTACAATGCTTACAAGCTGGCCTTCTCGGCAGGCTCGGGCGGCCCGGATGTGGCGCTGATCGAGGACTCTCACCTTCAGCAACTGGTCAAGCTGGGGACACTGGCCGATCTGACGTCGCAGGTCAAACCCTACGTGGTCAACCTGACCCCGGCCAAGCTGAACACCGCCACGCTGAACGGCAAGTACTACGCGATGCCCTGGGACATCGGCCCGGTGGTGCTGTATTACCGCCGTGACCTGTTCAAGCAGGCGGGCGTCAACCCCGCTTCGCTGCGAACCTGGGATGATTACCTGAAGGCAGCCATGGTGATCAAGGCCAAGACCGGCGCGGACATGCTGCCGCTGAGCAAGGCCAAAAATGATGGCCGCCTGCTGGAAACCCTGCTGTGGCAACAGGGCAGCGGCTACGTGAACGCGGCGGGCGCAGTGACGCTGGACAAAGACCCCCGCGCAACCAAGGCGCTGGACCTGATCCAGAGCCTCTACAAGAGCGGAGCCAGCGCCGACATCGAAACCTGGACCGACAGCTACTACAAGGTCATCGCGGACGGCAAAGTTGCCACCCTGCCGATGGCGGCGTGGATGGGCGGGTTTCTAAAGGGCTGGATCGCCCCCAAGACCGAGGGGCAGTGGGGCGTGTTGCCGCTTCCAGCCTTTGCGGGCAGCGTCAGCCGCACCAGCAACGACGGCGGCTCGCAACTGGCGGTCTGGAATTCCAGCAAGAACAAGGACGCGGCCTGGGCCTACATCCAGTTCCACATCGCGCAGAAGGACTCGGCGCTGGCGCTGTACGAGAAGACTGACTTCTTCCCCGCGCTGACCTCGCTGTACAAAGACCCCGCCTTCTCGCAGGGCGACGCCTTCTTCGGTGGCCAGAAGATCAGCCAGACCTATACGGCTCTCGCCAAGACCATTCCGGCGGCCACCGTGTACACCACCGATTACACCGACATGAACAGCATGCTCAGCATTGAAATTCAGAAGATGGCGCTGGGCAAACAGGACGCCGCCGCCGCCCTGAAGAACGCCGCCGACGTGATCCGCTCACGCACCCGCCGCAATTGAGGGGATGGGGCGTGGGCCGATTCCATACGGCATGGCCCATCCCCGCCTTGAAGCCCTCACGCCCCGCCAGGAGGTGAATGTATGAGCCGTCCACTTGATTTGCCCGCTTTCGCTCGTCCGGCCCGGCCTGCCCGCCGGCGCAAACACCTGTGGCCCATGCTGTTCATTGCGCCGTTCTTTGTCCTGTTTCTGGTGTTCGGCGTCTACCCGGTGATCTTCTCAGCAGTGCTGAGCTTCCAGGAATGGAACGGTGCGCCGGGCCAGCAGGTCTGGGTGGGCTGGCAAAATTACGCCTCGCTCTTCCAGGACCGCTATTTCTGGTCCTCCATGACCAACTCGGTGCTGATTTTCCTCCTGCACTTTCCAGTCATGACGCTGGGGGGCCTGGTGCTGGCCGTCATCCTGAACGAGAACCGCCTGCGCTTCCAGGGGCTGTGGCGGGCCATGATCTTCCTGCCACACCTGACCTCGATGGTGGCGGCGGGCATCACCTTCCGGTTGCTGTTCGAACGGGACAGCGGGCTGGTCAACCGGATGCTGGGCGGCGTGGGCATCCCCGCCGTGCCGTGGCTGGACAACGAGTGGTGGGCGCGGGTGGCGGTGGGCATCCTGCTGGTGTGGGCCTGGACGGGTTACCAGATGGTCATCTTTCTCTCGGCGCTCCAGACCATTCCAGGTGAGGTCAACGAGGCGGCCTTGATCGACGGTGCGGGCCGCGTTCAGGTTTTCTGGAAGATCACCGTGCCGCTGATGCGTCCGGCCATCGTGTTCGTCACGACGCTGTCGGTGATCGGCACCTTCGCGCTGTACACCGAACCCGTGATTCTGACCGGGGGCGGTCCCATTCACGCCACCACCACGCCCACGATGGAAATTTACGCACAGGCCTTCAACAACATCCGCTACGGCTACGGCGCGGCTCTCAGCTACGTGTACTTTGCCATCGTGGTGGCCGCGACGCTCCTACAACTGCGCCTGACCAACCGGGGGCAGGGATGACGCGCACCGCCGTTCAAGCGGCCAGCGTTCCGGCCCCCGCCCAGCGCAAGCCACGGCCCCGCCCACCGATCCTGCTGTACACCGTGGTCATTGCCGTTAGTGCGTTCGCGGTTCTGCCCTTCGTGTGGATGGTGCTGTCGTCTCTCAAGCCGCTCACCGAGATCTTCGGTCAGGGCTTCTTGCCGCAGAACCCCAGCCTGGATAACTTCCGACGGCTGTTCGCCGAGACCCCGGCACTCAGGGCACTGTTCAACAGTTTCTTCATCGCCATTCTGTCCACGGCGGGTTCGCTGCTGTTCTGCTCGCTGGGCGGCTACGGCTTTGCCAAGTTTAATTTTCCGGGCAAGAACGCCCTGTTCAGCGTGATGCTGGTCAGCATGACCATTCCCTTCGTGGTGGGGCTGATTCCCACCTTCATCATGATGCGCAACTGGTTTCACTGGATCGACACACCGTGGCCGCTGGTGGTGCCGGGTCTGGCGAATGCCTTCGGGGTGTTCTTCATGCGTCAGTACCTGTCCACCGTCCCTGACGAATTGCTGGACGCCGCGCGCATCGACGGCGCGTCCGAACCCACCATCTTTTTCCGGGTGGTGGTGCCGATCATCACGCCTGCCCTGGCGAGCCTGGGCATCATCTTCTTCATGGCCTCGTGGAACAACTACCTGTGGCCCAACATCGTGCTGCGCGATCCCAATGCCCAGACCCTGCCCGTGCTGATCGCGGGGCTTCAGGGCAGCGCTGGGCGCACCCCGTATGACCTGATGATGGCGGGCGCGGTGGTCAGCGTGATTCCCATGCTGATCGTATTTTTAGCCCTGCAACGCTATTTCTACTCTGGTATCACGGCGGGCGCAGTCAAGGGTTAAGCAATCAAAGACTGAGCGGCAACTCCAACTCCGCGTTTTCTCGTTCGCCTTCTGAATTGATCTGGAACGGAACGTCACCCGGTTTCCGGCCCCCTGCTCTTTGGGGCCGCCGGGCAGCCGTGTCCGCGAGGAGAGCCATGCAAATAAACCGCCGATCCAGCCGCGTCCTGAGCCTCAGCCTGCTGACCGCCGCCCTGCTGTTGACAGCCTGCGGCGGTACTACCCCGACTGCTGGACCAACCGCCGGGTTTGCCCAGACCCAGGGCACTGGGGAGTTGTCGCAGACTGCCATAACCGGGACGATCTACCGCGTCCCCGGCCCGCAATTCACGACGGCCACCGACGTGACCCTCTACGCCATCAATACAGGGTTCAAGCCCGGGGACCAGATTCTGTTTGATGCGGCGCAGGGACCATTTGAAGGTTTTCTCTACTTTCCGGCCAACAACAAAGGAACGGCGACCAGTCCCATCACCATCGGCTCGTTCAATGGACGGGCCACCCTGCAGGTCACCGATCCCAACCAGTCAGGCATCTTCCTGGAGAATGTCGCCGGATACGACATCGGCAACCTGAACATCGTGGGGCCGGGGGCGGGGGTCAGCCAGAAAGACGGCGTGATCGCGTACAACACCCTGTCCGGCAACGTGCGGCTGAACTTCCTCAACTTCCATGACCTGAATGTGTCGGGCTTTGGCTCGGGCGGCATCTCTGTCGGCGGGAACAACGGCTTCAGCGGGTATACCCAGGTCTTTATCAAAGATTCGATCACGCACGACAACCGCAAGGCGGGCATTCAGGTGTTCGGGCCTGCGGCCCTGCCCGCCGACACCGACTACGCCAACCGCGACATCTACATCGGCAACAACAAGGCGTACAACAATTTTGGCGACGCGGCCTCCACCACGTCCAATACGGGCAGCGGCATCCTGGTGGGCAATGCCCAGCGCGTGACGATTGAGCGCAACGTCGCGCACGACAACGGCAAATTCAACACGGCGGTGGGTGGCCCCATCGGCATCTGGGTCTACGACACGGACCGCGCCACCATTCAGTTCAACGAGTCCTACAACAACCGCACGAACAGCACCGCCGACGGCGGCGGCTTCGATCTGGACGGCGGCGTGACCAATTCGGTGATGCAGTACAACTACAGCCACGGCAACGACGGCGCAGGCTACCTGATTGCCCAGTATCCGGGGGCCAGGGCGCTGTACCGCAACACCGTGCGCTACAACATCTCCCAGAACGACGCCCGCAAGCACGGTTACGGCGCGATTGAGCTGTACGGCGAGATGAGGGACATAGACATCTACAACAACACCGTTTTCATGGACGCGGTGGGCGCGGCGGAAGTGCCGTCGGCGCTGCTGATCACCCGGCCCGGTACTTTTCAGAGCGGCGACGGGCAGAATTACGATATCGGCCCCATCAGCAACGTCCGGGTGGCCAACAACATCTTCTACAGCCGCAACGGGGCACGGCTGCTGTCGGTGGGCGGCGGGAACACCGGGATCGTGCTGCGCTCAAACAGCTACTTTGCCGATGGCCCCAGCCGCCCGGCCAGCTATTTTTACGGGTATGGCGGTAATTTCGGTAACGGCACCAACTTTTATCAGGGTACGGCCTACGCCAGTCTCGCTGCCTTCCGGAATGCCACCGGGCAGGAAGTGGGCGGCGTTCAGGGCAATCCGCGCTTGATGAACGCGGGTGGCGGGCAGACCATTGGCAACGCCTACCAGTTTCAAGCCCTGGCTGCCTATCAGCTCCAATCCACTTCGCCCATCAGAAACAACGGCCTGAATTTGGCCTCTCAGTTTGGCATCAATGCGGGGGCCACCGACTTTTACGGCGTGGCCATTCCGGCGGGTAGCGGCTTTTCACGCGGAGCCAGCGACATGTAAGAGGCGGCGGGTTTGGGAATGGCAGCAACTTCTATGTGAGCCAGAGCTGTAACGCTCCTTTCGCCTTCCTGGCAGCCACCCGCCAGGAAGGCGGAGGACGCCAGCTCAGCCCCAGGCTGGACAGCCTGGGGCTAGACCAGTAGAAAAGCAGGACCAACTTGCTGTTGAAGCCTTGGGACGTCCGTCTGGATGTGAATTCACCGCTCAGGAACGGCAGGCTGAATATGCCCGGTATTCAGACTGAAGAACCCTGCACTGAAAGTACAGGGGTTCAAAGTGCGACTGAAAGTCGCCGTCAACGCCATAGCATTCCGCTCGTAAGCAGGTCACATCTTTAGCTCAATGTCCTGCTGACACGCCAAAGTTTCTCTTCTTACTGCCCAGCCGCTCAGTTTTTCGTGACGGCGCAGGTCTGAAAGACTTGCACTAAAGTGCATGGCTCATACCCAGCGGTTTCGGAGAGTTGACCTGGGGGCGTTGAGATTGACGCCCCCGAAATTCCTGTTTGTCTCGATTCTGAAATGCCCCACGCTGAGAAGGGGTTTTCGGGAACTTCCAAAAATTGCCGTCTGGGCCAGGAGATATCAAATGGATACTCTGGTTGCCGTAGGATCTAGCTTCACTACTCGCGTCAGGCCACAGGAGGCAAGACATGACCACGTACCGCAAACTGGGCCGCAGCGGCCTGCACCTGTTTCCGCTCGGACTCGGCACCATGCAATTTGGCTGGAGCGCCGATGAGCAGACCGCTTTCGAGATCATGGACGCCTACCACGCGGCGGGCGGCAATTTTCTGGACACCGCCGACGTGTACTCTGCCTGGGCCAAGGGCAATCCGGGTGGCGTGTCCGAAGAAATTATTGGCAGATGGGTTAAAGCGCGGGGCAACCGCGACGACCTGGTGATCGCCACCAAAGTGCGCGGCGCGATGGGCGAGGGATTCTCTCAGGGCCGGGGCACCGTCCACCAGCGCGAGGGCCTGTCGCGCAAGTGGATTCTCAGGGCCTGCGAGGACAGCCTGAAACGCTTGCAGGTGGATCATATTGACCTCTATCAAGTTCACTGGATTGATAACCAGACGCCGATTGAGGAGACCCTCTCGGCCCTGACCGATCTGGTGCGGCGCGGCTACGTGCGCTACCTGGGCTGCTCCAATTACAGCGCTTGGCGGTTGATGGAGGCGCTGTGGACGAGCGACAGGAAGAATCTGGAGTCGTTCGTCAGCATCCAGCCAGAATACAGTCTGCTCTCCCCCACCCGCGCCAACTTTGAACGTGAGTTACAAAAAGCCTGTGTGGCCTACGGTGTGGGCATCGTCCCCTGGAGTCCGCTGGGCGGGGGTGTACTAACGGGCAAATACAAACGTGATGCAGCCCTGCCCGAAAGTGTGCGGGCCGATGAGAACGCGCGGCGACGCTTCAGCGACAAGAACTTTGACATCGTGGAAACGCTGCAAACCGTCGCCGACGCCCATCAGGCCAAGCCCGCGCAGGTGGCCCTGGCCTGGCTGCTGGCCCAGCCGGGCATGACCGCGCCCATTGTCGGGGCCAACTCGGTGGCGCAGCTTCAAGAACTGCTGGGGACCACCGAACTGCAACTGGGTCAGGATGACCTGAACAACATCAGTCAGGTGAGCGACTGGGAACGGGCGAGAACAGATCTGGAGAACTGAACCTGTCTTGCTCAGAAAGCTCAGGCACCTGAAACGGATATCCGAGCCTTTCATAGATCTACACAGCCTTGAGCGGGTTAGAAACAATACGCGATATGTCCCAGCGGGGGACTTGGCTGTCATCGCATTTGATGTTCTAATCCCTCAAACGATTTGGCTCTAATCTCGGTTTTCGCCAATTGCAGTCCTGTGCTGATAGCCGGGCCACAACTTCTTGGGGCCGCCCCTCAGTGCTTTCAGGAGAGTCAACATGAGGTCAAGTCTCAACCCACCACTCCTTTTTGGTTCTTTTACTCGGTCTTCGCTGATGGTGTCCCGGTTAAACTTAAGTTCTTCTGGGACAGCATCAAGCTTCCACAAACACAGCGTTTTTCAGGTCTGAAAACGGGAGGGTTCAAATGGGACAGCGCGCCGCCATCTACTGCCGGGTTTCTACGGCAGATCAATCCTGCGAACGCCAGGAGCGTGACCTGCTGGCCTTTGCCGTTCGCGCCGAGTATGAAGTCGTGGCGGTCTTCAAAGAAATCGCTTCAGGCAGTCGGAATGACCGCATGGAACGTACCAGGGTCATGACCTTGGCCCAGGACCGGCAGATCGGCGCGGTGCTGGTCACCGAACTGACCCGCTGGGGGCGCTCCACGATGGATTTACTGGGGACGTTGCAGGAGCTGGAAAGCTACGGTGTCTCGGTGATCGCACAGACAGGGTTGCAATTCGATCTGCGCGCACCTCAAGGCAAGCTGTTCGCAGCCTTGATGGCGGCGCTGGCAGAATTTGAACGGGATCTGCTGCGGGAGCGGGTGCGCTCAGGAGTGGCTGCCGCGCAGGAACGGGGGGTTCGCCTCGGACGGCAGCCGGGGGTCCGGGTCAAGGCGGATCGGTATACTGCCAGGGTGCTAAAGCTGCGGGCAGCAGGCGGCTCGTACCGCCAGATCGCGCGCGATCTGGGACTGAGCAAAAACACCGTCATGGAGATTGTTCAGCGGCATCGTTAGAACGAAGAAACGGCTTGAGGCAGATCAGGCTGGAACCTCAGATTTTTCCTTAGCGTAGTAGGGCGCACGGATCTTGAGGTGACCCCTGACAGGCCGGGCGCGGGTGCTGGCCCGCTCGACCGTGGCGGCTTTGATGTGCTGCGTACCCAGGGTCATGGTCCGTGCGGACATCAGCGCGTTCGTGAAATGAAAGTCAAAATACATCAGGTCATCATCGAAGATGTGCTGTCGTTCCGAGTCCTGGGAAATCCGTGTGTGAACGTCGCGGGAACCGTTCCACCGGTATTCTGCCCTGATGCCAACGTTGATCTCAGCCTGGAGGGCCTTTAAAAAAGAGTCGGGAGGAGAAATCATAACGACAGTGTTTCTTGGCTTTCAGGGTGTCGTGTGGGCCGGCTGCCTTGCGAGCGCTCGCGTAATGTAGACGGAGTCGACGGAAGATGTATTGGACGGTATGCGGACAGGTTTTCTCCTCCAGGGCTTAAAACGCAGAGTCCAAATGAAGTTCAGAGCAAACAGCTGATCGCTGGCCAGAGCGTAGGCAAAGGTGCGGGGATGGCTTGAAGGGGCGGGAAATAGATAGCATATACCATCCGATATGAGATGTAGAAAGTCAGGTCTGTCCCTTCCTTATGGCAGTTCAGGGACGGCAAGTGTCAACTGCCGCCCCTTCCTCTGCACGCGCTGCACTCCAAGCGCACCCACACGCCGCATGTCGCCAGATGCAAAGGGGCAGACCTGATTCGAGTGAAACTGAGCCTTTCCAGCGCACCTTTATGCCGTATGGCTCAATATCTGCTGATTAACGAAACTGCCGTTCGGACAGCGTCCGGACATGCTTGGCAATCCACTCCGGCCGGAGTTGAATTTGACGCAGGAGGTCCATGGCCCGAAGTTCACCCCGTAAAGAGACACCCTGTGCGGCGCGCAGTTCCAGTTTTGCGATGAGCACTCCTGGATTGGCAGCAATCCCTTCCAAGGCTGCGGGATCGGCGAGTTCTGTCGGCTTCAGCAGCAGGGCGCGAACCAGGTGTGCGACAGCGCGGTAATCGTCCATACACTGCCGTGCGGCCTGATTGGCATCAAACTCAGTTTGCAGCAGTTGTTGAATGTGATCATCGGAGTCGCCGACAGGTCCATAGTAGTATCGTTCAACTGCCACAGTCGAATCGAAATGTCTACTCCACACGACCTGCAGTGTCACTCCGCGCTTGCGCGCCACGACTTTGGCGGCTTCAATTCCGCCTATGTCGTATGCCTCCCTCACCAGGTTCGACCCACCGAGAACCGGAGTCTTTGGGGCCAAACGGAGGCGCACGCCGGCGGCATAGGCACGCAGAGCGCTGGTCAGGTTGTACTCGATTCGGACAGCCGGTTCAATAACCTGCGGCTTGGTCACCACTGTTTTTGATGTATGGTCATCGGTGGATGTTTCGGACGTGCTGTGTGGGTCTGACATTGCAGAACCTCCTAAAGTTGGAGTTGAGACATCGCATGGAATCAGGGTCATTCCCCCATGCCTACGTGACGTGAGTGGTTTTTTGAGCGGGGCGGCCTATCACAAGACGTGGGCGTTGGTGTGGGCGAACTTGAGGGCATCACGGGTGCCGGGTGACGAATAACCAGAATTCGTATCCGGTAGGCAGCACGCAAGAAGGCTTGCCAGACCTGGTCCGGTTCTCTTTCCTTATGGTGGGCCAGCAACAGACCACCAGCACCACCCATCAGCTCGACCCGTTCACGCACCACGCTCTAATTCCAGCTGCTCGAACGCCGCGATCGCGCGCCGCTCATGTCACAGCTGGCACTCGTCGATGCCCATCCAGGGGGCCACCCCTGGACCCTCGGTTTAGGCATCATTAAGGACCATGTAGCGCGCCGCCTCAGACAGTTCGATCGCCAGCGCCCGGACGCCAGCCGCCACAGGCGGTCCCGCCTGTTCCAGATAGGACTCTTCTTCGTTTTCATCATTGTCTCCGTGGGGTTAGACCGTCCCCCGTCCTGCACACTGGTACAGGCGTTTTTGAGCAAATTTTGAGACCAGACCGCCACCAGTTCAGTAGTCAGAACGTTATGTCCATACCGTTGGAGTGGCTGAACTTGTGGCTTTCTACACCGGTTTCAACGGTGTTCTAGGGTTTCCCTGCGGCCTGCGGCGGACGCGCTCGAATCGGGTAGGGAGCTTTAACCTACTCAGCTTTCGGGGACGCGGAGTGGGCCAGCATCTGCTCCAGCAATCGCGTCTGAGTCTCCAGTTGTTCCCGCATCATCGTCAGTGCGCCCTGGGCCTGCGCGGCCTCGCTCCTCACCTGATCGAGCTGATCGCGCAGGTCTGCGGCACTGACCTTGGCCTCCTGGCGAATCACCTGCACCTCGGCTGCCGCGCCCTCAGCGCGCTCACGCTCGTCCGCCACCTGACGCTCTAGAGCCGCCCGCATCTCCATCAGCCGCTGTTCGGCCTGCTGCTCGGCATGGTTCACCACATCGGCATGGTGGTGTCGCTCGGATGCCACCGTGGCGCGCTGCTGGTCCAACTCGCTTTTCAGATCAGCGTTGTGCGTCTCCTGCGCTGCCGCAAGGGCCGACGCCGTCTGCCGAGCCTCACGCTCCTGGGCCAGTTGGCTTGCCAGCACGATCCGCTCTGCATCGGCGTCACGCCCGCGCTGCTGCGTCTCAGCGAGTTGCTCCTGGCATTCAGCCACCTGCTCGGTCAGCATTTCGTTGATGATGGCCAACGCGTCAGCCATCTCACCGGCTGCGTCGCGGTCCGCCTCCGCCGCCAGCACCTGCTGCCGGCAGCCCTCGCGTTCGATCTGCAACCGGGTCTCGGCCACTTCAGTCGCCGCCGTCCACAGTCCACGCGTGGCCGTTTCCAGCTGCGCGGCCAGCCGGTCAGGCAGTGCGGCCAGCGGCACCAGTTGGGGGACGGCCTGCTCAGGGTGATCCAGCAACCAGACGTCAAGGAACTTCTTGACTGTGGTAAACGATCCCCGGCCCACTTCCTTCTGGACGGACGTCAACGACACCCGTTCACCCCGCTCCCGCAGGGCCTGTGCAGCTTGTGCGACGTCTTCTATCGTGATTCCCGGTCTTGCCATTGTCACCTCGTGTGTAAGTTCATTACGACTTTTTACGTAATTACGGTGTAATACGTTAGATTCCAGTGTCGATGCGGTGCGCCTCTGTTGCCTTCGTTTACAGCCCACGCGTGGCCGTATTCAGCTACGTCTCCCGAACGCATAGCGCCACACGGCTTTCCACTCCGCTATGCAAGGCACAACTCCTGAGCTTCATTCCGTGTCGTCTTCACCAGCGACGCGGGCAAGCACGGCACGCAGAAGTTGCCGGGCGTCGTCGTGGTGGCGGGCGACTTTGCGGCGGCTGTGGCCCCGGGAGACCATTTGCTGAACCGAGAGGGCGGAGGGGGAAGCGAGCTGGCCCGGCGTGACGGTATCGCCATACATGGGGTGGTACCCCACTGTGAATTTGTCAGCCCCGCCCAGCAAAACCATGAACAGCACCCCGTTCTGGAGTGGTACGCCGAAAAATGTGGTGCCCTGCGGCACAGCGAACAGCAACGCACCGCTAAACGGCTCGAAGCTGCGCACATGCAGCCCACGAAATTCGCACCACAGCGGGGGAACGGGGCGAGGGTCCGTGCTGGCCTGCGCGAGCGTGGCAGACGTGAATTGCTGATGATCGAGCGTGATCGTCTCCGCGCCCAGCAGCGCAGCCGTGAAGTGCCGGTTGAAATCGAGGTGGATCTGAAGACCGTGGAAGGGCTCAGCTTTTTTTCCGGTCAGCTGAGTCAACAGCAAGTGGAGCGGAGGGGTGGTTGCCCAGTGGTAGGTCAGGCCGACGCGGGCGTCGGCCTGCAACTGGTCCAGGTAGGAATGGGGTGGGTCCATGATCATGGTTGGCTCCTGTCGTCCGGGGAAGAAAGAGGGCTAACGTTGCGGTGAGCGGGCGCTCAGGTGGATCGGCGGTGAAAGCTGGTTCCTTCGAACTCCTCGATCGCGCGCTGTTCATGCCACAGCCGCCACTCGTAGATGCACATGCGAGCCACCCAGTCCGGCACCGGCTGACCCGTCCGGGCGAGTTTCTGCATCTGCCGACGCACCGCCCCCGTGTCCCGATATTCACCCGGCGACGCCTGCCGGAAAATCCTGAGCCAGGCCCCCGCCACCAGCCGCCGGGTGCTGTCGTTTGCCTCCTTGAGCTGTGGCTGCGGCTGCACATGCGTCAGCTCAGCCCACACCGCGCAGTACAGGGCATCCGCACTGATATTGAGCACGCCGTCGCGGTGTCGGTTGCATCGGGTCTCCAGCCTTGCCAGGTGATAGAGGGAGTGCGCCACGACATCGCGCCCCAGCACGCCTTCGATCTCCTCCAGGGTTTTGCACAACCAGTGCACCTCCTCGACCACCTGCCCGGCCTCCTCAGTTCGGCGCGTCACTATGTGGCCGCCACCGGCCCGTCGGTGCACTGTCAAATGCTCGGTCCGCGTAGGCGACGCAGGGTCCGGGGTGAGCAGCAACCCAGGCGGCGTACTGGTCACGGCCAACAGGGTATCTGCCGGCGTGAGGACCGGTGTGCCGTTCGATGGGAACGGAACCTTTTTCTTCTTTGTGTGGTTTCCGTTGCGCCTGGTCAGATCCCCCACCATCAGCTCCGACACGTTGTTGCCAGCGTCGGCCCTCCAATCCACCGTGGCCTGCTCACGCCCAATGACAGCGGCGGGGCTTTTTTCCGGAGCGGAGGTGGCGGACCATTCGGTGCGCATGGGCGCGGCGACACCGATCCCACCCTTGACCAGCAAATTGCTGGTCAGCTCGAGTACGGGGTTCGTTTTCATCTTCATGTGGTCTCCTGAGTGAACACGGGCCGGTCCCGGCCCTGGACTGCAGATTGACACTGGCGCGCAATCAGGGCTGGGGTGGTGGGGCGGCCAGAACACTTGAAAAGTGAAGTGGAGAAAAGACGGAAACGCCGTCTGGCACGCAGATTTAAATGCATTTGCGCCAAGCAGATCTCCTTTGGGCCTGCCGCATGGCTATGGCAGACAAACTGTCCTGGTCGAGATTCGCACCCACCTTTATTAAATCTTCATGCTTTTTTTCCACCACGCCGGAAGCATCTTTCAGCTCAAAAACAACACTGAAATCGCCTTCAAAGCCTCAGCTTTATTCCCTTTCATACGGATTCCGTTCGTTTCGTGCAGGAATCGGGATAGCGCCAATCCCTCCAATCCACGTCCTGAACCCGTTTTTCTCCTGCGCGCTGCTCGGATTTCCAGGTGTTTTCAACATCTTTCAATCGGAGTCCATATCAGGACCACTCCCGCGCGCCTTGCTTCCAGCCCATCAACTCAGCTGACCCTGACCGCTCTGTACATAGTCAATGCACTGGGTCCATCAACCGCCGCACCGCCTCAGAGGACGGCCACGTCTCCTCATCCAGACCACGCAACAATTGCGCCGTCGGCCACGCGTCCCAGCGCAATTCGACGTCAATCAGCCAGCCATCGACACCGTTGTAGGATCCACGCTCGATAGAGGTCCAGCCCGTGATACTCGCCCCGCTCAGGTCCAGTTCAGGCACCAGGTCTTGGCCGCCCGCTGTGCGCGCCCATACCGAAGCGGCCCAGCGTGGAAGCTGCTCCGCGTCCACGGAAAGTACGCCAGGCACCCCCACCAGTTGCAGCGTTTCCAGGGTCACCGGCGAAATCAAGGTGTCGCCAGCAACCGCCACCGGCTCTGCCACGGTCACAGGCTGCCCCGCCCGCGCGATCCGGCTACGCTGATCCTTGATGGCGTGGTGCAGCATGCCGCTGGGCGCCGTCGCCAGTGGCGGCAGACCCATCAGTGCCCACAGTTCGGCCGCCGCGCTGCGATCGGCGTGATCTGCGCCGCCCAGCAGAGCAGAGAGCGAGGTGTCCTGACCGTCCAGCGCAAGCATGGCCTGATCCACGCAGGCCTGGCGCACCACGCGGGACTGGCGAATCAGCTCGTCGAGGGCCTGCTCCTGAACAGGGGTGGGGGTGAGCGGAATGGTGTAGGTATGGTTCTGTGGGTTGGTCATTGATGTACTCCTTTACGGTCCGCGCTCAGTGCGCGGTAGACGGTGTGAGTGATCCAGGTCCGGCCTGCCGCGACAGGCCGCTCCCAGCGGGAGGTATATAAGGGCGATTCGCGCAGCAGCACCTCGATTACGCCAGCATCACGGGTCCGCCAGGCAATCAGCCGGGCCGCCGCAAACACAGCCTCCGACGGACTGGGGTAGCCGCTGGTGTCGCCGTCAATGAGAAGGCGGCGCACTTTGGTCCCGTTGCGCTGACCCAGCAGTGCGGAAAGGACATCAGCAACTGGGCGGGCCGCAGGTCTGAAACAGGGAGGCGGTGACCCTGGGTCCAGATCCCGACGCAACTGGGCGAGTTCAGCACGGCGCAGCGCTATTTCAGGAGGGGTCTCCGGCCAGCGGACACCGGTGATCGCCAGAAAGCCTGTGGTGATCAGCTCCACGGACAGGTCATTCACTTTTCCGCGCCGCGCGCCAGGCGCAACGGTGCTAGCGGCCAGCAAATGCAATCCACCGCCACTAACACTGACCTCGGCGTACGTGTTCAATTCATCCACCAGCACGGCGGCAGACGGGAGAAGCTGACCGTTCACGATCACGTCATCGAGGTCCAGCGCGCACAGCGGTTGACCAGCCACCACGGGTGTGCGCTCATCCAGCACGAAGCCGATGCCATCCGCGCGGCCAATTTGCCAGAGGGCCAGCGCTTCCGCAAACCGCAGGTGATGCGCCTGGGCTTGGGGGCTGACCGGGTATAGCCGCCCCCCAGCCCAGCGCGACGGGCATTTTCCCATTCGGCCCGAAACACGTCGCGTTAACTGATACGGCAGGTAAGAGCGGGCATCACGCAGTTCAACAGGCCAGCCTGCTTCCAGTGCAGCGCTCACGGTCCGCCCAGCAGCGCCTGACCGCGCGCACGGATGACCGCTGCCGCATTGGCGTCGGCGGCCAGGCTGTATCCACAGACCACGCAGCAAAACCGTTTCCCGGACAGGGGCCGCGCCCCCACCCAACCGCAGCGGCTACAGGTCCGCGACGTATACGCCGGTTGCACTTTCACCACCCGAACGCCGTGGTGCGGAGCCAGGGCGTCCACCCAGTCCAGCCAGGCGAGAAGCCCCACATCCTGGGCGTAGCTGGCAAAGCGCGATCCCCGCCGGGTGAATCCGCCCCAGGCCATCTGTTCCAGTGCGACGACGCGGTGACGCAAGACCAGCGCCAGTTGTGCCTCGTAAATCGGCAGGAGGCGCATGAACAGGCTGCGTCGGTGTTCGGCCCGCGCCCGCGCGAGATCAGCAGGCTGGAGGTGATTCCCCTGCTGGGCGTTAAGCGTCGGCGCAGCAAAATCACCCCGGAATGGGCGGGGGACAAGAGCTGCCTGATGCGTAGTGGCCACCGCAAACGGGTACCGGTAACCGAGATCAACGCCGATCACGTCATCCTGGGTCCAACGCGGAAATGGAACATCCGCGACATCAAAAGCCCACTGTGCTGCCCAGCGAGGCGGCAATCCTTCCGCGCCAGGAACATGGCGAAAAACCACCCGCTCACGGCTGACCAGATCACGGTCACTGGGCGCACCCGGATCAGGCAAGGCAGATCGTAGCCCGACACGCGCGCGGCGGCTGAACAGTTCCGCCGCCGCGCCACCGTCCCCCTGATCGAGCCAGCGGCGCTCCAGCGCGTCAAGCCGTGCCCCTTCCGCCTCGACGCGCCGGCGCTGACGCCGAATCATGGCGCGCCAGTAGGCCCTGGGCAGAAAGAGATCAGCGGACAGTCCACCCATCACACCCACCACCGACAGCGTCACGGGATCGCCGATCTGGACCGAATTGTCCAGGTGCAGTTCCACCGCACGGTCTAGCGTCCAGCGACCCGGCTCAGCCCCAGTTCGGCGCAAGCGCCACTCGCGGGCCGTTTCGGCCACCATCCAGCGCAGGGCACTGGACGCGACGAACTGACCCCAGCCCAGTGCGTCACGGGCCACGCGGAACTCGGCGTCCAGCGCCCTGAGCGTGAGATCCGGCGGCCCAGACCCCGATGAGGGTGGACCCTCGTGCCATTGACCACTGGCAATGGCGGTCAGCGTGGCCGCGCCGCCGGCGGCGCGGTGATGCAGATACGTGACCAGCGCGTGCTGGGCAACGAGCAGCACGCGCCACATTTCATGGAGTTGTGCAGCCTGATCGACAGAAGGATGGATGGGCGTGGTCAGGACCACGGTGGGCTGGAGGTATTCCGGAGGCTTTTTCGATGTGGGGGCGGCGGACCGCCCAGGCGGCTCCCCGCTGCGGCGCAACGCCGCCAACTTGCTTTTATTTTTTGACACACCCTTACTCTTCAGTTCCTGATGTTCAGGGCTTCTTTATCCCTTCCCTCCTCTCCCCCGTGTCCACTGGCCTTCCTCCTCTATTTCTTTCGCCGTCCAACCGTCTTCGTGGCCCCGCTCCAAATGCCAGAGGATGCGGTGATTTCCAGGACAAATCGTCGCACCTTATGCGGTGATTTCCTGATAAAATCACCGCATGCCCCGCTACATCCACGATTTAGACGACTGGAGCGCGTTCCACTGGGACGTGGCGGCACTCTCTGGCCTGCTCGAACAGGTCAATTTCCGCCGGGGCGCGCTGGTGGGCCAGCTCCAGGTCCTCGGCTCCCTGGCCCGCCAGGACACCCTGATGTCAGCGGTGACCGATGACGCGGTCCGCTCGAGCCGCATTGAGGGCGAAATCATCGACGCCGCTGAAGTACGGTCCTCCGTGGCCCGCCGCCTGGGCCTGTCTTTCGCGGGCTTACCCGAACCGAGCCGGGCCGTCGACGGCGTGGTTGCCATGACCCTGGACGCCACCGAACTCAGCGCGGAGCCGCTTACCGCTGGACGGCTGTTCCGCTGGCACCACGCCCTGTTTCCCGGTGGGCAGAGCGGCGTCACCCCGATCACCACCGGGGCCTACCGCACCGATGAGGCCGGTCCAATGCAGGTGGTCGGCAACCGCCTGAACCGGCCCCAGGTGCATTTCGAAGCGCCGGACGCAGGACGCCTGAACGCCGAGATGACCGCCTTCCTGCGCTGGTTCGAAGCCCGGACGCCAGAAGACCCGGTGGTCAAGGCGGGACTGGCCCATCTGCGTTTTCTGACCATCCATCCCTTCGAGGACGGCAACGGCCGCATCGCGCGCGCGCTGACCGATCTGCAACTGGCCCGCGCTGACCGCCGCAGCCAGCGCTATTACTCGCTCTCCCGGCAGATCGAAACGCACCGCAGCGGGTACTACCAGGTGCTCGAACGCACCCAGCGCCAGGCGGATCAGAACGTCACCGTGTGGCTGACCTGGTTTCTGGAGCGCGTTCTGGGCGCGCTCGCCCACACTGAGGTGGCCCTGGCCACCGTGCGCGCCCGCCACCTGTACTTGGAAGGGCACCGTGCCGTGGCGCTCAACGCCCGGCAAAAAACAGTCCTGGGGCGGTTGTTTGAGGGTTTTGAGGGCAAACTCAGCACCCAGAAGTACGTCCGGTTGGTGGGAAAAGAGACCGTCCCTGGGCAGTCTGGACGCGGGCCGATCAGCACCGACACGGCCCTGCGGGACCTCGAGGAGCTGGTGCAGGCCGGGATGCTCGTGCGTCGGGGCCAGGGACGGGGTGTCCACTACCTGGTGCCTCTCCCCGTGGCGGCCAGCGGTCTGAACGCCGAGCTGTTTGTCGTTCAGGAGGGCCAGGGGGACTCAACCTGGCACGTTCAGGAATGACGCTGCCCACAGAAGCGGGGTCCGCAAACCAGCGAGGCGGGCCGCGCTGCATTCGCGCGGCCCGCCTCACTCCGTGGTCTACTGGATCAAATCAGCCTCCAGATCCTGCACCACCTGGCGCAAGTGAGCCACCACCGGGCCAAGGACAATCGGCCCGGCCAGCGTCAACCACTCGATCTGCAGCGTGCAGCCCAGCGTTTCCAGGTGGGCGATCACTTTTTTGAGATCGTCGATGATTCCCTGTCGCAGCGACTGGTAGTGCTGGACATGCGTCACCAGCTCATTCAGCATCGCCGCACCCGCAGCTACCATCACGTCCACCACCACGCACAAGGCATCATCGTCATGGCGCAGCACCTCGCGCAACGGGCTGAACCGGAGCGCCAGACAGCCCCGCTCGATCACCAGGTCACCGAGCAACACCCCGACGGTGGCCTCGCTGCACACCTGATGGTACGCGTGGATGGTGTCGGGCGATTCGCCGCTGCGCAGGCGCTCGGCCAGCCACGGCACCGCGTACGCGTCCATGAACACCGCGTGGGTCAGGTGGTTGGCGGGCAACTGCGCGGGGACCGGGGTGTCGGCGAGCAGCGCCTCGCGCAGGTCAGGCAGTTCGGCGTGGTCCGGGCGTTCTTGCAGCAACTGAGCGCCGATGGCCTGGATGTGGGTCTGGGGGTTAACCATGACCACACCCTGGCACGCCCCTTTTTCAACGTTTTTTGCCCACCGCTTCGGCCACCCGCTTGAAACAAGTCATCTTGACCCCCTCCTGACGACTGATCGCATGTCGTCTACAACGCTCTTTTGCACGTTCGGAGCTTTCCAGGTCTTTTCACCTCCTCCCCGTGTCCACTGGCACTTCCACTGAAAAAGTCTTCGTGGGGGCACGGCTAGCGTGTTTTCCATGACCCCCACCCCCACCGAAGCCCTGCTCGACGATCTGGTTGTCGATCACGTGCTGAGCGCCGGACAAATCAAACGTCGCTACGGCCTGCGGCTCAACCCGGCCAGGATCCACGCCCTGGGTCTGACCCCCATCGAACGTGTGATGGTGACCGTGCATGGTGCCCCCGCGTCCGTCCGCGCTGTCCAGTTCGTCGCCCTGGAGTCTCGCTGGGCGCGGCAGGAGAGCTGGGCATTGGGCCACCTTGCCGGCGTCGCCGAGGCGCGCACCCTGACCAACAACCCGCGCGCGCTGTGGCGCTCAGAAGCGGGACGGCTGGACAGTGCCCGACCGGATGCCATTTATCTGATGGAACGGGGGATGGCCGCAGTAGAATTTGATACTGGCAGTTACGACAACGCCACCGTGCGGCGTAAACTGCGCGAATTTGGCCGCAGCTACGCCCACGTGATCTATGCGGTCAGCGGTCAGCGGCGTCTGACATACGTCAGACGCCGCCTGGCGATCGAGTGGCCATCAGCAGATGACCAGAAAAGGTTTACCCTGGTTCATGCCCCCTGGTGGGCCTGACCCGGCGCGGGCGGCCCGCGTAGGGCAGTGGAGCTATCTTTGGCGCGGGCGGAGGTGGCGGCGGCGGGATGATCTGCATGCGCACCACCTCCACGCACCACGAATTGGCCGCCTCGACGCAACGGGTCCGCCGCAAATCTGGCGTGAAAATCACCAGACGGCCCTGCGCCTGAGACAGTTCCAGACGGTACTGGCCAATCAGCCGCCAGAGCGAGCGCGACGAATATCCCCGCGCCCGCCCGCACACGTAATACGGCACGCCATCAGGCGCGCGAAGTACATGCAAGTTGCGCCGCCGCAGCCCCTCATACACCCAATCACGCTCACTCTGCAACCACGAAATCGCACGGGCGACGTAGGCGTGATCTGCAGCGGAATCCGGACTGGGACGGTTGTGGGCGGAGCGGCCCACCCGCACCAGTCCCGCTGGGCCAGGCACCAGGACTGGCCCCCACGACATCGGATAACGGTGCAGCAGTTCGGCGGTCAGCAGCGTCGCCACATCTGCAGGTGTGGCCAGCAGCAGGGCGTCGGCCTCAAACAGTCCACGCCAGTCGAGCACGGCGGCGAACGCCTCCTGCTGGGGTGGGGTCAGGGCGAGGTTGACGTTGCGGGGATCAGGTTGCAGATTCCAGGCGGTGACGATCAGGAGTGGAGGGGGCATACCTCCATAAATAGCTGCAAAGGCTCAAGCGCGGGCGAAAAATATGGACGGGGCGAGGCCGCAGCAGGAGCGTCAGGGTAGATTTTAGAGTTACGGACGTCGGTTCACGCGGGCAAATTTAGACCCCAGAACCGCTGCAAGCGCCAGTTGACCGCAAAACGTAGATTGAACTACATAGATTGGAAAAAGCGAGGCCAGGCGCTGTTTGACCTGTCTTTTTGCGATGAGCAGACCTCTATGACAGCAGAAGAACTGTAGATGGAACCGAGTGGCCCAGCGGCACCCAGAAAAGTGACAGCATTCACGGTTCAGCCCGCACCAGACCTCAGCCTGAAAATTGCAGAGAGGGACGGGCGGAGTAGTCCTGCCCTTCGCCTCATCCAGCACTCGCCTGATGCCCTGCCAGCACCACACCCTAGCTTTTCAGCTTAATCCCCACGCCGCTGGCAATCGTTGGCTGAGGCCTGCGCCTGTGCTGTCCAGCCGAACGCTCCAAACATTCTGGTGTTGCGCCCATGGGCCGGATGTCCATGGCGCAAAGCCGCTCCCCAGATCAGGCCGTGAATGACACCGAGGAACATCGAAGTGGCAGAGTTTTTCGGGTCCAATGATGGGGCCAGGCCACCCTCGAACGCTCCCCAAACAGTTACCTGTGGCCGAACGTAACCTAAACTACACAGGGGCGTATAGAGTACGCCTGGGCGCGGTCTGAACCGTCTATGTGCGTTCGGCAGTCTTCTCCGACAGCAGAAGGGATGCAGGTGGTGTCGAGGTTTCGGAAGCATGTGACAATGTGGGCGCACGTCCATTTCGTTCCATCCGGATTGGTTTTCAGGCCGCCCATCCTGGGACAGATCATGCCTCCTCTCCCCTGCCCCATTCACACTGAACTGGAAAGGCCGGGTGACCGTAGCGCCAAGGCTGTCGTTTCGAGTGGTGATGTCTCTGATGAGAAAATCAGGGGAAAAGTTCGTTTCAGATGGTCAATTTCCGCTCCCACCCCTCCTGTCTTCAATGAGGGAAACCGTTCAGTGCGCCATCTCTACGGAATCATGCCGCGTGTTGGTTGAGGGCCAGCTCAGGCGTCTACTGACGGGAACCCTGTCTCCGATGAAGGGACCATCCAGACCAACCTCTCTCATACCCTGGATTCCGCTCCCGTTCGTTTTCCAAACAGAAAAGTGCCGGCAACCCCTTCCTGCCAGGATGTCGCTATGCAGTTTTATCGAGGCCCCCGCTGATGGTGCTGGCCCCGGTCAGTGCGACCCGCTCCACTGCGCCCACCAGCCGCAATGTGGACGTACGACTCGGCCAGATCCATTTGGTCTACACGGCCACCAGTCCGCTGACGCTCCCCCACGGCTCAGACCTGCGCGTCCTGCTCGCGCTGATGACGCACGCCGCTGACGACGGCCAGGTTCAGGTCGGTCTCCCCACATTGCTGCGAACGGCGGATATGGGGATGGGCAGGCGGCAACATGTTGCGCTGTTCGGCGCGCTGGATCGCCTTCGGGAGGTGAGGTAC
>NZ_MSTI01000148.1 GCF_001949125.1 Deinococcus marmoris
CGCACCACGGTTCGCTGAACCGTGGCCTCATGGACACCCCAGTCCTGGCCGATGTGAAACAACGTGCGGTACTCGCGCCAGAACTCCAGCGTCATCAGGAGTTGCGCTCCCAAAGAGAGTGCAGGTGGCCGTCCAGATTTGACTTTGTTGGCATGGCGTTCTTGCAACACGGTCTCCATCTCTAGAAATGTTTCAGGGTACACACCAGTGCGACGGCGAAAACTCGTGCGATTCAGCTTCAGGGCCTGATGATATTTTAGCGTGCCAACCATCCCCTACCTTAGCGCACGACTTTCGCAAGAGGTCTATTTTCCGTTCGCCTCTTCACGCCTGCCGATGCCCCGGCCTGGGTGGCGATCAGCAATCCGGTCATGGGCCGACAGACCACTGCCGGGGCTTTGCTGGCTGAGGACCACGAGCGCGCCGCCGCGCAGCAGATCAACTGCCGCTGGGTGGCCGAGGCAGAGGGGCAGGTTGTCGGGATCGCCCACCTCTTTTTCTTCGCCTTCAATTCTCCCGGTTTCCTGAGTGCGCAGGTCATGGTGGCCCCCGAACAGCGGGGCCGGGGCGTGGGCCGCGCGCTGTGGCAGACCGTTCAGGCCGAGGCTGGGCGGCTGGGCGCTTCAAACCTCTCCACCGGAGTTGCGGACACCGATGAGGACAGTCTGGCGTGGGCGGCGCGGCGCGGCTTCGTGCAGCACCTGCACCGCTTTGTCTCCAGTCTGGACCTGATCGCGTTCGACGAATCCCCGTTTCACGTCGATTCAGAGCGGGCAGCGGCGCAGGGCATCACGTTCACAGACATGGCAGGCGTAGATGAAACCATCCTGGACCGCTACCTGAATTTCGTCGCGGACCGACTGACCGAAACCCCCGATCTGGCCGGGCACCCGCGCTGGCCGCTGGCCCAGGTGCGCGAGATTCTGCGCCTGGACAGTGATCCGCGCCCCGACTGGCTGGTGCTGGCGCGTGGGCCGGGCGGCGAATGGCTGGGCCTCATGGCGATGGTTTTGGTCTTCGGCGGGCAGGTGGCCTACAACGAACTGACCGCTGTGCATCCATCTGCGCGGGGGCGCGGGCTGGCGCTGCCGCTGAAGCTGGAAGCCATCCGCCGGGCGCGGGCAGCGGGGATTAGCACCATGCGGACCAACAACCACAGCCGGAACGCGCCCATGCTGGCGGTGAACAGGCGGCTGGGTTTCGTGTCGCTGCCGGGCCAGTTTGAGCTGCACCGGCGCGGGGTGTAACAGGAAGGCTGGCCACCTCTGAAGGTCTACTTGCCGCCTCGGCCTTCCAACTCCCAACTCGTCCTGAGCGTTTTGTCCAGCACGCGCACGCTGCCTTTGCCTGCGCCGCCGCCCTCGGCCACCGCGAACGTGCCGTCGGGCAGGGCGATCACGTCCATCGGGTGCGCCAGAGGCATGGGGTGGACCTCACCGCTGATCAGATCGATGCGTGTGAGTTGTCCGGCGCGGTCCGTGACCAGGGCCACGCTGCCGTTGACGCCCAGCTTGTCCGGGTGGCCGGGCAGGGGCCAGCTTTTGATGATTTCACCGTCTGCACCCAGGCGTAGCAACCTTCCCGCCACGTCCAGCGCCAGCACGGTGCCGCCCGCCTCCGGGGCCAGGTCCACGGGTGCGCCGCCCACCACCACGCGCTTAACAACATTCAGGGTGTCGGGGTCCAGCAGGCAGACCTCGCCGCTCAGGTGGTGCGTGACGAACAGCTTGCCGCCCGAGAGCAGCACGCCGTCCATCACGTCGGCCAGCGGCATTCCGTCCTCGCGGGCCACCGTGATCTGTTGCTGCGGGTCGCCCAGCCGGCCCACCGAGCCGCGCACGGTCTTGAAATACACGCGCCCGCCGTCCGCGCCGCTGGAGGCGGTCAGCCCCGCCACGCCGTCCGGCACGGGATAGCTGCGGACCACCTTCAGGGGATTGGTGCCCACTTCCAGCACGCGGTCATTGGCGGCGTCGGCCAGATACACCCGGTCTCCCAGCCGCACGCCCTGTGTGAACCACGACGGCTGCGCCCCGTCTGAACGCAGGCTGGCCGTGACCTGATCGCCGCGCAGCAGGTTGAGGGTTCCGCCCCCGTCGTTG
Source organism: Deinococcus marmoris (assembly GCF_001949125.1). GTDB lineage: Bacteria > Deinococcota > Deinococci > Deinococcales > Deinococcaceae > Deinococcus > Deinococcus marmoris_A. Next base: position 2,103 of record NZ_MSTI01000148.1, read on the forward strand.
CTGGCCACCAGCAGGCCGTCCGCCGCCGCCACCACCACCGCCGGGTCAGGCAGCGTGGCCGCCGTTCCGCGCGAGGGCGTCAGCAGCGCCCCGAAGGCCAGCAGGCCAGAGACCGCCGCCGCGCCCAGCATCAGCGGCCACCAGCGGCGGGAAGCGTGTGGGCGGGCCTGGGCTGCCGGGGCCGCAGTCTGGGTGTGCGTCCGGGTCTGGCGGGCCGCGCTCAGCACCTGCGTTTTCAGGTGGGCAGGCGGCTGCATGGGCGGTACGCCTTCCAGCAGGGCGGCTTCCAGCTCCAGCAGCAGCTTCAGGTGGGCGCGGCACTCAGGGCAGCCTTCCAGATGGGCGCGCAGTTCGGGGGTCAGAGACTGGCCCAGGCCGATGCGTTCCTCCAGTTGCTGCTGCACCATCTCGCAATGCTGCGCGTCATTTACATTCATCTCAGACCCATTCATTCCAGCCATGTCTCCACCTCCTTGCCCAGTCCTGCCTTTTCCAGCCCCGACTTTTCCAACACCACGCGTAGATGTTTCAGGGCGTAATTCAGGCGGCTCTTGACCGTTCCCACCGGCACGTTCATCGCGCCCGAGATCTCCTCGCGGGACTCGCCTGCCAGATACGCCCGTTCCACCGTCTCGCGGTGGGCCGCCGAGAGTTGCGACAGGGCGGCGCGAATCTGCTCGCGGCGCTGGGCGTCCTCGCTGCGGGCCACTGGCCCCGGCCCGCTGTCTGGCAGGGGCAATTCCGCGCCTTCCTCGGTAAACAGCGGCAGGGTGGCTTTGGTTGCCCGCAGGCGGTCCAGCGCCCGCGAACGCGCCATGACCAGCAGAAAGGTCTTGAGGCCCGCCCGCGCCGGATCGTAACTTTCGGGGCGTTCCCACAGGCGCAGAAACACGTCCTGCAACACTTCCTGGGCCGCCGCGTCGCCCAGCAGACGGTTCAGCACCCCGAACACCGCCCCGGAATGCTGGTCATACACCTCCGAGAGTGCCGCCTCGTCGCGCTGGCGCAGGCGCAGGGCCAGCCGTCCGTCGGTGTCTGGCAGAGGCGTTTCCAGTGGTTCGGCCTGAGTTGCCTGGAAACGGCCATCGCCCCGCTCCGCCGCCGTCTTGGGCGGGGAGCGCAGGGAAAAGCGAGAATCAGGCACGGCCATCCACGTCATATCCAGCATACGGGTCCGGGGGCTGGGAAAGTTCAATGGGCGCTGAAGGCGTGGGATTCTGGGAGGAGGGTGTGGCTTCCCGTCCTCAGTTGACCCGGCTGCCCTGCGCCTGCCGGACCGCGTGCCGGGCGGCCTCGCGGATCTCGGCGTCCTGCCCGTTGGCCAGGGTGTCCAGCACCTTGCGGTAGCGGTTCTCGACGTCGGCACGGTCCGCCGAGTTCTCGATATTGGCCAGCGCGTCCTCGCGGACCAGTTCGGCGTGATGGCGGATCACGGCGCGGCGCTCGTCGTCTTTCAGGCACGAGGCGGTGGTGCCGAGGACTTCCAGCATGCGGACCATCACGCTGGGGCTGCCCTTGCCGTACTGGCGGATCATGGAAAACATGCTGTTGGTCAGGCCGCTGAAGTCGGTCACGGGGACCACCAGCCGCAGCACATGGTCTTTGTAGTACACGCCGTCCGGCCAGCGGCGGTCCTGCAAACTGCACAGCGCGTCGCCGAAGCGGTCCACCACGTCGATGGCCGTCACGGGGTCGTTCACGCCGGGGCTGAGGGCGCGGGCGGCCACTTCCGAAAGCTGGCGCACGCTGTATTCCAGGTCCTGCCCCACGGTGCGGCGGTCTCCCAGACTCAGCGCGTCCATCACATCTCTGGGCAGCCGGGGCACGCCCACCGCGATCACCGAGTTGGGAAACACGTAGTCGCCGGGCCGGACGTGCAGCAGCAGGGCCACATCCGCCTCCCCGGCCTTTTTCAGCAGCAACTCATTGTCGGTCAGTTGCAGGTAGCCGCCGCTGGGCGCGTGCAGCACCTCGCCGCCCGCCCAGAACTCCGGCGGGGGGGCCACGGACAGGTCGCGGTCCGGGTCCTCCCTGAGGGTGGCCTTCATCAGCGAGTCGCGCATGTCGTCTCGCAGCAGATTGGCCACATGGGTCATGTTGATCGAGGCGGTGACGTGCGCCAGGTAATACACCAGCATGGCGACGCTGGCGAGGGCCAGCCCCAGCGCGAAGGTCACGTTGTAATGCGGCACGAAGACCTGATCGTTGCTGCCCGTCACCGAGCGCAGCGTGTACAGCGAGAAGGCGAAGGTGGCAATAAACGTGCCCAGCGTGATCTGGTTGCCCCGGTCCCGTGTGAAATTGTCCAGCAGGCGCGGCCCCATCGAACCCGCCGCGTAGGAAAGTGCGGCGATGGTGATGGAAAAAACCGTCCCCGCCACACCAATGCTGCTGCCCGCGATGGCCGAGAGCAGACTGCGCGAGCCGGTCTCGCCGCCGCCATACACGAAATGCAGGCCCTTGGGCACGCCGTAGGTTTCCTCGGCCTTGATGCCCGCCTCGGCCAGAATCAGCGCCAGCACGGTCATGATGGCGGGCAGGAACCAGAATTCCTGACTGATCTGGCGCAGATGCAGCCAGGTGCGTTTCATGGCTGCCGGGCTTCTGGCTGGGGCCGTGCCTGTTCTGGACTTGGCTGCGTCTGCTCCTGATTCTGCTGCGCCTCGCGCTGAACCCCCTGTCTGCTCCGGGGATTGTCCTGGCGGGCGGGCCAGCCCTCGCGCTGCTCCTGGCGGTTGCCGTCCGTCGTCTCGGTCTGATCGTGAAACAGCACCTGCTGGGTGGGAAAGGGCAGATCGAATCCGGCGGCGGGCAGGACATTTTTAATGGCCTCCAGCACGCTGTCCTGCGCCTCCACGGCCTCCTTGCGAATCGGCGGATCAATCCAGAAGCGCACGTCCAGATTCACCGAGAAGTCGCCCAGTTCCCTGACCAGCACGTTGGGGGCGGGGTCTTTCAGCAGGCCGTCCAGCCCATTCAGGGTGTCCAGGATCAGTTTGCGGGCCGCCGCGATGTCGTCGCCGTAGCCGATGCCCACCGTGACCGACAGGCGGCGCTGGGGGTAGGCGGTGTTCACGGTCACGCGGTTGGTGTACAGCTCGGAATTGGGGATGACCACCCGGCGGTTGTCGTAGGTCCGCAGCAGCGTGGCGCGCACCTGAATGTCCTCCACCACGCCCTCGTGATCGCCCGAAACGATCTGGTCGCCAATCCGAAAGGGCCGCGTGACCAGAATCAGGATGCCCGCCAGCAGGTTCTGGAAGATGTCCTTGAAGGCAAAGCCGATGGCCACGCCGCTGACGCCCAGCGCCCCGAACAGCGAGGCGGCGGTCAGCGTGGGGAAGATCACGGTCAGCGCCACCAGCACGCCCACCGCCAGCACCAGCCACGACACGATGCGTGAGAACACCAGCGAAATCCCCTTGGACTGCCCGGCGCGCTGCGACAGGCTGGTCACGGCATTGCGGGCAATCCGGGCGATCAGCAAAAAGATTCCGAAGACCAGCAGGCCGATCAGGATGTTGGGAATGGTGACGAGAAAGCTCTGGACGAGGTTCTGCACCCGCGTCCAGACGGCGCTCAATTCGAGATTCATGCGGTCATCAGGGTACTGTGCGGGCAGTCAGCGGCGTGTTCGTGCCTGTTCATGTCCCTTTGACCGTTGGCCGGATCTCGCGGCTGATGCTGCCGCCCTCCGGCTCCTGCACCACGCTGATGCGCCCGCCGGATTCCAGCACCGCGAAGGCCACGCCCTCCACGCTGTTGACCCCCGCGCTCCGCAGTTCCTCATTCAGAATCGCCTCCGAGACGCGGGCGCGGCGCATGGCCTCATGGCGAATCTGTCCGCGTTCCACCAGCACCACCGGGCCGTTGTCAAAGACCCGCTGGGCGCGCTTCGAGCGGGCGCTGAGGGCCGACACCGCCGCCTGCAAGCCCACCAGCACCAGCACGCTCAGGCTGCTTTCCACGATGCTCTTGCCTAAAATCGCGCTGGCGACCAGCGAACCCGAGGCCACATTGGTCAGAAAGTCATACGAGGTAAAGGTGGCGAAGGTCCGTGACCCGAAGGTGCGGGCCAGTACGACGATGTACCCGAACAGCAGCAGCGTGCTGAGGACGATCCGCACCACCAGTTGCACGGACCAGCCGTTTTCCGGGGTCAGCAGATCGATGAAGACGGTCCAGAGAAGTTCCATACGGCAGTCTGCGGGCTGGGCGCGGCGGGGCCGTGTGCCGGGCGCAGAGGCGGGCCTCACCAACGGGGCAAATGGGAGGAGCGGCCTGCGCCCCGCGCGGGTATGCTGGCACGATGACCGCGTCCGACACCGACATGCCCGACGTGCCCACTGCGGCGCGCGTGGCTTCTCCCCAGCTCGACAACTACATCACCGGGATCATTGAACGCGATCTGCAAAGCGGCAAGTACGCGGGCGTCGTGACCCGTTTCCCGCCTGAACCCAACGGTTACCTGCACCTGGGCCACACCTTCGCCAGTTTTCTGGACTTCCAGACCGCCGTGCAGTATGGGGGCCGCTACCACCTGCGCCTGGACGACACCAACCCCGAGGGCGAGTCCCAGGAATTTGCCGAGGGCATCATGGCCGATCTGCGCTGGCTGGGCTGGGACTGGGGCGAGAATCTGTTTTACGCCTCCGACAACTTCGAGCGCTATTACGGGTACGCCGAACAGTTGATCCGGCAGGGCGACGCCTACGTGGACAGCGTGAACGGGGGCGAGATGGCCCGTCTGCGCGGCGACGCCCACACCCCCGGCACGCCCAGCGAGTACCGGGACCGCTCCGTGGAGGAAAACCTGGGTCTGTTCCGCCGCATGCGGGCCGGGGAATTCGCGGACGGCGCACACGTCCTGCGCGGCAAGATCGACCTGTCCAGCGCCAACATGAAGCTGCGCGATCCGGTGCTGTACCGCATCAAGCGCGCGTGGCACTACCGCGCTGGGGACGCGTGGTGCATCTACCCCATGTACGACTTTCAGCACCCCCTTCAGGACGCCATCGAGGGCGTGACCCACAGCATGTGCAGCCTGGAATTTGTAGACAACCGCGCCATCTACGACTGGCTGATGGAACGGCTGGCCTTTGCCCCGCGCCCCCACCAGTATGAGTTTGGGCGGCGCAGCCTGGAATACACGATTGTCAGCAAGCGCAAACTGCGCCAGCTCGTCAATGAAGGCCATGTCAGTGGCTGGGACGATCCGCGCATGCCCACCCTGCGCGCCCAGCAGCGGTTGGGGGTCACACCGGAAGCGGTGCGCGCCTTTGCCGCCCAGATCGGCGTGAGCCGGACCAACCGCACCGTGGACATCGCCGTCTACGAGAACGCCGTGCGCGACGATCTGAACCACAAGGCCCCCCGCGTGATGGCCGTGCTGGACCCGGTGCGCGTGACGCTGGGGAATCTGGATGAGGCGCGCACCCTCCAGATTCCGTACTGGCCGCATGACGTGATCGAGGCGTCGGCGGACGGTCTGGTGGCCCTCCCCAGTGGCGAGCGGGTTGCGTCTGAACAGGCCGTGCGCGACGTGGCACTGACCCGCGAACTGTTCATCGAGCGCGAGGATTTCAGCGCCGAGCCGCCCAAGGGCTACAAGCGCCTGACCCCCGGCGGCACGGTGCGCCTGCGTGGGGCGGGCATCATCCGCGCTGATGAATTCGAGACGGACGAGTCCGGCAACGTGACCCACATCCACGCCACGCTGCTCGAAGAGGGTGCGAAGGCAGGAGGCGTGATTCACTGGGTCGGCGCGGAAAACGCCATTCCCGCCGAGTTCCGCCTGTATGACCGCCTGTTCCGCGTTGCCAACCCGGAGGGCGAGAACCCGGACGACATCGCTCCCGACTTCGATCCCGAACAGCCCGGCCACGAGAGCGGGCCAGTTGATACTGGATTTCTGCGCTACTTGAACCCCGATAGCCTGCGCGTCACGCGCGGTTATGTGGAGGGCAGCGTGGCGAACGATCCCCACGACACCCGCTATCAGTTCGAGCGGCAGGGCTACTTCTGGCGCGATCCGGTAGACAGCCGCGCGGATGCCCCGGTCTTCGGGCGGATCATCACCCTGAAGGACGCCTGGGCGCAGACGCAGAAGGCCGAGAGCAGCAAGCCGAAAGGGGAAAGCCGGAAGCCGAAAGCGGAAGCTGTTGTCGCAGGCGGCGTGCAACCTGCCCTGACCCCGGAGCAGGAAGCGGAAGTCACGCGCCTGACGGGTCTGGGTGCTGCCGAAGGGGACGCGCGGACCATTGCGCGCGACGAAACGCTGCTGGCCTTCCTGACCGATGCCGCGCCGGGCGAGAGTTTCGCGCAGGTGGCGTCGTGGACGGTCAACGATCTGGCGACGCCGCTGCGGGCCGGGGAGGTCAAATTGAAGGCCGCCGATCTCGCGCCGCTGGCGGAATTACTGGCTTCGGGCAAGGTCACGACGCGCGTGGCCCGCGACGCCCTGGCCCGCGCCGCCGCTTCCGGCGAGACCCCCGCCGCCCTGATCGAACGCGAGGGCCTGAGCGCCGGGCTGGGTGAGGCCGAACTGGAACGTATCGTGGCCGGGGTGCTGGAAAAGAACCCCGCCGAGGTGGAAGCGTACCAGGGCGGCAAGACCGCGCTGCTGGGCTTTTTCACCGGGCAGGTCATGCGTGCCACCCAGGGCAAGGCCGAACCGGGGCGGGTTGCAGGCGTGCTGAAAGGGGCGCTGGCGGCGAAGTAACACGGGCGCTAGTTGCTGCCGAATCGCTCGAATCTGGCCTCAACCAGACTTGGGCAAGAAGAATCTGCGGCAGGGTTCCAGCCCCGTCACGGTCACCGTTATCTGTTGATTGCGTTCCCAGTCCTCGCGCGTCAGGCGCAGGCGGTCTGAGACGACGGGCTGGCCGTCCAGCACATCCCGCGAGATGCCGCCCTGGCGATACCCCAGCTTGCGCGAGACGCCCTGGGAAGCCGCGTTGTCCTGAAACACTTCGCTGAGGGCGGCCACCGCGCCCAGTTCCGCGAAGGCCAGATGCAGCAGCGCGGCGCGGGCCTCGGTTCCGAACCCCTGACCCTGAAACTTCATGCCGAGCCAGGAACTGGTTTTGACCTCTCGCAGAATGGGGAAATCGCGCCCCCGCAACGACACCATGCCGACAGGCTCGGCCCAGTCCCAGACTCCACGCCTCTGGCCGCCACTGCCCACGCGTCAGCCAGTGCTGCTGGATCACGTACAGAGCGCGCTCCGAGGGTGGGAGGTGCGTCCAGGGCGTCAGAAACGGGCGCTGATCTGGTGGGTGGATGCTTTTTGCGGCGACATCGGCAAGGGCCGCGAGTTCCCCGTCATCCGGCGGACGCAATTCCAGGCGTGGCGTCTGGATTCGCAGGGCGGCCAGGGGCCAGTGATCGGTCAACACCTCAGCAGCGTAACCGTTCCCTGGCACAACCGTTTCCCGACAAGGTGCGCGCTAAACTTGCCCTCAATCCAAGTTCTGCCGAGGTTCCGCATGTCCATTCAAATTCAAAACTGCCGCTTCCTGTGACCGCCAACCTTCCCCTCTCCGGCATCCGGGTGGCCGATTTCACTCGCGTCCTGACTGGCCCCTTCTGCACCATGTTGCTGGGCGATCTGGGCGCGGACGTGATCAAGATTGAACCACCGGGCGGCGACGACACACGCGGCTGGGGGCCACCGTTTCAGGAGAGTGAACACGGGCGCGAGTCCAGCTACTTTCTGAGCGTCAACCGCAACAAGCGCAGTGTGGAGCTGGATCTCAAGACGCCGGAAGGCATGGACGCCGCCCGCAAGCTGATCGCCGGAAGTGACGTGCTGGTGGAGAACTTTCGCCCCGGTACGCTGGAACGCCTGGGCCTGGGCTGGGAAGCGCTGAGCGCCGTGCATCCCCGGCTGATCTACGCTAGCATCTCCGGCTTCGGGCAGACCGGGCCGTACAGGGACCGCGCCGGATACGACGTGATCGCGCAGGGCATGGGCGGCATGATGAGCTACAACGGCGAGGTGGGCGGCCCGCCGCTGCGGGTGGGCGTGGCGGTGGCCGACGTCTTCGCCGGATCGCTGATCACGCAGGCGATTCTGGCCGCGTTGTTTCAGCGGGAACGCACCGGTAGGGGCGAACGGGTGGACGTGAACCTGCTGGAAAGCGTGATCGCACTGGGCAGTTCGCAGGTGGGGCGCTACCTGGCCACCGGGGAAATCCCCGTCCCCGTGGGCAATGACCACCGCTCAATCGTGCCGTATGGAACGGTGGCCTGCGGCGACGGCTTCGTGAATATCGCGGTGGGCAACGACGCGCTGTGGCGGCGCTTCTGCGCGGCGCTGGAGCTGACCGAACTGGGCGCAGACCCACGCTTTGCCACCAACGAGGGGCGCGTGAACAGCCGCGCCGAGCTGGACTCGCTGATGCTGGGCGGTCTGGCCCGCTTTACCCGCCAGGAGATCATGGAGCGGCTGGAGCTGGCGGGCGTGCCGTGCGGCCCTGTCAACAACATGGCCGAGGTCTTTGCCGATCCGCATGTGCAGGCGCGTGGCGTGGCGGTGGAGGTGGAGCATGCCTCGCTGGGCCACACCACCGTGACCTCGCCGCCGTGGGACATCGGGGGGCAGACGCTGCCTGTGCGCCGCGCCCCGCCCACGCTGGGGCAACACACGGCAGAGATTCTGGGGGAGCTGGAAGGCTGAATCTGAGGAAACCGGAGCTGTCTTTCTCTTTGGGAGAGGGGAGAAGTTCCTCCTACTCCAGCGTTTCCAGCGGCCCCAGCGCCACCACCGTCAACCTTTCCAGCGGACACAGCTTCAAGACCTCGCGCACTTCGGCGGCGGTGATGCTGGCGTAACGTTCCACCAGTTCCTGGGTCGTCTCGGCCCGCCCGGTGGCCATGTAATCCATGCCCAGCGCGAACAGGCGTCCCTGCGGCGTCTCGGCCCGCAGCAAAGTGGAGACGGCTAGCTTGCGGGCAGCGCGGCGCACGGCTGCGTCTGTAATAAGGGCGTCGGCATCCCGCAACACGGTACGGAAGATGTTCAGCACCTCCTGGGCGCGTTCCGGGTCACAGGAAAAGCCGCCCTCAAAGGCCCCGGCGTCGCGGTATTCCAGGTGGGCCAGATCGGCGCTGTCGGCCAGTCCAGTGTCCAGCAGCGCCCAGTACAGCGCGCCGTTCTCGCCGCCGATCAGATCGGCCAGCACGCCCGCCGCCTCGCGCAGAGGGTGGGTCACGCCCAGGCCGGGAGCCTCGGCGGCCACCTGCACGCGGCTCAGGTCCGGGTCGGCGATCACGCGCACCTGGGCCGGATGAACCGGGGTGGGGGGCGGCCCGGCAGTGGGCGCGGCGGCAGCGGGCCAGTCGGCCAGATTCGCCGTGGCCCATTCCAGCACCGCCTCTGAATCAAAAGCCCCCGTCAGCGCCAGCGTCACGCGGGCCGCACCGTAGCGGGCGCGGTGGTTTTCGGCCAGAGCGTCGCGGCTCAATCCCCCCACCGTCCCCGTCGTCCCCAGAATCAGATGCCCCAGCGGGTGCGTTCCCCAGTAATCGGCACGCAACTCGTCAATCACGCGGATGCCCGGTTGATCGGCGTACATGGCGATTTCTTCCAGAATGACGCCGCGCTCGGCCTCCAGATCGCTTTCTCGCAGGGCCGGGCGCATCAATTCGGTCAGGGTGTCCAGCAGCTCAGCCGTCTGTTCGGGCAGGCAGGCGGCGTGGTAGACGGTGGCCTCCTCGCCGGTAAAGGCGTTGGACTGCCCGCCCAGATCGTCCAGCCGCTCGTTCAGCACCGCAGCAGATAGGCGCTCGGACCCCTTGAACATCAGGTGTTCCAGAAAATGACTCGCGCCCATCTCGGCGGGCAATTCATCCCGCGCCCCGGTGTTCACGAAGTATCCGGCGGCGACGGTCTGTGCGTCCGGGTCTGCCTCCAGCAGCAGGGTCAGACCGTTGGGCAGAACGTGGATGAGAGGCTCGGTCACAGGCTTAGACATTTGAAGGCCCCAGCGTCACAATCGTCATGCTTGAGACTGGATCGTAGTCAGTCAGAAAATCGTTCACGCCTTCCAGTGTCAGCGCGTCCAGACTCGCGCGCAACCCGGCCAGCGGGCGCACCTGACCGAACACGGCCACGTCACGGGTCAGCGCTCCGGCGCGGGCGCGCATGGACTCTGCGCCAAAGACCACGCTGGCGCGCAGGCCGCTGCGGGCGCGGCGGAATTCGTCGGCGCTCAGGCCCTGGGGCAATCGGGCCAGTTCGGCCAGCATAACTTCCAGCGTTTCGGGGGCGCGGGCCGGGGTGCTGCCCGCATAGGCCGTCAGAAAGCCCTGGCCACCCAGCAGCACGGGCGAGGCGCTGACCGCGTAGGCCAGCCCGCGTTCCTCGCGCACGGCATGAAAGAGGCGGCTGGCACTGCCTCCAGACAGTGCCGTCAGCGCCACCTGCCACGCCAGCCAGCGCGGATCGCCAGGAGAAATGCCGGGAGCGGTCAGGCTCAGGTGGGTCTGTTCGGCGTCGGGGTCAGGCACATGAACGCGCTGCCCCGCCTGAAAGGTCGCCTCGGCCCCCGGCTGACGGCCTGGGCGCAAGCTTCCCAGCGCATCGGAAACCAGCCCCAGCGCTGCCTCTGGTTCCAGATCGGCCACCAGCCCCAGCACCGCGCCCGCCTGCCCATACGCCTCCAGATGCGCCCGCAGGGTGTCTGCCGTCAGCGCCTCCAGACCCTCCAGCGTGCCGCTCGGCGGGTGTGCGAAGCCTGCCAGCGGGGAACCGGCAGGACGGGGAAAGGTCACGCGCCGCGCCTCCAGCGCCAGCAGGTCCGTCGGGCTGTCCTGAAAGCTGTCCAGATCCTGCCGCGCCAGATCGGTCAGCACAGGGAGTTCGTTTTCCGGCAGATCGGGGCGCAGCAGCACGTCGGCCACCAGCCTCAGCGAGGCCCCCAGATCGTCCAGCAGACCAGAGACGCCCAGCCGCGTTGCTTCTGGCCCCACGCCGCCGCCCCGGCGCACGCCCAGATCATCGAAGGCGTCCTGGAGGGCGCGGGCGTCGCGGCCCGCCGCCCCCTTGAACAGCCACTCCTCCAGCACGCCAGACGAACCTTCCTGGCCCACCGGGTCATGGGCGCTGCCCACCGGAAGGCGCAGGTCAAAGGCAAAGCCCGGCCCGCTCCGGCGTTCAAAAGCCAGCCGCAGACCGCCGGGCAGGGTCCACAGTTCAGAGGCGGGGAAAGCTTGGGACAGGGCAGGCATCCGGGGATTGTAGAGGGTTGTGGGGAAATTTGCCGGGGGGCAAAGGTCAGAAAAAAAGCCGGGGCAACGGGCGTCTCTGCAACTTTTCCCTGATTCTTCCCTGGCCCCAGGGCGGCATGCTGAAACGGTGAGGCGTTTTCTCGGATTCATTGTTTTTCTGGCGCTGCTGGTTGGGGCGCTGTATCTGCTGTGGCCGCAGATCAGGAATGCCCAGCGGTACTCGGCGCTGCTGTCCGCGCCCACGCCAACGGCAAACAGCCTGCCCAATCCGCTGCCCGGCCAGAACCTGACCGACACCTGGGGCGCGGCCCGCAGCCAGGGGCGCAGCCATGAGGGCATCGACATTTTTGCCAAACGGAACACGCCCATTCGCGCCACCACGCGCGGCATCGTGTTGAATGTCGGCCCCAACGGGCTGGGCGGGCGCACGGTGATGATCCTCGGCCCCGGCGGGCAGCGCCACTATTACGCGCACATGGAGAAATACCCGGACCTGAAACGCGGCGAGTGGATCGAGGCAGGAACCGTGGTGGGCTATGTCGGGGATAGTGGCAACGCCAAAGGCACGCCCCCGCACCTGCACTACGGGATTTACACGGGCGGCGGGGCGATCAATCCCTATCTGTTTTTGAAGAAGAACTGAGCCGCGCACTGACCTCCGGCCACTCGTCCGCCGTAATGGAGAACATCACCGTGTCGCGCAGGCTTCCGTCCTGACGGCGTTGGTGCTTTCGCAACACGCCCTCGCGCACCGCCCCGATTTTCTCGATGGCCCGCTGGGAGCGGGTGTTCAGGTTGTCGGTCTTGAGCTGCACGCGCTGCATGTCCAGCGTTTCAAAGGCGTGGGCCAGCAGCAACAGCTTCATGCGGCGGTTGATCCCTGTTCCCATGTAACGCGGGTGCAGCCACGTCCAGCCGATTTCCAGCCCCGCATGCGCCGCGCGAATGTCGCCGTAGCGCGTGCTGCCTGCCAGTTCGCCGTCCACCACGATGGTGAAGGGTTGCTGATCGGGGGCGTCCAGAGCGCTCTGGTAATAGGCCGCGTCTGAAGGCGAGGTTCCCATCAGGGCCAGTTCATCGGCGCAGTCTGCGGCCAGGGCGCACAGGCCGGGAATATCTGTTTCGGGCAGGGCGCGCACGGTCAATTCACCGTCGGTCAGGGTGATGGAATGGTGCATGGCTGAAGTTTAGGGTAGATGCGGGCAGAGGTTCACACCCGTGACCAGCACCGTATGACTCCGCCGATTCAGGCGCAGCGTGGCGAACGAGGTGTCCCCAAACTCGAACCAGCCGCGTTCCATCCGCAGCAATTCGCGCAGCATAGAGTTGAGGAATCCGCCGTGAGAGACGACGAGAAGCCGCTCGCCTCCGCCCGTCCAGATCAGTTCCAGTGCCAGCAGGGCACGCGCCCGGATCGCCGCCTGGGACTCGCCGCCGTCTGCCGTGAAGGCGTCCAGCTCATGCCGGAAAGTGGGGATGGGATAGCGCCGCGCGGCTTCCTCGCGGCCCAGTCCGGCCAGCGGGCCGTTGTCCCATTCGCGCAGCAAATCGGACGGCACGAGCGGCACAGCCAGCGCGTCGGTGACGATACGGGCTGTTTCGTGGGCGCGGGCCAGGGTGGAGCAGTAGGCCCGGTCAAATTCGGGCGGATGGGCAGCCCAGTGCGCGGCCAGCGCCTGGGCCTGAGCGCGGCCCACCTCTGTCAGTGGCGAGTCGTAACGGCCCTCGTGAACGTCCTCGTCGTCGGCGCGGCTGCGTCCGTGGCGCAGCAGGGTCAGGTGCAACCCACTCACGCTGTCCTGGTCGCCACGATCACGCGCTCCCGGTGACTGACCTGAACTTCGGCGCAGCACAGGCGCGCGTCAGAGAACACCGCGTCCCGCAGCGGATCGCCCGCGTGTAGCGCTTCAGGCAGGAGTGCGGGCGGGCTGAGGTCATCCAGCACCAGCACGCCGCCGGGACTCAGGGCATCCACCAGCCGGTCCACCGCCTCTTTTCCCGGTTTGCAATCCGCGAAGATCAGATCAAAGGGACCGCGTTCCAGAGCCGCCGTCCAGTCGCCGTACAGGACCTCGGCACGGGCATCAGCATTCAGCAATTCCCAGACCGTTTCGGCGCGCAGGGGATCGTTTTCCACAGTAGACCTCTTGCGAAAGTCGTGCGCTAAGGTAGGGGATGGTTGGCACGCTAAAATATCATCAGGCCCTGAAGCTGAATCGCACGAGTTTTCGCCGTCGCACTGGTGTGTACCCTGAAACATTTCTAGAGATGGAGACCGTGTTGCAAGAACGCCATGCCAACAAAGTCAAATCTGGACGGCCACCTGCACTCTCTTTGGGAGCGCAACTCCTGATGACGCTGGAGTTCTGGCGCGAGTACCGCACGTTGTTTCACATCGGCCAGGACTGGGGTGTCCATGAGGCCACGGTTCAGCGAACCGTGGTGCGTGTTGAAGATGCCCTGATACAAAGCGGGAAATT
>NZ_MSTI01000182.1 GCF_001949125.1 Deinococcus marmoris
GGTACGCACGGAGGCGCTTTGTGCGCCTCCGTCATGTCTGGGCCGATGGTGGTTATCTGGGCAAGCTGGTCACCTGGACGCTGGAAACACTGGGCTGGACACTGGAAATCATCAAGCGTAGTGACAGGGCCAAAGGGTTTCAGGTGCTGCCTCGCCGCTGGGTGGTGGAACGCTCATTGGCGTGGTTGACGCGCTCACGTCGGCTGAGCCGGGACTATGAAGGCCGCTGCCACACCTCCGCTTCCTGGTGCTATCTCGCCAACATTCGCTTGATGCTCCGTCGTCTTGATCCTTCTGTCGAACCTTTATAAACGCGCTCTAAGAGGTTCGCTCATAGCGGGCCAGAAATGCGCTGGCGAACAAACCGCTCTGCTCCAGGCTCCGCGCCGCCGCCGCCAGCGCCTCCTGCGGCATCGGCTCGCCGGAATCCCAGGGCAGTTGCCCGAACAGTTCGCCCAGGTCTGGATCGGCCAGGGCGCTCAGCAACCATTCCGTGACCAAAGCACCTGCCTGCGCGCCCTGCCAGTGCGCCAGCGTCAGGGCGGCGGTCAGGCGCGGCAGCTCCTGCGGGTCACTGAGCATGGATTGGAGGGAGAGGCACGCAGCACTCTCCGGCTCAAACTCCGCCAGTGCCCAGGCACGCGAGGCCCGCGCCACGGAGTCCGGGTCACCCAATCCACCAGCCAACCAGCCTGCGGCCTGCGGGCAATCCCGGCCCAGCACCGAGAAAAGATACGCCGCCATGCCGCGCGTTCCGGGGTCCACCGCCAGCAGCAGGGGGCGATAAATGTCGGCTCCGGCCAGCACGGCGGCACGGGTGACCCTGACCCAGTGAAGTTCATCGGCAATGACCGCCTGATATTCGGGAGCCTGAACCTGGGCTGGATCGTCGTAAATCTGGTGAACGTCGTGGTAACTGGCACCCCGCGCGGCGCAGGCCAGCCAGTTCAGCAGCTCCGAGTTCCCGGCTCCCAGCAGACCCAGCAAAAACGGCACCGCGTATGAAGTCGCCTGATACACCGTGCCCTGATGCCACAGGTTGCTATACAGGTCTGAAAGTGCGCCCACGTCGCCCGCCGCGATCTTGTGCAACTGCTCCGGCACATCGTCGGCCTCGCCATAAGCGTGCTGGAGGCTGGCCCAGTCCACCTGATCCAGTTCGCTCAGCGGGCGGGATGCGGCGTTCACTGGCGCACCCCCAGCAGCCGCAGCACCACCGGCACCACACGCATGGCCCGTTCCTCGTCCAGCTCCAGCACGGCCTCTCCCCTGTTTGGCCCGCCACCGCGCACCGCCTCGCCCAGCGCGCGGCGTTCGGGCTTCTCGTAGCGGGAAAACACGCGGCGCAGCAGGGGCAGCGACTCCTGGAAAGCGTCGCCTTCCAGACCCGCCAGCCAGCCGTCCAGCAGGGCCAGCAGCGCCGAGTCGTGCAGCAGCAGCGCGGCGCTGTGGCCCAGGAACCCGTCCAGCCAAGAAGTGACGTCGCCGGGGCGATCAGCACCCAGAGCGAGGCTCACGCGTCGCTCCACTTCCGGGCTGTCCAGTTCGCCGCTGTCGCGCAACCGTCGCACGGCGTCCCCAACCAGCAGCGGATGGGCCTCCAGGCGATTCGCCAGATGCAGCAATGCAGCGCGCCACTCGGCCAGCGCCCCGGCATCGTCCAGCAGGCGCACGCTGGCGTCTCCGGCGTCCACGGCGCGTTGCAACACTCCGGCGGCGTCCTCGGCCAACCCGATGGCGGCAGTGGGCAGGCCCACACAGGTGCGGGTGAGCAGGGTGCGGAAGACACGGGCAGGGGCCTCATCTGCGCCTTTTGCCACCTCGTCGCGTCCACGCACGTCACCGTACCGGGCCAATCGGGCCAGCGGGGCCAGCGCGGAAAGCAAGTCGGCCACATCCGCCCCCACCGCCGCGCGGGCGTCCAGGGCGTCCAGCGCGGCGGGCAGAGCATCCGGCAAATCGGCGTATCGCACCGCTTCCAGCAGGGCGGTCAATTCAGACAGGGACGCACTTGTCCGCGCTGTTTCGATGGCCTGTGCGCCTGCCGCGTCCGCCACCGTCTGACCGGAACGGCTGGCCTGCACCAGTCGGACGCTGAATTCGGGCTGCCACGCCAGCGCCCAGGCTTCCTTGAAGGTGCCGCGCCCGCCCGCGTGCCGCTCCTGCGCCCAGGGAATGCCCAGCAGATTCAGGCGGTGAAACAGGGCACTGCGGGCCAGATCGTTGTCCTGGCGCAGATCCAGGGTCATTTCCAGTTGTTCGGGCTGCACCTTCAGGCGCAGTTTCTTCTGCTGACGGGCCAGATCCTGCGCCAGCGGGACGGTGGGCGTGTCGGAAGGCACCTCGCCCAATGCCTCGCCCACGATCAACTGGCGCTCGATCAGGCGCAGCGGCAAATCGCTGTCCCAGCCGAAGACGCTCAGGGCGGCCTCGTTCAGCTCGTCCAGGCCGGGGAGGGCGCGGCCACGCAGTCCGGCCAGGGTATTCGCCAGTCGGGTGGCCTCGATCACGCTGGCGCTGCTGGCCTCCAGTTTCTCACCGCGCAGCAGCCGCGCCGCCCGCGCGAACCAGCGTTCGGTGACGTGTTCAGGGGTGGTGAACAGGTGGTGGTAATACCCCGGCGAGCGCACGCCCGCGCCGTAGCCACTGTGCATGGACAGCCGCCCATGCGTCCACGGCACCCAGGTCAGCGTGACCTTCGCTCTGGGCAGGCCCTTGAGCAGCGCCGCATCCTCCTTGACCGGGTACGCTGCCAGATCGGTCAGCACGGGCGCGTGCCACGCTCCGCAGACCACGGCAATACTCTGGAATCCTTCCTTCTGCGCGGCGCGAATCGTCTGTCGCATGTGGGCCTCGCGCATGGCCTCGCGGCCCGCCGGGGCGGGGGCATCGGCCCGCACCGCCGTCATCACCTCCAGCACTGCCCCGAATACGTCGCCGCCGTCGCCCCTGGCTTCCACCAGGGTTTCCCACCAACGTTCAAAATCGCTGTATCCGGCAGCCTCGGCCAGCACGCGCAGAGGGTCAGAGTGGAGGTCAGATTCGGGTTCGTCCTCGCGCTCAAAGCCCAGCGTGGCGCTGGCGGGCAGGTCCATGAAGCGGGCCGGAATGTCCAGACGCGCCGCCCACTGGAAAGCCACAAATTCCGGGCTGAAGACGGCGAAAGGCCAGAACGACGCGCGGGCAGGATCGTCGTTCACGTAGCCCAGCAGGGCCACGGGCGGCTTGAAGTCCGGGTGGGCCAGGAAAGGCAGCACGAGGTTGGCATCTGCCGGGCCTTCCACCAGCACCAGATCGGGCCGGAGCCGTTCCAGCGCCCCCGCCAGCGAACGCGCCGAGCCGGGGCCGTGGTGACGAATGGGGAATAGGGTGAGGGTCATTGCCCTATCTGCTCCAACATATTATTCGTCCTCATCATCAAATACATCTGCCGTCACCAATTGACGGATGAACGTCTCAATATCCGGCGCAAGCCAAGTAATTTTATAATTATTACCCTGATCTACGTGAACCACACTCGGCTCTCCAGTGGGGCCGCACTCGCGGTAATCCAGAGCCACCATGTCGTGTCCAGCCGAAGGGCAGTCAGCAAAGTAGATACCGAGTGGCGGATATCCCAACTCTTCTATTGCAGATTGACTTCCCAATTTACTGCACAAGCCGTAGAGCTTGCTTCGCCCTATGCCGAAAATGCTGGTGATAGCGATATGATCTTCAGCCCATCCCGTAGCCTCAGTTGTCGGAAAGCAGGTTCTAATCGGCCAGCCGCCATTCTGAGTCTGCATCAGAGTGACATAGCTAGCGGGCAATTTATACCCCAATTCATCCTCTACTGAAGCAATCATATCCGGTGTAGGCGGTGATTCAATATAGTCTTTTGCCTGTGACCCATACGTATCAGGCTTCCAGAATTGATCTTGCTCCATCCTCAGCTCACCGCCCTACAAGCCTTATACAAATCCCGCCAGTCTTCCCGCTTCTTCGCCACGGTTTCCAGGTATTCGCGCCACACTATGCCGTCCTGCACCGGGTCTTTGACCACTGCACCCACCAGACTGGCGGCCACGTCGGCGGCGCTCAGTTCGCCGTTGCCGAAATGCGCCGCGAGGCTCA
This sequence comes from Deinococcus marmoris, assembly GCF_001949125.1. GTDB lineage: Bacteria > Deinococcota > Deinococci > Deinococcales > Deinococcaceae > Deinococcus > Deinococcus marmoris_A. The sequence continues at coordinate 4,114 of NZ_MSTI01000182.1, forward strand.
GGCCGTGGTTGACCACGCTGATGGCCTCAGCGGTGGACAGTGTGCCGCTGGGGGCCTTCAGCTTGGTCTTGCCGTCCTCGGTAACCCCGCTCCGCAACTCGCGGAAGATGGTCACGATACGCCGCACTTCCTCCAGGGCTGGGGGCGCGGCGGGAATCTGGAGGCTGCTCGCCAGTTGCGCCACCCGCTGCACCACGATCCTCACCTCGTCTTCCAGGCTGTCGGGCACGGGCAGAATCACCGTGTTAAAGCGGCGTTTGAGGGCGCTGGACAGGTCATTGACGCCCCGGTCCCGGTTGTTGGCGGTGGCAATCATGTTGAAGCCGCGCGTGGCCTGAACTTCCGTGTTCAGCTCCGGCACGGGCAGCGTTTTCTCGGACAGCACGGTAATCAGGGTGTCCTGCACGTCGCTCTGTACGCGGGTCAGTTCCTCGATGCGGGCCAGCTTCCCCGTTCGCATGGCGCGCATGATCGGGCTTTCCACCAGGGCGGCCTCGCTGGGGCCTTCGGCGATCAGGCGGGCGTAGTTCCAGCCGTAGCGAATGGCCTCCTCCCCGGTGCCCGCCGTGCCCTGCACCAGCAGCGTACTGTCGCCCGAAATGGCGGCGGCCAGGTGTTCGCTGACCCAACTCTTGGCGGTGCCGGGGACGCCGATCAGCAGCAGGGCGCGGTCTGTGGCGAGGGTGGCCACCGCGATTTCCATCAAGCGGCGGTGGCCCACATACTTGGCAGTGATCTCGGTGCCGTCTTTCAATTTGCCGCCCATCAGGTAGGTCAGGACGGCGTGCGGGCTGAGGTTCCACTGCGGGGGCTTTGGCCTGTCGTCCTGTGCGGCCAGGGCAGATAGTTCGTGGGCGTAGGCTTGCTCGGCGTGCTGGCGCAGGACTTCTGGGGCGGGTGTGGGCTGGGTGGCAGTCATAACGTCTCCTTGAGGATCGGGGGGAAATTCAGCGTTCCAGCGCCGTGCGAACCGGGCCGTCGGGAATCATCATGGTGGCGTTGCCGCCGTACTGCACGCTCAGCGCCCCCTGATAGCGGGTCACTCCACCCATCTTGGTCAGCGGCAGGCGAAAACTGCCCTGGGCGTTGACGATGTGCAGCGTGCTGTCCTCCTGATCCAGGCGGAATTCGGTCACGCCGCTGTTGCGGGCGGTGAGCAGCACCTGGGCCATGCTGCGGCGGGCGTTCCACCACACGAACAGACCCAGCGCCGCCGCCGCCAGCAGAAAGAAGATGTTGCGGTAATACACCGCCCAGATCACGCCGATTATGGTCAGCAGGGCCAGGGCGATCAGCGGGCCGCGCAGGATGCGGCGCTGCATCTGGCGGTAAACGCTGGCGACGAGCAGTTGCCCATCGGGAGAGGCCCAGTCCACGGTCTGCTGAATGGTCATAAACTGTTCCTCATACGGACTCCGATTGAATCGTTTGCAGAACGATAGAAATCCGAGCGGACGCTAGAATGAGAAGAACGGGTTCCGGGCGTGGAGTTGGCAAACTGGCGCTTTCCCAGTTTGTAAGCGTTACAGACGGAATCCGTATCATAGGGACCTCTCTGCCGCAAAATCGGCGTGAATCTGGGCGCGCAGGTCCAGGCCAGCGTACAGGTTATCCAGCGTCTGGCGGGCGTATTCGGGGGCATCGGCAGGCAAGGAGGCGGGGCGTGGAGCAGCGGGCGCGGCGCGGGTCTGGGCCAGCTCCAGCACGTTGATCCAGCCGTAATCCCAGTCCGAGTTCTTGTCATAGGCGGCGTACTGGGATTCCGCCTTACGGACAGCCCGGCTGAGCTGCCTGAAAACCTCGGTGGAAAGGTCAGCAGGCCACGGCGTCGGCAGGCCCCGCAGCAGGGTCAGCGTGAGCTGCGAATCGTGGCCCCGCAGCGCCGCGTGCAGTTCGGCCTCGCGGCGCTGCGCTGGAACCAGGGCCAGCAGGTCCGCCCGCCAGTGCGTGAAACTGCCCTTCAGGCGAGGCAGCAGCAGTTCGGCCAGTTCCGAGAATGCCGGCTCTATCGGCTGGGCTGCCGAAGAGAAAACGGCCCGCACCAGCTCGTCGGTGGCCTCGAATTGTGCCGCCAGACCCACCAGCCCGGCAGGCTCCAGCTCAAGCGCGGTCATCAATGCCCCTGGATGTGCGGCGTTCAGCAGGTGGCGCAGGCGTTCGGCGGGGTGCTTGACAGGCTCCAGACCATCGCGTTTCAGGTCCGCGTCGGGCACCTCCGGCAGGGTCAGGGTGAAGTTGACCTGACCGCGCAATCTGCCCAGGAACCCCACCTTTTCCTGTCCCAGCATGGCCTTCGCGCGGCCTGTCATCCGGGCGTTGTAAGCACTGCCGGGCAACCGCTGAAGCAGGCGGCGGGCCTGAACGCGCACGTCCTCGCTGCGGTCAGACAGCGTTTCTTCCAGCAGGGGTTCGAGTTCGGCGTCCCCTGCCTCCCAGCTCTGCGCCAGCACGTCCAGCAGCCGCTTGCGAACGCCCGCCTTCTCGGACTTGAAATGAACGGTCAGGAATTCGCGGGAGGCGGCAGAATCGGCGTCTCGCAGGGCGCGGAACAGCGCCTCCCGGCCCGCCTCGGTGGCCGCCTCCCATTCCGGGCCGTCCACCGTCACCTCACCACTTTTCAGGCCACGCAGCCAGCGCCAGTCATGGGAAAACCCGGCCAGCCAGCGCCCGCGTTCACCCAGCACCGGGCGCAACGTGGCACGCAGTTCCTCATTCACACGCGCACCCCAGTCCAGCAGGTCGGGCAGGTCAGCGTGTGGCACGCGCCAGCCCGCCACGCTGCACAGGCTCAGCCACTCGGGCAGCATGGCCGTATTCAGCACGGCGATCAGGTGCCGGGTCACGCGGGCGGGGGCCTCGGGCCGAAGTTCGGCAGGAGCAGGCTCAGGGGGCGAGGCCAGCGGCAGTGGCATTTGCCCCGCACGGGTTGCCAGTCCCACCAGCGCGGCGCGGGCCAGCAGGGTGGATTCCGCGTCATCTCTTTTCACGCGGCTCAGGGCATCGGCCAGCGCCGTGTCGGCGTGCGAAGGCAGAGCGGCGCGTGACGTTCCCACCAGTGCCGTTGCCAGCAGCATCTTCAGATCGCTCATCTCTGGTCTCCTGGCGTTCCTGTCCAGAAATTCAGGGCGGCAAAGGCCGCGCCGTCCCACTCGCCAAAAATCTGCACCGCCTCGCCCCCGCTTTCGGCCAGCAGCCTCAGCAGCGGGCGCACGTCTTCCGTCAGTGGCAGTCCACCACCGATTTCATCCACCACAGACCACGGCTCACCCGGCACCAGCCGCACCGGCCCCAGCAGATACGCCGCGCGCTCCAGCCAGGGATTGCGGGCCAGCGCGTCGGCGTGGGCGGAAAGCATTGCCGTGAGTGTCAGAGGCGCTGGCAAGTCGATCAGGGGTCCACTCGCGCCTGCTTCCCCCTTCAGCACGGCCCGCTGAGCAAAAGCCGAGGGGGCAAAGACCAGCCCGGCCTCCACGCTCTGACCCAGCGGCAGAGCGGGCGGCAGCGGACGGCCCGCCGGGGCAAAATCCATCAGCAGGGCGGTCTGACCGCTGTTCTGGAGCCACTGGCGGCGCACGGTCAGCGTCTCTTCCTGAATCTGTGCCTGCCCCAGCACGTTCCAGCGCGCCCGAATCCCCTCCGCTTCCAGCAAGCCTGCGGCGTCCAGCGGAAACCCCAGCGCAGAACGCAGGTCCGCCAGTTCGTTCTCGCTCAGTCCCGCATGGTGCATCCAGCCCTCGGCCAGCAGCGCCAGTTCGCCCAGATGCGCCAGCAGGGCGGCGGGATCGCCCAGCAGCTCAGGAATACGCGCCACCCGCCGCGCCGCGCCCGCCGCCTGCGCGTCCATCAACCGCGCGGCCTGCGTGTCCCAGTCGCTATACGGGCGGGAAGACGCCGTGGCCAGCCCATCACGCACCAGATCCTTGAGGAACAGGTGCAGACTCTCCAATCCAGCCGTCACCTTCTTCTCGCGGGCGGCGCGGCGTTTGGCCTGGGCGGCGGGATCGGCCTCCTTCTCGGCCTTCTGCTTTCCGCCTTCTGCCTTCTGCACCTCCCGGTTCTGCCGCCCGGCCAGCCACGCCTGAATGCTCTCGGGTGCGGGCTGAGAACCAAAATCAGAGCCGTGCGAGGCGTGCAGCAGCAGCAGCGCCAGCCCATGCTTGCAGGGAAACTTGCGGCTGGGGCACGAGCATTTTGCCACCGGACCGCTCAGATCGACCGCCGTCAGATACGGGGTCTTGCCGCTGCCCTGGCACTCGCCCCACAGCACACCGTCCGCGTCGTTGAGGGTGGGCCACTTGCCGGGTGTGGCGAGCTTGCGGGCATTGGCCGCGCTGCCCGCATCGGGGGCCAGGGAAAGAATAGTTTCGGGGGTCAACGCCTGCGACAAATCTTAAACTCCTTATTCTGTTATTGACGTAATAGTAACAGCTTCACGTTGCTGGGGCAAGCCTAGCGCAGAGGCGTGGGCGGCCTGTCTCTCCGCCTCCTGCACAACAGGAAAGGGCCGGAAGCATTCTCGCCCCGGCCCTTCTTTTGCTCCTGCGTCTACTTCATGCTCTTCAGAATCCGCGCGTAAACCTCTTCCATGCTGCCCACGCCGTCCACATGTTCCAGATGGCCGCGTGCGCTGTAGTAGTCGATCAGCGGCTGGGTCTGCTCACGGAACACGTCCTGACGGTGACGGGCCACTTCTTCGGTATCGTCACTGCGGCCCGTTCCGCCGTCCGCCGCCGCCTGTCGCCCGCGCGCGACGATGCGCTCGATCAGCAGTTCGTCGGGGACTTCCAGCAGCGGCACATGGTCGACGGGTGCGCCCAGTTCCTCCAGCAGCACGTCCAGCTCCTCGGCCTGTGCGCGGGTGCGGGGAAAACCGTCGAAGATCACGCGCACGCCTTCCATATCAGCCAGGCGGTCCCGGATCAGCGCGATCAGAATATCGTCGGGGACCAGTTTGCCCGCGTCCAGCATGGGCTTGATCTGCTGGCCCAGTTCGGTGCCGCGCACCACATGATCACGCAGGATATCGCCGGTGCTGATCTTGACCAGATGCTGCTCGGCGGCCAGACGCTCGGCCTGTGTGCCTTTCCCGGCACCGGGTGGCCCCAGAAAAATAACGACTTTGTTTTTCGGTTGAGTCACTTCAGTTCCTCCGTAAGTTGAGCATCAGTTTAGCGGCTGTTTTACAGGTTGCCGCATCCCTGCCCAGCCCACCCGCGTTCCCGCACAGGTGACAGGAAAACCCAGATCATCAGAAAACGAAGAACCGCCCCCGAACAGGCAGGCGGCCACTTCTCCGTGTCAGGACTTCAATTGTTCAGGCGTCCGCGAATGCGGCCCTTACTGATGAAACCGTCGTAGCGGCGCACCGTCAATTGAGCCTCAAGTTGCTTGAGGGTTTCCAGCGCCACGCCCACGATGATCAGCAGGCCCGTTCCCGAGAACTGGAAGGTGGTGATCCCAGTGATGCGCTGCACGATCTGCGGAATGACTGTCAGCACCACCAGAAAGATCGCGCCCCACAGGCTCAGGCGGCTGCTGATGTTGCCCAGGTACTCGGTGGTGGGTGTGCCGGGCCGGACGCCAGGAATAAAGCCCCCAGCCTCGCGCAGTTGCTCGGCAATCCGTTTGGGATCGAACTGCACACTGTTGTACAGGTACGTGAAGCCGAAGATCAGTGTGGCTTCTAGCAGAATGTACAGCGGCTGCCCGAACACCAGATTGGAGTTGAGCCACGCGCTGACGCCCGGCGCGCGGGTGGCCGTGGCGCTGGCGATCAGGTTGGGAATGATCAGCATGGCGCTGGCGAAGATCACCGGGATCACCCCGGCCTGGTTGACCTTGATGGGCAGCCAGGTGGCCTGTCCCGCGCCCTGCGACTTGGCGGCAGAAGCCGAGCCAGCCGCAGCGGTGGGCGCGCCGCCCCGCGCACGCGCATAGGTGACCGGCACACGCCGCTCTCCCTGATACACGTACACGATGCCCGCAATCGTCACCAAGATGATGGCGATGAACGCCAGCAATGACAGCAGTTGCACCTGATCGGTGCGGAACAGTTGCGCCGTCGCCGCGATTTCGCGCGGGTAGGCCGAGATGATCCCCACCGTGATGATCAGTGAGATGCCGTTGCCGATGCCGACCTCGGTGATGCGCTCGCCGATCCACATGGTGAAGGCGATGCCCGCCACCTGGGTCAGCACCATCACCAGCACCGTGAACAGGCCCGGCGTCCAGCCCACGGCCACATACGCCGCGTTGCTGGTGACGAACAGCGAGAAAAACAACGCCTGAACTGCGCCCAGCGCCACCGCCGAATAGCGGGTGAACTGGTTGATCTTCTTGCGGCCTTCCTCGCCTTCCTTGGAGAGCTTTTCCAGGGCAGGAATGGTGGTGGTCATGAGCTGGATCACGATGCTGGCCGTGATGTACGGCAGCACCCCCAGCGCGAAGATCGAGAACTGCGAGAGATTGCCTCCCGAGATCATGCTGATCAAGCCGAACAGGCCACCCGAAGTGGCCTGGCTCAGCGCGGCGGTGTTGACGCCTGGGGTAGGAATGGTGCTTCCCAGGCGGTACACCGCCAGCAGCAGCAGGGTGAAGACAATCTTCCGCTGGAGATCCGGGATACGGAACGCGTCGCGGAAGGCGCGCAGCATGCTAGCTGGCCTGCTTGGCTGCGGCTGCGCGGGCAGCGGCGCGGTCTTCCTTGTTGGGGGCCGCAGGCTTGGGGGTGGGCAGCACGACGCTGCCGCCCGCCGCTTCCACGGCCTTGATGGCGGCCTGACTGGCGGCGTCCACATGCACGGTCACGGCGCGGGTCAGCTCACCGCTGGCGAGCAGCTTGACCGGACGGTTCTTGCGGCGCACCAGACCGACGAGTTCCAGCACGGTGCGGTCAAAGGTATCGGTGCCCTCGATCTCATTGAGCTGCGAGAGCTTGACGATTTCGTGGGTGATGCCGACGTTGTTGAAACCACGCTTGGGCAGGCGGCTGATCAGCGTGCTGCGGCCACCTTCAAAGAACGGTCCCTTGCCCGCGCCGCTGCGCGACTTCTGGCCCTTGTGACCGCGTCCGGCGGTCTTGTCGGTGCCACCGGGGCCACGCCCGACGCGCTTGCGGTCCTTGCGGCTGCCCTCGGCGGGCTTCAGATCATGGAGTTTCATTCTTCTACCTCCAGCAGGTGCTGAACGGTTCTGATCATGCCGCGCAGGGCAGGATTGTCATTGACCTCACGGCTGTCACCGATGCGGCGCAGACCCAGGGCCTTGACAGTGTCCACCTGACTCTGGCGACGCCCGATCACGCTGCGCTTGAGGGTGATTTTGATGGCCTTACCTTTTGACTCACTGGTCATTATTGCGCACCTCCGGCTTCAGCCGCACCGGCCTGGGTGGTGGCCGACTGGGCAGCAGTGGTCTGGGCTGGCTGGCTGGAACGCAGAACGTCGGTTCCGCGCAACGCCCGCACCTGCTTGGCGGTGCGTAGGTTGCGCAGGCCGTCGAACACGGCGTAGGCCACGTTGATCTTGTTGCGGCTGCCGATTTCCTTGGACAGCAGGTTGGTGATGCCCGCGAGTTCGGCAATCGAGCGCGGCACGGTTCCGGCGATCACGCCCGTACCGGGTCCGGCAGGCTTCAGCAGAACCTGAGACGTGCTGTTGACGCCCACGATGTCGTGCGGAATGGTGCCGTTCTCGACAGGGACCATGATCATGTTCTTCTTGGCGATGCTCTTGGCCTTCTCGATGGCCACGGGCACTTCCTTGGCCTTGCCGATGCCCATGCCCACGCGACCGTTGCGGTCACCCAGGATCACGAGAGCGGCAAAGCGGAAACGGCGTCCGCCCTGGTAGGTCTTGGAGGTGCGGTTGACGAAGAGCATCTTTTCTTCAAATTCGCTGCTTTCGCGGTCCGCATTGCGGTCATTTCTACGATTAAAAGTCAAGGCCACCCTCCCGCGCCGCGTCTGCGAGCGCCTTCACGCGTCCGTGGAAACGGTACTGACCACGGTCAAACACCACCTGCTTGACGCCTTTCCCGGCGGCAGCTTCGGCCAGGGCTTTGCCCACGGCAGCGGCGTTCTCGGACTTGGTCCCGCCCATCAGCTTGGCGCTGCTCGCGGCGGCCAGCGTGGTGCCACTGGCGTCGTCGATGATCTGGGCGTAGATGTGCTTGCTGGAGCGGAACACGCTCAGGCGTGGGCGTACTCCGGCGGCAACGCGAACCTTGCGGCGCGCACGCAGCTTGCGGCGGACAGTATTCTGAGCAGCCATTATTTCTTCCCTTTCCCGCCTGTCGCGCCGGCTTTACCGGCCTTCAGGGCAATCTTTTCACCAAGGAAACGCACACCCTTGCCGTGGTAGGCGTCGGGCTTGCGGACCTTGCGGACGTTGGCGGCCACCTGGCCGACGAGCTGCTTGTCGATGCCGCTCACGTCGATCTTGGTGGGTTCCGGCACGGTGAAGCTCACGCCCTCGGGCGGCTGGATCACCACGGGATGGCTGTAGCCGATGGTCAGCTCCAGCGCCTTCCCGGCCAGTTTGGCGCGGTAACCGACACCGCGCAGCTCCAGGTTGATGACGAAGCCGTCGCTGACGCCCTTGACGGCGTTGAAGACCAGGCTGCGGGTCAGGCCGTGCAGCGCGCGGTGACGCTGGGCATCGCTGGGACGCTCGACCAGCAGGGAGTCGCCGTCCTGCTTGATGGTCAGCTCGGTATTGAAGGGAACGCTGAGTTCGCCTTTGGGTCCCTTGACCTTGAACACGCCGCCATCGGCGCTGTAGGTCACGCCGCTGGGCATGGGAATGGGAGATTTACCAATTCGGGACATGAATGTCCTCCTTGCCTTAAGTCAGGGCTGAACGGACTTACAGTCATCTCAGTCTGAGGTCAGGTGTTTGTGGTTCGGGGAGGCCCCTTACCAGTTGTTTGAACCAGTTGCCTGGATCAGTTATTTGGGACCAGTTATACGGGCAGCTCAGGGTTAAGGAGCTGGCGTTACCAGAGAACGCAGACGACTTCGCCGCCCACGCCCTGCTTGCGGGCTTCGCGGTCCGGCATCAGACCACGGGAGGTGGACACCACGGCCACACCCAGGCCACGCTGGATGCGGGGCAGGTTATCGGCGCTCACGTAGGCACGGCGGCCCGGACGCGAGATGCGCTCGATGTGCTTGATGACCTGCTCGCGCTTCTGACCGTACTTAAGGGTCACGCGCAGCACGTCGAACTTCTGGCCTTCCGGGACCAGACGCTCGTAGGAGGCCACGTAGCCTTCCTTGACCAGCAGCTTGGCCAGTTCTTCCTTGAATTTGGAGGCCGGGATGTCCACGGTCTCCTTGAATGTGCGCGTCGCGTTGCGAATGCGCGTGAGCATGTCAGCGATAGGATCACTCAGCATGTGTCTCCTCCAGAGGCGCGGCGCTGGCCACTGCCCCGGCAGGTGCGGCCCACATCAAAACGATATGGACTGCGGGTCTCCCCGTTGGAACGTTCGGCGGTCAAAATCCGCCTTTCCTTCTGTTGGGTTGGAATCCACCATTGGACGATCACCATTCAAAATTGGACGGTTCGTATCCAGAGGGGTACAGCACGATCACCGCACAGGTGCGGCAAGGAAAGAGTGTATCAGGTGGGGATGGGGATTGGCAATGGCATTTTCAGGACGCTCGGCGTTGAGTTGAAAGGCGAAAAGACAACCCCTCAGTCTGCTTCGCAGCCAGCTCCCCTCAAGGGGAGCCAAGAGTGGCAGGCGATCTCGCCACCCAGAAAACACCTTGCCTCCTCTTGAGGGGAGGTGCCCCGAAGGGGCGGACTTGCAAAGCTGCGAAGCAGAGGGGTTAAGCGGGCATGGTAACTCCGAAATCCTCCGCCAAAGAAAAAACCCCCCAACCGGGGAGTCCTTTCTTCGCTTCGTTTTGAGAACTTAGGTTACCAGCTCGCCTTGCGCACGCCGGGCAATTCGCCCTTGTGGGCCATCTCGCGGATGCAGATGCGGCACATGCCGAAGAAGCGGTAGTAGCTGCGGGCACGGCCACAGCGTGAGCAGCGGCTGTAGTCCTGCACCTTGAACTTGTGGCCACGCGCGGCCTTGACAACTTTAGAGGTATTAGCCATAACGTCCTTTGCCCCCGCCTTACTTGCGGAAGGGCAGGCCCATGCCTTGCAGCAGGGCGCGGGCTTCTTCGTCGGTCTTCGCGGAGGTGACGATGGTGATGTCCATACCGCGAACTTTGTCGACCATGTCATAGGTGATCTCGGGGAAGATCAACTGCTCTTTGATGCCCAGGTTGTAATTGCCACGGCCATCAAAGGCGTTGGGGTTGATCCCACGGAAATCGCGGATGCGGGGCAGGCCGATGTTGACCAGCTTTTCCAGGAACACGTACATGCGCTCGCCGCGCAGCGTGACCTTGATGCCCACGGGCATGCCCTGACGCAGTTTGAAGTTGGAGATGCTCTTCTTGGCCTTGGTGATGATGGGCTTTTGCAGAGCGATCAGGCTCAGCTCTTTGGCGGCCTTGTCGATGGCCTTGCTGTCTTCCTTGGCGCTGCCCAGACCCTCGTTGATCACGATCTTCTCGATGCGGGGCACGGCCATCACGGAGGAGTAGCCGAACTGCTGCATCATCGCGGGCTTGACCGTTTCGTTGTATTTCTGCTTGAGCTGTTGCATGTTTCTACCTTTCGGGCGGACGGGTCGCCCAGGTCACGCGCGGGAGGCGTGACCCTGGAAATCAGTCGATGTTCTTGCCGCTCGCAACGGCCACGCGGACTTTCTTGCCGTCCACGATGGCGCGGCGAACGCGCGTGGCCTTCCCGGTTTCGGGGTCCACTATGGACACCTTGCTGGCGTGCAGGGCCAGCTCGCGCTGTTCCTGACCGCCGTTGGGGTTGCCCGCACTCGGCTTCACGTTCTTGGTGACCATGTTGACGCCTTCCACGACGACCTTCTGGTCACGCGGCAGCGCCAGCAGAACCTTACCGGTCTGGCCCTTGTTCTTGCCGTTGCGGACGATGACGGTATCGCCCTTCTTGACGTGCAGCTTGTCGTTGTGGTGGCTTCCGGCGCTGGGACGGGGCATTACAACACCTCCGGGGCCAGGGAAACGATCTTCATGAAGCGGCGGTCACGCAGCTCGCGGGCCACTGGCCCGAAGACACGGGTGCCACGAGGCTCGCCCTGGTTGTTGATGATGACGGCGGCGTTCTTGTCGAAGCGGATGGTGCTGCCGTCGGCACGCTTGACGGCGTGCGCGGTGCGGACGATCACGGCCTTGACCACGTCGCCGGACTTGACAGCGCCGCGCGGGGCAGAGTCCTTGACGCTGGCGACAATGATGTCACCGACGTGCGCGAACTTCTTGTTGCCGCCGCCGCCCGAGGTCAGGCCCTTGCCGCCGATGCCGGAGTTCAGCACACGGATGCACATGATCTCGCGCGCGCCGCTGTTATCGGCCACGTCCAGACGGGATTGGGTCTGAATCATGCCTCACCCCCGGCCAGCTCGGTTTCCACGGCAGTCGTTTCGGTGCCGCGTGGGCGCTCGATCAGACGCGTGACCTTCCAGGTCTTGGTCTTGCTGATGGGGCGGACCGCGATGATCTCGACGCGGTCACCCAGCTTGTATTCGTTGGTCTCGTCGTGCGCGGCGTACTTGTTGCTGCGCGTGACGACCTTGCCGTACAGCGGGTGGGCGAAGCGGCGCTCCACCTTCACGCTGACGGTTTTGTCGGCACGGTCACTGACGACGACGCCGGTAAAGGTCTTCTTCATGCCTGCTCTCCCTGCCCACTGTGGACAGCCTGGGCCTGCTCATGCCGGATGGTATTGAGCTGGGCCACTTCGCGGCGAAGCTGCGTGACGCGGTGGGGCTTTTCCAGATTGCCCATCGCGGCCTGAAAGCGCAGCTCCATCAGTTCTTTCTTGCGGCTCTCGATCTCGGAGGCGAACTTGTCGGCCCCCAGTTCGCGCATCTCACTGGGCTTCATCGTAAACCTCGCGCTTGACCATCTTGGTCTGGATGGGCAGCTTGTGTCCGGCCAGACGGAAGGCTTCCTTGGCCTGGGCCTCGGTCACGCCGGAGACCTCGAACATCACGCGGCCCGGCTTGACGACACTGACCCAGAATTCCACCGCGCCCTTGCCCTTACCCATTCGGGTTTCGGCAGGCTTCTTGGTGACGGGCTTGTCGGGAAAAATGCGGATGTAGATCTTACCGCCGCGCCGGAAGTGACGGCTCATGACGATGCGGCAGGCTTCGATCTGGTTGCTGCGGATCCAGGCGGGTTCCACGGCGATCAGGCCGTAGTCGCCGAAAGCCACGTAATCGCCGCCCTTGGTGTCGCCGGTCATCCGTCCACGGTGCTGCTTGCGGTACTTGGTGCGCTTGGGAAGAAGCATCATTCACCTCCGGGGCGGCGGCGTCCTGCGGCAGGACGGCGGCGGTTGGGACGGTCTCCGTCTTCACGGCGGGGACGGTCGTCGCGGCCCTTGGGACGGGCCAGGGTCTCGGTGCGGCCACCGATCACTTCGCCGTTGAAGACCAGCACCTTGATGCCCAGGATGCCGTAGCTGGTGCGGGCCAGCGCGGTGCCGTAGTCGATATCGGCGCGCAGGGTGTGCAGCGGCACGCGGCCTTCCAGAACCTTCTCGGTGCGGGCCTGCTCGGCCCCACCCAGACGGCCCGAAAGCACAATCTTGACGCCGCGTGCGCCGGATTCCATCACGCGCTGCGCAGCCTGCTTCATGGCGCGGCGGAACGCGAAGCGGCGCTCGATCTGCTCGGCGATCCGCAACGCCACCAGGGGCGCGCTGATGTTAGGGTTGGGGATCTCGGCGACGTTCACGGCCACCGTACCCGCCGAGACCAGACGCTCGATGTCGCCGCGCAGGCCCTTGATGCTGTCCCCGCCCTTGCCGATCACGATGCCGGGTTTGGCGGCGGAGATGATCACGTTGACCTGCTGGCCAGCGCGCTCGATCTCCACGCGGGCGATGCCAGCGGCAGACAGCTTCTTGTCGATCAGGTTGCGGATCTTCTCGTCTTCACGCAGAAGCCCGGCGTACTGCTTCTTGCCCGCGTACCAGCGGCTGTTCCAGCCACGGGTAATACCGAGGCGGAAGCCGTTCGGGTTGATTTTATTGCCCATATTAGTTGCGCCCCTTGTTGCCAGCACGGTTTCCGAGCGCGCGGTTGCCCGCTTCGGCCTCGCCCACGATGATGGTGATGTGGCTGGTGCGCTTCTTGATGATGTTGGCACTGCCGCGTGCGCGGGGGATCAACCGCTTGAGGGTCGGTCCTGCGTCCACGTAGGCCGCCACGATCACCAGACGGTCTTCGAGCATCTCGTCGTTGTGCAGCGCGTTGTGCTTGGCACTGTTCAGGGCCTTGCTGACGGGTTCGCTGGCGGCGCGGGGGATGAAGCGCAGCAGGTCCTCGGCGTCACGCACGCTCTTGCCACGGATGATATCGACGACCAGACGCACCTTGCGGGGGCTGATGCGGACGTACTTGGCCACGGCGTAGCCAGGACGGCGCAGTTTGACGAGCTGCTTGCGCTCTTTCTTGTTGCGGTAGGTCTGCTCGGGGGCAGCGTTGGAGGAAGCAGCGGTCATTTCTTCTTGCTCCCCTTGCTGCTCTTCTCGGAGCCGTGACCACGGTAGCTGCGGGTGGGCGAGAACTCACCGAGCTTGTGGCCGATCATCTGCTCGTTCACGAAGACCGGGATGTGCTGCTTGCCGTTATGCACGGCGATGGTGTGGCCGATCATCTCGGGAACCACGGTGGAGCGGCGCGACCAGGTCTTGATCACACGCTTGTCTTTCTTCTCGTTCTGGACATCCACCTTTTTCAGCAGGTGATCGTCCACGAACGGGCCTTTCTTGAGGCTACGGGGCATAGAGTTCGCCCTCCTTACTTCCCGCCGCGGCGGGTGATGATGAAGCGGTCAGAAATCTTGCGCTTGCGGCGGGTCTTCAGGCCCTTGCTGGGCTGGCCCCAGGGAGAGACAGGCACGCGGCCTGCGCCGGTCCGTCCTTCACCACCGCCGTGTGGGTGATCCACCGGGTTCATGGCGCTGCCTCGCTGGTGAGGCTTGCGGCCCAGCCAGCGGCTGCGTCCGGCTTTACCCAGGTTGATGTTCTTGTGTTCGGCGTTGCCCACGGTGCCGATGGTGGCGTAGCACTCGCTGTGGACACGGCGCAGTTCGCCGCTGGGCAGGCGCAGGATCACGTAGTCGCTTTCCTTGCCCTGCACCTGAATGCTCGTTCCTGCGCTGCGGGCCATCTGTGCGCCCTTACCGGGAACCAGTTCCACGCTATGCACCACCGCGCCGACTGGCACGAAGCGCAGCGGCAGGGCGTGACCCAGCTTGGGTTCGGCTTCAGGACCAGCGTTGACGGTGGCACCCACCTTCAGGCCCTCGGGGGCCAGGATGTAACGCTTCTCGCCGTCTGCGTAGTGCAGCAGGGCGATGCGGGCGCTGCGGTTGGGATCGTACTCAATCGCGGCGACCTTGGCCACCACACCGGACTTGTCGCGGCGCTTGAAGTCGATGATGCGGTACAGACGCTTGTGCCCGCCGCCGATGAAGCGGCTGGTGATACGGCCCCGGTTGTTGCGCCCACCGGACTTGGAGATGCCCTCGGTGAGTGCCTTTTCCGGGCGCTTCTTGGTCAGTCCGCTGAAGTCGGCGGTCGTCATGTGACGGCGCGACGGGGTATACGGACGGTACTTTTTAACGGCCATGTTCAATCTCTCCTTAGGCCTGGCCTTCGAGTTGCTCGATGCGCTGACCCTCGGCGAGACGGACAACCGCCTTCTTGCGGTCGTTGCGGGTTCCCATGAACTTGCCCACGCGCTTTTGCTTGCCGCGCACGTTCATGGTGCTGATGCCCACCACGGACACGTCGAAGGCGCGCTGGATGGCGCTCTTGATCTCGGTCTTGGTGGCCTTGGGGCTGACCCAGAACGAGTAGACGCCGCGCTCCATACCCGCGTAAGCCTTCTCGCTGACCACCGGCTGGTGGATGATGTCGTAGTAGCTCATGCAGCACCCTCTTCTTCAGTCTGCTCGTCGTGCGCAGGCTCCAGAGCCACCGCGTCGATCACCAGACGGTCATGGCGCAGGATGTCGTAGGCGTTGAGGCCCGCGACGGCCAGCACCGTGACCCAGGGAACGTTGCGCGCGGCCTGACGGACCACTGCGTCGTCGGTCACCAGCAGCACGCTCTCGCTGCCGTTCATGCCGTTGTCGGCAGCCCAGGCGATGAAGCCCTTGGTCTTGCCGTCCAGGCCAAAGCCGTCCACGGCAGTCAGCATGTTTTCCTGCTGACGGTCCGAGAGGGCCATGGCCAGGCCGAGCTGACGCACCTTGCGGGGCAGGGTGTAGCCGTAGTTGCGGGGCTTGGGGCCAAAGGCCACGCCGCCGCCCACGAAGGTGGGAACCGTGCGGTTACCGTGACGGGCGTTACCGGTGCCTTTCTGGCCGTACATCTTCTTGCCGGTTGCACTGACCTGCGCGCGGGTCTTGGTGCTGGCCGTGCCACGGCGGCGGCTGGCGAGCTGCCAGGTGACCACTTCGTGCAGGATGTGCTTGTTGGCTTCGGGCAGGTCCAGGCTGATCTGACGCCCACCGTTCTGTCCGATGACGTTAATCTGCGCCATGTTTACTTGCCTCCCTTCGGCGTGCGGGTCTTGACCGCTCCGCGCAGGATCACGAGACCACCATTTGCTCCGGGGATCGCGCCCTTGACCAGGATGATGTTCTCGCCAGCGCGCACTTCCACCACTTCCAGGTTCTGGACGGTCACGCGGTCCGTGCCCATGTGGCCGGCCATCTTCTTGCCCTTGTACACGCGGCCTGGCGTCTTGCGCTGGCCGATGGAGCCGGGACGACGGTGCCACTTCTTGGTCCCATGGCTGCCCGGGCCGCCGGCAAAGTGCCAGCGCTTGATGACGCCCTGAAAGCCCTTGCCCTTGCTGGTGCCGGTCGCGTCGATCTTCTCGCCCTCAGCGAAAATGTCCACGTTCACGGTGTCGCCTTCGGGGGCAAAGTCACGGAATTCACGCAGGAAGCGCACGGGGGACACCCCGGCCTTCTTGAAGTGACCCATCGCCGGACGGTTGACCTTGCGCTCCGCCTTGGGGGCAAAGCCGATCTGCACGGCCTCGTAGCCGTCGCTCTGCGCGGTCTTGCGCTGCACGACGGGGCAGGGGCCAGCCAGCACCACCGTCACCGGAACGGCGCGGTCGCCCTTCCAGATCTGGGTCATGCCGATTTTGGTTCCCAACAGGCCCTTCACGCGCGGCCTCCCACCGTCTTGATTTCAATGTCCACGCCGGTAGGCAGGTCCAGGGTCATCAAGGAGTCGATGGTCTTCTTGGTGGGGTTCATGATGTCCACCAGACGGTTGTGGGTGCGGATTTCAAAGTGTTCGCGGCTGTCCTTGTTTACAAAGGGCGAGCGCAACACGCAGAAGCGGCGGATGCGGGTCGGAAGCGGCACTGGGCCGCTCACGTCCGCCCCGGTGCGCCGGACGGTGTCCACGATCTTGCTCGCGGACTGGTCCAGCGCCTTGTGGTCGAAACCACGCAGTTTGATACGAATCTTCGGGGCAACCATTGCTATTACTCCAGAACCTTCGTGACGACGCCTGCGCCGACGGTGCGGCCACCTTCACGGATGGCGAAGCGCAGTCCTTCTTCCATGGCGATCGGCTTGATCAGTTCCACGATGAAGGTGATGTTGTCGCCGGGCATGACCATTTCCACGCCTTCGGGCAGTTCCACCACACCGGTCACGTCCGTCGTGCGGAAGTAGAACTGGGGACGGTAGCCGCCGAAGAATGCGCTGTGACGTCCACCCTCGTCCTTGGACAGCACGTAGGTGCTGGCTTCAAACTTGGTGTGGGGCTTGATGCTGCCGGGCTTGCTCAGCACCTGACCGCGCTCCACGTCGTCGCGGGCGACGCCGCGCAGCAACACGCCCACGTTGTCCCCGGCCATCCCGGAATCCAGCAGCTTGCGGTGCATTTCCACACCGGTCACGGTGGTCTTCTTGGTGTCGCGCAGACCCACGATCTCGACTTCGTCCTGAATCTTGACGATGCCGCGCTCGATGCGTCCAGTGGCAACGGTGCCGCGTCCGGTGATGGTGAAGACGTCTTCGACGGGCATCAGGAACGCCTTGTCGGTGTCACGCTCGGGGG
>NZ_MSTI01000085.1 GCF_001949125.1 Deinococcus marmoris
CCCGTTCCTGTCGCGCAATTTCCAGCTCTCGTTCGAGTTCTGTAAGACGAGCCTCCTGTGGTGAAAGGGCGGGGATCCCCCGCCCGGTGAAGGCAGGGCGGCCAGCGGCCGTCTGGTTGTCCTGTTGTTGCTTCCACCGGACGACGTAGTGAGGAGGAACGCCGAGGTCACGGGCGATCTGAGCGCAACTCTTACCGGTTGTGCGAACCAGGCGGACAGCTTCGTATTTGAACTCAGCGGTGAACTTTTGCTTGGGTACGGACATTCTGTCCTCCAGTGTGAATCACACTGAACTTACCCTCCACCAAACCCTAACAACATCATTTATGCAGTTTTCTCCAAATATGCGGTCTGGAACAGCGTTTGGCGGAAGGACATCTGAGCCAATTGAATCTGTGCGGACAACGCACTCCAGTGCGGCATCAACAGATCACGTGCCCACGACGCCGCTTCAGAAAGCGTCCAGACCCAGCTTGGACGCTTCCCAGTGGTCATGCCCGCCTTGGCCTGCATGAACAGCGCCAGGGTCAAACTCAACCACACCAGAAAAAGCCAGTTGTGTGTCCCCGATCAGTACCCGACACTTTCTCCATTGGCTGTCTGGGGGAGGGTCCAGAGCCGAATAAAATGAAGCAGTTCACCTGCTCACACTTCGCTCTGACGGGAACAGGCCCTGACAAGCGACCGGAGGCCCAGCGTCACGACGTTCCACGCTCGCCTCCCATGGTTTTTGATCTCTGCGTCCTGGTTGACACCGAACGTTATCGCACGCCTTTAAGTTTCGGGATCAGAAGTGTCTCATGCGATTTGGACAAAATTTCGGCCTTCGCCAAGTCAAGCCCTCGCACATGGGGATGAAGCGCGCGGCTTCACGCAGACTGGCAATTAGGGCGCAGCGGACCGTCTGGTAAGGTGCCACGATGAAGCGTTGCCTTGTGCCATTGACTGGAAGTCAGATGAACCATGCTGCGCTCGACGCGGCCATCGCCCTCGCCGCGCGGTACCACCTGACGCTGATTGGCCTGCACGTCATGGTGCCGGACATGGTGGATATGACTGGCATCGGTCCCGCCGGAACCATGGGGACCGGCTATGTCGCCCCGGCGGAATACGCCCTGGACGCGCAGGCCACGCAGATCAAGAGACAGGCCAATGAAACGCTGCTCGCAGACTTCCAGCAGCGCTGTGCCCAGGCAGGTGTGGACTGCGAGCCTACCAGTGAGGTGGACAACGCCGCCAAGGACATCGTGTACCGGGCACAGCACTCAGACCTGCTGTGGCTTTCCAGAGAAGGTCTGCACGCTGGGCAGACCACCTGGTTCTCCAATTTTGAGCACGTCGTGCGTGAGAGTCCCATACCCGTGTGGGTCGGTGGGGCTAACCAGGCTCTGCCCCAGCGCCTGACGGTGGCCTATGACGGCCACGCCCAGGCCAGCGGCGCGCTGGAGGTGGCCGCCAGCCTGTCCCGCGCGTGGCGGTTGCCGCTGGACCTGCTGGTCATTCACGAAGGCCTAGATGACCGCCAGGCCCAGACCACGCTGCGCGACGCCCAGGCGAAGCTGAAAGCCCTGCACAGCCCGCCCGAGCGCGCGCAGGTGGGCGCGGGCCACCCAACTGCGGCGCTGATTCAGGTCACCGCGCCGGACGCCCTGCTGGTGATGGGGACGCACTCCCATCAACCCTTTCTGGGCTTCAGGCGCGGCCACACCGTGGATGATGTGTTGTTAAGCGCACAGGGACCTGTGCTGCTGTGTCCGAAAGATGCCGCCCAGGGCGGCAGGTCCTGAACTAGAGACTGAATCCAGCGTCCGGGAGTTTATTTCATCTGACCTGAAACAAGGAGGGCAGCCTCTGCCTTGTTTTCAGCCAACGCCGTCAAAGGCGGCAGGGGGGAAGGGCTGACCAACTCGTTGGCTCGTGCGAACGCTTCCATAAAGCGGCCCAGCACTTCCGTCTGCGTGCGGTACGCCCGGATCGCCTGCCACTTGACTTGCACCTGTTCGGGGGTCAACGCCACCCGTTCCCACGGCAACCCCGTTGCACGCGGCGGCACCGTTAGCGGCAGCGTCTCGTGTAACCCCTTGGGCAGCGGCCATTCCAGACCCCCGTGGACCACCCAGAAGTGCAGCGTGGGTTCTTGCTGCCGCTCACCCACCAGCCGCAGCATCATGTAGGTCAGGGTGTGGTGGTCCGGGTGGGCGTCCTGCGGGGCCGGCACCAGCACCACATCGGGTTTCACAGTGTCCAGCACCCGCGCCAGATCGTCGTGCAGATTGCGGCCAGTGAACGGTGCGCCGGGCGTCAGCGCCCCATCCACATAGACAGCGGACGCGCCCGTGTGTCTGGCCCGGTAGGGCTGATCGTAATTGGTGGTGAACAGGTAGAACAGGCCGCCGTCCGGATAGCCCAGCATAAAGGTCCGGGCGGCAGGCACCCCCAGAATCGCGGCGGCCCGTCCGGCCTCCCTGGCACGCGTCTGCCCTAGGTCACGCATCTGGGCGGGCGAGGGACGCACGGCCCGGTCCATTAGGGCAGCGTCGAATTCAAAGCCGTCACCTGCCGTGATCCAGGCGATGTAGGCGGTTGCGCCAGCGGCCTGAGCCTGCTGGATCATGCCGCCGCAGCACAGGGTCTCATCGTCGGGATGGGGGGCCAAAAACAGAACACGCTGCCCGGAGGTGAATGGTAGGGCGGCGGGAAGGGCCGCGACGCGCTGGTCACTGCGATCAAACACCGGGAGCATCCGGGGCAGATTGATCCAGGCAGCCAGGGCCAAGGCGAGAAGGACCAACGCAGGCAGCCACCAGTTCCGGGCAATGGACTTGAGCATTTTAAAATCACCTCTCCGCCCTGCCAGAGTAAGCCAGGAATTTGCTTGAACACCCACTTTACTCACTTCAGCGAGGAGAAAGCATTCCTTTTTCTATGGGGCCAGCCGTCATAGTTTCCAGATCAGCCCCCGCCGCGCCATCCAGGCCAGGCCCAGCCACACGGCCAGCACATAGCCCAGCGTGTAGACCAGCCCGCCCGCAAATCCCCCCAGATGATTGCGACTCAACTCCAGCAGCGAGGCGAGGATGCTCTGGCTCCTGCCCGTCCAGTTCACCTGCCACGCCAGCAGGATCCAGAACTTGATCAGGATGGGCAGCATGTACCCGGCCAGCGCGTTGCGGCCCGGAATGGTCAGTGGGGCCAGCAGGCGCGCCCCTGCCCGCAAACGCCCCGAATCCGCGATCAGCCAGAAGGCCAGCATGCCCAGGATGCCCAGCCCCGCGCTGTACAGGATGTAGGGCGGCGTCCACAGCGCCTTGCTGAACGGGATGTGTCCGCTGGCTGCCCACCCAAAACCCACGGCGCTGAGAAAAAGCCCCAGCCCCAGCAGCTTGAGGGGCGCGCGGGCGTCGCGCTGTTGCAGAGGACGGGCAGCGAGTGCGCCCAGCAACACCAGCGCGGTGGTGGGAATCACCGACATCAGACCGCGCAGACCGATGGGGGTCAGGACCATGTTGTTGACCATCTGCACTGGGTTCTGCGTCTCGGACACGATGCCCAGTCCCCACGGATGCGTGGTCAGGGTCAGGAAGGCGGCGTACCCCAGCAGCAGGGCGGCGGCAATGGCGGCCTGCCAGCGCCCCCGCAGACCGCCCAGCAGCGCGGCGCACAATGTCGCCAGGGCGATCAATTGCAGCACGCCCAGCCCCAGCGTGGGAGCTTGAATGGTTACGCTGGTCAGAAACGCGCCTGCCAGATACAGCAAGACGGCCCGCGTGACCAATCGGCGCACCCGCAGCCAGCCGACGACGCCACTACGGGTCATGGCTGCCAGTGAGAACGGCAGCGCGGCCCCGGCGCACAGCAGGAACCACGGAAAGACCAGATCGGTCAGTGTTAGCCCGCCAAAGGGCGCGTGAACCAGTTGATACGGCGTGCGCCCGCCCAGCGCCACGTTGTTGACCAGCAGCATCAGCAGTACGGTCAGGCCGCGCCACGCGTCCAGGGCGGTCAGGCGGGCCGGTTTTACCCGCGTCTCAATTCCGGCGCTCACCTGAGGTTGAACTGGATGCCCGGTCACCGAAACGCTGTTCATGCCGCAATGGTGCGTTCCAGCCGTGATGGCCTGGTGAGCGGGCGAAACGGTCTCTTGGTGGTCACAGGTTCACATTGAAGTTCTCCTGCAATCTGGGTGCTTATGCGGTTAAAGCGGAAGCTCCCCCAATGCTCACGGGAGCTTCCTGATTCTGCTTCCGTATCTGCGCCACAGCCACATGGCCAGCAGCAACGCCGCCGCGCCCAGGCCAATCTGAATGGCCCAGCGCTCTATCTGCGGCACGATCACCGGGCCAAATTTCCACAGTGCCGTTTGCCACACGCCCACATGCAGCAGTGCGCCCACCAGACTCAGCAGTACATAGGCCAGAAACGGGAAACGGGTCAGGCCGCAGAGCAACGTCACGGGGGTTCTCAGACTGCCGATGGTGCGGCTGACGATCACCAGCGGTCCTCCCCACCGGTCCAGCAATTTCCCAGTTCGTTCCATACCCGGATGTTGGAGCCAGCGGGCACTCAGATACTGACCGCCCCAGCGCGCGGCAGCGTAGCCCAGCAGGCTGCCCAGCCAGTTGCCCAGCACGCCCCAGACGAGCGCTGCCGTCAGGGTGGTGTGGCCCGCGTCAATGGCCGACGCCTGCGCCAGCATGGGCAGCACACCCGGAATACCCGGAATACCTGCGCCCTCCAACGCCAGCAGGCCGAAGGTGGACAGGTTCAGAACCGCCGGGTCCAGGCCAGCAATCCAGGCCGACAATGTCACCTTAATATCACCGGGGCAGATGGCCCACGGTGTCCACCACATACCCCCGCTGCCGGGCCACCCTGAGCAGATCAGGCAGGGCCATCAGACCGTCTGGAGCATTGTCGTGCAGGAGGATAATGCCGCCAGGCCGCAGTCGACGGGCAAAGCGGGCTTCCACAGTTTCCACGCCAGGATTCTGAAAATCGCCGGGATCGTCCGTCCAGAACACCGTGGTTAGCCCCAGCTTCTCAGCAATCTTCAGGGTCTGTGCGCTGTAGTCCCCTCCTGGAGGCCGGAAATACTGCACAGGCTGTCCGCTGATACTGGTGATCAGCTCGTTGGTGGTTTTCAGTTCCGCCGTGACCTCTGCGGCGCTCAGACCCGGCAGCCGCAGATGGTGAAAGGTGTGGTTGGCAACCTCGTGGCCTTGCGCCACCAGATCGAGGACGAAATACGGGTACGCCTCGGCGTTGCGCCCGATGATAAAAAACGTGGCGTGTGCCTTCTCGCGGCGCAGCAGATCCAGCAGCAGCGGAAAATACATGGGGTGCGGCACGTCGTCAAAGGTCAGGGCCACTTGGCGCTTCAGGGGTGAACCCCGGAACAGCTTGCCGCCGCGCACGCCGCCGCGCACCAGCCCCAGCGCCTGCTCAAGCTGTTCGGCCAGTAGCTCCGCGCGGGTTCCCGCAAAGACGGGCAGGCGTTCGAGTTCATCTAGTGGCGTCAGCTTCGGTGCGGGCGCGGCGGTTTTAGCTCCCACCCACGCCCGGTCATAGCTTCCCGCCTTCAGTTCGTTGGCAAAGGTGGTTCGCCGCCCCACCGGCACCGAGAGGGTGAGCAGCGGCAGCGGGCCGCCGAAGCCGCCGTAATCGCCCGCCCGGTAAATGCTGACGTCCACCTCGGCCAGTCCGGGATCGGCGCGGTAGGTGGCGGTAGTCACCTGGGTTGCCAGCGCCACGAGGGAGCCTTGTGCCTCCTGAGCAGACACCAGCACCAGTGCGTGGGCCGCACGAGTGAAGCTGTTGTTCATCACCTCAACGGTCTTGACCTGCGGGATGGGCGGCGTGAGCTTCAGGGTGGGGATGACCGGAGAGGGGCGCTGGCCGGGGGCCACAAGCTGCACCTCTCCAGCAGCCGTGATCTTGGGCGCGGGGAGGGGAGAGAGGCCCTGGCCTGCCGCGAACGAGACCAGAGCGGCAGTCCACAGCGGAAGGGTGCGTTTCATGACTGCCAGGATAGAGAATGTAGTGGGTACGTGAGCGCTGCCACACGGAGATCGGACAGGATCTGAGAGCTGAGTTCGCTGCGTTTTTAAAAACCAGCCCGCTACTTCCAGGCCAGTCCGATCAATCCGGTCAGCAGCGACGTGACCACCATCCAGATCGCCAGCACCCGCCAGCCGCCCAGATCCAGCGGGTCACGCCCGGCACGCGCCCACCAGCGCCGTGAAAGGGCCAGATAACTCAGGATCGCCAGGGCCAGACTGAGCAGGAACACGGCGGGCAGGCGTCCGGGCAGCAGCGGCACCAGCAGGCTGGGCACTACCAGCAGCACCATCGGCGCGACGATCAGCCCGCTGAGGCCGCGCTGCAATTCACGTTCCCAGAACGAAGCTGGGGTTTTGTTGGTCATTACCTGTCCCCCTCAAAACTGAATGTTCATGACGTTGTTCTCGTCGGCCAGGTACATCAGCAGCATCACCAGGTAGATCAGGGTGATCAGCCAGGCCAGGGCGCGCGAGGCCATCAGCGAGAACAGTGCGCCGCCGAACAGCGCGTACAGTCCGTAGATGACGACGTGTTCAGCGGCGTGGGCCAGGGGATGAACGTCCACGTAAGCGTCCACCATGCGGGACATGCTCAGCAGGTCCAGCACCATCACGGTCAGCAGCAGGCCCCAGTGAACCGAGCGGGTGCGCGTCTGGAGGGCCGTCCGGCCCACGCCCGGCGAGACGTGGCTGACGGTCAGGTTGACCAGCCGCTGATAGATGCCGGAGAGCGGCACCCCCAGCATCAGCCCGGCCACCGCCATCATCATGTGTTCGGCGTTGTGAAAGTAGTCGTCCTGTACGGCGCTGGAGACCACCACCGGCAGCGCCGACAGCCCCAGCGCCAGCAGCGAGGCCACCGCCCAGACGGCGTGGGCGGGCCGCAGATTGGTTCTCAGCGTTCCTGTAACGCCCCGCCACAGGGAGCCGGGTCCAGCCGTGGTGGCTGGGCGCATCAGAAGCCCAGCCCGCCCTGGCCGGTGTTCAGGGCGATGGTGGTCCACAGGGCCAAGGCTAAGGCCACACCCAGCGTCATCTTCCAGTTGTCCCGTAGCCAGCGTTTGACCGTGTTCATGGGCTTCTCGTGGTGCATGGACTTCTCCTGATTCATGGGGGTCTTCTCACTCATGCTGTGTTGCCCGTCCACGCTGTTGTGCTGGCCCGCACGTTCACGGCGCACGGCCCTGTCCAGCGGCGTTCTGGCGTGCCATCGGCCATGGTGTGGCGGCGGGCGGGCTGCTGGTCTCAAGCGCGTAAAAGGTGCGGCCCGCGCCCACGTAGACGTGTCCATCCGGCCCGATCACTGGTGAGCCGAACACCGCGCCGTCCAGTTGCAGCGCCCACTGCGGCTGCCCGGTCAGGCTCAGGGCATGCAGCAGGCCGTCGCCCGTGCCGATATAGATCACGTCGCGGGCCAGGGCGGGCGAGCCGCCGATGCTCTGACCTACCTGCACTGTCCAGACCACGTCACCCGCCAGACTCAGGGCCGTCAGGTGGCCCCCGGTGTCGGCCACATAAATCCGGTTCGTACCTACAAGTGGCGTCGTCTCAACACTCTGCCCCGGACGGCTCCAGCGCACCTTGCCCGCTGGGTCAAGCGAGGTCAGCCCACTGGCTGTTCCCAGATACAGGTTGCCCCGCGCGTCAATGGCCGGGTTGGCGAACAGGGTAGAGCTGGCCGCGTACTGCCATCTGACCTGGCCCTGTGGGGTCAGGGCCAGCAACACGTTTTTGGCCCCCACATAAACTGTGCCGTCCTTGCCCACCACGGGCGAGCCGCTGTAAAAGGACTTGACGGTGTGTTGCCAGAGGGTCTTGCCCTGCGGGTTCAGGGCGTACAGAAACGGCCCGCCCGCCGCGTAGATGGTGCCTCCCTTGCTCACCGCCGGGGACAGCACCGGGGAGTCGTCGATGTCTTTCTCCCAGCGGGTTTGGCCGTCCAGCCCCACGGCAGCCAGCTCGCCGACGCGGGCCAGCAGCACCATCTGGCCGGAGATGGCCGGGGTGTACAGCAGACGATCCCCCAGATCAAAACGCCAGTTGGTCTTGCCGGACGCCGCGTTCAAGGCCGCCGCGATTCCCTTGGCATCGGCCACGACGGCCTGGTCGCCCCCCGACACCACCACCGACGCCCCGGCCCAGCCCTGTCCCCTGACCGTCCAGAGAATCCTGGGAACGCCTCCCCCGCTGGGCACTGATGGTACTGACTGCGCCCCCAGCAGCGCGGCAGTCAGGGCCAGACCGCCCACCACGCCGCCGACCCGGGGCAGCCAGCGCCGGATCAGCTGCCGGGTCACTGCCAGAATCATTGGCCGAATCACTGGCCGCCTCCCGGTGGGCGCACAAACACACCGTCGGCCCGCTCCCAGGGCGAGTTGAAGGTGGGAATGGGATTCATGTCGTTCACGCCGCCTCCCGTGATGTCCAGCTCGCTGGGCGTGCCAGGAGGCGGCCCCATCACCGCGTTCAGGTAGGCCACCACATGCGCCAGGGCCACCTCGCCCTGATCGTTGCCCCATTCGGGCATCAACCCGTCCAGGCCGTACTTGACCAGTTGCCCCGTCCGGCTGGCGGGCAGTGTCCACAGCACCGAGTCGCCCTGAAGCGTGGCGGCCTCGAACGGCCCGGCCCGGCCCTGCCCGTCGCTGCCGTGGCACTGGGCGCATCTGCCCTGGAACAGCGCCGCGCCGTCCTGGAGCTGGGCGGTGGGCGCGGTCAGCGCAAAGACCGAGAACTCGCCCGTCAGATCAAACTTGTCGGGGAACGGTTCCACCGCTGGATCAGCGACCGCAGCTTGATACGAGCGCACCACCGCTGGCCTGGCCTGCATCACCGAGGCCGGTTCCGGCTCTTCCAGCGGGGCCAGGTGAAAGGCGAAGTACCACGCACCCCACAGTCCAAACATCACGAAGAAGACGGCCAGGAAACTGGGGATCGAGGCGTCCCCAGACTGGATCTCGTCGGATTCGAGCTGGGCCTGAACCTGATCGGCGGTTCTGGCCTCGGCGGCGGGACCCCGCTGCGGCTGGTGGTTCTGCGCCTGGGCCAGCGCGCCTTTGCGCTCTGCCTCCTGCTTTTGAGCGGGGCGGCGTGTGGGTGGCAGGCGTCCAGGCTGAGAAAGGTCAGACGGTACAGAATCAGGCTGCGGGGGGCGTTCGTCTTCAGGCATGGCTCACTCCTCCCCCGGCTCTTTCCAGGTGGGCGTCTCCTGGAAAACGCCGTGCATCATGCGGTACTTGGGCAGTTCAGTCTCGGCGGGTTTGCCGGGGTTGTGAACCGCCAGCATCAGCAGCATGGTGATGGTCACGATGATGATCAGCGCCACCACGATCACGCCGACGACGCCTGTGGAAATCATGGCCGTCTCCAGTGTCGGACCTTCATTTGAGGGTCATCAGGTAAGCGCTGAGGGCGTCGAGATTTTCCTCGGACAGGTAGCCGAAACTGGGCATCCAGGTGCCAGGATTCAGGCGTTCGGGGTTCAGAAAATGAATCATCATCCACTCCTCGCTGGGCCACCGTGTGGCGACGTGCATCAGGTCTGGCCCCCGGCGGTGCTGCCCAAAAAACACCGGATTCTGATACACGTAATCGCCCGGGTGACTGACTGCGCCGATGTCGCCGGGCTGGTGAATGGTGGCAATCCCGGCTTCCGACAGCCGCACGTTCTGGCTGTGGCACTCCCAGCAGCCCGCCTGTGCGTACACCTGGCGGCCCCGCGCCTGCTGGGCGGTGTACTGCACGGCCAGCGGCGTGGGCTGGTAATGGTTGGTGGCGTAGTACGGCAGCACCACGGTGGTCAGCACGGCCATCGAGAAGATCAGCAGACTCAAGGCCACTAAAATCCCGGTGTTGCCCTCAATGCTGTCGAACATCCGTTTAAGCATGGCCGCCCCCTAATCCGTCGCCGTGGCGGGCGGGAACGTGGGCTGCGGGCCAGGAGCCGGATCGCGCACGCTGGGGCCGGGCAGCAGGGCGGAGTCCGGCGCGTGCTGATCCACCCATGAGCGGTCATACACCGTGCGGACGATGTTGTACATGAAAATGATGTGCGAGACGATGATCAGCAGGCCGCCCCCGGCCACCGGCCACATCAGCGGCTGCGTGGGCCACACCGTGGAATCCATCCAGTCCTGACCACCCACCCGCCAGTTGGCCGACTGAACCAGACCAGCGGTCTGAAGAAACAGCAGCAGGATCACCCAGCCGAGGCCGAACAGCGCGAAGTGCCACCACGCCAGCGACTTGGAGTATATGGGGTGGCCGGTCACGCGCGGAATCATGTAATACCCCGCCGCCAGCGCAATGGCGCTGAAGCCCGCCCCCATTGCCAGCATCGCGTGGCCCACCGTGAACTGCGAGAAATGCTCGTAGATGTTCAGGGTTCGCAGCGCCATGATCGAACCCTGCACCGAGGTCAGCAGGTAGCAGGTCAGCCCGAACACCACAAAGGCCAGCACCGGGTCCTGGGCCAGCATCTGCGTGTTGGGCTGCACCGACTTGTACAGGTTCCACACGGAAGCGAACACCGGGATGAACAGGAAGATGGAGAACATGATCGCCTCGGTCTGAAGCCAGTAAGGCAGGGCGCTGGTGACGCTGTGGTGACCTCCTACCGGCGGGTACACGAAAATCAGGGTCCAGAAGCCTACCAGCGAGAGCCAGTGGCTGTAAATGGGCCGCCCGGTGATCTTGGGGATCAGGAAGTAAGCCAGCCCGAGGCCCACCGGCGTGTACCACATGCCCAGAATGTTGTGGCCGAAAAACCAGTTGGTCACGTTGTCGTAGATGCCCTGATACGGATTGTTCAGCGGGTTGAGCCATAGTCCCTTGCCGATGATGATGACGATGGGCAGGCCGATCACGGCGGACAGCGAATACCACAGGCTGACATACATTGGACGCTCGCGCCGGAACCGCACGGTGTTGACCAGGTTCAGGGTCGCGCACAGCAGCGCTCCCATCAGCAGTACGTCCACCGGCAGGATCGTCTCGGCGTACTCGCGGCCCCGGCTCATACCCAGCGAGATGGTCACCCAGGTGGTGATCCCGGCAATGTTCCACAGCCACACGCTGACGTGCGCCAGCCGCTCGCTCCACAGCGGGGCGCGGCACAGCCGGGGAACAATGAAGTACATACCCGCCACCGATCCCATGGACAGCCAGTACCACAACACCAGTTGCACATGCAGTTCGCGCATCTTGGACCACACCAGAAATTGCTGCAAGTCCAGCGGGATGTACGCCCAGATCTGCGGGTGGGCCATGTAGATGCCCATCAGCAGGCCGTAGGTCATGCCGATCAGCATCCAGACCGTGGCCGTCAAAAACATGCGGTAGGCGGCGGTGCCGGGCCGGGTGGGAAAGAACCAGTTGGGCCGGGGCGCGGTGGTAGGGGCAGCGGGCAGGCGGGCGGTTTGGGTCATGGGCGGCTCCTGAAATCTTCTGGACGTGGAAAGAGCTGAGCTAGCGTTCCGGCACGTACTGGGTGGTGACGTACAGGTACAGCGTGAAGGCCGCCAGGGCGATCAGCAGTGCCAGCACGCCCCACGCCAGCCACAGGGGCATCGGTTCGGGGCGGTCACTGATCTGGGTCTGGATAGGTGGGGTATGCTTCTCCATCTCGGCAGATGGCCGGACCGTTCTGGAGGCTGGATTCAGATCGCTGATCTGGGTCAAGGTGTTCTCCTTTTAAATCCAGGAACTTCAGAACTCCCAATCATTTCGGTGGATCAGGCAACGAAGGAATGTTCTGCGGCACGCTGTTGTCGACCGACTGCAAGACCGGGTAGTGACTGTAAAACCGGTCCTTGAACACCGGGAAGGTGTCGGGATTGTCCTCGTCGCGGCCCAGGTAGCGCAGATAGCGCAGGATGCTCCATGCCTGCTGTTTGTCGATGACCTTCTCTGTCACCCAGCCGCGCATGGGCGTGCCGACAATGCCATTTTCCAGAATCCACATCAGTTGACCGTCGCTGTAGCGCTGCACTTCCGGGGCCGTCAGGTCTGCCGGACGGGGTTGCAGGCTGCGTCCGGCAGGACTGACGCCACGGGCGTTGGTGCCGTGGCAGGCCCCGCAGGTCTGCATGTAATTCTGGCGGCCCAGCACGATCTGCGCCGGGATGTCGGGCAGCGGGTTGGTGCGGGCGTCTTCGGGCATGATCAGCGTGCGGCTGCGGACATAGCGGGCCACCGCCTCCATCTGCGGGCGGGTCAGCACCAACTTCCAGGCGGGCATGCCGGTTCCAGGCACGCCCTCAGCGATGTAGCCCAATAGCTCGCCGTCGGTCAGGTTGCCGATACGTGGGGCGCGCAGGTCTGCCGGGTGCGGCAGGATATTGACGCCGGATAGGCCCCGTCCCCGCAGTTCGGGACCATGACAGGCGGCGCACGTCGCGGCGAAGACCTGCCGCCCTTCGAGCAGCGTTGGACCGTCGTTGGGACGGGTCAGAACGATGTTTTTATAGCCTTCTGGCGGGCGCAAAGCACCGGCGTAACTGCGTAGGCCGCCCGACACACCTTCATAGTTGGTCGGCCCGCTGGCGCAGGCGCTGAGCAACCCAAGACCGAGCAGTGCGGCAACAACCAGCAGCGTCGCCCGGGGCTGTAAGGGCCGCCAGGGAAATTCAGTGCGGAAAACGGGTCGACTCGCCATAGCAGATGCCCCCGACCTTCAATACTCGTTGAGTGAGCGCACTGGGGACCGCAGCAGGGCGGAGAAAGTCGGTTCGAGTCTTTCGTGGCGGGTCCGTCTGTGTCGACCCCAAAGTGACCTCTTGCATCGCCGTGAAATGAAGCTTCAAAAAAGGTACAACGAACTTCGCAGACTGTAATTTTGCAAACTGTTTGGTGGCGTGCATCTTAATCCCAGCTTAAGTTGCTGTCAAGCCTGACTTCTGACTGATCTCGTCTTCTCTGTGCAACAACATTCCGCTCTTCAAAAGGAGGCCGTGCCGTGGACTGTTCACCTCGCATTCCGGGCCTGCAGGCGGGCCTTATAGCCCCACCACTCCGGCGGGCAGCGTGGTGGCGGTCTCTCCTTCGGCATCGTCAAGAGCAGGTTCTTGCTCCCGGCCAGATTGCTGCCGTGCAGACTGGCGTTTTGCAGGCCTGCTTGAAATTGGCCCCTGGCGACTTGGCGGTGGACGCATGAAAACGAGAGAGGTCCAACGCCTCCAGAAAACAGCTCAGGACAACTTGCAGGTTGTTGCGATGCTGCTTGTGGGAACAGACAGTGAGCATGGCAGAATAAAGCTGTCCAGCACGGTCACTTTCCTTTGGCACACCCTTATTTTGAGGCAGGAAGCCGTGCTGGACGTCCTTCCCCTAAACTGAAAGATGTCAGATTTCCAAAACAGGGAATGCCAGACTGCGGCGGATTGCGTATCTTTCCGCGCTGGGCGCATCAAAATCGCAGAGCCGCTTACGGACGTATGACCGCGGGATGAGGGATTCGGGGAAGCCGGCCAAAGTGGCTTTGATCGCCCTGGGGCGCAAACTGCTGTGTATCGGATTGGCGGTCGTACGATCCGGACAGCCGTACAATGACGGGTTTATTCTTCCCTGCGGCGGTGCTGGCCCAACGCCAATGCGGGACTTGACAGCAGCCCTATGAAACCCTATCTAGGATTTCCCGCTCCTGGCGCAGAATTTCGTTTTCTTTACGGAGCCGTCGGATCTCCCGTTGCTCTGGGGTCAGATGTTGCTTTCCCTGGCCAGGGAAAGCAGCCTCACCCTGTTCCTGTTCGGCCGTCAGCCATTTGCGGAGCAACGAGGCACCCTCACCCAACTCGCGGGCAGTGTGGGAGAGGTTGCCGCCCGTTCGGGCGAGCTGAACAGTGTCTCGTTTGAATTCGACGGAATGGAATCTGCGGTGGATCATGCTGGTGCCTCCTCTTGTTGAGGCTTATCTCCATCTGCGCAAAACCCGGGGCACCCTCACAGATGCCATGCTGCACGCTAACGCACGTAGGACGCCCCGTTGATGTCCAGCGTCGCCCCGGTCATGTGCCGCACCAGCCCGGACGCGAGGAAGACCACGGTAGCGGCCACGTCCCCGGGCGGGGCCGCGTCCCCCAGCGGGAACTCCTGGGCCAGTTCTGCGGCGTGTTCGTTCAGGTACGCCTCGGCCA
Organism: Deinococcus marmoris; assembly: GCF_001949125.1. Lineage (GTDB taxonomy): Bacteria > Deinococcota > Deinococci > Deinococcales > Deinococcaceae > Deinococcus > Deinococcus marmoris_A. The sequence goes on from NZ_MSTI01000085.1 coordinate 14,192, forward strand.
TCTCGGTGCGGACCCAGCCAGGAGCCACCGCGTAGGCGAGAACGCCCTCATGAGCAAAGCCCCGGGCAATCGAGCGGGTCAAGGCGATCACGCCGCCTTTCGAGGCGGCGTAGTGCATGGCATTCGGCTGGTCTCCCCGGAAAGCCGCCCGGCTGGCGATATTGATGATGATGCCGCCGCCCTGACCCCGGAAGTGCTGAACGGCTTCCCGGCAGGTGTCCGCCACGCTGAGCAGGTTGACCTGCAAGGTCTCTTTCCAGACGGCGGACCACGCTTCCAGGGGATCGTCCATCGTGACGGGGGGGGCGATCCCAGCGTTGTTCACCAGCACATCGACGCGGCCCTGCCAGGCGACGGCGTTCTGAAATAGCCGGACGGCTTCCCCTTCCTGGGCCAGATCACCGCTCAGGAGGTGAATCCGGTCTGCACCGAACTCTTCTACCAGGGCCTCACCGCCCTGCCCGCTGCGGCCCAGGTGGGCGGCCACCGACGCGCCCACGTCCAGCAGGCTGCGGACACAGACTGCGCCAATGCCGCGCGAGGCCCCCGTCACGAATACCACTTTGCCGTCTAGATTGATCATGTCCGCCAGTCAAGCATACGGACGCCGATGTTCACGCTTTATCCGGGCGCAGGGAAAAAGCCTGTGCCAGACGCATTTACTGCGCCGAGAAAAGAATCGGCGCGCATGAGTTGACACGGACTGTATACCGCCCTATATTGAGGAAATCAAAGCGGCCTCATGGGCCGCTTTTTCCTTGCCTACTTGAGCTTGAGCGAACCCAACGCCTTGTCGAATGCGCCCCGCTGGGCCGCCGTCGCGGCGGGTCCCGTGGTGAACTGGACGCTGAGCAGGTTGCGTTTGCTGACGCCGTACCAGTACTGCAAGCGCACCACGGCTCCATTGGCCTTGAGGGTCAAGTCATACACGCTCGGTGCCCTTGATCCCACCCGCTGTCCGGGGACGGTCACCCACGCGCTTCAGGGTGGCCAGCCCACCGCCCGTGAGCGATCCCTCGACGCCTCCGATGAACTCCTTCAAAGCTCCAGCGTCATTGCCCTTGCTCTGATACGGGGCGTAGAACAGTTGCAGAACGGCGGGCGGGGGGGTGCCAGGGGCCACCACCGTGATGCCGGGCAGGCTATTGGGGTAGGGCCGCTGTTCCCAGCTTGAGGGAACATCAGCGGTGAGCGGGGCCTGGGTGTTCTTGAGTGGGACGGCCAGGGCCGCACCTGTCAAAACCGAGGCGAGCAGAAGCGCCATGCGAATGGAGGAAGATGGTCTGCCCCCCGCAAACTGGACGGTCACTGAGTAGAGACGAAGGCTCGATCCCAGCCCTAAGCTGGAAAGCGAGGCTCATCCTATGAAAAACCGTCAGTTCACCGAAGACCAGATCATCAAGCTTCTCCAGGAGGGCAAGAAGAGCGAGAAGCCTATTGAAGACCTGTGCCGCGATTTTGGGTGCAGCCCCGCGTCGTACTCCGCCTGGAAGAAGAAATACGGCGATACCAACGCCGACGAAGCCAAACGGCGTCTTGGCCAGAACAGCACCCGTATGGGGCTTGGCCGCTTCGTCGATTGGAGAAGGAAAACGCCCGCCTGCTGCGCATTGTCGGTCAGCAACGCTTGGAGATCGACGCCATGAAGGACGTCATTGAAAAAAGGCGGTAACGCCCACCGAGAAACGTGCCGTGGTCAGGCAGCTGGTCGCGGCGCACCTCAGGCCCGTTCGGGCCTGTGTTCTGGTGGGCCTGTCCAAATCTTCCTGGCATGACCGCCCACAACCGCGCCAGGACAGTGAACTCCGGCAACAGATCCACAACCTGGCTCGTCGGTATCCCCGGCGGGGCTACCGTTTCATTCACGTCCTGCTGGTTCGAGCAGGGGCCATCATCAACAAGAAGCGCGTTCGACGAATCTGGCGCGAAGAGGGACTTGCCGTCAGACCCAAAGTATCCCGAAAACTTCGTACTGGAGCGACAATTCCTATGCAGGCCGAGTATGCGAATCACGTCTGGACGTACGATTTCATCTTTGACCAGACCCTGGAAGGGACCACCCTGAAAATCCTAACCCTGACCGACGAATTCACCCGACAGTCACTGGCCTTGCAGGTGGCGACGTCCTTCACCTCCAAGGAGGTGAAGGACGTCCTCCGGGACGTGATTGCCGGGCGCAGTTCCCCAGCCTTTCTTCGCAGCGACAACGGTTCTGAATTCATCGCCCGTGATCTGGGCATCTGGCTGGCAGTTCAGGACATCGGAACCCGGAACACCCTCCCAGGAAAACCTTGGCAAAACGGCTTTGCTGAGAGCTTCCACTCCCGTCTGCGGGCAGAATGTCTCAATCAAGAGGTGTTCTATTCTGCCAAACACGCCCAGGTGCTGCTGGATGATTGGCGGGTGTTCTACAACGCCCGCAGACCCCACTCATCACTCGGCTACCGGACCCCAGACGAGTTTGCTGAGCAGGCCAGGGGGCGGCCTGCCGCCACCCCTTTGCGGAGACAACACCGCAAATGTGCCCGTCAGCCCGTCCCCTGGACGAGCAGGGAAAGCTGATGTTGTACCCTTGACCTGAGCCGAGTCTCTACTTGAAACCGTCCAACTTCTGGGGGCAGCCCACCTCACCCATGAATCACAACGCCGCATTCAGGAGGAGCCATGGAAGACCACCCTCCCTCACCTGATCTCCATCTCCTGAGCCAGGCGTTTACTGCGAGCGTCACCGGTGTCATCATCACCGATGCGCAGCAGCCGGACCTGCCGATCATCTTCGTCAATCCAGCCTTCGAGCGGCTCAGCGGCTACCTGGCCGCCGAGATCATCGGGCGCAACTGCCGCTTTCTGCAAGGTCAGGACCGCGATCAGGAAGCCCGGCAGGAGATCTTGGACGCCTTGTCAGAGGGCCACAGCGTCACCACGGTGCTGCGCAATTACCGCAAGGACGGTTCGTTGTTCTACAACGAACTCACGCTCAGTCCCATCCACGACGCTTCCGGCACCCTGACCCATTACCTCGGCTTTCAAAACGACGTCACTGCGCGTGAGCAGGCCAGGCAGCAGGAGTCGCGCTCCAGGCGGCAACTCACCTCCATCCTGGAGCGCATCACTGACGGTTTCGTGTCGTTCGATCAGCACTGGAACATCACTTACGTCAATGCGGCTGCGGCGGCCATGACCGCCCGTCCATCCAGCGAGACCCTCGGCCAGAACCTATTCACCTTCTCTCCGCTCTCCACCCATTCACCACTTGGCTTGGCCCTCCAGAAAGCCCAGGAATCTGGCATCGTCCAACATCTGTTGAACCACTCGGGCATGGGCAAGCAGACGAACATCACCATTTATCCAGGCGAGAACGGCGTCTCGATGTTTATCCGGGATGTCACCGAGAGCCGAGAAGCGCAGCGGGAGCAGCAGGCCAGCGAGGAGCGCTTCGCCAAGGTTTTCGAAGCTGCCCCAGTCGCCATCATCGTCTCCCAGCTCAGCACGGGCCACTGCATTGACGTTAACCCTGAGTTTCTGCGTCAGAGCGGGTACACCCGCGAGGAGGTGATCGGGCGCGACTCGCTCGATCTGAACTTCTGGGTTGTTCCACTGGAAGCGGAAGACCTGAGGCGAATCCTTCGGGAAGAGGGCAAGGTCCTTGACCGCGAGTTGCAGTTCCGCTTGAAGTCTGGAGCGGTCGCCGACACGACTGTGTCGGCTATCCCAATGACCATGGGTGGGGAAGCCTGCATCGTGACGCTGCTCCGTGATGTCACGGTGGAGAAGCAAGCACAGCGGTTCCTGGCAGACAGCGAGGAGCGCTACCGCAACATCGCGACCCAGTTGCAACGAACGCTGGACCTGTCCCTTGACCTGATCAATTCGATTGACGCAGAGGGGCGCTTCGTCACGATAAGCGCGGCCTGCCAGCAGATCCTCGGGTACACGCCTGAAGAGCTGATTGGCCGCACTTACCTTGACTTCGTCCATCCGGATGACCGGGCCATCACCGTGCGGGAAGACGCCCACATCACCGCAGGTCAAGCGACGACCACCTTCCAGAACCGTTATCTCCACAAGAACGGGAGCGTGGTCTGGTTGGAGTGGGCGGCCGTCAGTCTGCCCGACGACTCCTTGATGTACTGCGTGGCCCGCAACATCACCGAGCGCCGGGTTGCCGAAGAAGATCAGGCGTTCCTGGCGGCCATCGTGCAGGCCAGCCACAACGCCATCATCGGCGTTTCGCTGGACAACACCATTCGCTCCTGGAATCCAGGTGCCGAGGAACTCTACGGCTACACCGCCGAAGAGGCGATCGGTCAGCCGGTCACTTTCATCGTTCCTGCCGACTTTCATGCGCTTGAACTTGAGTCGATGGAACGGGCCAGGCAAGGCTTTCGGGACCCACCGTTTGAGGGCAACCGGGTCACGAAGAGCGGACAGCAGCTCCAGGTGCGGGTCACCATCTCGCCGATCCTGGATGCTGCTGGTCAGGTGATCGGGGTCTCCAAGATCGCCCGCGACATCACGGCCCTGCGGACGGCTGAGCAAGAAATTCAGGTCCTCAACGAGGACCTCCAGCGTCAGTTGCGTTCCATCACGGGCCTCCGCAAGATTGATCACTCGATCGCCGCGAGTGCGGATCTCGACGTCACCCTCGGTCTGGTTCTGGACAGTATCAGGCAACAACTCGGCATGGACGCGGCCACCGTCTTGCTGTTCGATCCACACCGCAAGACACTGACATACACCGTCACCAGGGGCTTGTATACCGCAAGACTGGAGAACTCAGCGACGAAACTGGGTGTAGGACTGGCCGGCAGCGCCGCGCTGATCCAGCAGCCGATCAGCCTGCCGGACCTCATCCATGCGTCCGTCCTGCCCGCCTGGCGCGACGTCGTGAAGAAGGAAGGATTGACCGCTTATCACGCGGTGCCGCTGCTCAGTAAAGGGCAGGTGGTGGGGGTCATTGAAGTGCTCCATCATCAGCCCTGGCCACTCTCGCTGGAGTGGTTGTCGACCCTCGAAACGTTGGCCGATCAGGCGGCCATCGCCATTGACCATGCCCGGCTCGTGACTGAACTGGAGCGCAGCAACGTGGAGCTGCGCTCCGCGTATGACGAGACCATCGAGGGCTGGGCACGCGCGCTCGACCTACGGGACCACGAGACCGAGGGACACTCTCGCCGGGTCACGGAGATGACGCACGAACTCTGTCAGGCCCTCGGATTTACCTCTGATCAACTGATGCAAGTTCGTCGGGGCGCGCTGCTCCACGACATCGGCAAGATGGGGATCCCTGACGCGGTACTGCTCAAGCCAGGCAAGCTCACCGAAGACGAGTGGGTGCTGATGAAAAAGCATCCGGAGTACGCGGCGGAACTGCTGACCCCGATTGAGTTCCTGCATCCGGCCCTGGAGATCCCGCAGAACCACCACGAGAAGTGGGACGGCAGCGGCTACCCGCAGGGACTGAAAGGCGAGGCCATTCCGCTGTCGGCCAGGGCGTTTGCCGTGGTGGACGTGTACGACGCCCTGATGAGTGACCGGCCCTACCGCAAGGCCTGGACGCGGGAGAAAACGATGGATCACATTCAAAGTGGTTCAGGTCTTCACTTTGATCCTGAAGTCGTAGACGCCTTTCTCCAGATGATTGGGCAGCACTGAGGTGGCTGTTCTTAACCACTCGGGTTTGTCCTCGGTTGTCCAGAATCATGGTGGTGATCTTGGGGTAGGCCCACAGGTAAAGGCACAGATCCTGGCGGCCTGACAGATTTTATGAGAGTGAACGAAAAACGAGCTGCCAGCCAACTTCAAGAGTGGTTTGAGGAGGGGCATGGGGGCGTTTCCGCTGACCCAGTGGCTCAGGGTCAGGCCCCCCTTGGAGCGTCAGGCGCGCGAACACCACCTGACCACGGCTCAGCGCGTAATGAACCGCCCGGAGACCGATCTTGAGGTAGCTCAGCGCCCGCTGCCAGTGGGGATCGACGACACGTCGATCCCCACGCTGCACCACCTCAATGCCTTCGGACACGAGCAGCACGGTCGCTACGGCCAGCACGGTCACCAAGCGTTCGAGACTGGGTGCATCTCGCACTTTGGAACCTTCCAACCCGAACAAACCACTTTTCTCATCCAGAAAGCCTTCCTCAATCTGAAATCGCTCGC
>NZ_MSTI01000116.1 GCF_001949125.1 Deinococcus marmoris
GGTAACGGGTGCGGTCCGGGAGGCAGGGAAAAAGCTGACGGTAGGTGAAGCGGACCTGTGCGAGCCATTTTTGCTGTGATGGCTGACCCAGGAGTTCGCCAACCAGCGCAATCGTCATGATCTCGGCGTAGGTGCCTTTTTGATGCGGCTCCCTGGGGAGTGTGAACAGGCCGCTGACCTCAGCGGCCTTCAAGTAATCATCAATGTAGACGTACACGAGTAAAAACAGGTCTTCGACGGTAGATTGAACCAGCGGAAGCTCGTTGGTAGGCATACCCGAGTTTCCGCTTTTCTCGGCTCAGTATCCCCTAGCACCCGAAGTTTTAGATGCTGAGCCAGCCACGCGAATGCCCTGTGCCGCCGCCAGTTGAATGACCAGACTGCCAATCGCTCCTGAAGCTCCGGCAATAAACAGGGCATCGCCGCTTTGTAGACCCAGCGCATTTAGGCTCTCCAGCGCGGCCTTGCCCGCAATGGGAACCGCTGCGCCCTGGGCGAAGGTCAGCCCACCCGGTAAGGGAATCAGCGTGTCTGATTTGACGGCGGCGTATTCCGCCCACGCGCCGCCCTGTGGTTGCAGGCTGGTGGTGAAGATTACCCGGTCACTGACGGAAACGCCCGTGATCCCAGCGCCGATGGCTGCCACCGTTCCCGCCCCCTCCGTGCCGATGGTGTAGGGGAAAGCCGCGTCTTTCGGGATGAAATATCGGTCATGGATGCCGATGCCGAAGGCGCGAACCCGCACCAGCACCTCGCCATTGCCGATCTGCGGGATAGGCGCGTCCACCATGCTGATCTCGCCGCTTTCTGCCGAGGTTCGCGCGAACGCTTTCATCGTATTCATGGTTGACCTCCAGTGTGGGGCGCGGTGGCTGGCTCTATCCCGGCAGGCTGGACCGCAGCATCTGAAAATCGCCGGAAAGCTGGTAAGCACCCACAGCGGCGGGCAGCAGCAGCGACTCGAACTGGCCCAGTCGCTGGGTTTCTCCGCCCGCTTCCACCTGCGCCTCGCCCACTGTCACGGTCAGGACGTGGAAGGTCTGCCCGGCAGTGTCGCCTGTCAGCGTGCCTCCTTTGCTGTTCAGCCGCTCCAGCACGAAGTAATCGCAGCGGATCAGCTCCTGAACGGCGTCCCCGGCAGGGGGCAGGGGAGAGGCGGGCGCGGGCCAGGGGCGGGACACCTCCGCGCTCTTTTCGAGGTGCAGGGCGCGGCCATCGGTGGCGGGACGGTCCCAGTCGTAGATGCGGTAGGTCAGGTCACTGGTTTGCTGGACCTCGTACAGGAAGACCCCTGGTCCCAGCGCGTGCACGGTTCCGGCGTGAATCATGAATGTATTCCCGGCCTGAACCGGGGCGTAGGCGACGTGGTCCATGACCTTCCCGGCCAGAATCGCCGTGTTCAGCGTGTCCCGAGAGGTGCCTTCTTGGATGCCCGCGATGATCTGCGCGCCCGCGTCGGCGTCCAGCACCTGCCACGCCTCGGTCTTGCCCAGGTGGCCCTCGCCTTCCAGCGCACGGGCCTGCGCGTCGTCCGGGTGGACCTGCACGCTCAGCCAGTCGGCGCAGTCCAGCAGCTTGATCAGCAGCGGAAAGCGGGTGCCGGACGCACGGGTGCCCAGCAACTCTGCCGGAAACCGCTTCGTCAGTTCGGCCAGCGTCTGCCCGGCGTGGGGGCCGCCCGAAACGTGGTTGTCCTCGCCGATCACCCACGCCTCGCCAATCTTCTTGCTGGTGTCGCCGCCCGCTGGAATCAGGCGGGTGCCGCCCCATACGCGCTCGACGAGTCTGGATTCCAGGGGCAGGGGAGAGGTCAACGGATTAGCCATGCCCGCATCATAGAAGAGGGACAGACCGCGTGGCCTGCCCCTGTTTCTATCGAACCCGCCCAGCTTACATATGAAGTGCGCGTTTATCTGCTGCCAGTGCCGCTTCCTTGACCACTTCGCTGAGAGTGGGGTGCGCGTGGATGGTGCGGGCCAGATCCTCGCTGCTGCCGCCGAATTCCATGATCGCCACGGTTTCGCCGATCAGCTCGGACACGTTGGGGCCTACCATATGCACGCCCAGCAGCTTGTCGGTGTCGGCGTCGGCCACCACCTTCACGAAGCCGCGCGGATCGCCGTGGCCCAGCGCGCGTCCGTTGGCGCTGAACGGGAACTGCCCGGTCTTGACGTTCAGGCCCGCGTCTTTTGCGGCCTTCTCGGTCAGGCCCGCCCAGGCGATTTCAGGCGAGGTGTAGATCACCCAGGGAATCACGTCGTAATTGACGTGCCCGGCTTGCCCCGCCAGTTGCTCGGCCAGCGCCACGCCCTCTTCCTCGGCCTTGTGCGCCAGCATCGCGCCGCCGATCACGTCGCCGATGGCGTAGACGCCCTTCAGGTTGGTGCGGTAGTGGCTGTCCACCTTGACGTAACCGCGCTCGTCCAGCCCCAGCCCCACGGCATCTGCCCCCAGACCCGAGGTGTGCGGCACGCGCCCGATGCTGACGATCAGCTTGTCGAACTGCGCCGTGACTTCCTTCTCTTTCTCGGTGTAGGTGACGCTCACGCCCGCGTCAGTCTGTTCGACTTTGGTGATGTTGACGCTGAAGTGAAAGTCCAGCCCCTGCTTCTTGAACTGCTTGAGCGATTCCCTGGCAATGGCGTCGTCGGCGGCCAGCAGGAAACCAGGGAGGGCTTCCAGAATGGTCACGTCCGCGCCCAGACGACGCCACACGCTGCCCAGTTCCACGCCGATCACGCCCGCGCCGATCACGCCCAGTTTCTTGGGAACCTCAGTGAAGGCCAGCGCGCCGCTGTTCTCTACCACATGCCCGCCAAACGGGGCCAGCGGCAGTTCGCGGGGGCTGCTGCCCGTCGCCACGATCACGTTTTTCGCCTTGACTTCGGTTCCGGCGGCGTCCACGATCCACTCATCGCCGTCGGCGCGGACCAGCTTGCCCAGGCCCGCAATCGAGGTGATCTTGTTCTTCTTGAACAGGTAGGCGATGCCGCCCGTCAGCTTGTCCACCACGCCCGTCTTGCGCGACAGCATCTTGCCCAGGTCCATTTTCAGGCCGTCCACCATGATCCCGTGATCGGCCACGTCGTGCGCGATCATCTCGAACTTCTCGGAGGAATCGAGCATGGCCTTGCTGGGAATGCAGCCCACGTTCAGGCAGGTGCCGCCGAGACTGGGTTTGCCGTCGCGCGTAAAATCGTCCACGCAGGCGGTCTTGAAGCCCAACTGGGCGGCGCGAATGGCGGCCACGTACCCCGCCGGGCCGCCGCCGATGACCAACACATCATAGGAATCCATATCGCCCCTGAGCGTATCACTGTGGGCGAAAACGGATGGTGGCGCGTTCCTGCGCCCGAGTCTCCGGGCTGGAGACAGGGGCGCTGATCCGCCATATTGGGGGCCATGAACTCCAATTTTGATCTGGACTACACGCTGGACGTCCTCGTGCGCCTGCTGGATACGCCCAGCCCCACCGGATTTACGGAAGCCGCTGTTGCGCTGATCGAGACAGAGGTGCAGGCGCTGGGCATCAAGCCGCAGCGCACCCGCAAGGGCGCACTGACCTGGGAGGTCCCCGGCACAGGCGAGGGCTACGTCACCTTCAGCGGCCACACCGACACCCTGGGGGCGATGGTCAAGGGCATCAAGCCGGGTGGCCGTCTGCTGCTGTCCATGCTGGGCGGCTACGACTGGGCCACCGTGGAGGGCGAGGACGTGCGCGTGCATACCCAGAGCGGGCGCGTGATCACCGGCACCGTGGTCAACATTCGCCAGAGTACCCACGTCCACGGCGCGGCCCTGCGTGACCTGAAGCGCGAGGCCGCCGTGATGGAAGTGCGGCTGGACGAGCGCACGGAGAGCGCCGCCGAGACCCGCACCCTGGGCATCGGCGTGGGCGATTTCGTGAGCTTTGACGCGCGGCCCCGCGTGACTGCCGCCGGGTACATCAAATCGCGTCATCTGGACAACAAGGCAGCAGTCGCCATCTTTCTGGCCGTGACGCGCGAACTGATGAAAACTCCGTCCCTCAAAACGGTGGCCTTTCACGTCACCACCTACGAGGAAGTCGGTCACGGCGCGGCCACGGGGATTCCGCCGCATACCGACGAACTGATTGCGGTGGACATGGCGGCGGTGGGAAGCGGCCAGACCAGCAGCGAACACTGCGTCACGTTGTGCGTGGCGGACAGCGGCGGTCCCTACGATCACGCGCTGGGCAACCGTCTGCGGGCAGCGGCGGCCTCTGCGGACCTGGATTTGCGGGTGGACCTCTACCCCTTCTATTCCTCGGACGGCACAGCGGCGTGGCGGGCGGGCGGCGATTACCCGGTGGCCCTGATCGGCCCCGGCGTGGACGCCAGCCACTCCTACGAGCGGATGCACACGGACGCGCTGCGCGACACGGCGGCGCTGATGCTGGCGTATCTGGGGTGAGTTCACATCTCGAATCCGTTGGCTGGGGCAGCAGTTCTGGGCCTTCGCTTTCGGCTGAGTTGAAAAGAAACCCCTCAGTCAGCTTCGCTGCCAGCTCCCCTCAAAAGGGAGCCAAGAGGCGCAGAATATCGTGCCACACGCCATCTCCTTGCCTCCCTTCTAAGGGGAGGTGGCGCGGAGCGCCGGACTGGCACAACTCCGCAGGAGAGGGGTTAAGCCGTGGCAGCCATCCCTGCCCCTCGTCTTCAGACCCCTTCCTCAACCCGCAATGAAGCCGTAGGCACATTTACATTCCCCCATTCGTCCGCGTAAGCTGGACGAGTGCTGTCCCTTCAAAAAGCGGCGAACATCCTGTCGGCCTTCAGCGCCGAGCAGCCCGAATGGGGTGTGCGCGCTCTGGCCGCGCATCTGGGCATTCCACGCGCCACGGCGCACGCGTATCTGGCGGGCCTGACCGGGGCGGGCTTCCTGCGCCGCACCCCTGCTGGCAAGTACCGCCTGTCGTGGCATCTGGCCGAGATGGGCGCGCAGCTCACGGCCTCCCTGCCGTGGTTTCCCGATGCCCGCTCATTGATCACCCGGCTGGCGCTGGAGGTGCGCTGCGTGGCGTTTCTGTGCATTCTGGAGGGCGAGGAAGTGGTGGCCGCCATCCGCGAACGCCACCCGGACGCCGATATCGATCTGCCGCTGGACATCTACCTGCCTGCCACCTCTACTGCCAGCGGCAAGATCCTGTACGCCCACGCGGACATCACGCCCAAAACATTTGCCACCTGCACCCAGAGCAGCATCACCACCCTCGACGAGTGGCATACCGAGGTGGCGCGCGTTCAGCGGCTGGGCTACGCCTACAGCATCGAGGAATGGATTCCGGGACAATGCACCCTGGGCGTGCCGTACCACTACGCGGGCGCGCTGGTGGCGGCCATCGGGGTGCAGATGAGCGCCGAACGCTACCTGCGCGAGGAAAGGACCGTGCGCGAGCGGGTGCTGGACATCGTGCGCGAGGCCGAGGGGCTGGGCTGAGTAGGAGGGGCCAGTGGGAGACTGAACCGGGTTGAAGACTGGACCGGGTCGCAAATTGTGCCCACAACCGCAGGGAAGCCGCTAAACTCGGCAGGCAGCTAAACGGGCGTTAGGGAAGGGGTAACACCCTTCACTTCTGACCCGTCACGATGAACAGGCGCAATCCATTTCAGCAGACCCGCAGCAGACCCGATTGTCACGATCATAAGGAGGGGCCATGAACCCAGACGACCTGAAACAGATGCTCGATGCCCTCAAAGCCGCCGATGTCCGCGAATTCAGCCTTCAGACCGGCAGCTTTTCGCTGGACCTCAAGCGCGGCCCGCAGGCTGGAGGCAACCTCGCACCCAGCGCTCCCGCCGCGCCCCAGACCCAGCCCACCTTTGAAACCGCTTTTGACAGTGCGCCGACTGCCCCGGCCTCCACGTCGGCCCCAGCGTCAGAGGCCACTCCGGCTGCGCCCGCTGCCAGCGCACCAGCAGCCCCGGCTGCCGCCAGCGGCGCGCCCGTCAAAGCGCCCATCGTCGGTACCTTCTACGCCAGCAGCAGCCCGGACGCCGCGCCCTACGTCAAGGTGGGCGACACCGTGACGGCAGGGCAGATCCTGTGCATCATCGAGGCCATGAAGCTGATGAACGAGATCGAGGCCGAGGTGGGCGGCGTGGTGCGCGAGATTCTGGTCAAGAACGCCGAGCCGGTGGAATACGGCCAGACCCTGTTCCTGATCGAGTAGGAGGGGGTCCTGGGTTTTTGCTCCTCCCTCCTTGCGGGGGAGGCTGGGAGGGGGGAAACGGGCATGGCGTGCCAGAGCTGCGTTTTGCCTCGCTCCCCGGAATTTTGAGTCAATGATGTCAGAACCAGTAATTAAAGGCGGGTTGAGACGTGTTCAAGAAAATTTTAATCGCCAACCGGGGCGAGATCGCCCTGCGGATCATTCGCACGGCGCGCGAACTGGGCGTCAAGACCGTGGTGGTGTACTCCACCGCCGACGAGAAGAGCCTGCCCGTGCTGCTGGCCGACGAATCGGTGTGCGTGGGGCCGCCCGCCAGCAACGCCTCGTACCTGAATATTCCCAACATCCTGCAAGCCGCTCTAATGACCGGCGCGGAGGGCATCCACCCCGGCTACGGCTTCATGGCTGAGAACCCCGATTTCGCCGAGATGTGCCGCGAACACGGGCTGGTGTTTATCGGCCCCACGCCCGAATCCATGCGGGCGCTGGGGAGCAAGGCGGGCGGACGCGAGATCGCCGCCAACTCCAACGTGCCCGTCGTCCCCGGAACCGGCATTCTGCCTGATCTGGACGCGGCTGTGCTGGCCGCCAAGCAGATCGGCTACCCCGTTTTGCTCAAGGCCAGCGCGGGCGGCGGCGGGCGCGGCCAGAAGATCATCCGCACGCAGGACGAGCTGAAAAAGGGCTTCGCGCAGGCGCAGGAAGAGGCGCGGCTGTATTTCAGCGATCCAGACCTGATCATGGAGAAGTTTCTGGAAGAATTCCGGCATGTGGAAGTGCAGGTCATGGGCGACGGTACCGGCCACGTCATCCACATCGGCGAGCGTGATTGCAGCATTCAGCGGCGCAACCAGAAACTGATCGAGGAAGCGCCCAGCACCCTGCCCGACAGCTTGCGGCAGGAAATTCTGGCGGCGGGCGTGCGTCTGGCTCAGCATGTCAACTACGCTGGGGCAGGTACGCTGGAATTCATCGTGGACCGCGACGGCAACTACTACTTCATGGAGATGAACACCCGCATTCAGGTGGAACACTGCGTCTCCGAGATGATCAGCGGTCTGGATCTGGTCCGCATGCAACTGGAAATCGCCAGCGGCCACGGCCTGAACATGAAGCAGGAGGACGTGGTGCTGCGCGGCCACGCCATCGAGTGCCGCCTGAACGCCGAGGACCCCGACAAGGATTTCCGCCCGGCAGCGGGCAAGATCGACGATGTGCATTTCGCGGGTGGCCCCGGCGTGCGTGTGGACAGCCACGTTTACACCGGCTACGTCATTCCGCCGCACTACGACAGCCTGATCGGTAAATTGATCGTGCATCACGACAACCGCGCCGAGGCGATTGCCCGCATGAAACGCGCCCTGGAAGAAACCGTGATCCAGGGGCCGAAAACCACCATTCCGCTGTACATCAAGATCATGGACAACCCGTTCTACAAACGCGGCGCGGTCATGACCAACTTTTTGAAGACGCGGATGGATATGTGAGGGTCGGCATCTCCTGATCGAAACGGTGAAAAGCACCCGCGCCAATGCGGGTGCTTTTCAATTGCTGAACCCAGTTTGAAATCGGTAGCGTCTGCTTACGGCTGATCGCGCATCGGGTCCAAGGTCAGCACCGGGGCTTCGGCCACGGCTTTCACGCCGACTTCGAGCAGATCGTCCTTGCCCAGGGTCAGGTCGCGGATCTGCTGCTCGCCCTGGGCGAAGGACTGATCGGGGGTGATGCGGGTGGGGTACGGCGTGCCGTCGGGCTTGGCATAGTTGAGGATGGTCAGTTGCAGCGCGCCGTCGCCGACTTCAAAGATGCGTGTGGCGGTGTTGCCCACCCCGGCGGTGGGGTCGCCGATGACCGGGCCGCGCCCGGCGTACTGGATTTCATAGGCGAAGAACTCGCTGCACGAGGCGCTGCCGCCGTCCACCAGCACGGCCAGCGGCCCGGTCCACAGTTGCGGATTCTGAACGCTGGAGGCGATGCGCCCGTCGCCCAGAATAGTTCCCCGGCTGACCAGCGTGCGCCGGTTGCCGTCCACGCTGCGGGCCACGCGGGTCACGCTGGGCACGAAGGCACTGACGCCGCTGTCGCATTCGTACAGGCTGCCGCCGCTGTTGCCGCGCAGGTCCACGAGCATGCCCGAGGCCCCGCGCCGCTTTGCCTGCCCCACCAGATCATGGATCTTCTGCGCCACGCCGCCGCCCGACAGGAAGGTGGGAATCCGCAGCACGGCCACCTCGCCGGACGTGCCAGTGGTGGTGGTGCTGGCCGCGCCTGCTGGCGTGCTGGCAGGCACGTAATCGATGCGTGGCAGATCGCGCGTGCTGCTCTCGCGGGAGGTCAGGGTCAGGGTCAGGCCCACGCCCCGGCGGGTCAGACCCAGCGCGGTGGGCACGCCTTTTTCCTTGGCCGCCTTGAGGCCCGCAAAGGTATAGGGCGCGTTGTCGATGCTCAGCAGCAGGTCGCCGCGCTGTAAGCCGCCTTCCTCGGCGGCGCTGCCCGGCACGACTTCGGTGACCACGCGGCTCTCGCCGTCCAACTGGGCCAGTTTGACGCCGAATTGCAGGCGGTTGCCGCCGCTCTGGCTGGCCGAGAACTCCTTGAAATCCTCGGGTGTCTGAAAGAAGGTGTGTTCGTCGCCCAGCGCCGTGACCTCGGCCTGAATCACCGGGTACGCCTTGGCCTCGGCGCAGTCGGCGGGCGAGGAACTGCACACGGCGTCCAGCCGTTTCTGGTACTCGGCGGCCAGCGCCACGCGGTCCACCGTGGACAGTCCGCCGTAATTGTCTTCCAGCAGAAAGTTGACCCTGTTAAAGACGGTCTGCGCCGGAGAGGGCACGGCCTGCGCCCCGGTGCCGCTCAGCAGCAGAGCGCTGCCGAGCATCAGCACACGTCCCGCGTGGGCCAGAAAAGGGCTGCCGGAAGTGACACGGCGCGGGGCGGAGGAGCGCGCGGTTGGTTTCATAACTGACCCCCATTCTGCTCCGAACAGATGGGAAAATGGTGGGTCAGAATTGATGTGAAAGTCACGAAAGCCTGCGCCTACACGTCAAAAAGCGGGAATAGCTACAGTGGCAATGGGGGGAGCTGGGGGTGACTGACCAGAGCCAGCCTCTCGCCTTATAACGATTTACGCCACGGGCTGCTGCTGGTACAGCTCCACCACGCGGCGCAGGAATTTCAGACCCGGTTCCAGGCTGCTGGTCTGCACCCATTCGTCCAGGCGGTGGGCGTTTCCGCCCCGGTACACACCGATGGCGACGGCAGGCAGGCCGTGCGGCGCGGCGGCGTTGGCATCGGTGCTGCTGGCCGCCGTCCGCAGGTCCGTGCGGTTCTCGCGGGCGGCCTCGCGGATCAGGGGCATCAGGGCCGCGCTGTGCAGGTCGCCGCCGGGGCGGTCCCCTACCTGCTCGATCCGCACGGTCACGCCTGCCTCGCGCGCCGCCGCGTGCAGGGCTGAAACTGCGCGGCGGTCCAGTTTGCCCAGGACATCGTGGTCCAGCGAGCGCAGATCAAGGAGCAACTCGGCGCTGGCCGCGATGGAATTGACGCTGGTGCCGCCCGAGGCCACACCCACGTTCAGGGTGGTGCGCGGTGCGGGCGGTAACGGCAGGGCGTACAGCGCGCTGATGGCCCGCCCCAGTGCGTGCAGGGCGCTGGGAGACTGATCGCCCCAGGAATGCCCGCCCGGTCCCAGGAAGGTGGCCCGGTAGCGCCGCACGCCCACCCCGCGCGTGACCGCGATGCCCAGATACCCGTCCACCGCGATAAAAGCCCCCAACTGCTCACGGTGCTGCGAGATCAGGTATTTGCTGCCGCGCAGGTCGCCCAGCCCTTCCTCGCCCACGTTGGCCGCCAGCCACAGCGGACGGCGCAGCAGGCCCACCTGCCCGCGCAGGTCACGCAGCAGCGCCGTCAGCACGGCCAGACTGGCGCTGTTGTCGCCCACCCCCGGCCCGATCAGCCGCCCGCCGTCCTCGCGCACGGTCACGTCGGTCCCGGCCTCGAACACGGTGTCCAGATGCGAGGCCAGCAGCAGCGCTGGGCGGCCCTCGGTGCCGGGGGGCACGATGCGGGTCAGGACGTTCCCCACCGCGTCGATGTCGCAGGGGTAGCCCAGTTCCCGCCACAATTCCGCGATCAACTCGGCCCGTCGTCCTTCCGCGAATGTAGGTGCAGGCGTCTGCGCGATCCGCGCCAGATAAGCAAGAGGCATTGGGCGCAATTCTAGCGGCTGACAGGCAGCGCAATAGCACGGCAGCCGACAGGGGCTTAGGCGGGGCTAAAAATTGGGACCATAAATTTTCCGCAGCCGCTACAGCGCCCGCGTCTGGAAGACCATGACCTCGCTGCCCTTTTCCAGCGGGCCGCCCTGAAAACTGCCCGTCACGCGCGGCGACTCGAAGCCCGCGAAGCGCAGCAGCCACTCCACCTCGTAGCGGGTGTAATAGCGCTGGGTCAGGGTGTAATGCCGCCGGGTCAGCCGCCCGCCGTCGTGCGTGGTGTCCACGGAATACTCGGTGGTGATGTGCTGGCGCAGCTTGTCGTGGCGCTGCACGAAAAAGATGTCGGTGCGCCCCCCGTCCGGCGCGTGCAGCGTCTCGCCCTCGTGCCGCACGGTGTTGGGCTTGCCGAAGCGCGGCAGATACAGGTCAAAGGCGAACTGGCCCCCTGGGTCCAGATGCGCGTGCAGATTTTGTAGTGCCCCGAGCTGCTCATTTGGGGTGTACAGGTGCATCAGCGCGTTGAAAGGGGCGATGATCAGGCTGAATTTCTGCTCCAACTGGAACGTCTGCATGTTCCCCTGCACCAGCTTCAGCGCCTGCCCGCCCGTCGCCCGCTCCTGCGCCCGCGCGATCATGCGGGCGCTGGGTTCCAGCCCAGTCACGTCCACGCCGCGCCGTGCCAGATACGAGGTCACGCGCCCGGTTCCGGCCCCCACCTCCAGCACCGGCCCCGCCGCCCGCTCGGCCACGCCCGCGTAGAAGTGCAGGTCGTCGCGGTACAGCTCGTACTGGTGGTCATACAGATCGGCGAAGTCGTCGTAGTTCATGGGGAAGAGGGTAGTGGGTTTTGGGAACTCAGGCTGCCCAGCCCTCAATCCTCAATACAGCTTGTCCAGTACCTCGTCCTTCATCACGAAGCTGTTGTCCTTCGCCGGAAATTCACGGGCGCGGACCTCGGCGGCGTACTTCTCGATGGCCTCGCGGGAAATCTGACCCACCTCCGCGTAGCGTTTGGCAATCTTCTTCTCCTCGCCCTCGTAGACGCCCAGCAAGTCGTGGGTGACCAGCACCTGTCCATCGCACCCCACGCCTGCGCCGATGCCGATGGTGGGAATGGTCAGTTTCTCGCTGATCAGTTTGGCGAGGCGGGCAGGAATCACTTCCAGCACCAGGGCAAAAGCCCCCGCTGCCTCCAGTTCCTGCGCGCCTTCCAGGGTGGCGCGGGCGCTGGCGTCGTCCTTGCCCTGCACCTTCAGGCCGCCCTGCGCGGTGGCGGTCTGGGGCATCAGGCCCACATGGCCCATCACGGGGATGCCGTTGCGGGTCAGGGTCTGCACCACGGCCAGGATTTCGGGCGAGGCTCCCTCCATCTTGATCGCGTCCGCCCCGGTTTCCTGAATGACGCGCACGGCGTTTCGCATGGCGTCCTGAACCCCGGTGTGGTACGTCCCAAACGGCAGATCCACCACCATGAAGGTATCCGGCGCACCCCGGCGCACGGCGCGGGCGTGGTGGATCATGTCGGCCAGCGTGACCGGGGCGGTGGAGTCGTAGCCCAGCACCACGTTGCCCAGGCTGTCACCCACCAGAATCAGGTCCACCCCGGCGGCCTCGGCGTGGCGTCCGCCGGGGTAGTCGTAGGCGGTGACCATCACCAGCGGTTGCGGCGAGGTCTGAAGTTCGGGCAGGCTGCGCTTCATGGGGGCAGGGTAGCAGGGGAGGCGTGTGGCCTGCCGCTTTCTGGCCCTCCGTGCCCTGCACGCGCCTACAATGCCCTTCATGAGTGACATTCTGAGCGGCTGGACCCCGGCCCCCGCAGGCTACAAACACGTCGTCAGTGTCAGCCTGGGCAGCAGCAAGCGCAACGCCCGCGAGGAAGTTCACCTGCTGGGTCAGCCGTTCATTCTGGAACGCATCGGCACCGACGCCGACGCGAAAAAAGCCGCCGAGCTGTTCGGGGCGCTGGACGGTAAGATAGATGCCTTCGGGCTGGGCGGCGCGGATCTGTATGTCATCGCGGACGGCAAGCGCTACCTGTTCAACAACGTAAAAAAGCTGATAGCGAACGCCAAGCAGACCCCCGTGCTGGACGGCAGCGGCCTGAAGAACACGCTGGAGCGCGACGCGATTGCCCAGCTTGACCCGTTGCTGAACTGGCGCACCCAGAAGGTGTTGATGGTCTCTGCTGTGGACCGTTTCGGCATGGCGGAGGCGCTGGCGCAGCACGGCGCGGACATCGTGTTCGGGGACGTGGTGTTTGGGCTGGGCATTGACCGGCCTTTGCGTTCGCTGGCGGCTTTGCGGAACGTGGCGAAGCTGGTGCTGCCGGTGATCACCAAGCTGCCGCAGGACTGGTTTTACCCCACGGGGGCCAAGCAGGAAAGCAGCGTGGAGGGTAAGGGCACCAAGTACTACGCCTGGGCTGACGTGATCGCCGGGGACACCCATTACGCCAAGCGCTACGCCCCGAAACATCTGGAAGGCAAAACCATCCTGACGCAGACCATCACCGAGGCGGACCGAGACTGGATGAAGGAACGCGGGGTGGCGCGGCTGATCACCACGACGCCGCGCATGGGCAGTCGGAACTTTGCCACCAACGTGCTGGAAGCGTTCTTCGTCGCGCTGAGTGGGAAGAAGGAGGCACTGAGCGAGGAGGAGTATTTGAAGTACATCCGGGAGGTCGGGTTCAAGCCAGAAGTCAACGAGCTTTAGAGCGGCGGGGTTACTCGGGCAGCCCCGCCCCCCAGCCCCCTGCCCCCCTGGGGTAGGGGGAGCTAACGTTGCACTGGGCATGAGTTTATGGGCGCTCTGGGCGGGGGAGGGCGGCGGCGTCCGGGTCTGATGCCCGGCTCCGTCACGCTGCGTGTGGCCCGTGCGCTTCGCGCCCGACGGCCTTCGGTTGCTGCTTCGGTGAAGTGGGCCAGATGAGTGGATTCGGTTTGGGATGCCTGGGCTTTGCGGCTAGGATGGCTCCCATGACCAAGGGTGCGTGGGTGAACTGGAGAGCTGGCGTGCTGGCCGCTGCCTTGGCGCTGTCGGTCAGTCCGGCGCTGGCGCAGACGACGTCTGTTCCGCTTCCCAAGCCTCTTTTGAGCGGTACCACCTCGGGGGTGGGCTGGGGAATTTACGCGGGTGGGTTGACCAATGCTGGATTGCAGGAGGAAGGCCAGAGCCTGCGCGTCAGCGTTCCGGCAGGGGCCAGTGTACTGGGCACGCGCTACGACGCGGTGAAAAGAACCGCTCTGCTGACCTACCGCCTGCCGAAAGGACTGGACGCCCGCAGCGCATTGGCCTTCGCCACCAACCAGCTTCAACTTCAGGGCTTCGACATTGGGGAACGCACCTTTCCCGACGCCCGCAGCGCCCGCGCCACCCTCAGCCGCGAGGGGCAGAGCATCGAAGTGCAGACCACACGGCAGGCCAGTGGGGATATGCAGGTGGTGTACGTGTTCAGTGTCCCTCATCAATGGTTCGGACAGTTTTGACCAGCTCTAAGCTGCTTTGACTCCCAGATCCAGCGGCCTGGATGGATGTTTTTCCAATTCAGCAAATCTCGCCTGAAGACCGAGATTGCTCAGTATTCGCCACGCAAACAGTCGATTGAAGGCCCGCCGCTTGATGTCCTCGTAGGAAAACACCAGCGAAGTGACCGGGCGACCCTGGAGGCCGCTGGCCTCCAGGAGCATTTCAGCCCGGCCCAGACTGAGTGCAAAGAACGCAGCATTCCAGTGATTTTCCAGAGCCTGCGTCTTGCGGAGCTGGCATGTGG
>NZ_MSTI01000034.1 GCF_001949125.1 Deinococcus marmoris
ATGAATCTGAAACACATGGACCATCGCCAGGAAGCGTATTTAACCGCTCACCTGGCGTATGTTGCGGCGGTCTTTAACATTCTTCTGGCGTGGTCGCGGGAATTCTTCGGCTGGACAGGCGAAGATGCCTTCAGAATGCATCTCGCCTCCTTCAGTCTCTGAATCTCAACCCGCACAACTGGTTATAAGGCCGTAGAACGATCTCCAGAGTTTTGCGGTAGTACCTAACGGTCTTGGGCCTGCTCCCCCTGGCGATATGTTCTGACAAAAATTCCCCTAACGCTTCTGCTATCTGCATGTGCTGCCCCCTGTGAGGTAACGTCGGCAGACTAGCTAGGCAGTCAGAAATGGTGTGAGCAACGGTCAAAACTGTTTTTATGGCGCTGGCAGGGGCTTGTATGGTTTATACTTTCGCCTGGGCAGGCCGGGATGGCGGAAGGGTAGACGCATTCGACTTAAAATCGAACGGGAAACCGTGCGGGTTCAAATCCCGCTCTCGGCACCAGATAGACCAGACCTCGCTAAAGGCGGGGTTTTTTCGTGGTCTCCCTTACGCTCTTGCCTGGACACAGATGCGGGCGTACTCTGCCTCTATCCCAGGCGTCTTCCGCCTTGAGGATGAGGGCCGCGCGGCCCACCCCCCGTCTCCTCGCTGGCAGCGATTGTGTCCGTCCTGGCCGACTTCCCCCGTCATTGGAGGTCAGATGTTATGCCGGAAGTTCAACGCACCAAACATGTCAAGAAGGGGGGCTGGCGTACCCTGGAGTGGGGCGTCAACGCTACGTTCGATGTCCGGTTTTTCCTGCCGGCAGGGGCGGAAATCAAGGTCCGCAAGGGGGCCGGGTGGCCGCTGGGCTGGGACAGTCAGAAACAGCGTCTGGATGGGCAGACGGCCAGAATCCTGCATGTCAGTGGCATCGTTCCGTCCAGGGTGCAGATGAAGACCCAGCGTGACGCCGAGGTGACATATACGTACATCGCCGTGGGTCCGTAACGGGCGTCGTGGTGTCGTTGCTCCGGCTGTGGGGCAGGCGGACACCACTCGCGCGCCCGGCGTCAGAACTTCTGGCCCTCCCCGCCGCAATCACACTTGACAATCAGGAGTGGAGGTGGTGTCGGCCCTTATGGACTTCACAGGCTGTCCTGTCAGAGGCAGAACGCAGCCATTCCAGCGCCGCCTCACCGGAATTCAGCACCGAAATGTGACCGTCTTCGGGGCAGCGCCACAGTTCCGCCGTGGGGCAATGGGCCAGTAGCCATTCGCTGTGCGTGCTGGGCACCACGCGGTCCTGTGTGCCGTGCAGAAGCAAAATGGGCGCGTCGATCTGCGACGGCGCAAAGCCCCACGGCGCGACATACGCCAGATCGTCGGCGATCAAGCCACCGGGGCCGTGCTTCATCGCTGGCCCCACCACCCTGTTCAGCCACTTCCACGAACCGGAGAGGGCGGCGTAATCGGCGGGGGTGAAGGTCTCCGGGTCAAATTCGGGGTCTGACGCCTCGTAAGCCTCTTTCGCTGCGCGTCCTTCAGCCGCCGCCCGCAACGACGCCGCGCCCGAGGGATTCATGCCGCCGAAGTAATCCAGACCAGACGCCCCATACGGAGCCAGTCCCGCCATGCTGACCGCCGCCAGCACCCGCCCCGGCAACAATGCGGCGCAGGCCAGAGCGTGCGGCCCGCCCCCTGAATGGCCCATCACCGCGAACTCCCGAATGCCTAGCGCGTCCGCGATCTGTTCTACATCGTGTGCGGCGGAGGCCACATCCCGGCCCGGCAGCGGGGAGGAACCGCCGTAGCCGGGGCGATCATGCGACACCCAGCGGAGATTCAGCCGACTCGCCGCCTCAAATAGCGGTTCGGGCGGCGCACCGATGTTGGGCGTGCCGTGGTGCCAGAACACGGTCAGAGGACGCATCAGCCCCTCCGTGCCCGTGTCGTAGATGTGGAGGGTGCGGCCATCTTCAAGGGTCAGATCGGTCTCGGTCATGAATGGATCTCCTTTATGTGTGGGGCTATTTTAGCACCCAGATTCTGTTGTGGAAGAATTTAGTCTGAATCCTTCTCTTTCGTCCCGCACCCCGGCGCTATCCTGCCCCTCATGTCTCAAGCGGCTCAATCTTCAACATCTCTGCGCCAAACAACCCAGTCCCAGGCAACCCATATCCAGCCTTACGCGGTGGTGATCGGTCTGGAGGTTCACCTGCAACTGCGGACGCGCAGCAAGATTTTCAGCGACTGTCCCGCCGATTATCACGGCGCGGCCCCCAACACCTTCACCGATCCCCTGACCCTGGGCCTGCCCGGCACGCTGCCCACCCTCAACCGCGAGGCCGTGGAACTGGGCATCATGTTCGGCCTGGGCCTCAACTGCGACGTGTCCGGCTTCACGCAGTTTCATCGCAAGAATTACTTCTACCCCGACGCGCCCAAGAACTTCCAACTGTCGCAATATGACCGCCCGATTGCGCGGGACGGTTATCTGGACATCGGCGGCACGCGAATCCGCATCATGCGCGCCCATCTGGAGGACGACGCGGGCAAGCTGATGCATCCGGCTTACGCGCCCTACAGCCTGCTGGACCTCAACCGCGCCGGCTCGCCGCTGATTGAGATGGTCACTGAGGCCGATATCACCAACGCCGAACAGGCCCGCGCCTTTTTAGAAACGGTGCAGGCCATCGCGCAGGCGCTGGGCGTCAGCGACGCCACCCCGGAAGAGGGCAAGATGCGCTGCGACGTGAACCTCAGCGTTCACAGGCCCGGCGAGCCGTGGGGAACCAAGTGTGAGGTCAAGAACCTCAATTCGTTCCGCAGCGTGGAGCGGGCCATCGTGTACGAGACGGCCCGGCAGATCCGCGTGCTGGACGGCGGCGGACGCATCACGCAGGACACGCTGGGCTGGGACGAGGGGGGCGGCAAGACCTTCCTGATGCGGACCAAGGAGGGCGAGGCCGATTACCGTTACTTCCCCGAACCCGATCTGCCCCCACTGGACATCACTCCCGAATGGATCGCGCGGGTGCGGGCGCGGATGCCCGAGCTGCCCGCGCAGAAGCTGGAGCGTTATCTGGCGGCGGGCGTGCGCGAAAATGACGCCGTGACGCTGAGTCTGAACGTGGGGCAGTCCCGCTTCTATGACGAGGCGCTGACGGCGGGCGCGGATGCACAGCCCCTGGATGCACAGAAACTCGCCAACTGGCTGCTGACCGATGTGGCAGGCGCTCTGGCGGCCTCCGAGACGAGCCTGAGTCAATCGGCGCTGCAACCCGCCCACCTCGCTTCCCTGGTGCGCCTGATCGACGCCGGGACCATCAGCGGCAAGATCGCCAAGGAATTGCTGCCAGACGTGTTGGCGGGCCACGATCCGGCGGCGCTGGTGCAGGAGCGCGGGCTGAGTGTGGTCACCGATACTGGCGCGATTGACGCGGCCATTGACGCCGCCATGAGTGCCGATCCGGCCACGGTGGAGAAGGTGCGCGGCGGCAACACCAAGGCCATGAACGCGCTGTTCGGCCCGGTGATGAAGGCGATGGGCGGCAAAGCCAAGCCCGAAGTGGTGCGCGAACGCCTGACGCACAAGCTGGGGCTGTGAATTTTGAAGTGACGAGGTCCGGCCTATGAACCTGATTCCTACCCTCCCCCCACTGCGCTGGCGGGCGCTGGCGCTGGGTTTTCTGTGGGCCGAGGTGGTGGTGGTCTTCGGCATGGTGGCCTTTATTCTGCTGCGGGGCCAGCCGGGACCACAGGAGTGGATCAACGCCTTCGATTCCTTTCTGGCTGCCCTGGTGTTGATGTGGTGGACGCTGGTGTTCACCCGCGTAAGCGCCGGACAGGCCACCCTGCCGGAAGACGGCACGCTGCGTGCCCTGACCGTGGCCTTTCCGTGGCTGACTTCCTTCCGGGCGGCGCTGTGGGGGGTGACCCTGCTGGGTCTGGCGACGGGCGGCGCACCCGAGGCCAACACACTGGCCCTGACGGCCCTGATGACTGTGTGGGGCGCAGCGATTCTGGCCAGCAACGCGGTCAACGGCGCTCTGGTGCGGCTGGCCCCGGAACCTGCCGATCCGGCCCGGCGCAAGCGGCTGATGGATTGGCTCAACCTCTCGGCAGCGCTGGCGCTGGGCATGGCCGTGCTGAACGTGGTGCCTATCGTGGGCTTTTCGGCCAGCACCACGCTGCCGTCGCAGGTGGTCTACGGCGTGGGCGGCCTGCTGGACGTCGTGGCCACCGTGCTGGCCCTGTGGGCGCTGATGGCGCGCAGCAGGTTGGGAGAACGGCAGGCCGTCAAGGGCGGATAGCTCAGCTCCCACCCAGCAACTTCACCATCTCCGCGTAACCGCGCTGGCGGGCGTGTTGCAGCGGGGTCACGCCCTCACGGTCCGCGATCTGGCGGTCTGCGCCGTGGGCCAGCAACTCGCGCACGATCTCAGTGTGGACTTTGTCGCCATCCCCCAGGATCACGGCTTCCAGCAGCGCCGTCCAGCCCAGGTTGTTGATGTGGTTCACGTCGATCTGCGTGGTTTGCAGAAGCTCGCGCACGTAGGGCAGATGGCCCCGGTCAGCGGCGGGAATCAGGGCAGTGCCGCCGTAGCGGTTGGTGCGGGTCAGATCAGGATTGGCTCTCAGAACCTCGCGCAGCATGGCGACGCTGCCCGTCTCGCCCGTGACCAGCAGGGCGTTGTTCTGCTGGTCGTCCTGTGGATCGGGGTCCGCGCCCGCCGCGATCAGGGCGCGGGCCACCGTCACATGGTCTCCCTTCGCGGCCCAGGTCAGCGGCGTGCGTCCGCTGCTGTCGGCGGCAGCGGGGGACGCGCCCGCTTTGAGCAGCGTTTGAAGCCGTTCCAGATCGCCGTTTTCTGCGGCCTTGAGGAGAAGTGCATTCTGTTCGTTTTGCTTGATAGTCGTCACCGTGGCCGCCTTCGTGCTGCCTGCCGAACTCGCCATCACCGGGAACAGTGGGAGACTGCCCAGCAGCGCCAGTCCGAGAATCCATCTTCTGGACCGCTTTATCAATGGTTCGGACAGTTTTGACCAGCTCTAAGCTGCTTTGACTCCCAGATCCAGCGGCCTGGATGGATGTTTTTCCAATTCAGCAAATCTCGCCTGAAGACCGAGATTGCTCAGTATTCGCCACGCAAACAGTCGATTGAAGGCCCGCCGCTTGATGTCCTCGTAGGAAAACACCAGCGAAGTGACCGGGCGACCCTGGAGGCCGCTGGCCTCCAGGAGCATTTCAGCCCGGCCCAGACTGAGTGCAAAGAACGCAGCATTCCAGTGATTTTCCAGAGCCTGCGTCTTGCGGAGCTGGCATGTGGTCAGCCCTGCGAACTGCTTGGCATCGCGAAACAC
>NZ_MSTI01000113.1 GCF_001949125.1 Deinococcus marmoris
AGCGCCTTGAACGGCCAATCCATCGTCATGGGGGATTGGGGGTTCCGATCCGCCAAAAAAGACAGTATTCCAGAAAACCTCAAGCTCTGCAAAAAAGGCACCTGGAACGTGAGAATGCAGGTAGAAACGGCGTTTTCACTGGTCACACGAATCATGAATCTGAAACACATGGACCATCGCCAGGAAGCGTATTTAACCGCTCACCTGGCGTATGTTGCGGCGGTCTTTAACATTCTTCTGGCGTGGTCGCGGGAATTCTTCGGCTGGACAGGCGAAGATGCCTTCAGAATGCATCTCGCCTCCTTCAGTCTCTGAATCTCAACCCGCACAACTGGTTAGTAAGGCTGGAGAGTTGCTGTTGTGGCTGCACTGGTATGGAAGCGGCACCCTGGTTGAAATTCTCGACGCGCTCTGGGACGGTTCCCGCGATCCCAAACATCACAGTTACTTCCGCGTCGTGGTCCGGCGTCTGCGGACCACCCTGCGGGAAGCGCTCACGCTGGATTTGGATCCACTCCCGCATGTTGCGGGCCGATATCAGATTCATCCGGAATTGGTAGTTTCCTCAGACCTACAGGACTTTCTGGAGCGGGCCCGCAAAGGTGAGCCGGAAGAGCTGCTTGGCGTCCGGGCCGACGATCTGCTGAGCAGCATTGAGGGCGAATGGGTTGAAGAAATCCGCAAAACCATCCGCAGCGAGCAGCACCTGGTTCTTGGGGAACTCGAAGGCACGCTGGCCAGTCAGGATCCGGAACGCGCCATCGCGCTTCTGAAACACAGTGTCCGTCTGCAGGGAGATCAGGCCGCCCCCCACCTGTCTCTGATTCAGACCCTGCTGCGTTTCCGTCCTCAGGAAGCGGCAGCGGCCTATCGTGGATATGCCCAGATGCTCGACTCCGTTTATGGGGAAGAGCCTGACCCCGTCCTACGCCGAACCATTGAAAGTCTTGAATTCAGCCGCTGAGCGCTGTATTTCTGGGTGTAAATCACCCTGATTCACAGCTTCACGCCAGGGCTGTCCCAGAGGATTCACAGGTGGTTCGCTAAGCTTCAGGTGTTCAAGTCAACTAGGAGGAAAACATTATGCGTAACCTGACGAAGTTCGTGCTGACCTGCCTGATCCTTATCCTGAGCACCACCAGCCACGCCACCAGCGATACGCCTGTTGCAACGGACGGAGTGAGTGCCGCCGCGCCTGGTGAAGGTCCGGTTGCCATCACGTGGCCTCCGATCTGGTGGCCGGGAGGAGAGTGAATCCGCAGCTTCATCCCGTCGTCAGCCGTGCATCACAACTCATCTGGGAGCAGGTGCAGTTGCACCAGAATCTGACGCTTCGTTCACGAGTTCAAGATTTACTGTCTCAGCTGCAGGCCGCAACAGCGATCCCCCTGCAGACAGAGGTGCTCGACGGACTGGAGAGTGCGCTCAGAAGCGATCAGGATGACGTGCTGATCGTCGCGCGGGCGCATCTCAGTTCATTGCGAGGTGTGATTGAAAACGACGATCTCATCACCAGTTGAAGTGACTGAGCTGGAGTCATGGAATCACCTTGAGCCTCAGCCAAAGGTGACCGGCAACCGCTTGACCCCACTGACGATCTGACTCTGAACCGGCTCCAGCACCGTGCCCGGCACAACCCTCAGGTTGGGCAGACGCTCCAGCACCGCGTCCAGCGCGACGCTGGCCTCCAGCCGGGCCAGCGGTGCCCCCAGGCAGAAATGGACCCCATGACCGAAGGCCAGGTGCCGGTTGGACGTGCGGGCCGGATCAAACACGCCTGCATCCGGGAACTGCGCCTCATCCCGGTTGGCCGAGCCGATCCAGGCCAGCACCGGACTGAGGGCTGGAATGGTCTGCCCCCCCAGTTCCACCTCCAGCGCGGTCACGCGGTACATCGACTGGACCGGTGAGCGAAACCGCAGCGATTCCTCGATGGTGCCGGGCAACAGCGTCCGGTCCGCCCGCACCCGCGCGTAGGCTTCAGGTGCGTCCTGCCAGCACCGCACCGTGTTCGCCAGCAGGTTGGTGGTGGTCTCGTTACCCGCCACCAGCAACAGGATGCAAAAGCCCAACAGCTCCTGGGCGTTCAGGTGTTCTTCCTCCACCTGTGCGGCGATCAGTCCGGAGATCAGGTCCTCGCCGGGTGCGTATTGCCGCTGCTCGATCAACCTCCCGAAATAAGCGGCCATCTCGCGGCTGCCGCTGGGGTCACCCGTCACCACCGCGTCGGACCAGCGCTTGAAGGCGTCCCGGTCCGCCGACGGAATGCCCAGAATCTCGGCGATGACGATCACCGGCAGCGGATAGGCGAAGTCGAGGACAAAATCCATGCGCCCTGCACCTTCCACCTGACCCAGCAGTTCGTCGACCAGTTCGGCGATACGGGGGGCCAGGGCACGCACCTGCCGGGGCGTGAACGCCTGTTCCACCAGGGCGCGGAGCTGGCGGTGACGCGGTGGATCGGTGGAGATGATGCTGGACGACAGCGCGCTTTCAGCGTTCTCGCCCCTGGGACGGCCCCGCTGAGACGAGAATGACTTCCAGTCCGACAGGGCGCGCTGTACACCGTCGTAGTCGAAGACCATCCACATCCCGGAGCTGGGATCGTGGACGACGGGCTGCTGAGCGCGCTGGGCGGCGTACCACGCAAAGGGATCGAGTAGCGAATAGGCGGGCAGGGGAGTCGTCATGACGATGATTACAGCAGGAATATTCCCTGAGCGCAGGTTTCGGGTCCGCCTCTCAGGTCGGGCCTGGATCTGGACGCCCTGCGCTTTGAACGAGGCAGGTGAGCCGGAACCGAAGGGGCCTCCGTCTGGGTCCAACTGCTGGACTTCCTGGCCCGCCACGCCCTGACGGTGCGCCCGGACCTGTACCGCCGCGCTGATGGGTCTCTGCCGCCTCAGATGGTGCTGCACCTGCCCAACGAGATGATGGCCGCGCAGGTGGAGAAGAACGTCAGCACCCTGCGCCTGTGGACGCCACTGCTGGAGGAGCTGGGGTACATCGACGCCCGCCCGCACTACACCACCATGACCACCCCTGGCGGCCAGCGGATTCCGGTGATCGACGGCACGCTGTACGCGATCTGCCTGCAACCCGGCCACAAGGCCAAGCTGACCTACCAGGACCTGAGCGCGCAGTACCGCAACCTGGACGAGGACCGGCTGGCGGGCCGCACGGCCTACCGGGTGGTCCAGCGGGCCGAGAAGCTGGGCCAGCAGGAAACCGCAAACGCTGAAAATGCAAACCGCGTCCTGGACGGAGAAAAAAATATGCGCGGGTCAACTGCTAGCCCAATGAAGGCCCAGTACCTTCGAGAGCAGTTAAAAGCCTGGGCCGTTACCCCCGGTCAGGTTCAAGACCCGTTATTCGCTGACCCGCGCATATTCTCCCCCGATGAGCTGGAAGAAGCGGTCAGGACCGTGCAGGACGTGATTTATCTGCTTCCAGCGGTAGCGGAATCCGAAGCTAATAAGCGGGCGGCACTGGTGGGCATTCTGGGAACCGCACTCGCCCACGCCCTGGACGATGACCATTCTCAGCGCTGGTACTGCAAAGCGATCTGGAACGCCTGGAATGCGGAGGTGGAAGGACGCGGTGGACTCCAGGTGCTGGCGGCGCAATTGGCCCGCCTGGACGTGGACCGGCACGAGTGGGGTAGCCTTAAACGGCCCGCTGCGCTGCTGAATGCCCGACTTCGGGCGGCGTGACCTCCGGCGCAGACTGCGCGCCGGATGCCCCACCGCTCTCTGTCAGCCTCAAGGGTGTCTGCGACTCCACCTGGACCGCCAGGACGTACAGGCGGCCAGCGAGATACGTCAGCGTGTCGTTGCATACCTCATCCGTCCCGAGATGATCGAGAAAGCGGTCTGCGACCAGGCGACAGTCCTCAGCAGTGAGGTTTGGACTGCGGCGTCTCCCCACATCCTGAAGATCTTGACGGCGTGTCATGGTCTTAGTATGTACTCATCAAGCTGACTCGAATATGACGACTTCCTTCAATTATGTCCGGGTAAAATCCGTTTATTTCCCCTGGCCTAATGACGCTTAGAGCAGAGAAACGACAGAAAGTTGGACGCCAAAACTCAGGCAGGAGGAAATCCTCCCCAAACTCGATTGAGCCGCGCTGGGAGAGGGAAAACGGAGGTTGAGTGGCAATTTGGGGAGAGTAAGTAAGATAAGGGTGCGGGTAAACTTGCTGTAGACAGAGTGTTTTCACTGTATGGCACACTGTTTTCAGGCAGGTAAGCTTTTCGTGTCACCACCCGCACATTTTTGGACAAAACTTCTGTCGGAGATTGAGCGGTATGAAAGCGAGCGACGTGCTGCTGTGCCTGTCTTTGGAGGAACAACAGCAGGAGGAGATCTTTGACCGCCTGGCCAAGCATGGACATCTGCCCGGCATGTCGTATTTACGTTTACGGAACATGCTCAAGCGACTCACCACGGATGGACTAGTGGTTACGAGGGAGCAGGTCAACGGGGCGTGTTTCTACCGGTTGGCGGAGGGTGAAGCCGTGGAAGTGGCCCTCGATAAAGCATGGGCAAAGGTCGAGGCAGAACGAAACCGCAAGGAGTAGCTCAAATCCTGATAGTGCTGAAGCCCCAGCGAAAATGGGTGTTGGCCAATCAGATTCCGTGCGTGTAAAACAGTTTCAGCGCACTTACCTCTAGAACTGCGTCCTAGAGGGGAAAAAACTGAGCGCTCGCGATTCCTAATTAGTACTACTTTTTCGGCCTGACTTTGGTGGTGCAGACCAGCGAAAACGGCGAAAAAATCAGCAATGAGGGAGGTGCTGGATCTGCCCTTTCTCAACTGGCAACACCCCGCTGGAGGGCGGGGTGCTGAGGTGATTCTCGAAGCCAGTCAACGTTGTGACGAAACACCATTGATTCAGCTATCCCACTCGAAGGAAAACACGTCACATGAAAAACCAACAAGGGGAAAGCCTGACCCACATGATAGGCCAAAACGCCACCACATTTTCAGACCGCGACACATTTAAGACCCCCTTCACCCCCAAAGGAGCGAAAGCCACCGCTCACTTTCTGGAGATGGCGCAGGCCTGCCAGGCGGACGCGCCACCCCGCGTTGTAGCCTCAATCGCCCGAAAACCCCTGATAAGGGCCTACTCAGTACCTGACACTTTCAGATTCAGGCTGGCTGGGTGAGGGAAAAGCGGTCATCAAGAGTGCGAGAAAAGTTTGGAAGAGGGGACGCTGCCAGCGCAGGGCGTCACACAGCAGATCCCAGCCATATTGGGCCAGACTCATGGCCCTGCGCCCGTGGGCTTTGACTGCGATGGGAAGCGCATCTGCGCGCCATGCGCCGATCCGCACCATCCAGGCATACGCGAGACTGAGCAGAAGAAAGAGGCGTCCAATGCGGTCTGGCGCGGTCATGTGGGTGTCCTCCAAACCCAGACCGCGAGACTTCATACCGCTGAATGTGCATTCGATCCCCCAGCGCATTCGGTAGACCTGCAAGAC
>NZ_MSTI01000039.1 GCF_001949125.1 Deinococcus marmoris
GCCGCTGCCCGCCCGGCGGTACGTGAGCGGGGAAGGCTGGCGGTACCTGGGGCGCCAGCACCGTCTCCGCGTCCTGATTGGCGAGGTGGAGGGTGTCCGCGTGACGCGTGGGGAATTGCTTGTCACCGTCAAACGCCAGGAGCGGGCGGAGACCGTGGTAACCCGTTGGATGCGCCAGCGGGCCGCGGCCGTGCTGACTGAGCGGATGCAGGTCTGCCTGGAGCGGGTGGCCCCGTTCAGCATTCAGCACGATGGGGCGTTTCAACTGCGCCGCATGACGACCCGCTGGGGCAGTTGCACCCGCGGCGGCCGGCTGATCTTCAACCCGCTGCTGGTCCAGGCCCCCAAGGACTGCATCGACTACGTCCTGATCCACGAGCTGTGCCACACGCGGGACTTTGGGCATTCAAGCAGCTACTACGCGTTGTTAGGACGGATCCTTCCAGGCTGGAAGCAGCTCCGGTCACGACTCAACCGTGTGGTCGAAATGACGCACCACGTCTCTCCGGGGTGACCGGGGCCTCAGGGAGTGCCATTGACCTTGAGGTAGAAATCGCCCCCGCTTTCCAACGGATATGGGTCCGTCGCGACCCTGAGCGGCTCAACGGCTCCAGCTCGCCCATCTTGTCCTGAAGCAGGTGTCGTTCGATGCAGGATCAAGGTCTAGGTTGTCCGTATTCCCGAAAACAAGACTTCAGGCCTGAATTCACCCTTTCATGCAAACCTGAAATCGGGTTTTCAGGTTCTCGGGAATAATGTCGAACGTCAGAAGAGGCTGGCCGCGCCTTCGGCGGCGCAGCACCGTCCCAACCAGATGTGTTTGCCTACCCAGAACACCAAGATGTTCTTGGACCGGGCGTCCTGTTTGTTGCCTTTGACGTGATGGACGACCTCAGACCTCACCGCTAGACAATGGACGCCCCAGGTTCTTGGTGGCCATGGCCCGGCGGGCATACTTCCTGCGCCCACCATCAATTATAAAACTGTGGGTACACATCAAATCCTGAAAACCTGAAAGGAAGAATTCGGGTATCCCTGAAAGCCGGATTTCGGTATTCTGAACAGATGTACCGGATTGCAATCGCAAACGATAAGGGCGGGGTAGGCAAGACCACCACGGCCGTGATGCTGGCCACCCTGCTGGCCGACCGGGCCGCCACCCTGCTGGTTGACGCTGACGAGAAGACGGCGAGTGCCCTGGAGTGGGCCAGTGCCGGGCCGGGTCTGGCCTGTACGGTCATCTCCATTGACGCGCTGGACCAAACCGACCTGACTCCCTTCGGCTACCTGGTGTTCGACACCAAGGCCGGGGAGGAAGCTGGCGACCTGCTGGCCCTGGCACAGGCGGTGGATCTGCTCATCGTGCCCACCAAGCCGGATGCCCTGAGTCTGCGCGCACTTCCCAAGACCCTTGCCCCTCTGATCGAGCAGGGTGTGAGCAACTACCGGGTGCTGATTACGGATGTGCCCCCCGCGCCGAGCACCGATGGGCATGAGGCTCGCCTGGCCATGATGGAACTCGGGATCCCGGTGTTCAGCCGCGATATCCGGCGGGCCAGCGCCTTCAACAAAGCGGCCCTGAACGGCACCCGGGTGCGGGACGTCAAGGGAGACCAGCGCGCCAAGCTTGCCCACATGGACTACGAGTTGGTCATGCGGGAGGTGCTGGCATGAGCAAATTTGGTGGGGCACTGAAAAAGCTCGAAGGCCTGCAGCCGAAAGGAGACAATTCCTCGGAAGAAAACCTGAAATCCGGAAAACCTGAAATCGCGAATATTGAGAAGGGGCTAGAGCGCGAGAAATACAGCACCTTCCTCGACCGGGAATTGATCACCGCCCTCAAACTCCATGCGGTGCGTCACCGGATGAAACACCATCACGTTGTGGAAGCTGCCCTCCGTCTGTACTTAGAACAGGAAGGGGAAAGCTGACCGCAGTACCCCGTTTAGGACTTGGCGCTAGTCATGAAAAGCCTGTCTGGGATGGCGAAACGACCAAGCTGTTCGCTCCTTAGTCTGAGCAAGCTATGTTTTCTCCTCGGCTTTGAATCATTGTCTGTGATTAGCGAGAAGGAGAAATACGGGTTCCGGACGTGAGGACCGCCGCTTGCTGCGCCTAAAATGTTCCGCCTGGGAATGGCCTATTTAAAGCGAATCCTGCTCAGCGGCGAAGACACGAGACGTCGCCACATGCTCGATAGAAAAGGCATAGCCAATGCCCACATTGGCTGAGCGTTTCAATTGTTCGAGCAAGCTGACAATGTTGCTGGCTGTGAGGCCCTTTAACTCCATCTCGGGATACTGGGGAAGGAGCGGTGCAAGTGGCTGGTTTGCAAGGCGGCCACGCTGCTCTTCGAAGAATTCTTGGACTTGCCTGAAGAGTTCAGTGAAACCATCATGCCGCCGCGTCACAATGCCAATAACCTCGCCCGTGCGCGGATCGATGAGCGGTCCACCCGAGTTACTTGGGTTAATACTCGCGTCAAGCTGGATATATTCCACACCGTTCCGCCGGTAACGTGATGAGATAATTCCTGTGTGGCAGGTCAGATTTTGATGGTTAAGCGGGTACCCGAGCAGGGCCACTTCATCCCCCATCCGCCATTGCCGGGGCGAGCCGAAGCAGAATTCATGGCGGCCTTGTGTCAGCAGTTCCGGTATGCGGAGGATGGCGTAATCGAAACGTGTTTCCTCTGAACCATCTTCCAGACATGCCTGGAAGTCCTCAGGCGTCAGGTGGACCTCATTGTCTGTGGTTTTCATGCCGGGCACATTTGAACGGAGGATGACACGGAGGCTAGGCTGCGTTTGCGCCTGTTCACGAATCATCTGCAGATTGTGGTTGTTCGTGATGAGGTGACCTCGGTGGAGGAAGCCGCTGCCGCTCGCTAACTGCTGACCGCGCAATTCAACGCGGATGTGGATCACACCGCTTTGCACGCGCTCAATAGTTTGGGCCAGGATGGAACGGGGCACGCTCAAAGTTTAGTGTCAAACAACCAAGAGCATGTCGCGCTACCGATCAGCAAGCTTGCCCTTGCCCTGAGGCAGCCACGATAGAAGCCCCCAACGGTTTTCTCGTGTCCTGAATGGCCGTTCTGACCTATGGTTGAGGGAATGCCTGACGACACTGCAGGAATACCCGGATTCATCCGGGCGGCAGCGGACGATTCCACCTATTTCCGTAGCATCGTGCTGTTTGGCACCAATACGGCGTCCTACAAATTCGCGCTGAGTCGCGCGCTGCTGGTCCTTGCGGCCGAAGGGCGCAGCCGGGTCACGCTGTCCGAACTGGCACCGTACTTCACCGCGCCCCTACTGGCCCACGTGCAGCGTGGAAAGAGGCAGGGGACAGTTCCAAGCAGCGTGTTCCTGGAGGGTGCCGCCGCCCACCTACATGGTCAGCTGGATGCAGACGCCTTTCATGCCCTCACCGTGCGGCACGCTTTCCGCTACGTGCTGGACGTATATCACCGTCTGCCCGGCGGCGAGACGGCAACCGAATTCTTCCAGCTCGAGCGCGGACGTTCGCGGACTCTGGTGCTCACCGACGCGCTGCTGGCCCTTTCACCAATAGAACGTGAACTGCTAGAGGCCGAGGCCGAGGCCCGCTGGGATCTGGTTGAACACGCCTGGACCGAGGAAAGCGCCGTAGTGATGTCAGGCCGCTCCCCAACCTACGAGGAAGCCAGCGGTGAGCTGGTGCTGGTGCCCTGGCGGCACCAGACCCGTGTGTCGCTCACGCGCTTGCGCCCTGCCCTGAGCGGCTACCAGAAAGGCCACTGCTTCTACTGCTATCAGCCAGTGGATATGACGTCCGGCGAAGCATGCCACGTGGATCACGTCTTTCCGTGGGTCCTCGGCTACCGCCTGCCGGACGTCGACCTAAACGCAGTGTGGAACCTCGTGCTGAGCTGCGAGACCTGCAATGCCGGTCCAGGCGGGAAAGCGGATGCCATTCCGGCCCGGCGCTTTCTGGAGCGGCTGCATCGGCGCAACTCGTACCTGATAGACAGCCACCACCCGCTCCAAGCAGCCCTGATGCGGGATACGGGAAGCACCGCCAAGACCCGCTGGGCTTTCCTGACGTCTATGGAAGCCTTTGCCCTGGAGCAGCGCACAAAACGCTGGGATGGGCGCGCCGAACACCCACCAGTATTTTGATTGCGTTTGCCTCCAAGACCACCGATGATGCGGATGAGCCGTGGCCCAGGCGCCGTCCTGCTAGCCGGAGCTGCGGCTCCGTCAGCAGGCTGGAGAGCTGATAGAAAGCCACGGGGCGGCAGTCAGGTGGTCAGTGGACGCCATGCCCTTCCTGAACCAGTGATGTGATGAGACATGAACGACTGGGACGTGAGAAACACGTAAGAGAGTTTTCCCTAAGGTCGGTGCAATGAAGAAACACTTCAAGCTCACCGCACTCGTCCTCTGCTTCATGCTCGGCAGCTTCGCAAACGCCGAGTTACAGCGTGTGCCTGGAACCAACACGTATTACGAAAAAGATCTCGATGCCATGACCGACGCCAATACAAGTATGGTTGTCGTCGCAGAGATCAATGACACGCAAGGCGAGACCGCCATGGCTTTTATTTGCCGTGATGGCAAAGCCAGTGCATTCCTGAATACGAAGAACAACCTGATGAGCAGTGGGGAATACGACCTTGAACGCTCCCCTAACCTGATGTACCGGGTGGATTCGCAGCAAGCCAAGACTATTCCGTCACAAACTGGCCTCACCAGTGGCGAACCGGACTTAACTCTTCTGGCTTTTGATGACGCTCGCGACGCCATCCTTACTGCTGCCTTCACAAATACCACGAGCAAAATCGTCATGCGCGTACTGCGAAACAATGGCAGCGCATTGGACTATACCTTCTCCACAGGTGGTTTCAAAGAGGCAATGCGAGCTGTAAACTCTTGCAAATAAGCGATCTATCAATGCAATTGCCGATATTTGATTGGTCATACGATCATGTATTACCTAAAATATACCCTTGAAAGAAAGGGGGGTTGTTTAGAATTTTCTAAACTTAAAGTCTATTAAAAATATTAAGGGAATAAAATAATGGGAATTGACCAAGCGATATTAGCAGAACAAGATCAAAAGAAGTTTCAGGAAAAAATGAAGGAGACAGAGTATCTCAATTCAAGAGCCAATTTATCTAAAACTGATCTTGAAAGATTAAAATATTTCTACTCCGAACTTAAACGTACAGGTATTTTGCAGTCCGCTGAAAAAGTTATTTTTCTAAGAAGTCTTCATCATGGCAAAATATATGCAGAAATCAGACCAAGAACTTATGAAGGAGCTTTCAGTCAACATGCCAAAGAAGCAATTATAGATAATCCTACGCGTATTCTTGCATACTGTGATGGTTATCTATTTTCTATTAGTCCTCATCCTTCCCCTTCGGAAACGCTTATATATTACGGCGGAATGGGGTTATTCTTTAGAGGAAAGGCAAACTATTTACCTTTCACGGGTCTCGAAAGACTTGAAAAGATGCCGATTGGCTATCTTAAAAAGTATAGAAATTTACGAAAGATCGATGGCGTTTCCGAAGAGGAGTTAGATAAAATCGGGAAGCCCTCTGAAAATCCTTTAGGGAAGCAAATAATAAAATATCGAAAGTTATATAGTAAACTGATGATTATAGGATTTCTACCCTCCGCAGTAATATTAATAGTAGGATGGGCTTTGACAGATTATATAGATAATATGACCATAATTTTAATTCCTATAATAATTGGCATGATAATTATGGCTTCTGCTATAATACCTCATTTGAAGGCCGAACGACTAGCAAAGCGACCAGACTCCATTCAGCAAACCGCAATATCCATTAGTAGTATATTCGATCCAGAATACTTAAAATAATTATCAAACATTACCCAGATAAACGGTTATATTAATAATATATGAGAATATATTTCAAGACTACTAAATTTTTTATCCAAGTTTTTAATAAAAATAATCTGAGACATGTAGATAACCCACTTTATTTGGAGGAAGCAGGCATCATGCCCACCATCGACAGCCCCACCACATCCGGCAGTGCGGCAGCCGCAGCAGCGACACGCGCATTGGACGTGTGGGCATAGATCGTCGTGGTCTGGATGGACTCATGGCCCAGCAGCACGCGGATCTCGTCCAGCGTCCGGCCCGACTCAATTAAGGCCGTGGCGAAGGTGTGCCTCAATTTGTGCGGCGAAACCTTCGCCACGTCCAGGCCGGCGCGGCGGGCGGCGGCGTCGAGCATGGCCCCGATGCTGCGCGCCTGCATCTGCTGGCCGGAACGTTTGCCCGACAGGGGAGACCACACCCACGGGCTGACCGGATTGCCATACATCCGCCGCAGCCGCAGCCAGCGCGTCAGGGCACTCCTGGCCGTTTCGGAGAGCGGCACGCGCCGTTCCTTGTCCCCCTTGCCGATCACCCGCACGGCGATGGGCTGCCCGTCGTGGGACTCGATCTGGTCAAAGGTCAGATTGAGCATCTCGGAAATGCGGAGACCGGTGCCATACAGAAAGGCGACGACACACCAGTTGCGCTCACCTCGGATCGGACTCTTGTCCTTCCAGACCGCGTCCAGCAGACGGGCCACGTCGCTCAGCGCCAGCGCGCCGGGCAGGCGCCGGGGCAGTTTCGGGCGGCGCAGCTCGGCGGGACCGGGCTGCAGGTCAGGCACACGCTGAATGTCCCGCAGAAATACCCAGAAACTGCGCCAGGAAGAAACCAGCCGGTGGTTCCGGCGGGGCGCGGGTTTGCTGTGGGCCAGGTAGGCGCGCAGGTCACTGGCACCGATTTGATTCCAGTCGCGCCCGCGCTGGGCCTCGGGCAGTTCTGGACGGTCCAGCCAGGTGCGCAACAGGCGCAGGTCTTTTGAATACTCCTTGATGGTGGCGGGGCTGAGACCTTCCTCAGTGGTGAGGTAATGCGCCCAGTCCTGCATCGGATCGGTTTGACTTTGGGTAGACATTCGGAACTCTCCATTGCTCTGCCCAGGGCTGGGCCAAGACTTGATAGTACTTTACCGAAAAGATTTATTTTCGGTAGATCGGTTTCTGGGGTTTGGGTTGCTGTAGTTGACGTGCTGGACAATGGGCAGCGTATAGACCGACATGTAAACGACGATACGGGCCGGAAAAGATTACCGAAAATGATCTGGCTTTACCGAAAATACTGCGGATCCTGGCAGGAACAAGGCAGCATTTGAGCTTCATTGAGAACGGGCTGGCCTTGAGTTCGTGGCGGCATGCGACTGGGGGTCACTTCAAGATCGATACTGGTGGCGAAGTCCGGTGACGGTCTCGCAGAACAGTGTTTTTCGTGACTTCGCCACCGGCGTCTACCGATGAAGAGGTGAGATTTTGACTTCGCCACCAGTATCAAGATCAGCGCGCCCTACTACGCTAAGGGTCAAACGCTGTCTGGGACGAGGTTACCGCAGTGGTTCTCGAACGACCCAGAGTGGCTTGGTCCAGCAGGCGTCTTCGGAGGGTCAGGCGGCCCCAGCTGTCGGTCGGCCGGGCGCCAGATGCGGACCCTCCCGCCCTCCGTCGCTGGCCGGCAGCGCGTTCATTTCTCGACCCGTGGGGCGAGCGCCAAGCGCATCAGGTACCGCTGCCCGCCGCCCTGTCGCCGGTACTTGCGGTACACGACGGTCAGTTCCTTCTGCAGGGCCTTGGCCTCGTCGAAGGTCAGGGCCAGGTCGTCAACCCAGATGTCCAGGAACGCGGGCGAGCGGCGGTCAAGCAGGTCAGGGGCCGTCTCTCCGTCCACGGTGTGCTGCATCACCAGCCGACCCTGGCGATCCAGGTCAAAGCGCAGCCCCCACTCCCGCAGCCCCCACGCCTCCAGGTACGCCGTGGCCGCCTCCGTCATGCTGTGGAGGAAACCATCCCGGCGCTGCTCCCAGTCCTGACGGGACAGGCCCTGGGCCGTCTCTGCCGGTGCCTGCTGGAACGGCACGAAGTAGCTGTCCGCCACCGCGCGGTACCACTTCACCGCGCGGCCGCGCCGCCGCTCCTCGCGCGCAATGAGTACCAATTCTGCCTGTACCAGCACCCGCACGCGGTATAGCAGCGAGTTGAGTGGCACCTGCAGTTCCCCCGCCAGGTCGCTGAGGGTTCGCTCCCGACCGACCAGCGCGCCGAGGAGACGCCGGGCCCCTGGGTCGAGCAGCAGTTTCGCGGCCGCCGCCTGCGTCACCCGGTGGGCCACGCTACTTCCAAGTCTGTGTCCCATACGAAGTAGAGGCAGTCTACAGTAAATGGGCATCACATCCCAGGAGGCACGTATGACGCACCCCACCGACCCGGCGCCAGCCCGAGTCACCACCGAACGCCGTGGAGCACTGCTGCTGATGGGCCTTGATCGGCCCGACAAGCGCAACGCCTTCGACACCGCGATGCTGCTCGAACTGGCCACGGCACTCACTCAGATCGAGGACGACGACGAGCTGCGCTGCGGCGTGCTGTTCGCGCATGGCAGCATGTTCACCGGCGGCCTCGACCTGGGTGAGGTGGCTCCCCAGATCGCGGCGGGCACCTTTGCCATGCCCACAGAGCTGGTCGATCCCTGGGGCGTCCAGGGACGCACGCGGACCAAACCCTTGGTGGTCGCCGTGCAGGGCAAGTGCCTCACGCTGGGCATCGAGTTGCTGCTGGCCGCCGACCTGCGGATCGCGGCGCAGGACGCCACCTTCGCGCAGATCGAGATTCAGCGCGGCATCTTCCCCTTCGGTGGGGCCACCCTGCGCTTCCCGCAGGTGGCAGGCTGGGGCAACGCCATGCGGTACCTGTTGACCGGAGACGAATTCGGCGCTGCGGAAGCCTACCGGCTGGGTTTGGTGCAGGAGGTGGTGGAGACCGGACGCGAGCTGGAACGGGCGACCGAACTGGCCGGGCGAATCGCGGCGCAGGCCCCGCTGGGCGTGAAGGCCACCCTGGCCTCGGCGCGCCAGGCGACGGAGGGCGGCGCACACTTCCAGGCGGCGGCGCAGCAGCTAGGGCCAGAGATCACGCGGCTATTCGGCACGGCCGACGCGCAAGAGGGGCTGCATTCCTTCTTCGAGCGCCGCGAAGCGAAGTTCACGGGACGATAACCTGAAGCCAGCGGGCACGCGGGCAGGTCGAACGGGCACCGTCCTATCTCGACCTGCCCGCGTGCATCCCGAACCGTCTACGCTTGGAGCGCTCCACCTCGGCCCCGTCGGGAATCAACTGACCGGCTTTCCGCCGACTTCGAACCTGTCCACCACGCTGGCCGGGGCCTGAAAGTCGTAGTCGGGAATGTCGTCCTGCTCGGCCACGACCTGACCTTTCACCACCTGCATCCAACTGCCGTACACCCACGCCTTCTCGAACATGACGCGCACCGCGCCCAGCTGTAGACCGTGGAACTGCTCCCTCGTTAGGAGGTCGTCGATACGGGTATTTTCCTTGACCCGAAAACAGCGGTTGACGCCCTTGGAGTGCAGGTACACGCACCCATTCCTCCCTACAAATTGTCGGTCCTCAATCGAGACTGCCCATCCCATCGCCGGAAAAATCTTCTATAGTTTGGAAACGAGCGTGCAGTACCACTGCTGCGGCCAGGCGTCTTCATGGGCGATGGTCTGGCCAAGACGTTGTCCTGATAAGGCGACACCGTCCAGACCAGGAGAAGCACCCACCCAGTGCACCGCCGAACACCAGTCAGCGCTACCGGTGGACGATCTCCATCACGGTGTTCTTGCTCAGGTCTAGATCGCGCGCGATCTGGCGGTACGAGCAGCCCTCTTCCCGCAACTTCAGCACCCTGGACTGATACCGGTCGGCCTTGACCCGCACGCCAGGTTGCCGGCCGAACTTGACCCCGCGTTCCTGGGCGGAGGCCACTCCGGACCGGATGCGCTCGCGCAGCAGGTCACGCTCGAACTCGGCCAGGGCAGCCATCAGCGACGCGAACAACTTGCCCTGCGGTGAGCGCAGATCGAATTGCAGCCCGGTCTGGGCGATCACTGAGACGCCGCACGCCTCCAACTCCTGCAGGGTGCTCAAGAGGTCGGTCGACGACCGACCCCAGCGCGTCAGCTCCGTTACCAGCACGCCCCCGATCTGCCTGGCCCGCACCAGCGTCAGGACCTTAGCGCGCTCGACCCGGTCGTCTTTGCTGCCAGAGGCGGTCTTCAAGGAGACCGCCACGACATCGTACCCGGCCCGCTCGGCGAATGCCAGCAGATCACGCTCCTGTCGTTCACACGACTGATCGGCCGTGGAAACCCGGCAGTAGAGTGCGGCGCACTGTCCCATTTAAACCCTCCCGATTCTAGCCCTGAAAAACAGCGTGTTTCCGGGGGCCAGCAGGTGTCCCGTTCGAAGTAGAGCTTGATGGGGACACGGCAGTCCATTAGGCGGCGTTCCCAGTGTGGGGCTGGCTGAAGCTGAGAAATTCGGGCCTTTTCTTCCGCTTAGCGTAGTAGGGCGCACGGATCTTGAGGTGAACCCTGCGACGATGATCTCGCATGCTCACCTACCGCATCCGCGACGCCACGCAGCCCGAAGGCACTGATCCCAAGGTCCTGGTCCACGTTTGCAACGATCAGGGCCACTGGGGTGCTGGTTTCGTCCTGGCCTTATCGCGACGGTTCAAGCAGCCGGAGGCCGCCTACCGGGCCTGGGCCACGGGGCAGACCGACACACAGAATCCATTCGAACTGGGCTGCGTGCAGTTCGTGGACGTCGAACCCGGTCTGTGGGTCGCGAACCTGATTGGGCAGCACGACATTGCCCGTCAGGCGCGGCCTGCCAGCAGGCCGCCAGTGCGGTATGACGCCATCCGTGCAGGTCTCAGGCGGGTCCGTACCTTTGCTCAGGCGCATCAGGCGAGCGTACACATGCCCCGCATCGGCGCGGGCCTAGTAGGTGGGGACTGGACAGTGATTGAGGGCATCGTGCAAGAGGAACTGACCGATCAGGGCATTGCCGTGACTGTGTACGACCTGCCAACGCGCCCATGACCAGACTGTCCTTCGCTGGCCTGCATAAACACCTCGTCAAGGCTCTTCCGGAGCTTTCGTGGCCTATGAAGTTGCTGTGCGAGGACGAAGTCTTCAGCTCACTCCGTGCGCTATGGATCGGCAGAACTGCGCCATGTGCTGCGGTAGATTCCAGAGAGAATAGGCGAGATTCTACACGTCTTGATACGGCCTTTTTCTGCACTGGGACAGCCGGAAACTAAAGTTGTCAGCTACTGAGACTGAGGTCTTATAGAGTGTGGGAATGAGTGCCAGGGAAGCCAGAGAGGCCAAGGTTGAAAACCCAGTGCCGTTAATAGTATTGTTAACACGGGTGGTGTGGTGACGTACCGCTTGCACCTAGCCCGACATCCCTCCAA
This sequence comes from Deinococcus marmoris, assembly GCF_001949125.1. GTDB lineage: Bacteria > Deinococcota > Deinococci > Deinococcales > Deinococcaceae > Deinococcus > Deinococcus marmoris_A. The sequence continues at coordinate 11,380 of NZ_MSTI01000039.1, forward strand.
TCTCACCGCCCCTCAAGCTCTGATCATTCAGGATTTCCTGAAAATGGCAGGAAAGGGCCAGCGGACTTGCCTCAGGGCCGTAGTCGAGATGTGTGCCGACCTGCATCAGAATGGTCGTGATTGCCGTTACCTGAAATCGTTCGGCGGCCCCGTTTATGAGTTGAAGAAGCGCGCTTCAGACGGCGGTGCCCGGGTCTACGTCCTGGCCATTGGTGCAGAATTCGTCCTGGTTCACGCCGAGTGCAAGAACGAAAACCAGGCCGACCAGAACCTTCTCCTCGACGTTTCTGATGTGTATGACGCCATCATGGGACATCAACCTGTTTTAGAGCCAAGAAGGAGTTGATATGACCACCCGAGAAGAGCGACTCGTCGCATTGCTCGCGCAGCCCGAGGGTGCTGCACCTATGCCCGACTCTATTCCAGCCGGGCTCTTGCAGGCGATCACGCCGGACCAACTCGCTGGCGCTGTGCAAAGCGCCATTGCCACGCAAGCAGCCGGGGAAGCCCTGCATCAGGCCAGACGGCAACGTGAACTGTCACTGCGACAAGCCGGCGCTGCCAGTGGCCGCAGCGCGCCACGTGTGAAAGCCATCGAAGGTACAGATCTCGACATCCACCTTGGGACGGTGGTGGAGCACGCCCAGGCGCTAGGCTACGAAGTAAAGCTGGTTCTTACGGCAGTCACCGGTGGCCGTCCAATCGAAGCTCACCTCACCGCGCCTGAGAAACAGGCAGATGCTGATCAGGGGCCGACAACAACCATGAAGGGTGAGACCCGCCTCAAGGTGCGCGCCGCAAGTCGCGTGAAAGGTTAAAGGTCCCGTTTGACGATTTCTCGCCTCGACTGTCTGGCCTTCCATACCGACATTCATACCGGGCTCTCCCAGGATCACGAATACGATGTTGTGCTTCGGCATGAGGTGTACTCACATCCCCGGCACCAGACCGTAGAGTGGCAGGTCAATCTTGACTTCCAAGGTCTCACGGCGTGCGAGGTTCGCGCACGCTATCGTCTGCAGGTCGATGATACGGACGGCCACGAGTGGACTGCGCTCGAAGCCTCGTGGCCATATCTGCGGCAGCAGGCTGGGGCTTTCCTCGCAGAACAGGGGTTGCCACATTTTCTTCCGGTAGATCTGCCTCTGGACCAGCCACAACACCAAGACCGTGCCCCGAAACTCCATGAACTGGAGCGGCCTGAGATTCCACCAAGAACACCCTCGTCCGAGCCGCTACCCCGGCGACCACTCCCACTCCCTGGGAGGCTGACGATCATCTTGAGTATCCAGCAGACCCTACAGCGCATCGTACAGGGCGAGGGAAACTGGCTGCTGGGTGCCGTTCAGCTGTACGGGGCACTCCTGGGGGCCACCCGCTCCCGGTCAAAAGGGACGCGCCTGGAATGGCATGTCCGGAACGATACGCTGCAAGCCCGATTCTTTGAGGACGCGACGGGAGCGTCCCTTTCAGGCTTCAGGGCTCTTGAGCTGTTCGATCAGCGGATGCTACTCGCCACGGCGCGGCAGATCGTGGCAGCGCTCATGGACGACGTTTTGACCCGCCAGAGCAATATGATGACCGGTCAACTCACAGACAGTTTTCAGGACGATGTTGACAACCTCATCAACACGCCGGACGGAGCGGACGACGTTCACCTGACGCTCGCAGCAAAGATTGTAGAAGGCGAATCTCAGGAAGACGGAGAGTCAGCCCTGAGTCATCTTTACCAGTATGTGGTTGCCCCCTTAAAAGAACTCAGGCGGCCCAGCCCGCTGAAAGAAAAACCTCTGGTCGAGCACATTCCTCTACTCAACGGCGAACCGATGTCGATGACCTCAACCGGTACCTTCAGCGAAGGCGGGTGCACCGACATTCTGTCGGTGACGATGATCATCACAGATGCGGGTTATCTATTCGAGGATCCTGATCCCCTATCGCATAACGTGCCTCTCAGCCAGCCGACGATGTACCGACTCCGACACTTGCACCTCGACCAGTCGCAAGCTCCTGCGCTGCTGTTCGTGACCGACCTGAATCTGGATACCGACGTCTCCAGCCTTCAGAGTGACCAGCTAGACGACGATTTTTCTGAAGAACAGCTGGCCCGCTGGCGTCGCGCCCGTGAATTGTCCGAATGCCCCTGGCCGCGGCATGGACAGGAACTCGGCCTTCAGGACCTCGAATGGCCCGAGAAGTCCGGCACTTTGCAGGAATTTGAGACCTGGATCCTGCAACAGGAGAAAGACAATCTCACGACCGCTCAGTGGCAGGAGATCATCCGCGTCGAAGGCCTGGATCTGGAGGCCCTCGTCAGGCGAGGTCAGATGCCGGTCGCAGTGCTAACGATTCTCGCGGAACATCCCGATGAGGCATTGAGGCGGGAAGTGGCTGAGCAAGTGGGTCTACCTGAGGCCCTCATGGACCAGCTTTGGAACGACTCGGACGAGATCAGGTTGGGCCTTGCGAGAAATTCGACTCTTTCCGAACACCTCCAACGCCAGCTCGCTCACGTGGAGTCGGTCTTCGTCAGAGAAGAGCTCGCATTCAATCCTAGCCTGCTCCCCGAGCTTCTCGAACTTCTCGCCGAGGATCCGTTCTACCCTATCCGCATGAACGTTGCAGGCAACACTGCCACGGCCGAAAGTGTATTGAGGCGACTGGCTGGTGACAGTCACGAGTGGGTTCGCGATGAGGCCTTGAAGGCACTGAGCGCTCGGCAGCTTGAGCTGTGAAAACTAGCGCCCAGCGCGTTCCGAGCCAGGATTACACCGACCTTTCGCCCGTCAGAGGCTCCATCCTGACCCGGACAGGTTTCTGGGATCGACTCAGATGAGCCTGAGCCTCTACTTCACACCGTTCAGTTCTTGGGAAACAGATCAAGGGAGAACAGCTCGGCAGCGCTAGTGTGTTCACCGCTCTTGCTGATCTCCAGCCTATTCGCACGCCAGCTTTTCTTCACGTCGTCAATGTGGGTGATCATGATGATGTGATCGAACAGACCGTCCTTGAGCACCTCATGGAGCACAACTTGGACCTGATCGCGTCGTTGGTCGTCCAGACTCGAGAGAACTTCGTCGAGCACAAGGAACCGGACTTGATGGTTAGTCGCGATGCGTTGTGCCCGTTCGGCGAGGGCGAGCCGCAGGCACAGCCCAACCAGGGCCTTTTCACCGCCGGAGAGCCGGTCGACGGAGCGCTTGACATAGGAAGCGTCCCGGTAGTGCAGCGTTCCGTTCTGGTCGAGGGCAATGCCACGGATGGAGGTGTCTGCAACCCGCTGAAGGAGGGTGGACGCGCGGGCAATGACCTCGCGGGTATTGGCGGCGAAGAAATGCTGCTGGAAGTTGGTGAGGTGGGAACACAGCTGACTGTCACGCTCAAGGCGCTGCCAAGTCTCAGTCACGTGCTGATCCGCCCTGCTCATTGACGTGAGTACTGCCTCAGCCGCCGCTTTCTCTCGTGTAGCGTCCCGCAAGGCGGCCGCCGCTCTCTCAGTCGCCACTGCCACCTGGGACTGATCAGCGGTGAGCTGTAACAGTTCCGCCTGGGCATTCTGATGTGCGGCAGAGTCATACGCGAGGGCGGTGCGGGCATCCTCAAGAGCACGGATGGTCTGAGTCTTGACGTCCAGTAGTTGCTGCGTCGTGCGCGCTTTGCGCTCCAGGTCGTCGCGCCGATCGTACCGTTCCTTTGCAGGCCGGAGCTGCTCGAGTTTGTCCGCCAGAAGGTCACGTTCAGCCTCCAAAGCAGGGCCCCGAGCATGATCGAATGGCAGGTGGATGCCAAACTCCTCACACCGTGCGGTTGCCGTATCGCACGCAAGCTGCGCCTCCGTCCAGCGCTTATGGGCCTCGTGGGCTCGGTCAGCGGCACGCTCGACAGCCTGCACCTCTTTTTTCAGGCGTTTGGCGTCGTCTCGTAAGCTGGACAGCTCGAGTGTCCAGGATTCACGGCGTCTTACAGATGCCCGCTCTCGGATGGCCAGTGCCTCCCGTAGCGCCGGCAGCGTGGTATTGATCCACGAGTGGAGGTGTACCTCCCGTTCCTGCCGGCCGTGGTTGTCCAGTTCGAGGCCGCAGGTCGGGCACACCTGGCCCGGGTGTGCCAGTGCCGTGAGGTGGCCCTGAAATTCCTCGCGTTGCTGGTCGAGCCGCCGTGCCTCTGCTACGATCTCGGCTGCTTCCTGCGCCGTTGGATCCAGGGCGAGCGCATCCAGTCGCGCGGTGACCACTTCTAAGTCATGAACTGGGTTCGGCAGTTGAATGCACTCACGCTGGAGACGGTGGAAGTCCTCATGTCGACGCTCGACCTCAGCGATGGCCTGTTCCAGCCTCTGTGCGGTTCCAGCGTGCTTCCCGTGAGCACGCTGCGTCCGCTCGGCCTCCTGGTGACGGGCCTGCACCTCCTGCCAATCCTTCGCTTCTGCACGGCTGGCTAATGCGATGTCCCGTTCAATTTCATGATCGGCAAGTAGCGTTTGCAGCCCACTGAGCTCCCCCTGGGCCTCTCGCAGGGTGCCAAGCAAGTCGGCATCCTCTTCCTGCCTGTCCCTAAACGCCTCCAGAATGGAAGTCTGCCTCTTCACTTGAGTGTCAAAAGCCTTGATCGTTTGAGCGGCCTGTTCTTGGGCCACTCGCGCGTGCTCTGCCATCGACCCGATTGCGGTGATGTGCTGCTCGTGTGCGCAAATGGCGTCCTGGAGCGCCCCCCTCAACTGACCGAGCCTCTCTGCCCTGGTTCTCAGTGTGCGCGATGTCGACACCTGCTGAGCAGCACTCGTCAAGTGAGGCTGGCCATGAAGTCCGGTCGCTTCTCGGGCCAGGAGGGTAAGCGCTGTTTTGAACTCATCTACTGCCAGATTGACTTCGGCCTCCTGCAACTCGACTGCCTTCTTAACCACATCGAGTTGCAAAACCTCTTCAATCAGTTTTTTCCGCTCCACAGGCTTCAGGGTGACCAGAGCTTCGGTCTGACCCTGGAGAGCAAAGTACACCCGTTCGAAATTGGTTCGTCCCAGGCCGCCCACGCGGGAACGGACCTCCGCGATGACGGCATCGCGACTTCCAGGCGCCAAGTTGATCAGGTCCTGGCCGTTGACCGTTAGGGCAGCCTGTGTGTCGTGCTGGGTGACGCTCAGTTGCGCGTCGCCGCATTTGAAAGTGAACGTAACACGCCAGGGTCTCTCCGAGTCGTCGGACGTCGGACTCATTCCCCGGAGCGGGCCATACAGTGCATTCAGGATCGCTTCGGTGAGCGTCGACTTGCCGGCGCCGTTCGGTCCCGTCACGATGGTCAGTCCGGTTTGGAAAGTCAGTTGTGTGATCTCCCGGTACCGTCGGTAGTTTTCGAGTGTGAGCTGGAGCATCAGGAACCGTCCTGCGCACGTTCCAAGGCGGCACGCGCTTCCAGCAGCCGTTTCATGCCCTCGGTCTGGACCCACGTGCGCTCTGTATCGTCCTCAACGTGTTCTGCGAGGTAGGCCGTCCATTGGTCGGGAAGGGAGTCGGCCGCCGGCGCAGTTTCATTCTGGAGAACTTCGTCGTCGTACAGTCGCCAGATCAAGTCGATATGGCGCGCCCGCTGTCGCAGAAGTTGCAGTTCCTGGTGATTCAGCTGCGCGTACAGGACTGCCGGGCAGTGTTGGATTTCCAGCTGAACTAGGGCTTCGGCGGGGAGGTCACGGGTCGCCTCGTCGATCAGTGCCAGCACCTCACTGACCGCCTTCCCGTCGGCGCTGATCGGTGAGAGTCGCAGGAGCGGCCGGCTGTCGCCATAGAGAAACGAGGTGATCGCCGCCGGACCGTTCTTGCTAATCCGGATGTCGAGGGCACCCCTATGCGCGTAAGGATCGTCATGGACGAACGGATGCGGCTGGCCTTCTGCGAAAGTCAAAGCTTCAAGGCTCCCGGCATACCTGGCATCGCTGCTCGTCAGGGGCACATGATTGTGGGCGTGGGCATCGCCCAGGGCGATATAGGTCCAGTCCTTGCGGATCAGGTCCGCAGGAATGCTACTCACAGGTCGGGGGTCATCGACCCGCGTTTCTCCCTGAACCCGTCCATGCGCGACCAGAAGGTTGACGAAGCCGTCGACCGGGTGGAGGCTGCTCAGGTCTCCGCCCTTCAACGCGCCGTGAGGGACGGCGTGCACAATGACGTGATCGCGCAGGATATCCGTACGCCAGACCTGGGCGCCGACGGTTCTGGCCTCACTACCGTGGGCCACGTGCGCACCGAGGGTTTCGAGATACGAAAGTGGAGAACCGTGGAGTGGCGTAACGGGGGCGTCGTGGTTGCCTTCAATGATGACGACCTCGATGCCTGCAGCGTGGAGCGTGCCGATGAATTCCGCAGCAGCGGCAACGGCGCGGGGCATGGGATTGGCGCGGTGGAACAGGTCGCCGGCAATCACGAGGAGATGGACAGTGGGGGTGGCATTGATCAGCGCGTCTGCAAGCCACCGGACGGCGCGCTCGATGTCCGTTTCCCGCAGGGGCCGCCCGGCATCCGCGCCGTCGGTGACGATCAGGCTAGAAGGCCCAGTGAAACCAAGATGCAGGTCGGCCACATGAACGATGCGTAGCGGCGTCATGCTGGGGCGTTCACGTGATCCCTAGCGTCTCGTTTGGACGATCCGGCGGCGCGCTCGGCCTGTGATATCCCGGGGGATGAGAAGGACCAGCAGGTGATGCCCGTTGTAGAAGAGGTGCGCGATGGCGTCATGGGCGGTACCGTCCTCAACAAGGGTGAACTCCGCATACTCCATGTCTATCAGTTTTTCCCTACTTACGCGCGCAAACATGGGATGCGCTGCGGGGAGTTGTTGTGGACGTGTCCAGGTCGGAAAGCGGAACGTGAACTCCGGGGATTCATGGGTGGTCACGACTGGGTAAATGGCCGCGTCGGCCTGTAAGATCGGCTGCCCGGAGAGAACGAAAGCGAAGCACGGTCTGAAACTCGATTCCACATAACGGCGGAGGGACGCATGCACGGAAGCGCGGTACCGGCCCGCCAGTTGCAGGACGGCCGACAGTCCAAGGGGAAGATCGGCGGCGTCAGTAGCGAAACGTTCGAGCTGGAAGAGCGTGTCGGCAGCGAACAGGTTGGCCTCTCGCTCAAAGATGTTGTGCGTGTCGTCGGAGAGGGTGGCGGTATCGTCGTAATGCATGGCGAGCCCGCGCTGCCACGGCATGGCTTGGTGGCCGACCTCGTGCAAGATCACGAAGTTGTTCTTAGCAGGATTCATGGCGGCGTTCGTGTAGATCTCGCTGGTGCGGCGATTCAGAATACCCATCGCCTTTCTCAGCGCAGAACGCAGATGTACGACGTTCAGGATGCCGGCGAAGTACTCGGCATTCCGTTCATCCAAGGAGATGTGGGGGGAGAGGGTCAGCCCGGTGCAGACCACCAAGTCATCGATCGGGGTAGGAGGAGCCGTGACACCAGCCCGGGCGAGCAGGGCACGGGCCACCTCGTGGACGCCGTCGGGATCAACCAGCGTCATTCTTCTTCATCAGGCGCAGAGCGGTGAGGTAGGTGGCCAGCGCGTCTTTTTCCTCCGGCGTCAGGTCGTCCATGGTGGAGAAGGCTGTGCCGGCCAGCGTGGGCTGGGGTTCAGTAGACTGCCGGGTGATATGGCCGGCAGTTTCCATCAGCTTGTCGTAGGAGACCTTGTACATCTCAGCCAGAGCGTAGAGCTTGGCCGGTGAGGGTTTTTCTATCTTTCCCGTCTCTACCTGGCTGAGGTAGGCGTTGCTGATGCCGGTGCTGCGTTCCACGTCTTTGAGGGTGAAACCGTGTAATTGCCGAAGGCGTCGTAACTCCTTTCCAAGGGATGGCGCTTCATGTGGCTTGGACGTGGGGGACTGGGTATCGGGCATGGCTTCTCCTTGGGACGCTGCTGGGGCCGGTCACCACCCAGAGGGGCGAAGGGGGCGGTGACGCCGGTCCGCAGGTCGTATTCCTATTAGAGTATCTAATCTAAATCTAATTGTATAATATGCACTTAAGTAGACTTAGATTTCGGGTATGGTTGATGCACGCCTGAGCGGCAGGCCCAGCAACCCTTCCTCCACTCAAATAGGAGTTCCGACATGAGCATGAACCAACCTGACCGTACGTATCTGTATGAAATCAACGCCCAAGAGTTCGCCTCCAGCGATGACACGCAGACCCCGCAGCAGCTCAAAGCGCAGGCGGGTATCGACCCGACGCACGTGGTGTTCCGCGTCGACCAAAATGCGCCGGGCGAACAGCTCGACGACGCCACCCCCATCAACCTCTCCGGCAGGCAGGTCGAGTGCTTCTACGCCATCCCCCGCGAGGACGCCCAGGAACGCCCGCACTTCAAACTCAACATTGACGGACAGCGATATGAATCAGTGCGTCCGGACGTCACGGGCGACGACATCAAGCGAATTGCTGGAGTACCGGCGAACGCGCTGCTCTTCCAGGAAGGCCGCACGGGCTCCGACCAGCGAATCGAAGACAGCACCCACGTGAATCTCGCGCGCCCTGGAACCGAATCCTTTTACACCAGCCTGCCGGCCGACAACGGAAGCGTCGCGGCGCCCCCGCGCGGTCCGATTGATGCACAGTTCGCGGCCCTCCAACAGGGGTACCCGGACGCGGAACTCACGCACCAACCCGACGGCACCACCTGGATCAGGGTACCGGGGGTACCACTGACGCCCGCGTGGGCCGAAGCGCGGGCTACCGTGAAATTCGTGGTGCCGAACGGTTACCCGGCCGCCCCGCTCGACTGCTTCTGGGCGGAGCGGCCCCTGACGCTCCGCACCGGCGCTGCGCCCGCCAACTCAGGCCAGAATGCGCCCTTCCCCACCGACCTGTGGTTCTCCTACCACGTGCAGGGCTGGTCGCCGACCGAGAACTCCCTTCTGACCTATGTCGGCGTCATCCGCCAGCGCCTCAACGCGGGGAACTGAGCCGTGGCCGCCATCCCTACCACAGTCATCAGGCACGTGCTGGTCATGACCGAGTCTCAGCATGAACAACTGCAGACCGCGTTCGGACAGGACTGGAGTGTAGAGACGGCGGCCTTCCTCTTCGCCCACGCTGTGCCCACTCCAGGCGGCGCCTACCGCCTGCTGATTACGGACGTTGTGGTTCCACCGCAGGACGCTTATGAGCAGCGCACAGCCAACCGGCTCACGCTTAGCGCCGCGTACATGGCTCAGATTTATCAGCAGGCCCGGGGGCACCGGGGCGCCGTCATCCAGGCTCACTCGCACCCGGACGGCAGCCTGGAACCGTCGACGATCGACCTCGCAAACGAGGCGCAGACCCTCCCGCGGCTGCGTTACCACGCTCCGGGTCAACCGCATGGGCGCATGATCGTAACGCCTGCTGCCCTCCATGCCCGACTGTTCCTTCTGGACGGGCAGGATGCGGACTTGCATGTCCAGGTGGTCGGGCGGTCGCTCCGCCAGCTTAACTTCCTCACGCCGACACAGGACGAGACCTATGACCGTCAAATCCGTGCCTTCGGCGCAGCCGGGCAGGCGCAGCTACGGCACCTCCGGGTCGCCGTGGTCGGCAGTGGTGGCACGGGCTCGCTTGCCGCCCAGCAACTCGCCCACCTCGGCGTCGGTCACATCCGCATGTACGACGATGACCTGCTCGAGGACACCAACCTCAACCGCGTCGTGGGCACTGTCCCGGACGATGTGGGACGCCCCAAGGTCGACATCAGTGCGGAACTGACGCGGCGCATCCAGCCGACCATCTCTGCTGAACCCCGCCAGGAGGACATCACTGTCCAGCAGGTCGCGCGCAGCCTGCTTGATGTGGACATTGTGATGGCCTGCACCGACTCTCAGGGCAGCCGCGCAATCCTGTCCCAGCTGGCCTATCAGTACCTGCTCCCGGTCATTGATGTCGGGATCAACATCCATGTTCTGCCGTCTGGGGCCGTGCACATCTCCGGGCGGATCCAGATGCTCTCGCCCTCCCTACCGTGCCTGCTGTGTACTGACAGCCTCGACCTAGCCAAGGTGCGCACCGATCTCATGACCGCTGGTGCCCGTCAAGCCGACCCATATGTGCGCGGTGAGGATGTGAAGGAACCGGCCGTGATCAGTCTCAATTCTACGGCCGTCGGCGTGGCCATCAGCATGCTCCTATCAGCCGTGACGGGCCTCCCGATTCCTTCGCGGTACACGCTCCTGAAACTGGATCAAAGCCAGATGCGCACGCCAGAAATGGTTGCCAGGCCCGGCTGTGCCCACTGCTCGGAGCAGGGGGCCTATAGCCAGGGAGACACCTGGACCGCCCCGGGGCGCCCCGAATGAGTGCAATCCGACTTCATTACCGTGATGTGGCGACCGTCGAGCATGTCACGGCGGCCCAGGAGACGGTCACGCGCCATCCCGATACAATCGCCTTGGTCCACCGCGGCCACTACCGCAATGCTGCACTGGTCTGTCCCTGCGGTTGTGGTGACGTATTGGTGCTGAACCTTGACCGGAACGTCGACACCACCTTCTGGAACCTCCGCTTGCACGAAAGCCGGCTGACGTTGATGCCCTCGGTCTGGCGCCGGGATAGCTGCGGGGCACACTTCGTACTTGAGGAAAACCGAGTGTGGTGGTACGGCGCGCAGGCGGACACGCTCGAGACGCTCCCCAGTAACGTCGAGCGCACACTCAGAGCGTGGTGGAGACGATTTCGTCGAAAGAAAAGGTGAATGCCTGTAGGGGTAACGACAAGATTGATACTGGTGGCGAAGTCAAATGCCGGTCTCCCAGAACAGTGTTTTTCGTCACTGCGCCACCAGCATCTACCAATGAAAGGGCCGAATTTAAAATTCACCAGCAGAATTCGAACGTTTGAGCGCCGTTTCAGGTGCCCTGATGGATAGCCATCTCTGATAGGGGTGACGTGAGACTCGGAACCAAAACCTGCGCTAAGGAATCTGAGCCAGGGAGTCCTCCAGCGAGGCTGGGTCCCGTAGCGGTCTGAGCTGACCCTGGGCGACGGCTTCAGGAAGTGTGAAGTCGTACTTGCCGAGCATGTGAATGTGGTCATGCAGCAGGGGCGTCAGCCGGGTGACATCCGACTCCAGCACCGAATACCCGGTGCTGCGCAGCTCGTCCAGCACCACGCCCATGTAGCGGGTGTTCCACAGCACGATGGCGTTCACCACCAGCCCCAGCGCCCCGAGTTGGTCTTCCATCCCTTCTCTGTACTTCTGGCGCAACTCACCCTTCTGACCGTAGAACACCGCCCGCGCCACGCTGTGGCGCTGCTCGCCCCGGTTGAGCTGGCGCAGAATCCGCTGACGGTACGCCTCATCATGGACGTAGTGCAGCAGGTACAGCGTCTTACGGGCGCGTCCGAATTCGGCGATGGCCCGGCCCAGACCCGACAAACTGCCGCCACGCTGCAAGGTCCGCATCACACCTGTCGCGCCGACTTTGCCCAGTTTGAGCGACCCGGCCAACCTGAGCATGTCTTCCCAGTGGGCGGCGATCAGCCGCCCATCCATGGTGTGGCGGCTCAGGTCATTCAGTGCACCGTAATCGGCCTCCCGGTCCAGTCGCCAGAAGCGCTGATCGGGCAGGTCGGCCAGCCGGGGGCTAAAGGTGTAGCCCAGCAGGGCGAACAGGCCGAAGACCACATCGCTGGAGCCGTGGGTGTCGGTCATGATTTCCCGTGGATCCAGGCGGGTCTGCTGTTCCAGCAGGCCCGCGAGCAGATACAGGCTGTCTCGCAGTGTCCCTGGAATCACGATGCCGTGGAATCCGGTGAACTGGTCACTGGTGAAGTTGTAATAGGTGACGCCGCGCTGAGCGCCGAAATACTTGCTGTTCCACCCGGCGTGAATGCTGCGCACTGGAACGACAAAGCGCAGCCCGTCGGCAGAGGCCACTTCGCCGCCGCCCCACGCCTGGGCCAGCGGCAGCTCCCGTTGCGCGTCCACCAGCCGGGCATTGGCGGCGGTCAGGGTGTCGGCCCGCAAGTAGTTCTGTCCGATCCACGACAGCCGGGAGAGCGTCAGGGCCTGGACTTCCGGTCTGGCGACAGCTTTCAGGCCGATGTTGCAAGCCTGCGAGAGCAGGGCGGCGCAGACGCCCAGCGGCAGGTTGCTGACCCTGGCCTGCCCATCGGCGACATGGACGAAAGCATCTGCCAGACCCGTGAACGCGTGGACTTCCATCAGCAGCTCTGCCAGATCAATCACCGGCAGGCGGGCCGAGGTTTCGGCCCGCAGCATTTTCAGGCTGGGCGGCTCGGCCAGGGCGTCTGGGGCGGCCAGATGCACACGGGTCTGTCCCGCTTCCTGGGTCAGCCACAGGGCGTCGTTGGTGTCCAGATGGTGGCCTACCTCGTGGTAGGCATGGTCCAGTTCAAGCCTGAGCCGGGACAGTTCCGGGGCCGGATCAAGCTCGCGTTCCAGGGCGCGGCACACGTCCGCGCGGGCGTCCAGCCATGCTTCACCTTGCAGCAGCTCGGCGCGTGGATCGCCGTACCGCGCGCTGCGGACCACGAAGACTTCCCGGCGCTTCAGGGCCTGATGGAGCCTTTCCAGCACGCACAGGGTGTACGCCTGGTGGTTGAACTCGCCCCTGGCGGGAAATATCTGCCGCTCCCAGCTTTTCGGCACGACGCTCCGGGGAGCATCGCCCCAGCCAGGTTTCCCCCGCCCCGGCTGGTCCATGCTTTTCAGGAATGCCAGTGCCTCCAGCAGCAGCTTCGCGGAAGGTGTTCCGGTAAACGTGATGGTCTGTAACAGCAGCCGTTGAAAGCGCCGGATGGTGGTATAGGAGCCGCTCAGCGCTTCGGGAAGGGTCTCTCCCTCAGGTCTGGCAAGCTCATCCACCACGCGCACGGCCTCGCGCATGGCCATCTCACCCACCTGCGTCAGAACCTGCTGGCGCACGTCCTGCCCTTCGGAGTTCAGCAGCACCTGCACGGCGTCCCGCAGCAGTAACGCGGCCTGGTCCAGATCTTTCAGGGAACGCAGGCGTTCCCGTTTGCGTTTTGTCTCGCCACGCAGAGCCAAGCTCGCCATCAAGCTATGAAAGATGTCCAGCACGTCGTCGGTGGCAGTGCGTTCCAGATGTTGCAGGAAAACCAGCAGGGTTGCCAGACGGCGTTCCTCGCCCAAACGCTCGATCAGTTGCGCCCGCACCGTCTGGGCGTGGCGCACCAGCACGGCCTGTTTGGCTTCGGGAACATCGGAGAGGTCAAGGTCCCCGATGCCCAGGGTGCGAATCTGCTCTACCCGGTGCAGCGCCTGGGTCAAGGAAAGCGCCCCCACCCGTGAGGGCGGTGTGCGCAGGACTTCGAGTGGGGTCTGCCACTTGCCCTCCGGCAGCACCAGCAACAGTTCCAGGCTCTGCCGCTGCTCGGCACTCAGGCGGCGGCTCAGGCCCTCGAAAGTGCGAGCGGTGTACCGCTCGCGGACACGGGCAATCAGCCGTGCCAGAACGCTGACACCGGGCAACACCACCTTCTGGGCAATCAGATGGGCCGTTGCCAGGTCAAACAGGACGATGGGGCGAACGGCGCTCACCGCGAGGTGGGCGTAGATCCAGCGGATCAGCCGGAAGGCCTGAACCCCGTCAAATTCCTGATACCCCAGATAGCGGGTGATGCTGTGGCGGTGGGTGTAGCGGGTTTCCTCGCGCAGGGCGTAGCGCATGAACACGTCTGGTGGCAGGTCCAGTTGCCCGGCGACATGCCGAACGGCCACCTGTGGCACCTGAATGGGGTTGGGCAAAAACGTGCCCAGATACCGCAGGGTGCAGAGCTGGATAGCGAATCCAAGTTTGTTGTGATCGCGGCGGCGCTCGGCGATCAGGGCGAGATCGGCCTCGTTCAGGAAAAAGTAGCGGGCCAGTTGCTCGGGCGTGGGATCAGCAGCAAACCGCCCGTAACGGGCGGCCTGGTCATCAGGGATGAATTCGACAGGCATCGGAACAGCTTGGGGCGTGGAGATGGCTTTATTCCGAAGAGCTTTGTCCAGGGAAATTTGCGGTCAAACTGAAATGCTTCCGCTGGCTCAGAACGACAGACTGGAGCAGACAGCGTGACCACTCAGCCTGACCAGAATCTTCTTCACGGCTTGATTCTGGTCAGCTTTAGTCCTTCTATAAGGACTGTGTTGGCCCAGTGGACTGCGGTCCGTTATGGTCCAGGCAGTGAGCAACAATGTTTTTCTCAAGGCAGTCGCCCTCATGGATGATGACGTGTGGAACGGGGACGGACGAGGTGCAGAGCGCGCCCAAACCATGCTCGACGCCATCCGCGACCTTCCATTAGCCACCGTGACTGAAGACGCTCAAGCGTTGTACTGGCAGATTGATAACGTCGCCGTCATCCAGGGCAGCCTGTTCCCCGCTGGACCCAAGATCCTTCCAGGTCTGGTCGGGGGTCTGTTCTTATCCACCCAGGTGAGCCGCCCTTTTCTGCTGGAAGCGATTTATCAGGTCGCCGCTGGGTGGCCTGACCCTCAGCTCTCCATTTACGAGCGTGAGCGCATTCAAACCGACATGGTCCGCTTGGTAGCTGGTGTCACCTGGTACTTTATTTATCTGATAGTCCACGGCAGTGACGAAGAGGCTCTGCATGCGGTAGATCTCCTCGCGCTAATCATCACCGCGCCACGTCGCTTACCAATAGTCACTCCCATCAATGACCAAGAACTCAATGTGCTGCTTGAGGGACTCAAAGCGCTGAATCCTCACCGCCACGATGATCTTTCAAGCGCTATTGCTGATTGATCTCGTCGAAGGAAAACGCGTCTGTCTCTCGGCATTTTTCCTGTTGTAATTCTCCTTATCACAGGATTCTGGATGGCCGAGAGTAGATTTAACAACGGCAATCCCCAGTGCGGCCCGGCTCTGGATTTACACTTATCACAGGTATGAAAGCCAGTGACGTTCAAATTGCCGCCGAGCAGTTCCTTGCGGGGCTGAACCGTAGCCCGGCCACCATCCGGGCCTACCGGGCAGACCTGACCCACCTCCAGCGCTGGTTGCAGGACAGCGGCAGAGAGCTGGATGCGGCTGCTTTGGAAGCGTACTTCGCAGCCCACGCGTGGGCTGCTTCTACCCAGAACCGCAAGCAGACTGCCATTGAGCGCTTCTGTCACTGGAGTCGGCAGCATGGCGGGCTGGCCCTTGACCCCACCCGCCATCTTGAACGCCCCAACATTCCGCCACCACATCCGCGCGGTCTGCGCCGGGACGACATCGAGCGCATCTTTGCCGTCATTCCTGCGCGGCAAACGCGGGACACCCTGCTGTTCCGGCTGGTCTTCGAGACCGGGCTGCGGATCAGCGAGGCGCTGAACATCCATCTGGACGATCTGGATCTCGCCAGGGGAGATGAACACCTGACCGTGCTGGGCAAGGGAGCGCAGCGCCGGACGGTGCTGCTCGATGACCCACGCCTGGTGAACGCGCTGCGGAAGTATCTGCGGTCTCTGGATTACGAGCATGGGCCGCTGTTTCAGGCGCAGAAGAACGGGCGCGGTGGGCCGCTGCGATATCAGAGTGTGCAGGAACGCTGGCAGGGGTACGCGGCCAGCGCAGGCGTGACCTGCGCCCTGCATCAGTTGCGCCACAGCCACGCGACGGAGCTGGTCAATGGGGGCGTAAGTCTGGGGACCATCCGCAAGCGGCTGGGCCACCGCCACATCCAGACCACCTTGCGGTATGCCGAAATCAGCGACGCTTCAGCCGACGCGGAACTCCGAATCTGGCGGCGCAAGCATCGCTAATTCCTTAGCGCAGGTTTTGGTTCCTAGTCTCAGGTCACCCCTGATACTGCGCAAATCAGTTGCATGGCAAACTACGCCAGCAACACGTTTTTGCAATTTGCGTGGACATCTGATCTTTCCCAAATCTCAGCGTGACTGGAAAATGCCAGGGCAACTGCATGTGCATTAGGCGGCCCGTGGCCGCTTTCCCACCCGCGTCGGCGCGATCTGCCGCAGCGCCTCCAGCAGTCCGCAGTTCCGCAGGCCGTTGACCACCAGCGCGGCGGGGCGGTTTTGCGCGCGGTTGCCCATCTGCTCATCCTGCCGGAGATCGTGCAGCACGCGCGCCATGATGTGGGCGACATCTGCAGTCCAGTCCTGGCCTTGGTCATACGCCCTCAGGGTTTGCCAGATCAGCCAGCACCAGAACTTGAGGTTCTCAGAATCCTCGAAGCTGGCGGCCAGGGTGCGCGCTATTTTCTCCACCAGTTCCCCCCTGCGACTGCGCGACAGGCCCGCGAGAGTGGGAAGACTAAAAACGGCGTCCAGGCCATCAGAGAAGGCCGGTGCAACAGTCAGAGTAACGTCTGAGGTGGGAGAGGAAAATGGAGCTAACACCCACCGCTCCAGCTCTCCTCTTTCTACTGCCTTCAGGTCTTTAACTGACTGTTGCACCGGAGAAAGGACGTGGACTGAACAGGTTTTCTCGGCTCGCGTCTGGGCAGCATTGGCCGTCGCGGCAGCGCGTCCACGAGGAACCACCTCGCCGGCTGCTCTGGCCTGTGCCCGGGTGGTCAGCCGGTCCTCGGCCCGCACCTTTGCCGCTGCTCTCTCTTCCCGTTTTGCCTCGCGCTGGGCCTTCTCCGCCTGCTGGCGCTCCTCACTGCGGGTCAGAGCGTAGACGGTTCGGCCCTGCCGGGTGTCCCGGTCCAGATCGCGCCAGGGATACCGCAGGTCACCCATGGTCACCTTGACCGGCGCGGCATGGCCGGACAGCACGCGCTCCGGGCACAACGACACGGCCCAGACTTTGCCCGTCACAGCGGTTTGGCCGCGCAGGGTGCCGAAATGATCGACGGCGGCCAAGACACCGGAGGCGATCAGGGGGCGCAGGTTGCGCCACACCGTCGTCCGGTCCCGCTCAATGTGGGCGGCCAGCAGTTCCAGCGGCAGATGGTACACCGCTACGTCAGGCCGGACAGGGACGCCGCGCGCTCGCACCGACTCCAGGCCCAGCGAGAACAGCACGCGGAAGATGTGCCGGGCGGTCTCCGGGCAATCAGCACTGTTCATACAGGCGGTCAGCGACTCGACGGGGTGGAACAGCACCAGCGGGGCAGGTGGCTCGGCCAACTGGACGCGGCGGATGGCGCGCTCCGCAGTAAAGTCGTGAACCGTTTTCATCGGGCCATCTGCAGCGGACGGCGTGAACCTGGGGACCGGGGCTGGCGGTGGCGTCTCCAGGTGGCCCAGCGGCCAGGAGCCGGCGGGTGCGCGGGTGCTGATGAGGCTGCCAAGGTGCTCGAACAGTGGTCCAGCGTGGCTCTTCTTCTGCCCCTGAAGGCGGGCGGTGGCACGTTCGGTCCGGAGAGACAGGGCCGTCGTGGCGGCGGCGGGTTGAGAGGGAGGCGGCGTGGGGGCGTCCGCAAGGTGCGCGAACAGGCCATCGAGTGGGCCGCTGCTGCGTCCCCGGGCCCGCTGTTCCTGCACAAAGCGGGCGAGAAAGGTTTGCCCTGAAGGCGAGACTTCTGTGGAGTTTGGATTGTGCATCGTCGCTTGGATCTCCAAGCGCCTGACCTGGGTAAAAGAGCCACCCTTCCGGTCCATTGACCAGAATGCTCCATGAGGCGTATCATGGACATAGGCGAAGGCCTCCCGCTCAAACGGGAAAAATTCTGTGACTGAGACCCTCTGTGGATTACGAGCTGCCAGGCTCCCACGGGGGGTTTCCCTTTGGCGAATGTCTTTTGCCTTAGGGGTAGCACAATTGTAGCGCAGACTCGGATGGCTGACCGAGAGCGCTGTTGCGTCCTGAAGCGATAGGAATAATTCTGCTGCCCAGTGGGTTTAAAAAGTGATTCAGAGAACCTTAAGCAGTAACGTTCTCGCCATGGGAGAGCGTTTTTCGTGCAATGGGAAGCGACGCTGCCAATTTGCTGGGCCTCTGGGATTCAGCAACCAGAAGCTGTCTTTTCGATGTGCTGCACCTGGAGCGCAGGAGATGATTCAAAGCCGAGCAGAAAACATGGCGTGTTCCGGTTAAGGAGCGAATGGATTCGTCTTGTTGCCGTCCCACATGAGCTTTCCGTGGTCAGCATCAAGCCCTAAACGGGGTATTAGGTCGAATACTGGAATTTCGACTTACTTTGAAATCTGCCAAAATCTAATTCCCGAAAGGGAGATTTGCTTAATAAATCCTACTGTCCACGCGAAGATCTCTTATAAAATCTCTCGATTTGAACCCCTCGATTCAACGAGGGTTCATTCATTTTTGAGCTCTGTATTAACTGTTTCTCCTCAAGACAACAGAGTACTCGATAGTGCCGAAGATGGCAAAAGTGCCGTCCCTACGGGGGCGTAGCGACGCTGGACTGTGTTGACGCTCTGTAGATGATTTACTGCCCATCTTGGTGTATGGCGCTACCTGAATTGCTGTCTGGGCGCGGTCTTTAAGATTTTAGAGATGCGTGTCCATTATTAATGGACACGCGATAATATTTGCATAGTGGCGTTGATAGCTGTGCCAGTGCAGAAATTTAGCGTTTTTGAAGAAGATCTAAGGTAGGCGGGTAAGATGCAGATGGGGCAGCAACGTAACCAGTGCCAGAAACGCACACTCCTTCACGGTCAGCCCATCCTGCCGATGGAGGATGGCCAACGTCAGGCGGAGGGGTTCATTCCAATCTGAATTTCGGGCAATTTGTGTTCCGGTCGCAGGAGATGGTGTTCTCAGGCTCAGCACCTGACACTTTGGGGATCTGACGTTCTAATCGCAGGGAATGGCGTTTTCAGGAGCTGAAGACAGGTCCAGAACTTATCCTGTCCCCACCGCACCGCCTGACTGAGTTCCATCCAGCCTTGTCGAGAGAGGCTGAGGACCAGCCTCTCTCGATTGTCACGTCTTGGCGGTATTTGCTGCCGGTCTGCCGCCGTCATATGTGTTGCTTCCGCCCCTCAGTCCTGTGGTCTTCAGCGCAGAAGTAGCCGCTGCCCCCACCCACATGTCGCCACTGCAAGACACTGGCCTCCAGTTCGGCCCTCCCCTGGTCGCGAAGGGTCCAGCACGGCAGCCTGTCGCTTTACTGGTGTTCATGGAGAGGCCCGCACTAGCCGTGAGTCGCTGTCTGTCAGCTCGCGCTCTTCCCAGACCTGTCTCTAGCCTTTCAGGGCTTCCGCATCATGCCCGCGCAACTTGACCCGGCTGGTCTTCCCGCCCCGCACTTCTAGGGTGTAGTCCCCCTCCCCGAACAGCGTACTTTCGTGCTGTCCAGCGTACGCGGCAGGGCGATGCGAACCTCGTGCGTCTCCGGGTGATAGCGCACTTTGACCGTGGTCTGTAGGTAAACCAAGCGCCGCATTCGCAGAGGGCGGTGCTGGACTACAGCCCAGCATCGCCCTCTGATTCCTACGGATTCCGTTTGTTTCGTGCAGGAAACGGAACAGCGCCGATCCCTCCACTTCACGCCCGGAACCCGTTTCTCTCCTTCTCGCTCCGCTCGGATTACGGGTGTTTTCAACACCCTCTAATCGGAGTCCGCATCAGAGCTTTATGTTCCCTGAGCAGGATTGCGCCCGGTCTGAACTCCGCGAAGAGCAACACCTGGCCCCCCCGCTCTCTCCGCTGCAGGGCCTCCAGATGCGCGTGGAAGCTCTGACTGGACAGCACCACGAGGTTGGCTGGATCGTTGTTGCGCCGGTTGCCGTCCAGATGATGCACCACCTCATGGCTGGTCAGGGGGCGCTGGAGGTGGTGTTCCGCGATCAGGCGGTGCAGATCAACCATCCGCTTCCGGTCACGGTCCCACACCTGCGGGTAGCGTTGATCTGGCCGCGTGCCCACCGCTTACCTCCCTGGGTACAAAGCGCACCAGAAGGGTGGGGGCCACGGCACGCCTCGCCTCATCCCTGGCCTTCAGCCCTGGCCCACGCCGCTCAGCTGTGGGTTCTCAGCAGGGCTGGCCGCCCAGTCGAGCGTCGGCTGTCCCTGCTCTGCAGCATCTCGCCGCCGCCGATCGCGGGACGTGACGATGTCATGGACCTCGGCCAGCATCCGCTCCATCCCGGTCAGCCGGTCCTGAATCTCCTGGACGCGTTGCGTCAGCAGGTGGGCCTCCTGCGCCGTGACTGGGTTGATCCATTGCCCCAGGACCCGCAGCGTGGCTTCCCGCACCGTCATCGTGGCGTGCGCCATGAGGAGCAGGTGCATCTCTGTCATGTGGTTGATAGTCTGTTTGTCGAGGGTGTCCTGGCGTTCCAGGCCCGCCTCCGTCCGGTAAACGCTCAATCGTTTGCTGATCACGCCGGGGCTGACATTGAGTTGCCGTGCAAGTTCGGAGGGCCACATGCCCAGACGATAGATGGCTGACCACTCGACAAACAGACGTCTTTCCACAGTATAGGGAAACCAGCCTTTTGGCCCTTCTACGCGGCCTTTGAGTGGAAAAAAGCTAAACACTAACAATGAACAGTGGACCGGGCGTGATGGATCTTCGTCGTCCCTGTCGGCGTGCGTTCTCCTTGACGGCACGCGGGGATGGATGGGTATGCCAGAGTGGTTCATGACGAAGATCCATCACGCCCGGTTAAGGGCGGATTTGAAGAGAGACATGGCCATTGACCGGGTATTGACGACTGTTCAATTGGAGCGGCGTGGTCTGTTGAAGACGGCCGAGCAGATGGGGCTGACCCTGGTGGAACGCACCTGCCGCACGCGGGTGAACCAGCCGGGCTCCCTGACGGATCTCACGTTCGTTTTGGACCGGCCCGAGTTGGCCGGAGAATCGTCGGCGGCCCTGATGCACTGGGCCGGACTGGCCGAGCACCGGTTCAGGACCAAGAAAATAATGAGCGAGAAAGGGGCGGACTGGCGACTCCTGGATCTGAAGGGCCGCGGGCAGCACCACCTGCCCGACGCTGCGCTGCGCTTCAAGGACGGCCATGAATGGGCCGTGGAACTTGATACTGGCTATCCGCCGGCCACCATCAAAGCCAAGCTGAGGGCCGCGAGCGCGACCGGCTATACGGACGTGATGTGGACGACAACCACCCGGAGCCGGGTGGTCAGCCTCCGCAAAACGGTGACCACCCTGGACTCGGAGGGGCTGCTGCCGGGACTCAACAGTGTCATGGTGTTCTACGTCGATTTCTGGTGCCTGGATCAGAAGTACGGCCTGAGGCCGTACAGCACTGTGCCCGTCGCTAGCCGCATCGAACTCCGCCGGGCACGGGGACGTGGATCAGGCGCACGAGTGGGAACCCCACCTTCCAGCGCTCCAGGTGGGTCTCGCTGAGGGTGCGTTCCCTTTCGAGGCTGCGCAGGTAGGTTGCCACTTCACGCGGGTTCGGGACAGCCAGCAACAACGGGTGGTGCCAGTGACCGATGTCCAGGCGGTGCCGATGGTACAGGGCCCGGATTCCGGCGGGGCTGATGCCACCGCCGCTGATGGTGGCGTAGAGCAGTGGGTGCCCGAGTTGGTTGGTCACGGGACCTTCCGGCGTGAACTCCAGCGGCGTCACGTGGCAACGGTGGTGATGGTCCAGGGCGATTCGCCCAGCGACGTCTGTCGGCACCTGCAGGACGGTCCGGACAATCACGTTGGTGGTGCCTGTCTTTCCGGCTTTAATCGACTTGATGTACCGGTCCCCGCCCAGCATCTGGTACTCGTGCACGTCGACGGTGTACCCCTCGTTCAGCAGGATCCGCAGGGCGTCGTTGCGGTACGCGCGGTTCACAACGGTGGCGGGACCCGTCAGACAGGGGAAAGGCAAACCGGACGGCGTGAGCAGACCGGCGGCCGTGAGGTGCCGCTGCCCCTTGGAGGCCAGCGCCAGCGTCGGTCCGTAGATCGTCTGGTACTCCCGCAGATACTGGCCCTCGATCAGGGGGTACCAGTTGGGGCGGGGGCTGTGGGTCGCCTGCACCAGACGTGAGGTGAGGGCACCGGCTTTTCCGACGTGCAGCAGGACGTTTGATTGCAACTCTGTTAGTGGCATACCTCCAGCGTATGGACGCGTGGGTGTAGCCGGAAATGGGGGTATTCGGGGGGGGCTTCACCGCACAGCGGTGAAGGGGGGTATGACCAATACCCTGATCCTGGCCCCGACGCCACTCCGCCCCACCACCTCACAGGTTCTGTCCCTGGAATTGCTGTATGACACCGCCGAGCAGATCCACCTGGCCGTACGTACCTGGCTGCGCGCGGTGGGCGCGGGCCTGCACATGCACGTCCGGGAGGCGCTGTGGCAGACGGCCGACGGCCACCTGCTCCCCCGGGTGGATGACCACCGGCTCATCGATATCCGGCTGGACGCCCTGCACCAGCTGGCCCAGGTGACCCACCGGGACCTGCCGCCGCGCTGGCAGGCGGCGGTGCCGCCTACCGTGCTGGCGCGTCTGCTCGACATTGAAGCGCAACGGCTCCAGCGCTTCGGCAACGACGTGAAGGCCGGGACGGCGCTGCCCCTGTGGCCGTTGGACCGGGTGGCCCTGGACAGCGCGGCTCAGCCCATTGACGAGTACCGCGTGATGATCGAGGGCCTGCCTGACCCAGTGGTTGCCGATCTGTGGGCACTGCCGACGGACCTGACCTGCGCCCTGCTCGCCGAGGCCGACGCGCATGCCGCCGCCGTCAACGCGGAGTGGAATGCGCAGATGGAACGGCTCTTGCGCGGCGACGCCTCGGCAGCGGCCACGCTTTACGGGCTAGGCCGGGACGCCTGGCCCTGGCTGGGCCGGACCGTCCGGCACACGGTGGACCGGACGGTCCCCCACCGCTACCAGCACGTGTCGCTGGTGCGGACCACCGACGAGAGCGGAGCCCGGAGCCTGATCCTGAAGTGGACCATCCGGATTCCGCGCACCTACCTGCCGCAGGCCCGCGATCGGAGCGCCTACGGCATCGACATCGGCTACCGGAACATCGCGACGGGCGCGAGTGTCCTGGAGATTACCAGCGTGCCCCGGCAGGTCGACGTCCGTGCGGGCCTGCCTGAGCCCCAAGACACCGAACTGCTGACCCACGCCGTGATGCGTCAGCAGTGCCTGGAGCCCCACCGCACCGGCCTGGAGGCCGTGCTCTGGCAGGCGCTGCAGCATCAGCACGTTCATGCTGAGGCGATCAACTGGCAGGGAATCCGTGAGCGGGGTGCGGCACCGTGGTCTGCGGCAGCAATGGCTCTGGTTGGCGCGCCCCTGCTGATCCGCTGGATTGCCATGCTGGCCCCGATGACCGGCACCTGCCTCCACCTGATCGATCCCGCGCACACCAGCGTGACCTGCTCACGGTGCGGCGCAGTGGGCGAGCGCCCCTGGCCCTACACACAGTTCCACTGCCCCACCTGCGACACCTGGACTGACGCCGATCACAACAGCGCCGCCGTTCTTCAGGGAGGCCGCGTGACCGGCGCGCTCACCCGCCGATAGCAGTATGCCGATTTCCGTGCATTTACGGCGCTTGATAGGTTCCTTCTTAGCCGCCGTAATCGTAACTTGAGTCAAATATGGCGTAAGAGCTGCGGAAGCACGCTAGGCGCGCTGTAATTCCAAAACTGGCCTGCATTTTGACATCATCTTGGCGACACTGAGTGAGTCGGTGATCTGTGATCTGATAACCCAGAGCTAGCTCAAAAAAACGTTTTGCCATTTCATCACTAGGATTTTTGAGTTCCAAATTCATCTGTAAGATAGTTCCATCCTTCCCGATTCCAGCTGTGATCTTGCCTCCTAAGAAGGTATAGGTGTCGAAAAAATAAGCGAAGCCTGGACCATCGCCATCAATCCGTTTGACTCCGCTGCATTTAAACGCTTGACAAAAGTCTGATTTCGTCAAGGACTGTGAGGAGCCAAGAAATCCCCGTTTTGAGGCAGTTGCTGGACCAGATGCAGGTGCTTGGCAGAAATAAAGTAGCGTATTCGCCTCACTCCCTGCTTTCTGTGCGTAATTCCAAT
Source organism: Deinococcus marmoris (assembly GCF_001949125.1). GTDB lineage: Bacteria > Deinococcota > Deinococci > Deinococcales > Deinococcaceae > Deinococcus > Deinococcus marmoris_A. The sequence goes on from NZ_MSTI01000039.1 coordinate 35,276, forward strand.
ATAGATAGCCTGACACCTCGCCGTTGTTCGCCCATGGCACGAAGAAGGCCTTGCTGAACGCAGAACCTTGTCCGCTTGGATGGTCTTGCTTCTCCGCCCAGCGTAGTTTCGGGAAACGTTGGCTAAGCGCGTTGCTGATTTCCTGCGGCGAGACGTAGTTTTCTGAAGACCATTCCAGAACTTCTCCGGCAATAATCCCTGTTCCTGGGTAACGGACACAACTGGGCGCGAACCAGAGAGCCCGGCGCTCATCATCAAACCCTCGCATGAGCTGTTCACCGAGCATGGAGCTGGATGCAGGTTGGTACAGCCACTTAGGCGCAACGCGAAACTTCAGATCAAGCATGGGAGAACGGGCTAAGTCCTGGGCATAAGCCATACAGGTGATGAGGGGAAGCAGAAAAAATAGTCGGCGCACACTTTAAGCTATAGGAAGAATGTTGCGTCAGCGGCCAAACATGCCGTGCATTTAGCCATCACCACCGCGCCAGCTCATCTTTGAGGCTGCGGTCGGCCCATTTGGCGTAGACCCGCGTGGTTTCGATGGAGGCGTGACCCAGATGGCGAGCGGCATTTTCCAGACTGGTGCGCGCGGCCAGGCGGGTTCCGGCGTAGTGCCGAAAGGCATGCCAGCCCCGGTACGGCACGTCCGCCCGTTTGCACAGGGCGCGCAGGCGTTCGCGCGCCGCCGTCTGGCTGGCCCCGATGATCAGTCCGTCGGGTGTGCCGTCCACTTCACACCAGTCCTCCAGCGCAGTCAGCAGCGTGTTGGAACACGTTACCCGCCGCCCTTTACCGCCCTTGCCATGCCGGACGATCAAGGCGTCCGCCTGAAGATCTGCCCAGGTCAGAGCCAGCGCTTCCATGATGCGCAGGCCGCCGTGGGCGCACAGCAGGATCAGGGTGCGGTCTCGTAGGCTGCTCGTCTCCAACAAGACCTGCACCTCTTCTTCTGAGTACGGCTGTCGTTTGTCCCAGGCGGCGGTCTTGTCTTTGGCGGCAGTAGTGTCGCTGAAAGGATCAATTGCGGTGACCTCGGCCCAGCGCAGTGCCTTAAACAAGGCCCGTGCCGCTGCTAGGTAGACCCGCACACTCGACGGGGCGAGGCCCTGGGCCTCCAGGGTGCGGGCGTACAGCGGTCCGGCGTCCCGCTCTGGGCGGATCAGGCTGACCCCTGAGTGCTCGGCATGTTTGACGAACCGGATCACGCCCTCGCGGTAGGCCCTCGCGGTGCGGGGGGACAGGGCGCCTCCAGCGCTACCGTAGAGCAAGGTGTGCGCCTCAGTCAGGGTCCAGAGAACTACACCGTCGAGGTACTGAGCCGCCTCAACTGCACGTCGCCGCCGTTCCTGGGGGTGCAGGTCTGACCAGCGGCGGGCACCGTTCAGGGACTCGCCCCGGTAAACGTCGAGAATAGTTATCATTCTTCCAACAACCTCTTTAAATAATATCTTCCTGTAGATCCGTTTGACCCTGGCTCAAGAGACTTTATAGGTGATCCATCCAGAGTTGTGCCACTAAGTTGCCATCCAAATGCACCAAAATAATCTAAATATTGATTAACTTGAAAATTTCCGCTAGAGTTTTTCAGAGTTTTTGATACAATCTTGTCAAATTCTTCCAAAGTCATTTTACTTTCGTTGCCTCTATAGTTGATATATATTAACCCTCCATTATAATTCTGTCCAACAGAAATGCTAAACAGGACATACTCCCATTTTTGGGAACTACCAGGAATTTCTAGGCCCAAGGGCGGGAGCTTCTCAATGCTTTGAGAGGTTGCGCTCGGCATGAGAATAAGAGCAAGCGTTCCGATCAATAGCTTCATGATCCTTATGCTAACCCCAATTAGCGTAAGGCGGGAAAGAGAATCAGCGCTATCTGGAGAGTTCGAGATTCCTTATGCTTAACTCCGCCCCTTGCTTTCCGATGCCAAAAAACAATACGCGCGTGTTCCAAGAGAGTGGCCGATCAGGCTGCGGTGATACGTATACGGGGCGGAGACACGATTTCAAAATTTTACTCCGCTAGGAACTTGGCTCACAATTTTTCCAGTTGAAGGTATAGGGTTGAGAGAACAGAAAACATCGTGTTTGTCAGTCTCTACACCGTCCCAAATAAACCTTCGTTTCTGCACGACTCAAGCTTCGTGGTTCACAGCCTGCTCGCCTGATCGAACAGGTTGTCATCGAGCAGTTCGCGCATGTCCTCATCTACTTCTATCGGTACCAGCGCCGCGAGCTTCTTTTGCAGGTTGAACGTCCGCTGATGTGCCTGCTGTAACACCACCCGGTATGCCCGAGGAATAACGCGCGCGGCGCCCATCGTCACCTCATCCTGGCTGTCCGCGTTGACGTTGGATCCCAGGACGTAGCAAGTGATCGGGGTGTCTCCTGGCACCCCCGCCCGGCGCAGCTCACGGGCATACGCCTGCGCTTGATTAACCTCATCGTCTGTGATGGCAAACCCACCGCGTTTGAGTTCCACCACCATTACGTGACCGATCTCGTCGACCTCGTGGTCCCTCCCAAAGCCGTCAGCGGTGTAAACCCCGACGCTGGAAGTCGGCAGTACCACGAAGTCGGGACGGCGCCGGGGCGTCATCAGTCGCGTCTCGTCGACGTTGTGGCGCTTTGCAAGCAACCGTCGAACGACCGTCGTGAGCGATCGGTTGGAGGTAAAGCTGAGCGACTCGAACTGCGGCCCGAAAATCCACAAGCCACGCTCGAACAACGGTTGGAGGTCGTGGAGTTCGTCTGCACGCGGGTCGTCAATGATGTTTTGCAGCTTCTCGATCAGCCGCAGGCGGCGGCCCAGCTCGTTCAGCACCAACTTGGCGTCGCCCACGGACCACTCCGCGAGAATCTCGTCGAGGCTGTCGAGATCCTCAGGAGACAGAGTAGAAAGCCGCTCAATCAGCGAGTACCCCGTGTTGGCGAGTTCGAGGTTGGCCAAGACGGTGACGACGTTGGCAAGGTCTCGCTCAGAGATGGTGGGGCTCTCGCGCTGCACGTCTTCGATGAAGCGCGCAACGTGCGCTTGTGCCAGGGGTGGGAGCTTTTTGAGGGTGTCCCTATTGCGGGCGATGACGCCGCGTTTGCGGTCCCGGCGGGTCAGCGTGAGGAACTGGTGGATGTCCCTGCGCAACTCGTCTGCTACGCAGTTCTCCACTTCGAGGTACCGGGTGGAAGCGGCAAAGCCCGACCAGTCGGCCTTGACGTCGTCCACCAAGAAGTTGGCCTTCACCACATACACCAACCGCTTGCCGATGCCAGTGCGCGCGTCCAGTAACGCCCCATCACCAATATCCCAGGAGCGCTTGCCGACCAAGCGGTCGTTCACCCACCACGCTACGCCGCTCTGGTCGCTTGTCCGACCGCCCTCGGCATCAAAGCGGTATACCTCCACCATGCCGTGCGGCGTTTGAACCGTGAAGGTGGGAACGTCCCCGTTGAGGGTCTCGAATGACACGGGCGTGTCGTTCACGTGGATCTGAAAGGTCGGCTCGTAGATGAACTTGCTGCCAAGTAATTTCACGACCTCGGTCTCGCGCAGCCCACTGCAGTCGCCTGGTACGCATTGGATGATGGTGCCGTGCCCATCACTGGGTTCCTTCGACAGGATTTGGATCTTGAAAGGCTGTTCCTCGTCCGGTTGAACGAGGGCCGTCGTTCGCACCCCATTTTTGGTGGTAACGACGGTATAGGTGGCCGCAAAGCAAAATACGGCGTGACGACCGATGCCGTTGCGTCCGAAGGCCCGTCGGTGCTTATTGCCACTGGAGCCTGGCGGAAACTCCACGGTGTTGCCCTGAGTTTCGAGACGGTTGTAATTCAGGACGTTCCAGCGGCTGAGGAACTCTTGCTCGGTCATTCCGGAGCCGTTATCGGAAACGACGATGTCCCCACGAGCCTCCGGCCAGGCCACCTGCACGACGGTAGCCCCTGCGTCCCAGGCGTTTGCTACCAGTTCTGTGATGGCGTAGCGCGGGTCCCTGATGATGCTGCCAGCATGGTGCCGCATGAAATTCCTTCCAAACTGGGGGAAGAGCGGCGAGTCCATAGTCATGGTCGCCCGGATTCTACCTGTTCTCATCTCAGGAGTCGGTTGAGATGTTGCCGTCGTACTTGGTCAGACTAGAATTCACCAAACATATTATGCCAAAGGCAGAATACCTTAAACAAATTTCAGTGCAAGTGAACAACGACATGGAGAGGCGACGGCCCCATCAGGAACAGATTGGAAAGGCCCTTGGGCGGCCTGAACGTTACGCAAAAAGCGGCCGTAAGGCCGTTGATCAGGAAGTCACCCGGTCATGCCACGTGTCAGGCAGGCTCTTATTACCCAGCAGGTTGTTGGGGTCACTTCAAGATCGATACTGGTGGCGAAGTCAAAGTCTCGCCTCTTCATCGGTAAACGCTGGTGGCGCAGTCACGAAAAATGCTGTTCTGCGAGACCGTCACCGGACTTCGCCACCAGTATCAAGATCCGCCCTACTACGCTAAGCCGAGATCGATGCTCAATCCCAGATCGCACGCATATGGGACTGAGCCGCTTGCCAACGTGACCCCTATTTCTCGGTCCACTCCGGTTGCGACAAGCTGAGCAGTCTGGAGTGCATATGCTGGCTAATCCGGCACCCGCCGCTGGACAGGTTGGTGGTCGGCGACCCAAGCTGTCGCAGAGCCAGCGCGCCGAGTTGGTGCGTGGCGTTCGGGAAGAGCGATACACCATGGCGCAGGCCGCCCGCTTGTTCGATGTCCACCCGGCCACCGTGAGCCGCTTGATGGCCCAGGTTCATGTTGCAGAGCGGTTGTGATGCACAGCCTTGAGTTGGGACAGCCGAACGCCCACAGGCTTCAGCGCGGGGAAGATGGTGGAAGAGGTTGAACCACGATAGGAGCGGTTCGGATAACCTCACCGCTCCTATCGTGGCGGGATCCCTTCACGCCGCCAGGGGAGCGTCATCGTATGTGAGGCGGTAGACAGTGAGGATCGTTCCGTCCTGTACGACGAGGTTGATCGGCCCGGTGGCGTACAGGCGTGCGCCGCCGGGCAGTGTTCTGCGGAAGCGGGCGCTGCGGGCAATACGTGCCAGGCACTGACGCGCCCTGGTGTGGGAGACGTTACCGGCGAAGCGTTCAATGTAACGGGTAATGGCGTGATCGCTGGGTACGTACATGGCGCCCTCCTAACTTTCAGTGCAATTACTCTAATACATTTTGCATTTTATGTCAAATGCATTTTTTATTCTTAGAGAGTTTGACAGACTTGAGATAAAATGCAACTATAGATGTCATGAAAAGCAAGCGAGTTCCGATCGGTAAGCTTGGCACCCTAAGTCAGGGCGTGACCCTGACCAGGTACACGTCGGATGGTGGCCAAGAACGCCGCGTGCTCCAAGTCACCAACCTCACCGGCATACACGTTGAGCCCAAAGATGGGGATCGGTTCGAAAAATTTGATGATGTACGAATCGCAGACTTCCTCGCCAGGACAGGCCAGATACTCATTGCCTTGCGCACCAGCTCTCTCAAAGCTTCGGTCGTTCCTGATGGCCTGAACGACGCGGTGATAAGCAACAATCTGACCGTTTTAGATGTCGACAGAGCGATAGCCCACCCTTACTTCGTGGCCGGCCTGCTACGCTCTGAGCTCATGCAGCGAGTGGTCGCCCCCATGTTTACGGGGAGCGTTATCCAGAACATTCCGCTCGCGAAGTTCAAAACTCTGGAGATCGTCCTGCCAGACCTCACCGAACAAGACGCCATTGCCGAAGCCATCGCTGCACAGGACGTGTATCGCGTCCAGACGCATAGGGTCACGGAGTTGATGAGCGAGCGGATTGAGGCAGCCCTTCGCCCCTTCGTAATCAGCAGGAAGAGCTGAAATGCCCACTGACCTGATGCCGCTGATGAATGAGCTGCGCTCCTTCAAGAGCCTGAACGGGACGCAAGATCGTCTGCTCCTGCTGGGTGAAGTGCTGTTCCTACAGGCCGTAGAGTCCTTCTCTGAGGTCTATGCTCCCCTCGACTTCGTCATCGACACTGCGGACATGGCGGTTCTGAGGAGTACCCAAGCGAGTCCGTCCGACGTCAAAGGCAAGGTTGATGGCCTCCTGAAACGCGTCGAGCTGCCGTCGCTTCCCACCGCTGGAGATCGGGTCAGCGCGCAGGAGCTCTCACGTCTCCTCCGTAGCGTCAACACCCTAGTCGAAACCCTGGCCCGCGATACCCACGGACTCCCCGGACTTCTTCAACTCGGCCAGGCCTATTCCGAGCTCATTGAACGGGACTACGGCAGGTCGGAGAGCTTGACGCCGCCTAAGAGCGTGAGTCAGCTGCTGGCTGAAGTCCTCGCCCCTGAGGACGGCATGACCGTGCTGGACCTCACCCCCGAGATGGGCGCGGCCCTGGTCGGCCTGACCCGCTACATTCGCACCCATGACCGCGACCCGAATCGGGTGAAGTTCACGTACATTGCCCAAGGGGCGGCGGCTAGGATCACCGCTCTTCATCTGCTCCTCAACGGCGTCATAAGCTTCAAGCCCCAGACCGTCGATCTGCTCGCCGAACCTGACTTGATCTTTTGCGACGCCGACCGTGTCGTGGCAACGCCACCCACCGGATCTCGTTTGCAGGACACCATTCGGTGGCCAGACGATGACCATGGCCTGCTGTTCTCACCAAGGAAGTGGCCCAGGACAGCAGAGTGGCATCACATCCTGGTAGGCATGAGTCACCTCAAAGCTGGCGGGCGCGCCGCATTCCTGATCCCCTACGGACCGCTCTTTCGCATGGGCTCGGAAGCCGATACGCGTCAGGACATTGCGGCGGCCGGGTGGCTGCACAGCGTGACGGCTCTGCCAAGCGGCCTCTTCGCTTACACCAACCTGTACTTTGCTCTTACTGTCTTTGAGCGTCCCAGCGCCGCAAAAACGGCATACACCGACATCCAGTTCATTGATGCCACTCAGCTGGGAGTACGTGACGGACGGCAGCAAACTCTTCCCACTGCCGCCATCGAGCTGCTCGCCGACGTTATCAACGAGCGCACTGAACGGCCCGGGTTGGCCACTCTCGTCTCTCGTCTCGACGTACACGCCAATGACGACAACTGGCAGCCCAACCAGTACTTCGAGCAAGAGCTGCAACAGGGCCGCTCCCTTGAGGAGATCACGCTGGAGCTCGAGCAGGCCATCGCGGACGTCGCAATCGTCGAGCAGCGTGCCATAACTGCCCTCGCCGCCCTTCCCAGATGACCGACCTGGAGTCCACTGATATGACCCAACACATTGAGCAGTCTGAAATCAACGGCATCCTCTGGTCCGCATGTGACACGTTCCGAGGCACCGTCGACCCCTCTGAGTACAAGAACTACCTGCTAACTATGCTGTTTGTGAAGTACATCAGTGACGTCTGGCAGGACCATTACGACACCCTCAAGGATGAGTACGGCGACGACGAGGAACGCATCCGCCGCCGCCTGGAACGCGAGCGCTTCGTGATGCCGCCCGGCTCACTCTTCAAGGATTTGTACGCGCAGCGCACCGCCGACAACCTCGGGGAGATCATTGACCAGGCACTCCTCGCCATCGAGGACGCCAACAAGGCCAAGCTCTCCGGCGTGTTCCGCAACATCAGCTTCAACAGCGAGGCCGCCCTCGGACAGACGAAGCAGCGCAACGTGCGCCTCAAGCTCCTCCTCGAGGACTTCAACCATCCGAAGCTCGACTTGCGCCCAAGCCGCATCGGGAACAAGGATGTCATCGGCAACGCCTACGAGTACCTGATCTCCCGCTTCGCAGCCGGCGCCGGCAAGAAGGCCGGGGAGTTCTACACGCCGCCCGAGGTCAGCGAGCTGATGGCCCGCCTGATGGATCCGCAGCCTGGGGAGCGCATCTATGACCCGACGTGCGGGAGCGCCTCACTACTCATCAAGTGCGCCCAGTGGGTGCAGAGTCACGGGAGCCGCGACTACGCCATCTACGGGCAGGAGCAGAACGGCTCTACCTTCGCCCTCGCGCGGATGAACATGTTCCTGCACGACGTCGACGAAGCCCGGATCGAATGGGGGGACACCATTCGCAACCCGCTGCACCTCGAGAACGACCGGCTGATGAAGTTTGAGGTGGTCGTCGCCAACCCGCCGTTCAGCCTCGATAAGTGGGGTGCGGACGACGTAACCAAAGATCAGCATGGGCGCTTCACGCGGGGTCTCCCGCCGAAGAGCAAGGGTGACTATGCATTCATCTCGCACATGATCAGCAGCCTGACCGAGGTGAACAGCCGCATGGTGGTTGTCGTGCCGCACGGCGTCCTGTTCCGGGGCGGTGCGGAAGGCAAGATCCGCGCGTCGCTGATTGAGGACGGGTTGCTGGATGCAGTGATCGGCCTGCCCACCAATCTGTTCTTCGGCACGGGGATCCCAGCCGCGCTGTTGGTCTTCCAGAAAGGCAAGAAGCAGGATGACGTGCTATTCATCGACGCCAGCCGCGAGTTTTCTGCCGGGAAGAATCAGAATAACTTAGGGAAGAGCAACATTCAAAGGATTTTGGACACGTACCATGCTCGCGCCGACGTTATCAAATACGCCCGCACTGTTCCACTGACTGAACTGGCAGACAACGATTACAACCTGAATATTCCACGGTATGTCGAGACAAGCGAAGACATAGAGCAGATCGATGTATCTGCTCTGCAAAACGATATCGACGATCTCGAGCGACAGTGGCAGCAAGCAAGGGCACGCATGCAAGTGCATATGCTCGCGTTAGATTTAAGAGGGGCTGAATGATCTACTCCCTTCTTATTATTGCTCAGAGCATTCGTTCAACGTTTACCGCCATCCGGAAGCGATCATGAGCGAGAGCACTGTGCGACGACGAGTCTCGGAGATGGGTTTTGTTCAAGGTGGAAGGCAGCGGTCGCCACATCTTACGCAAGGTAACATGACGCCTTACCTCCGCGTTGCAAATGTTTTCGATGGATTTATAGATATATCAGATGTTCTGGAGATGCCATTCACTGACGCCGAATACAAACGTTACGAACTAAAGACTGGGGATTTGCTTCTTAACGAAGGCCAAAGCCTTGGACTTGTGGGAAGATGTGCTAAGTATGAAGGCGCCCCTGAAAACTGCTGCTTTCAGAACACATTGGTGCGGTTTCAGGCAGGTCCAGAATGTGAAACCAACTATGCATATCAGTTATTTAGATGGTGCCAAGTGTCTGGGGTATTTGCCAAGATCGCAACTAAGACCAACTCAATCGCTCATCTCGGTTCGACGCGATTTGGTGACCTTGAACTTTACTTTCCTCCTCTTCCCGAACAACGCCGTATCGCTTCAATCCTTTATCAGTGGGACGACTCTCTCTCCGTCCTGACACAGTTGATCAACGCGAAGCGGCAGCAGAAGCGCGGGCTGGCCGAACAGCTCCTGACAGGGAAGCGTAGATTGCCAGGGTTTAAGGAGGAATGGGAGAAAACGACGATGGGATCTGTCTTCTCCCGTATCACACGTAAAAACACCGAGGGAAACGACCATGCCCTGACCATTTCCGGCGTACACGGCCTGATCGATCAGCGGGAGTTCTTCAACAAGCGCGTTGCGGCGAACGACCTGTCCGGGTACTACCTCCTCCGGCACGGCGAATTCGCCTATAACAAGAGCTACTCGACCGGATACGACTACGGGGCCATCAAGCGCCTCAACCGTTACGACGCTGGCGTCGTTTCCACGCTGTATATCTGCTTTGGGTTGAAACGAGAAGATGCGGTGAGCGACTTCTACGAGCACTTCTTCGAAGCCAACCTGCTCAACGAGGGCATCGCAGGCATTGCACAGGAAGGCGCTCGCAACCATGGACTCCTGAACGTTTCCGTCGTTGATTTCTTCGAACTGCCGATCATATTCCCACCGGCGTCGGAGCAGCGGGCCATTGCCGCTGTTCTTACTACACTCGACACCGAGATAGCTGCTCTCGAAGCCCTTAAGGCCAAGGTGGCCGAGCAGAAGCGTGGATTGATGGACGCCCTGCTCACCGGACAGGTACGGGTCAAGTGCGAGGAAACATCGTGAGCTATTGGAAGGTCATGTTGGGCAAGGGCAGCCTGTTTGCCCCTCAGGCCCTGGCCGGCGGATTCATCGGCATCGATGACGGTATCGGGCTCAACATGACGCCGCTGCTCGATCTGCCCGAGCCTGATTTCCGGGCCGAGGTGCGGTCCAGACTCGAGACCGCCAATCCCAGCGCTTCACGGGGAACGCTCAGTCAGTACGCCACGACGCTCTGGCGTGTCGCACAAGGCATCCAGGTGGACGATCAGGTTCTCTCGCCCACGGGCACGCCGGGGCAAGTCCGGCTCGGGCGCGTGACCGGCGAGTACCACTACGTCCCTGGGGAGCCGCTGCCACATCGGCGGAGCGTGACCTAGGAACCGGGCGTCATCCAGCGCTCGGACATGAGCGTGCCGCTGCGGAACTCTTCGGGTGGCATCACGACCATCATCGACCTGACCGGGTACGGGCCGGAGATCGCGGCGCTGGCCGGAACGGTGGCGCCGGGGGGACCTTCCGTCACTCCCGCCGATACGGATCCTGGCTTCCCGATGGAAAAGGAGTTGGAGAACTTCCTGGTCACGAACTGGGCAGCCACCGACCTCGGTGCCCACTACGACCTGTACCCGGACGAGGACGGCGCGCCGATCGGACAGCAGTACCAGACGGCGACGGGGCCGATCGACATCCTGGCCGTGAAGAAGGACGGCACGGAACTGCTGGTCATCGAGCTCAAGCGCGGAGCGGCCACCGACCGGACCGTGGGGCAGATCCAGCGGTACATGGGCTACATCAAGCAGGAGGTGGCGGAGCCCAGTCAGAAAGTGCGCGGCCTGATCATCGCCCTAGAGGACGACGTCAAGCTCCAGTACGCCCTGGCGGTCGCGCCCGACATCAGCTTCTACCGGTACAAGGTCAGCTTCAAGCTGAACCACACGGGTGGGCTGACGCTCTGAGCGCGGTGCAGGAGGACCCTCTACTGCAGGTAACTAGCGGTGGCCCCGGTGTCGATTCTCCGCTCCCTTCAGCGGGGTTGGCACGCGTCCAGGAAGCGCTGGACGGCGGCAACAGTCTCATCCATGTCGGTCACCGGGTGGTCGATCTCGGTGGCCATGGCCTGGTATGGACCGCGCCAGTCTGCAGGCGGATCTGGAACCACAGACGGAAGGGTATGCGAGGCGTACCTCGTGAACACGCCGTCCAGCACGAGCCACACCTCCCGGCTGGGCTGGAGCTGGAGCTCGGTGACGATCAAACTCAGGTCGAGCAGGTCCTTCACTCGGGTCTGTCCGCCCCCAGGCCGCGGGCGCGTGTAGGCATGCAGTTTCTCTGCGAAGTGCTCGGGGAGCGGGTAGATGGGGAAAGTCGTGGGCGGCAGGCCGGCGAAGGAGACGTCCACCTGGGGTGGCAGGCGATCGAGCGTGGTGTGGACGATGTCACCCTGACCGACATCAACAAGAAAGGTAGTGAAGGGTTGATTGCTGTCGAGGCGCGCGGTGACGCGAAACCGCTGGCCGCCCTCCGGGGGACCCGCCAGCGCTCCACGTTCCGGGACTTCGACGACAAAGCGGAAGTGGTCGGCCAGATCCAGTTCCGCTGCGTCCTGCAGCACCTCGAGGAGGTCGCCGCCTCCAGGCGCGTTGAAATCGAGATCCTTGGTCGCACGCGCCCGGCCGCCCAGGCGCAGTTCCAGGGCGTAGCCGCCCTTAAGCACCCAGGCCTCGCCCACCACCCCAAACAGCCGGTTCAGGAAGCGCTCGTAGGCCAATTGGCGCTGCAGGCGGGCCAGATCCATGCCTTCCCGCGTCGCCCGGGCACGCAGGTGCGAAGTCAGTGCGTTGCGAAAGGCCCTCGGTGACGCGTACTTCATATGGCCTCCAGCGCCACCAGGAGCCGCCGACGCGCCTGGTCCAGTTTTTCTGCGCTCAGCCGGCGCTCCAGCGTGCTGCGCCGGATCACGCCCCGGTTCAGCGCCTCGTGCAGGGCGCGGTGGAGATGTTCGGGACTGAGGTCGCTCCCTGCCAGATCCACGAGGGTGCGCAGCGGGGCGGTCAACTGGAAGCCCGAGGCGTGTTCCAAGTCGCCCGGTGGGACGATGCCAGTGTGCAGCACCACGCCCCTGGGTGGTGGCTTGCGAAACCCTGGAGGCACGATCAGATGGATGCGGCTGGGCATCAAATCGCTCAGCTCGTGCAGGGCCAGGGCCGTCTCATACCCGATGACGGCCTGCGGCGTTCCCTCCCGATTGCGGCTCCACAGGCTGAGCTCGACGTACTGCGGATGAGGGGGCACCGGGTAGTGGCGCAGCCGGTAGATTCCGGCGGAAACCCGCTGCCAGTGGCTGCCCTTTGCGTGGTAGGCCTGCAGCTGCGCCGAGTACCCCGCCTCACGGGCCTGCTGCGCCGTGAAGTAGCCGCCCTGTTCATCGGCCACCTCGAACAGGGCGTCTTCGCGCGGCCGAGGTGGTGGCGCTGGATGTCCATCCATACGCTCATAATAGCAGGATTATGCAAAAAACTAAAATATTCTTTTAGTTTTTTGCAACAGAGCGTTCCTCTGCCCGCCTTCAGTTCGGGCCTACCGGCCAAGCGGGCTTGAGCTGCAGTTGGCACAACTACAGGCTCGCGGCTGCTTCCTGCACGCTACCCTGAAGGTCTTCCCACCCCTGAAGAGGCGAACCCATGACAAGCATTGAGCCTTCCACCCTGCCCCAGAAAGCACTCTTGCCTCACCCCACCCCCGAACTTGTCAAGCTGGCCAAAGAGCTCTTTGTGGTTCAGGGCCGGGTCACAGAAGTCGCCATTCAGAAGCTGCTGACGGCCTTCCCGGCCAACACCGTCACTGCGGAAATCCTGCTGAAGGTGGTGGTCATCAATCAGATTTACAGCACTGGAATTCTGGCGGTGCAGCCCGTTGCCGAACGGATTCAGGCGGCCAAGATCGATGCGGCCCTGAAAGCAGGCGATCCCGGAGTGGTTCACCTCATCGATCGCCTGCAGTTCGTGACAGCCAAGGGCAAAGAGGTCGACCGCAGCATCTACTCGTTTGCCACGAAATACTGCGCCCTCCATCAACCGCAGCATTACCCCATCTACGACGGGCTGATCTCCCAGAAATTGCAGGCTTACCTCAAGCAGGACGGGTTCAGCACCACCCCCTTCAAGGACGCCGAGTTGCGCAATTACGAGAATTTCAAGGCGGTGGTGCTGCAATTCCGGGAGCACTACCACCTCACCAAGTTCTCGCTGCGGGAGATCGACCAGTTCCTGTGGATCCTTGGCAAAGGCCTGCTGTCCCCTCTCCCCTCCCCTGGCATCCACCTGAGGCATCCATGACGCGTCCTGCCGACTTCCGCGAACTCCTGTCCAGCCAGCTCCCCGCTCTGGCGCAGCTCATTACCCTTGGATACACCTACCTGACCCCGCAGGAGGCCCTGGCCCGGCGCCGTGGTCGCCGCGGGCAGGTCATCCTTACGGACGTGCTGCTGGAGTCTCTGGCCCGCCTCAACCGGGTGCGCTACCTGAACCGCGAGCTGCCCTTCACGCCGGACGGCCTGCAGAAGGCCGCCGATCAGCTGCTCACATTACCGTTCGAGTCTCAATACGCCACGGCGCAGGAGGCGTACGACCTGCTTACTCTGGGCACCAGCGTGGAACAGGTCGTCGACGGTGACCGCAAGGCCTTCAGCGTGCGGTACATCGACTGGGTGGAGCCGGAAAACAACACCTGGCACGTCACCGAGGAGTTCGAGGTGGAACGCAGTGGCTCCACCCGGACCCGGCGGCCGGACATCGTGGTGTTCTGCAACGGTATTCCCCTGGTGGTGATCGAGTGCAAGCGCCCGGACATGAATGGCCCGGTGGAAGAGGCGATCTCCCAGACGCTCCGGAACCACGGCCGTGAGGAAATCCCGCTGCTGTACTCCTTCGCGCAGGTGCTGATGGCGGCCGCGCAGAACGAGGCGAAGTACGGCACGACCGGCGCAGACGCGCGGTTCTGGGCCGCGTGGCGGGAGGAAGATCCGGCCGTCACTGCGGGGATGCCCGCCCTGGTCGGCACGCCCCTCCCGGTGGCCACCCGGCGGAAGATTCTCGGGTGGCGCGAAGAGCCCCTGCGTTCGAGACTCGACCACGCGTGGCAGGAGGGCCCACGGCTGGCCAGCGCGCAGGACAACCTGATCGCCTCCCTCCTGTCCCCGGTCCGGCTGCTGGAGTTCATCCGCGGCTACATCGTGTTCGACGCCGGCGTGAAGAAGGCAGCGCGCTACCAGCAGTACTACGCGGTGAAGGAGGCCGTGGCGCGCGTGCAGGAGCGCACCCCGTCTGGCAGCCGACGCGGCGGGGTCGTGTGGCACACCACCGGCAGCGGGAAGAGCCTCACCATGGTCATGCTCGCCCGGGCACTCACGTCCGTGCCGGGTCTCCTTACGCCGCGCGTGGTGCTGGTGACCGACCGCGTCGATCTCGACCAGCAGATCAAGGACACCTTCAAGAACACCGGCGCGGCGGTGGTGCAGGCGCGGGACGGCCGGCACCTGATCGGCCTGCTGTCCTCCGAACGCACACAGGTCATCACGACCGTGCTTGACAAGTTCGAGACCTGCCAGCGCGAGGGCCTCAAGGTGGACAGCGCCGACGTCTTCGTGCTCGTCGACGAGTCGCACCGCAGCCAGTACGGCAAGGCGAACGCCCTGATGCGCGCCGTCCTGCCCAACGCCTGCATGATCGGCTTCACGGGTACGCCCCTCTTGAAGAAGGAGAAGAGCACCGCCGAGAAGTTCGGCGGGATCCTGCACGCGTACTCGATGTCCCGCGCCGTGCAGGACAAGGCCGTCGCGCCGCTGAAGTACGAGGCGCGGCACGCAGAGCTGCGCGGCGCCCAGGAGCAGATCGACCGCTGGTTCGAGCGGGTGACGCGCACCCTGACCGAGGCGCAGCGGGTGGACGTCAAACGGCAATTCCAGACCTCCCACGTGGTGCTCGGGGCCACGTCCCGGCTGGAAGAGATCGCCTACGACATCGGCGAGCATTACGCCCGCACGTATCAGGGCCGCGGCCTGAAGGCGCAGTTCGCGGTGAGCAACAAGCTCGACGCCGTGCGGTATAAGAAGATCTTTGACCGCTGGGGCCGCGTCAGCACCGCGCTGATCATCAGCCCCCCGGACACCCGCGAGGGCCGCGAGACGGTCGACGAGGCGAACGTGCCGGAAGTGCAGGCCTTCTGGAAGGACATGATGAACCGCTACGGAACCGCGCAGCGCTACCAGGAGAGCGTGATCAGCGCCTTCAAGGGCGACGGCGAGCCCGAGATCCTGATCGTGGTCGATAAGCTGCTGACCGGTTTTGACGCGCCCCGCAACGCCGTGCTGTACCTCGACAAGCGCCTCAAGGAGCACAACATCCTGCAGGCCATCGCGCGCGTGAACCGCCTGTATGCCGGCAAGGACTTCGGCCTGGTGGTCGACTACCGCGGGATCTTCAACGAGCTCCAAGGCGCCCTGGACATCTACGCCGCCCTGGAGGCCGAGGGCTTCGATCCGGCGGACGTCGCCGGCACGCTGGAGACCGTGGACGTCGAGATCGCCCTGCTGCCCACCCGGCACGGGCACGTGTGGGACGTCTTCGCGGGCGTCGACCGCAGCGACCTGGAGGCCCTGCAACGCCACCTGGAACCGCAGGACCGCCGGGACGCGTTCTATGAGGCGCTGGCGAGCTTTGCGAAGACCCTGCAACTGGCCCTCAGCACGCCCAGCTTTCTGGACACGACGCCCGAGGCACAGCAGGGCGTGTACGTGCGCGATCTGCGGTTCTTTCTCAACCTGCGCACGACGGTGAAGCGTCGCTACGGGGAGAGCGTGGACTTCGGGCCGCTCGAGGACCAGTTGCGCAAGCTCGTCCAGGAGCACGTCGGCGCGGACAACGTCGTGCAGCTGAGCGAGCCCGTCAGCCTCTTCGACCTGGAGGCGTCCGACGAGGAGATCCTCAACACCGAGGGCGAGGCGGCACGTGCGGATACCATGTCCAGCCGCATCCGCCGCGCCGTGACCGAGCGCATGGAGGAGGACCCCGCCTTTTACAAGAAGCTTTCGGAACTCGTGGACGAGGCGATCGCCCATCACCGCGCACAGCGGCTCAGCGACCTGGAGTACCTGCGCCGCGCCGAGGAACTCACCCGCCTCGCCCGCGACCGGGGTGAGACGGAAGGCGATCCCCGCCTGCGCGGCCGTGAGAGCGCCCGTGCGTACCGGGGCCTGCTGCAGGACAACCTGGGAGAAACCCTCGGGGACGTCTCTGAGCTGGACGAACACCTCACAGTCGCCGCGCTGATCTTCGAGCAGGAGATCGAGCGACTGAAGATCCGCGACTGGCACAACAACGCGGGCGTTCGGAACCGCATGATAGATGCGATGGACGACCACCTGTACGCCCTGGAGAA
Source organism: Deinococcus marmoris (assembly GCF_001949125.1). Lineage (GTDB taxonomy): Bacteria > Deinococcota > Deinococci > Deinococcales > Deinococcaceae > Deinococcus > Deinococcus marmoris_A. The sequence continues at coordinate 51,771 of NZ_MSTI01000039.1, forward strand.
GCAGACCGAGGTGCGCATTCCGCACTCGGTGCGCGACGCCCTGTTCGAGAAAGTTCTGTCGGTCGCCAGGCACCGGGACGGGTACCAGGCCGGCGCGTGACTCAGGGCCATCTGCTGGTTGCCCAGTACGGTACGACGCCTCTTGAATACCGGGTGGAGCGGCGACTGCGGGCCACCCTGAGCATCGAGGTGAAGGCCGATGGGAGCGTCCTCGCGGTGGCACCTCTAGACGCGCCAGACGGCGAGATCCGCCGGCGAATCGAGAAGCGCGGGGCATGGATCCTGCGCCAGCAGCGGGAACTGGCGGTGCTGCCCCCGCCGCTGCCCGCCCGGCGGTACGTGAGCGGGGAAGGCTGGCGGTACCTGGGGCGCCAGCACCGTCTCCGCGTCCTGATTGGCGAGGTGGAGGGTGTCCGCGTGACGCGTGGGGAATTGCTTGTCACCGTCAAACGCCAGGAGCGGGCGGAGACCGTGGTAACCCGTTGGATGCGCCAGCGGGCCGCGGCCGTGCTGACTGAGCGGATGCAGGTCTGCCTGGAGCGGGTGGCCCCGTTCAGCATTCAGCACGATGGGGCGTTTCAACTGCGCCGCATGACGACCCGCTGGGGCAGTTGCACCCGCGGCGGCCGGCTGATCTTCAACCCGCTGCTGGTCCAGGCCCCCAAGGACTGCATCGACTACGTCCTGATCCACGAGCTGTGCCACACGCGGGACTTTGGGCATTCAAGCAGCTACTACGCGTTGTTAGGACGGATCCTTCCAGGCTGGAAGCAGCTCCGGTCACGACTCAACCGTGTGGTCGAAATGACGCACCACGTCTCTCCGGGGTGACCGGGGCCTCAGGGAGTGCCATTGACCTTGAGGTAGAAATCGCCCCCGCTTTCCAACGGATATGGGTCCGTCGCGACCCTGAGCGGCTCAACGGCTCCAGCTCGCCCATCTTGTCCTGAAGCAGGTGTCGTTCGATGCAGGATCAAGGTCTAGGTTGTCCGTATTCCCGAAAACAAGACTTCAGGCCTGAATTCACCCTTTCATGCAAACCTGAAATCGGGTTTTCAGGTTCTCGGGAATAATGTCGAACGTCAGAAGAGGCTGGCCGCGCCTTCGGCGGCGCAGCACCGTCCCAACCAGATGTGTTTGCCTACCCAGAACACCAAGATGTTCTTGGACCGGGCGTCCTGTTTGTTGCCTTTGACGTGATGGACGACCTCAGACCTCACCGCTAGACAATGGACGCCCCAGGTTCTTGGTGGCCATGGCCCGGCGGGCATACTTCCTGCGCCCACCATCAATTATAAAACTGTGGGTACACATCAAATCCTGAAAACCTGAAAGGAAGAATTCGGGTATCCCTGAAAGCCGGATTTCGGTATTCTGAACAGATGTACCGGATTGCAATCGCAAACGATAAGGGCGGGGTAGGCAAGACCACCACGGCCGTGATGCTGGCCACCCTGCTGGCCGACCGGGCCGCCACCCTGCTGGTTGACGCTGACGAGAAGACGGCGAGTGCCCTGGAGTGGGCCAGTGCCGGGCCGGGTCTGGCCTGTACGGTCATCTCCATTGACGCGCTGGACCAAACCGACCTGACTCCCTTCGGCTACCTGGTGTTCGACACCAAGGCCGGGGAGGAAGCTGGCGACCTGCTGGCCCTGGCACAGGCGGTGGATCTGCTCATCGTGCCCACCAAGCCGGATGCCCTGAGTCTGCGCGCACTTCCCAAGACCCTTGCCCCTCTGATCGAGCAGGGTGTGAGCAACTACCGGGTGCTGATTACGGATGTGCCCCCCGCGCCGAGCACCGATGGGCATGAGGCTCGCCTGGCCATGATGGAACTCGGGATCCCGGTGTTCAGCCGCGATATCCGGCGGGCCAGCGCCTTCAACAAAGCGGCCCTGAACGGCACCCGGGTGCGGGACGTCAAGGGAGACCAGCGCGCCAAGCTTGCCCACATGGACTACGAGTTGGTCATGCGGGAGGTGCTGGCATGAGCAAATTTGGTGGGGCACTGAAAAAGCTCGAAGGCCTGCAGCCGAAAGGAGACAATTCCTCGGAAGAAAACCTGAAATCCGGAAAACCTGAAATCGCGAATATTGAGAAGGGGCTAGAGCGCGAGAAATACAGCACCTTCCTCGACCGGGAATTGATCACCGCCCTCAAACTCCATGCGGTGCGTCACCGGATGAAACACCATCACGTTGTGGAAGCTGCCCTCCGTCTGTACTTAGAACAGGAAGGGGAAAGCTGACCGCAGTACCCCGTTTAGGACTTGGCGCTAGTCATGAAAAGCCTGTCTGGGATGGCGAAACGACCAAGCTGTTCGCTCCTTAGTCTGAGCAAGCTATGTTTTCTCCTCGGCTTTGAATCATTGTCTGTGATTAGCGAGAAGGAGAAATACGGGTTCCGGACGTGAGGACCGCCGCTTGCTGCGCCTAAAATGTTCCGCCTGGGAATGGCCTATTTAAAGCGAATCCTGCTCAGCGGCGAAGACACGAGACGTCGCCACATGCTCGATAGAAAAGGCATAGCCAATGCCCACATTGGCTGAGCGTTTCAATTGTTCGAGCAAGCTGACAATGTTGCTGGCTGTGAGGCCCTTTAACTCCATCTCGGGATACTGGGGAAGGAGCGGTGCAAGTGGCTGGTTTGCAAGGCGGCCACGCTGCTCTTCGAAGAATTCTTGGACTTGCCTGAAGAGTTCAGTGAAACCATCATGCCGCCGCGTCACAATGCCAATAACCTCGCCCGTGCGCGGATCGATGAGCGGTCCACCCGAGTTACTTGGGTTAATACTCGCGTCAAGCTGGATATATTCCACACCGTTCCGCCGGTAACGTGATGAGATAATTCCTGTGTGGCAGGTCAGATTTTGATGGTTAAGCGGGTACCCGAGCAGGGCCACTTCATCCCCCATCCGCCATTGCCGGGGCGAGCCGAAGCAGAATTCATGGCGGCCTTGTGTCAGCAGTTCCGGTATGCGGAGGATGGCGTAATCGAAACGTGTTTCCTCTGAACCATCTTCCAGACATGCCTGGAAGTCCTCAGGCGTCAGGTGGACCTCATTGTCTGTGGTTTTCATGCCGGGCACATTTGAACGGAGGATGACACGGAGGCTAGGCTGCGTTTGCGCCTGTTCACGAATCATCTGCAGATTGTGGTTGTTCGTGATGAGGTGACCTCGGTGGAGGAAGCCGCTGCCGCTCGCTAACTGCTGACCGCGCAATTCAACGCGGATGTGGATCACACCGCTTTGCACGCGCTCAATAGTTTGGGCCAGGATGGAACGGGGCACGCTCAAAGTTTAGTGTCAAACAACCAAGAGCATGTCGCGCTACCGATCAGCAAGCTTGCCCTTGCCCTGAGGCAGCCACGATAGAAGCCCCCAACGGTTTTCTCGTGTCCTGAATGGCCGTTCTGACCTATGGTTGAGGGAATGCCTGACGACACTGCAGGAATACCCGGATTCATCCGGGCGGCAGCGGACGATTCCACCTATTTCCGTAGCATCGTGCTGTTTGGCACCAATACGGCGTCCTACAAATTCGCGCTGAGTCGCGCGCTGCTGGTCCTTGCGGCCGAAGGGCGCAGCCGGGTCACGCTGTCCGAACTGGCACCGTACTTCACCGCGCCCCTACTGGCCCACGTGCAGCGTGGAAAGAGGCAGGGGACAGTTCCAAGCAGCGTGTTCCTGGAGGGTGCCGCCGCCCACCTACATGGTCAGCTGGATGCAGACGCCTTTCATGCCCTCACCGTGCGGCACGCTTTCCGCTACGTGCTGGACGTATATCACCGTCTGCCCGGCGGCGAGACGGCAACCGAATTCTTCCAGCTCGAGCGCGGACGTTCGCGGACTCTGGTGCTCACCGACGCGCTGCTGGCCCTTTCACCAATAGAACGTGAACTGCTAGAGGCCGAGGCCGAGGCCCGCTGGGATCTGGTTGAACACGCCTGGACCGAGGAAAGCGCCGTAGTGATGTCAGGCCGCTCCCCAACCTACGAGGAAGCCAGCGGTGAGCTGGTGCTGGTGCCCTGGCGGCACCAGACCCGTGTGTCGCTCACGCGCTTGCGCCCTGCCCTGAGCGGCTACCAGAAAGGCCACTGCTTCTACTGCTATCAGCCAGTGGATATGACGTCCGGCGAAGCATGCCACGTGGATCACGTCTTTCCGTGGGTCCTCGGCTACCGCCTGCCGGACGTCGACCTAAACGCAGTGTGGAACCTCGTGCTGAGCTGCGAGACCTGCAATGCCGGTCCAGGCGGGAAAGCGGATGCCATTCCGGCCCGGCGCTTTCTGGAGCGGCTGCATCGGCGCAACTCGTACCTGATAGACAGCCACCACCCGCTCCAAGCAGCCCTGATGCGGGATACGGGAAGCACCGCCAAGACCCGCTGGGCTTTCCTGACGTCTATGGAAGCCTTTGCCCTGGAGCAGCGCACAAAACGCTGGGATGGGCGCGCCGAACACCCACCAGTATTTTGATTGCGTTTGCCTCCAAGACCACCGATGATGCGGATGAGCCGTGGCCCAGGCGCCGTCCTGCTAGCCGGAGCTGCGGCTCCGTCAGCAGGCTGGAGAGCTGATAGAAAGCCACGGGGCGGCAGTCAGGTGGTCAGTGGACGCCATGCCCTTCCTGAACCAGTGATGTGATGAGACATGAACGACTGGGACGTGAGAAACACGTAAGAGAGTTTTCCCTAAGGTCGGTGCAATGAAGAAACACTTCAAGCTCACCGCACTCGTCCTCTGCTTCATGCTCGGCAGCTTCGCAAACGCCGAGTTACAGCGTGTGCCTGGAACCAACACGTATTACGAAAAAGATCTCGATGCCATGACCGACGCCAATACAAGTATGGTTGTCGTCGCAGAGATCAATGACACGCAAGGCGAGACCGCCATGGCTTTTATTTGCCGTGATGGCAAAGCCAGTGCATTCCTGAATACGAAGAACAACCTGATGAGCAGTGGGGAATACGACCTTGAACGCTCCCCTAACCTGATGTACCGGGTGGATTCGCAGCAAGCCAAGACTATTCCGTCACAAACTGGCCTCACCAGTGGCGAACCGGACTTAACTCTTCTGGCTTTTGATGACGCTCGCGACGCCATCCTTACTGCTGCCTTCACAAATACCACGAGCAAAATCGTCATGCGCGTACTGCGAAACAATGGCAGCGCATTGGACTATACCTTCTCCACAGGTGGTTTCAAAGAGGCAATGCGAGCTGTAAACTCTTGCAAATAAGCGATCTATCAATGCAATTGCCGATATTTGATTGGTCATACGATCATGTATTACCTAAAATATACCCTTGAAAGAAAGGGGGGTTGTTTAGAATTTTCTAAACTTAAAGTCTATTAAAAATATTAAGGGAATAAAATAATGGGAATTGACCAAGCGATATTAGCAGAACAAGATCAAAAGAAGTTTCAGGAAAAAATGAAGGAGACAGAGTATCTCAATTCAAGAGCCAATTTATCTAAAACTGATCTTGAAAGATTAAAATATTTCTACTCCGAACTTAAACGTACAGGTATTTTGCAGTCCGCTGAAAAAGTTATTTTTCTAAGAAGTCTTCATCATGGCAAAATATATGCAGAAATCAGACCAAGAACTTATGAAGGAGCTTTCAGTCAACATGCCAAAGAAGCAATTATAGATAATCCTACGCGTATTCTTGCATACTGTGATGGTTATCTATTTTCTATTAGTCCTCATCCTTCCCCTTCGGAAACGCTTATATATTACGGCGGAATGGGGTTATTCTTTAGAGGAAAGGCAAACTATTTACCTTTCACGGGTCTCGAAAGACTTGAAAAGATGCCGATTGGCTATCTTAAAAAGTATAGAAATTTACGAAAGATCGATGGCGTTTCCGAAGAGGAGTTAGATAAAATCGGGAAGCCCTCTGAAAATCCTTTAGGGAAGCAAATAATAAAATATCGAAAGTTATATAGTAAACTGATGATTATAGGATTTCTACCCTCCGCAGTAATATTAATAGTAGGATGGGCTTTGACAGATTATATAGATAATATGACCATAATTTTAATTCCTATAATAATTGGCATGATAATTATGGCTTCTGCTATAATACCTCATTTGAAGGCCGAACGACTAGCAAAGCGACCAGACTCCATTCAGCAAACCGCAATATCCATTAGTAGTATATTCGATCCAGAATACTTAAAATAATTATCAAACATTACCCAGATAAACGGTTATATTAATAATATATGAGAATATATTTCAAGACTACTAAATTTTTTATCCAAGTTTTTAATAAAAATAATCTGAGACATGTAGATAACCCACTTTATTTGGAGGAAGCAGGCATCATGCCCACCATCGACAGCCCCACCACATCCGGCAGTGCGGCAGCCGCAGCAGCGACACGCGCATTGGACGTGTGGGCATAGATCGTCGTGGTCTGGATGGACTCATGGCCCAGCAGCACGCGGATCTCGTCCAGCGTCCGGCCCGACTCAATTAAGGCCGTGGCGAAGGTGTGCCTCAATTTGTGCGGCGAAACCTTCGCCACGTCCAGGCCGGCGCGGCGGG
>NZ_MSTI01000149.1 GCF_001949125.1 Deinococcus marmoris
CATCGTGGACGATCATGCCATGATCGTCCGTTTCGGCATTGCCGCAGGCAATGAGAGTGATCCCCCACTCGCCCGTGCGCTCCTCGACGAAGGCGAGGGAGCTTTGGTGCTGGGAGACCGTGGGTATCAGGGCTGCGGCGTGTACGCGCAGCCCAAATCGAATACGAAACATCCTCGGCCCTGGTGGGGTGCGATGGTGGGCGTCAGAAAGATTGTCGAAACCGTTTTTTCTCGGCTAGACCGATCTTTTCACCTGATGCTTCCCCAGCTCAATTCATTCAGGTCGGTCCGCGCCCACGTCTGCCGGAAGATTGCGGCTCATAATTTGGCACTGTTTTTCGATGGCCTCTAACCCCTAGCACCCGAAGTTTAGAGACAGAAAGTGCGCAGGGTAGGTCTGGACCATCCACCCTGCGCCTTCCGGTACGTTTTGTCCCCCCGCACGCTCATATACTGTGGGCCATGACCGGCGTGCTGGCCCTGAGCGTTCCCGATGCGACTTTCGAGACGCGTCTGAAAGCGGTGCTGCGTTCGCGCGTGGAATTTATCGAGTTGATCGGTGACGATCTGGTGGCGGCGGGGGGCAAGCGCATCCGGCCCCTGCTGGCGCTGCTGTCGGCGCAGATGCTGGGGGCCTCGCCCACCCGCCCCGGCTGGGACGCCGTGCTGGATCTGGCGGTGTGCGTGGAACTGCTGCATTCAGCTTCCCTGCTGCACGACGATCTGATCGACGACGCCGACACCCGTCGCGGGCAGCAGTCGGCCTTCCGGCGCTTCGGCAACGTGGTCAGCGTGATGAGCGGCGATTTCATGCTGGCGCGGCTGCTGACGCTGCTCTCGGGCATGAGCGGTGGCCCGGCCCTGACCCGCGCGTTCGGCGAGACGGCGGGGGTGATCTGCGAGGGCGAGGTGCTGCAATTTCAGGTGGCGGCGTATCAGGAATACGATTTGCAGAACTACCTGACCGTGATCCACGGCAAGACGGCGGCCCTGACCGAACTGGCCGCCAGCGCCCCGGCCACATTGCTGGGCGTGGGTGCGGGCGCGCACGAGGCGCTGAGCATCTTCGGGCGCGAGTACGGGCTGGCCTTCCAGATGCAGGACGATCTGCTGGACCTCGCTGGGACCGAGGAGATCATCGGCAAACCGGTGGGCGGAGACTTGCGCGAGGGCAAGGCCACCTACCCGTCCCTGCTGCTGCTGGACGGGCCGCACGGGGCCGAGGTGCGCCGCATCCTGGAACGCCGCGCCGCGCGGGACGGCGACGTGGACCGCGTGCGTGATTTGGCACTGGAGACGGGCGCATTCGAGCGCACCCGTGAGGAAATCCGCCGCCGCGCCGCGCTGGCCGTGGACGCCCTGCAAGCCTTTCCGGCATCAGAGGCGCGGCATGCACTGGAAGATCTAGCCCGCCGCGAGATCGAGCGGGCGCGCTGAACCTTCATCTCCACTCTTAAGAGGCTGTCCCTTCTAACAGGACAGCCTCTGCACGTATACCTCGCATTTGCCAGGTGTGTCAGTGGGGAAGCCCGTTTCCCAAAGGTTGGAACCGGTTCCCCACCTATGGGCATCCCGGCCTCATCCTTTCGGCTTGACGCTCAAGCTGGGCGAGGTTAGAACTGAGGGGCACGACAAAGCATTTTTAAGGCCGGAACCGTCCGGCGACGGCTGACAGACAGCGGGCACAAGCAGTGTACAGATGGGCGCAGTTGTCTATGCGTGTATGCTGCGAACACACCTTTCATGCCTCCACCCACCGCCACTTTCCACAGCACCTTTTCGAGCTGATTCAAGCGAAGGAGAACCCCACATGCGGGCATCAGGACTCAACTGGCAGGGCCTCATGGAACAGCTTCAGCAGGCGCTGCCCCACTGCGACATCACCGCTCAGTCGCTGGCTTATTTCAAATATCCCAAGCGCACCGTGAGCATGAACCTGCCGGTGCAGATGGACGACGGTTCGGTCCGGGTCTTCAAGGGCTTCCGCACCGTCCACAGCACTGCGCGCGGCCCCAGCATGGGCGGCATGCGACTCAAGGAAGGGCTAAACGCCCATGAATGCGAGGTGCTGGCCGCGATCATGACCCTCAAGGCGGCGGTGGCCGATCTGCCGCTGGGCGGCGCGAAGGGCGGCGTGGACGTGGACCCCGGCACCCTCAGCCCGCACGAGACCGAGGGGCTGGTGCGCCGTTACACCTCCGAGATCGTGGAGCTGATCGGGCCGCGCAAGGACATCCTGGCCCCCGACGTGGGCAGCGACGCGCAGATGATGGCCTGGATCATGGACACCTTCAACCAGAACACCGACACCACGGTCAACGGCATGGTGGTTGGCAAACCGCTGCCACTGGGCGGCAGTTACGCCAGCAAGGACGCGCGGGGCCGCAGCGCCGCCCTGGTCACCGCCCGCGTGTTGAAAGAGGCCGGGCGCAGTCTGAACCGCGCCCCGTGCGCCGTCTACGGCTTTGGCGACGTGGGCCGCAAGGCCGCGCAGACCCTGGCCGCCGAGGGCGCGATGGTGATCGCCGTCAGTGACCAGAGCGGCGCGACATTTGCCAGCGGCGGCCTCGATCTGGACGCCCTGTCCCAGCACCGCGAACTGTTCGGCAGCGTGCAGGGCTTTGCCACCGACATCACGGTGGAAGAACTGCTGGAGCTGGACGTGACCGTGCTGATGCTGGCCTACGACTACGGGGCCATCAACGCCAGCAACGCCCATGCGGTGCGCGCCGATTATCTGGTGGAGGCCACCAACCGCGCCGTGCTGCCCGAGGCCGAGCGCTTTCTCAAGGAGCGCGGCGTGACCGTGCTGCCCGATCTGGTGGCCAGCCTGGGCGGCGCAGTCGTCAACTATCTGGAGTGGGTGCAGGACGCCAGCAACTTCTTCTGGACCGAAGAAGAGATTGAGGAGGCCATTGACGAGCGCGTGAACGCCGCTGTGGACACCGTAATGGAGTTCATGCGGACCCGCGACATCGATCTGCGGACCGCCGCCTACGCCGTGGCCCTGAACCGCCTGCACGGCGCGACGGTGATGCGCGGGGTGTATCCATGAGGGCTGCGCCGTCTAAGAGTCTGAAAGTCTAAGGGACAACGACAGAAGACCGCGCATCCCCAATCTTTTCCCACAACCTACAACCCACATCCCACACCCCTCCGAAGGAGCCATATGACCGCCACCCAGGAACCCGAACACGTCAAACAGAAAAAATACGGCGCGCACGACATTCCCAGCTACCTCGATCCCAACCACATCGGGCCATACGAGATCTATCTGGAGCAGGTGGAGCGGGTCACGCCGTACCTGGGCAAGCTGGCGTACTGGGTGGAAACCCTCAAGCGGCCCAAACGCATTCTGGTGGTGGACGTGCCGGTCCATCTGGACGACGGCACCGTGGCGCACTTCGAGGGCTACCGCGTGCAGCACAACACCTCGCGCGGCCCGGCCAAGGGCGGCATCCGCTTTCACCAGGACGTGACCCTGAGTGAAGTGATGGCTCTGTCGGCGTGGATGACCATCAAGAACGCCGCCGTCAACCTGCCCTACGGCGGCGGCAAGGGCGGCGTGCGAATTGACCCGCGCAAGTACAGCACCGGGGAAATCGAGCGTGTGACGCGCCGGTACGCCACCGAGATCGGGCTGATCATCGGGCCGGAAAAGGACATTCCCGCCCCCGACGTGAACACCAACCCACAGACGATGGCGTGGATCATGGATACCTATTCGATGAACGTGGGGCGTACCTCCACGGGCGTCGTGACAGGCAAGCCCGTGGCCCTGGGCGGCTCGCTGGGCCGCGCGGACGCCACCGGGCGCGGCGTGTTCGTGACCGGAGCGGAGGCCCTCAAGAAACTGGGCCTGCCGCTGGAAGGCGCGCGAATTGCCATTCAGGGCTTCGGCAACGTGGGCGAGGCTGCCGCGCGCATCTTCCATGACCACGGCGCAAAGATCGTGGCCATTCAGGACGTGACCGGGACCATCCATTCCGAGGCGGGTATCGACCCTGCCGCCGCGCTGGAGCATCTGCGCCGCACGGGCAAGATCACCGAATTTCCCGGCAGCGAGGAAATTAAGAAGGACGAATTCTGGAGCGTGGACTGCGACGTGCTGATCCCCGCCGCCCTGGAAAACCAGATCACGCTGGCGAACGCGGACAAAATCAAGGCCAAACTGATCGTGGAGGGCGCGAACGGCCCCACCAACCCCGCCGCCGACGATCTGCTGACCGAAAAAGGCGTAACAATCGTGCCCGACGTGCTGGCGAACGCCGGCGGCGTCACCGTTTCCTACTTCGAGTGGGTGCAGGACTTCAGCTCGTTCTTCTGGACGGAAGAGGAGATCAACAAGCGCCTGGACCGGATCATGTCCGAGGCATTCCTAAGCCTGTGGGACGTGAAGGAGCAGCATGGCGTGACGTTGCGGACCGCCGTGTACATCGTGTCCTGCACGCGGGTGCTGGAAGCGCGGGCCTTGCGGGGACTGTACCCTTAATTTCAGACGACGGACAGCAGAAAGCAGATGGCCGGGGGAATCCTCGCCGTCTGCCTTTTTAGTTCTTTGAACAAGAGTTTCCAGGAAATCAGGAAGGGCGTCCGGGTGGGCAGCAAAGGGGGGGCGCAACGTAAAAACAACGGTCAGCACGGTAAAAATGAGTCGCCCCAGAAAACCTCGCTGCTCGCGGGATCAATTGGCTTTGGCTTGAAACCCTTTGCCTGTACACACCGCCTCTGCCGTCCAGTGGGTGGGTCTTGATCCCATCCCCGTCCGTTCTTCACCGTGTGCAGCACGGCAGATTGGACAAACACCGTCAGGACCGCACTTTTCTCCATTTTGATCCCGCTACTAGCGTCCAGCACGGCACATCTTATACGGACTCCGAATAAAAAGCGCAGACTGGCGCATCGCTGAATTCTATTCAGCCATCATTTTTCGCCACAGTGCCGCCGACAACCCGATCTCCTCACTCAGCACACCCTGTTCCACTGGTGGCCTCTATACGGTAATTAAACGGAATCCGTATTATGGACTGGAAACTCTTGTTTGAACACGGGGCGAACGATTCGGCCAGCTTGCCTGATCTGGTCAATCTGTGTCGTCCGAAGACAGGTGCCGAAAGCCCCGTGGCGATACGCCCACCCCATGCCGAAAAGCGCGGCTGAAAGTGAAGGCATCCCGGTAACCGAGTTGCTCGGCCACCTGGTCCACTGGCAATGAACTGAGGCGCAGGAGGCGCTGGGCTTCCAGCATCAGGCGTTCCTGAATGGCATGTTTGGCACTGTGGCCTCCGCTGTTCCGCACCTCGCGGCTGAGCTGATCCGGCGTGCAATGAAGCTGGGACGCATAGAAACCCACGTCGTGCTGGAGCCGGAAATGCTGTTCCAGCAGGGCATGAAAGCGGGCTACCCTGGAGGTTTCCCTGCCCGGCGCACCGGGCGCGAGTTCTCGCTCCAGCAGCCGGAGGGCCAGCGTCAGACTTTCCCGCAGGGCGTGGGAACGCTGCTGCGTGCTGCGGGCGTACTCGCTTCCCAGCACCTGCCACAGCAGAGGCCAGATCGCCCAGTCCACAGGTGTGTGGCACAGCGAGGGCGTGGCCCGCCACAGCCCCGGCTCCAGGCACAGCAGCGCCCCGCTGACGTTCTGGACACCATGAAATTCATGCGTCTGCCCCGCCGTGATGACATTGAGGGTCTGCGGAGCGAGTTCGGCGCACACGCCATCCACGCTGTGCTGCCCGCTGCCGCCCCCGATCCACAGCACCTCATGGTAGGCATGACGGTGGGGCCGTGCCTGCACCTCATGGCCGGAGAGGGTAAAGCCACCAAAAACTTCAAAGAAAATGTCGTGCGCTCCAGCAAAGTGTTGCAAGGTCACGGCCCCGGTCATACGGATTCCGTCTGTTCCGCCAACAAACCGGGAAAGCTCCGGTTCGTTAAATCCACGCCTGGAACCCGTCCTTCTCGCATCCGTTCGGATTTCATCGCTCTTGCAAACGATTCAATCGGAGTCCGTATCACTCGCGGATTCTGACATGTTTTGATCGGTTCTGGCGCTGGCCTCTGCTGGCAAAAGTGCCTAGCCTGTGCTGATGCAGCCTTCATACCCCACATTTTCGGCCTTTCATCCCCGTACGGATTGCACCATATGAGTATGGAGCGCGTGCTGTTTCAGAGTCAGGGCGTTCAACTCGTCGGCCATCTTCACCTTCCCGACGGCGCTGGCCCGCATTGCGCCGTGGTCATTCTGGGGCCGGTGGCTTTTGTCAAGGAACAGGCACCCACGCACTACGCCACTTATCTGGCGCGAGCGGGTTTTGCGGCATTCGTTTTTGATCCGCGTTTTCACGGCGAAAGTGCAGGACTGCCCCGCCGATACGAGAGTGGCAAGGCCAAGGTAGACGATGTGCTAGCCGCACTGGACATGCTGGCGGCGCGGCGTGACATAGATGCCCAACGCCTCTTTTTGCTGGGCGTGTGTCAGGGCGTCAACTGGACCGTGCTAGCCGCCAACCGGAACACCCACGTCAAAGCGCTGGCGCTGGTGGCCGGACATTACCTGACGCCAGACGTGGCGGCGCTGTATCTGGGCGGGCCGCACAGGGTTGAAGAGCGCATGGCCAGAGGTGCGGCGGCCCGCACGCTCTTTGAGCAAACTGGCGAGGCCGGGTACATCCCCATCGTCAACGCGCCCGACGCGCTGCTGCTGAGTCCAGCGATTGCGGCGTGGTATCTGCCCTGGGAGCATCGGGGCCGTGAAGCTGCCCTGGGGTCCAGGGGCCTGTGGGAAAATCGCCTCACGGCCATGAGCGAGGAGCTGATCTGGGGCCACGATGTACGGCCTGACGCGGCCAAGCTCAGTTTGCCCACGCTGATGGTTCACGCGGACGGTGCAGCCAGCGGCCCCCAGATTCCACGTACGATTTTTGAGAGTATGTCCAGCCAGGCTAAAAAACTCGTCTGGCTGGGAGAGCAGGTGCAGTTTCAGTTCTACGATGATCCAGTGACGGTTGCCGCCGCCAGCGATGAGATTGCGGCGTGGTTCAGGGCGCAGACATGACCGTGTTCTCCACGCGCTGAGCTAAAGCTGAACCTGGACGCCAGTGGTCAGACGAATATGGCGCTGGTGGCTGTGGGCAAAGGACTGGGCGAAATCCTTCACCTCTGCCCTTCCCAGATGGACCCTACTTGCCCCAAGCTTCCACGTCGTTAGAGCTTCAGACCGTTCTCAGTTCAGCCGCAGCCAGTAATAATCGTGACGGCCCATGATGATGGTGTAGGGTCCCTCGATCACCGGCGGGAAGGGACTCGCGCCGGACAGCGTCACGGGCGTGCGGCCCACGTACTCGCTCAGGTCAAGGGTGGTGGCCTGGGCATTGGCCCCGAAGTTGCACACGATCAACAGGGTTTCGTTGTCGTGACTGCGGGTGAAAGCCAGCACGGAGTTGTTGTCGGTGTCCACGAATTTCAGATCGCCGTGGGCGAAGGCCGGGTGCTGGCGGCGGGCCTCTAGCTGGCGGGAGGTCCACTGGAGCAGACTGCCCGGATCGCGTTCCTGGGATTGCACGTTGACGCGCTGGTAGCCGTAGACCGGATCGCTGATCGGCGGGAAGAAGCAATCGGACGGCCAGGCGGTGGAAAAGCCGCCGCTGATGCCCGCGTTCCACTGCATCGGGGTCCGCACGCCGTTGCGGTCTGCCAGCCCCAGATCGTCGCCCATGCCGATCTCGTCGCCGTAATACAGGATCGGACTGCCGGGCAGCGCCAGCAGCACACTGTTCAGCAGCTCGATGCGGCGGCGCTCGTTGTTCAGTAGCGGGGCCAGGCGGCGGCGGATGCCCACGTTAATTCGCATGCGGGTATCGGGCGAGTACGCCGCGTACATGAAGGCGCGCTCGTCGTCATCCACCATCTCCAGCGTCAGTTCGTCATGGTTACGCAGGAAGGTGGCCCACTGCCCGAAGGAGGGGATTTCCGGCATGCGTCCCATGATCTCGCGGATGCTGGTAGTGTCCTCTTTTTTGAGGCTCATGTACAGGCGGGGCATCACCGGGAAGTTGAAGCACATGTGAAATTCGGGGTCTTCCTCGGTGCCGAAGTACTGCGCCACGTCCTCGGGCCACTGATTGGCCTCGGCCAGCAGCAGGCGGCCAGGGTATTCGGCGTCCACCATGCGGCGCATCTTCTTGAGAATCTCGTGCGTTTCGGGCAGGTTCTCACAGTTGGTGTCCTCGCGCTCGATCAGGTACGGCACGGCGTCCACCCGGAAGCCGTCCAGACCCGTGTTGAGCCAGAAGCGCCCGGCGTCCAGAATCTCCTCGATCACCTTTGGGTTGTCGAAATTCAGGTCGGGCTGGTGCGAGAAGAAGCGGTGCCAGTAGTAGCGCCCGCAGACCTCGTCGCGCGTCCAGTTGCTGGTCTCGGTGTCGGTGAAGATGATGCGCGCCCCGGCGTACTCGGTGGCGGTGTCGCTCCAGACGTAGTAATCGTGGTACTCGTTGGGGCTGCCGTCGGGCAGGGTGGGGCCGCGCCGCGCCGCCTGGAACCAGGGATGCTCGGCGGAGGTGTGGTTGGTCACCAGATCGGCGATCACCCGCAACCCGCGCGAGTGCGCCTCGGCCAGAAAGAACTGGAAGTCCTCGATGGTCCCCAGGTCCGGGTGGATGCCGGTGTAATCGGCCACGTCGTAGCCGTCATCGCGCAACGGGCTGGGGTAAAAGGGCAGCAGCCACAGGCAATCGACGCCCAGGGTCCGCAGGTAATCCAGCTTGCCGGTCAGGCCGGGAAAGTCGCCCTTGCCGTCGCCATTGCCATCCGCGAAGGTGCGAACGGACAGCTCGTAAAAGACGGCGCTCTTGTACCACTGGGGAGGAGTCTGCTGAGTCATTGCCCACGAGTGTAAGGGAAAAGCGTTTTGGAATCGCTGCCGAAAGCATTCATGCGGAGGGGATGACGGGATTCCGGCGTGCTGGTCAGGGTCAGGAGCAACATATGGCGAGCTGACAAAGAAAAACCCCGCCGGAAGCGGGGGCCTTACAATTGATTCTGGTTGGGGCACAAGGACTCGAACCTTGATCGACAGTGTCAGAGACTGTTGTCCTGCCATTAGACGATGCCCCAGCACAAAAGCGGGAACGGCTTTCCCAGGTGGGAAGGCGTCAGGAAGTATAACGGGCAAGCCAGGAAGCGTCAAGCGCCCGGGTGCGTCCGCGTGCTGGCGGGCCGTCTTCAGCGTTCCGTCAGAAATGAATGGACCGCGTTCAGAGCGTGCTTGCTGCCCACGCGCCGACTCTGGTACACTTATAGATGTTGCCGCGCCGTAGCGCCCGTGTCTCCCCCCCGCTGAATTAAGTTTTCAGCGGAAGCAGGCCGAAGGACGCACGGCAGCAGTTTACAGAAGCTGGCTGTCAGGCGGAGTTCTGCCAGCCCAGGAGGACAGGAGTTCATGGAAGACAACACCCAGACCCCCGTGACACAAAACGGGACTCAGCCCCAGGCGGGCAATGAGACGGCCACCGACACCCAGGCAGCGAGCATGACCACTGCTGCCAGTGACGTGGAAACCACCAGCACCGAGGCCCAGACTCCCGAAGCACAGGCTCCTGAAGCGCAGGCTTCCGAAGCACAGGCTCCTGAAGTCCAGACCCCGGCACCCCAGGCCCAGGAACCTCAGGCCCCAGCCGCTCAGGCCGCCCCCCAGCAGAGCAGCGCCCCCGTTGCTCCCGAGGAACGCGAATACCCGGCCATGACCATGGAGGACATCCTCGCCAGCGAGGCGCAGGAACCCCAGAGCGTCACGCGCGGTGACATCGTGGACGGCCAGATCGTGTTCATCGGTCAGGAAGGCATCGCCGTGGACATCGGCTCGAAGGTCGAGGGCATCATTCCCCTCAACCAGCTCGGCGATGAACCGATGACGCTGGAAGAGGCCCAGGCCATGTACAAGCCCGGCGAACAGATCGAGGCGTACGTGGTGCGCGTGGACCTGTCCAACAGCCAGATCGTCCTGAGCAAGAAACGGGCCGATCAGGACAAGGGCTGGCGCGTGCTGGAAAAGATGCAGGAGGCCGACGAGGCCTTTGAAGTCCAGGTGCTGGAAAAGGTGCGCGGCGGTCTGGTGGCCCAGGTCGAGGGCATCCGTGCGTTCCTGCCCGCGAGCCAAGTCGATACCCGCCGGGTCAACGATCTGGACCCCTACGTGGAAAAGCCGCTGATGGTCAAGCTGATCGAGCTGAACCGCAAGCGCAACCGCGTGATCATCAGCCACCGCGCCATCATGGAAGCCCAGAAGGCCAAGGCCCGTGAAGAAACGGTCGGCCAGTTGGAACCCGGCGCGCAGTTCGAGGGTGAAGTGGTCGAGATCACCGATTTCGGTGTGTTTGTCAATCTCGGCGGCATCGACGGTCTGGTTCACCGCAGCGAGCTGACCTACGGGCGCTTCAATCACCCCCGCGACGTGGTCACGGTGGGCGACAAGGTCCAGGTTCAGGTCATTGACGTGGACGAGGGCCGTGAGCGCATCAACCTGTCCATGAAGTCGCTGACCCAGGATCCCTGGGAAGGTGCGATTGACCGCTACAGCGTTGGCCAGCGCGTCAAGGGCAAGATCACCAACCTCACCAACTTCGGGGCCTTCGTGGAACTGGAGTCCGGTCTGGAAGGTCTGGTCCACGTCTCTGAAATGAGCTGGACCAAGCGCGTACGTCATCCCAACGAGGTCATGAAGGAAGGCGACGAGGTTGAAGCCGTCATCCTGCGGATTGATCCCAAGGACCGCCGCATCAGCCTGGGCATTCGTCAGACCACCGACGATCCCTGGAGTGCGCTGCCTGACCGTTACCCACCCGGTACGCCGGTCAAAGGCAAGATCACCGGCATGACCGATTTCGGCGTGTTCATGGAGATCGAGGAAGGCATCGAGGGCCTGATTCACATCAGCGAACTCGATACCGCGCGCGTCAACAACCCGGCGGACCTGTTCAAGAAGGGCGACGAAATCGAAGCCATGATCCTGAACATCGATCCCGTCGAGCAGCGCGCCAGCCTGAGCCGTCGCCGCTTCCTGGGCGGAGGCGCACCCCCCGCTGCGGGCGGTGCTGGACAGCGCGATTACGTCAGCCAGGGCGGCGGCAGCCGCAGTGACCGTTACGGCGGCGCACCCGGCGGCGGACGCGGCGCTGGTGGACGTGGTGGACGTGGCGGCGGTGCCGACTACAACTACAACGCCAAGGACGCCTCTCAGGGCGGCAAGATCAGCACCAAGCTGGGCGACGTGTACGCCGATCTGTTCGCGCAGTTCGGTCTGAGCGCCGACAAGAAGGACGACGTTGCCACGACGGAAACGGCCAACGCCGAATCCGCCGATACGGCTAGCGACACCAAGACCGAGGACACCCAGGCTTAAGCCCCTGAAGTTCTGAAGTCGAATTGAGGAAGGCCCGGACGCGTTGAGTGTCCGGGCTTTCCTCTTGTAAGGATGGTCACGGCTAGGGGGTTGCCATGCCTGCTTGACCCCTCTGCTTCGCAGCTCTGCGAGTCCACCCCTTTAGGGCACCTCTCCTGAAGGCGTTTTTGGCTCCTCCCCCCTTGCGGGGGAGGCTGGGAGGGGGGAAGCGCAAACGCCGTCCCAGCGTGATTTGAGAAAAATGACTTCTTGCGAAAATCGGCGTCTCAATGACTCTGAGAGACTTGTCTGCATCACCCTGCCTCAAGGGGAGGCAAGAGGCGCGAAATTGCCCGGCCAGCAGCGCACTCCCAGCTCCTCTTGAAGCAGATTGGCTGGCCCAGCTCGGCAGGAGAGGGGTTTTCGTGGGAGCGTGCCTGACCATCTCAATCCATCAAGTCCTCTGACCCGGACTGCCGGGTATCATGCGGGGCGTGACCGTCCCACTGCCGCCCGCCGCCGCCCCCACCCCAGAAACCACCCGCACCCGGATCGGGCAGGAGGCGGCGCGGCTGTTCGTGGCAAGCGGCTACCACGGCGTCTCCATGCGCGAGGTGGCCGAGGCGGTGGGCGTGACCAAACCCGCGCTGTACCACCACTACGCCGATAAGGAATCCCTGTTCCTGGCGATGCTGGACGGCGCGCTGGCCGGGCTGGCGCGGCTGATCGAACACGCCTCGGCCCAGAGCGGCCTGTCGGCGCAACTGGACACGCTGGTCAGCGAACTGGTAGACAGCGCGCCCGAACAGCGCGTGGGCCTGCAACTGGCCTCCGAGTTGCGGCACGTCTCGCCGGAACGCCGCAAAAGCTTTGAGAACGAGTACCGCCGGGTCTGGATGGGCGGCCTGAGCGCCCTGTTCGAGGGGGCCTCGGCGCGGGGGGAACTGCGCGCGGACATGCCGCCGCAGATGCTGACGCGGGCGTTTCTGGCCCTGATCTACCCGCTGGTCACGGGAACGCCGCCCACCGATCCGCAGGGGACGGCGCGGGCACTGTTATCTGTGTATCTGGATGGGGCCAGAACGCGCCAGGGCTGAATGGTCCTTCCCAGCTTTACGGCACAGGAGGGGATTTTTCCTTGCGGCCCTGAATTCCTTCCCGTGTATCCAGCGGCTTTCTGATCCGGCCCGGTTCTGGCCAGTTGGCCAGCGTTGCCCCGATCAGGATGACGGCGGCCATGCCCCACACACTGGCAGGCAGCCGCTCGTGCAACAGCGCGGCACTGAGGATCAGGGCAATCACCGGGGCCAGCGCCTGCCACACGCTGGTGCGGGCCGCCCCCAGCACCTGCGCCCCACTGGCCCAGGCGAGATAAGCGAGGACATTGGCCCCCAGCGCACTGAAGGCAATACCCAGCCACGCTGCCACTGGCACGCCTGTCCCCTTCAGACCCGCAAATTGAAGGTGTGGCAGGGCATATAGCAGGTACGGCACGCTGCCCAGCGCCAGACTGAAGGCCACGAAGGGCAGCGTGCCCAGCCGCGCCGACAGCGGGCGGTTAAACAGCGTGTACAGCGCCCAGACCACCCCGGCGGCCAGCAGCCACAGCAATCCGGTCAGTGTGACCGACACCCCCGGCACGCGGGTCAGGGCCAGCAGGCCCAGCAGACCGGCGAAAGCCACGGCAACGCCTGCCCCCTGGCGGCGTGTGAAGCTCTGGCCCAGCAACAGGCCCAGCGGCAGCACCAGCACGGGCACCAGCCCGTTGACCAGTCCCGCCACTCCCGCCGGATTCATCTCAATTCCGGTCAGGAAGAACGCCTGGAACAGCGTATTGCCCAGCAGTCCTACCCCCGCCACCGTCAGCCAGGTCCGGGCGTCCCAGCGCGGCCAGCCGTGGGCACGCACCGCCAGCGTGACCAGCACCGTCCCAGACGTCAGCACGCGCGCGGTGTTGGTGGTCTCAGCGTTCAGGACCCCCAGCACGGCTTTCAGGGCCACCACGTTCGCGCCCCACAGAAACACGGTCAGCAGCACGCCCGCGAGGGCCAGTCGAATCTGCCGCTCGGAAGGGGGCGGGGGAAAATGAACCGTCACAGGAGCGAGCATACCCTCCATCCCCGCTCCAGCATTCCGCACGGCTCAGTCAAGAGGCAGTTCCCACTGGAGCCTTCCGGCCTTTAAATGTTCAAACTCCCAGACATCCTCACCTTGCCGCCTGCGCCGCCAGCGCTTGCAGAGCGGCCTCCAGCGTCACATCCCGGCCCTGTTCGGTTAGTGCCACGATGTCGCCGGGGGCCAGCACGTCGGGCGTGATGGTGTCAGGCAACGCCTCGCCCTTCTCGTTGAACGCACGCAGCACCGTCACCGAGACCACGCCGCCGTCGGGAAGCGGATCGAAGACCACGCCGCTGTTGCCCACACCGCGCGTCTTCTCACCCACGGCGATGGCCCCGGCCCGCTGCGCGTAGTAGGTAAAGACCTCGGCGCACGAGGCGGTATTCGGCCCCACCAGCACGGCCACTGGCCCCTTCCAGACGGCGCTGCCGGGCGGGATGGTCTTCATGTTCAGGAAATTGCCGCGTGTGCCGTTCACACCGGTAAAGCTGTACGTGGACAGCCTGCCGTTGTAGCGGGTCTGGGATTTGTACTCCACCGGGGCAAAGACACTGGCGGCGGCCACGCACTCGGTCAGGCTGCCGCCGCCGTTGTAGCGCAGGTCCACGATCAGCTCACGCGCTCCCGCCGCCTGCGCTTCCTTCAGCCGCGCCAGGAACAGTTGAGAGGCGTCGCTGGGCAGGAAAGAGGGGTACGAGATCACCGCCACCTTGCCGTCCACGCCAGTCCAGGCCAGGGTAGGTACGTCGCGCGCAAGCAGGGACTGGGTGCTGAGGCTGAGGGTCAGTTCCGAGCTGGCAGGCCGCCGGACGGTCACACGGACGGGCTGGGCCGCCCGCTCGAGCCGGATAAATTCGTTGGGGCCAATGGGGGCGTTCTCGCCGCCGCGTTTGCCTGCCGCCTCGCCATTGACGGTGGTGACCAGATCGAAGACACGCAGGCCCTCGGCCTCGGCGGGGCTACCGGGGATGATCGAGACCACCAGCAGGCCGCCCTCGGCGCGTGCCAGCCGCGCTCCGGTGCGCTGGACTGCCAGATCCTGCGTGACCTCGCGCAGCCGCTCGGCCCCCTCCGGGTCACGGACATTGGTGTGGGCGTCGCCAAATTCCTTGAACAGGTCGGTCAGGACATCACGGCCCGTATCGTAGGAACACGCCTCGCCCTGATCCGAACATCTGACGCGCAACAGGGCGTCGTACTTCTCGTTCAGTGCCCTTAAATCCGCCGTGGACCAGCCGTAATATTCGCGCGTGACCTGCTGCGTGGCCGACTGGAACAGATCGCTGGCCGGGCTGGCCCCCGCCACAGGGAGGGCGAGCAGCAACGCCGGAAACAGCGCACGCGGAAAGCGGTGAAGAGGCACACCTCAGCGTAAGCCCCCGCAGGTGGGAGGCGTGAGGGGCGCGGTTTCAATCTATGGGCAACGCGGCGCGGAAAGCCTGTGGAAGTACATTCGGCCCGCCAGGGTAATGCGCTAGCAACTTGAACTTGCCTGACCCACCTGAAGTGACGTGTCCAATGGGATGTGGGATACACCCCGAACACGATCTACAACTGGTACGGACTCCGATTAGAGGGTATTGAAAATACCTGTAATCCGAGCGGAGCGAGCAAGAGAAAAACGGGTTCCGGGCGTGGAGTGGAGGGATCGGCGCTGTTCCGATTCCTGCACGAAACAGACGGAATCCATATGACGCAAGTTCAAAGCCATGCCGGAACGACTTCAAACCCGTCAAGCTGGAACGCTCTCTACGCCCTCTGGAGCAAATGACGGGGCAGGCCGTGACCCTGTACGACATGCTTCGCAGTGACTACCATATGCACCAAAAATGGTACACTTGGAAAGATGTGACCCAGCCACCCGAAGCCGAACCGCCCCAACCCATTCTGGAGGTACGGTTTTTTCGCACCTCCGCAGGAAATGAACCCGTTCGCAACTGGCTGAGAGCGCTGACCCGTGAAGACCGCCGCGCCATCGGTGAGGACATCAAGACTGCTCAGTTCGGCTGGCCCCTCGGAATGCCCCTGATCCGCAAACTGGAAAAAGGTCTGTGGGAAGTCAGAACCATCATCGCAGATGGCATTGCCCGCGTGTTGTTCACCGTCAAGGACCAGCGGATGCACCTGCTGCACGGCTTTATCAAGAAATCCCAGAAGACCCCGAAGAATGAGCTGGACACCGCCCGCAAGCGCCTGAAACAACTGGAGGACCACCAATCATGACCACCGCAAACAAGCATATTGGGAACAAACACAGCGGCAGCAGCTTTGATGACTTTCTGGCCGAGGATGGCCTGCTGGCCGAGGTTGAGGGCGTTGCCCTCAAGCGCGTGATTGCTTTCCAACTGGAACAGGAGATGATCCGCACGGGGCTGACCAAAACCCAACTGGCAGTCAGGATGGAGACAAGCCGTTCAGCAGTGGACCGACTGCTTGACCCGGAGAATCACGCCGTCACTCTGCGTACCCTGGAACGGGCCGCAAGCGTACTGGGCAAGCGCTTACGCCTGGAACTGATCTGATACGGATTCCGTCTGTTCCGTGCAGAAATCGGGACAGCGCCGATTCCTGCACTCCACGCCCGAAACCCGTTTTTCTCCTTCTCGCTCCACTCGGATTTTCAGGTGTTTTCAACACCTTATAATCGGAGTCCGTATAACCTGAGCGCGGTGCTATAGCGGAGCTACGCTCCCAGAGAAGGCAGGAGGACCAGATAGCAAAAACAGACTGGCCGATTCTGAAAATGACCTCTGGAATGTGAAATAAAAGTTCAGCCACCCGATGCTAGGAGATGTTCGATCTCACGGGAGAGACGGCCCAGTTGGAGACTTCCACTCGCCCCCTTCCAGTAGCCACAGAGCGTCGCCAGGGCGCAGATGGGCCAGGGCATCGGCGCGCGGGCCGTGAAGACTGTGGAGCAGGGGCCACGCGTCTCCCCCAGCTTCCAGCACCCGCCCCAACGCCCGCCACACGCCCGCGCGGAAGGGGGCCAGCGCCGAGTCCGCCAACGCGGCGCGCAGCCAACGGATCGTCTGTGGGCCGTCACCGATGGTCATGGCGGCCTCAAGCGTCAGCAGTTGCGCCTGCAAGCCAGGATCGGGCTGATCGTCCAGGCCCGGTTGCACGCGGCGCAGCAGGGCGTGGGCGCGGTTCAGATCGGCCAGAGCCTCGGCAGGACGGCCTGCGCGCCACTGGACCTCGGCGCGCATGGCGCGGGCCTGGGCTTGCTCATAGGGATGGGCGGCCAGGGCCAGGGCGCGGGCCACGCAGTCCAGCGCCGCCGCCGGGTGGGGTTCGGCCAGCGCGCGGCTGAGGTGCATATCGAACAGCAGGATGCTGTCGCGGTCACTTCCGGTCGTGGCCTCTGCAATCAGGCCGTCCAGCAGCGCGCGGGCCTGCTGCAAATCAGGGTGATCCCGCAGCGGGCCGAGCAGGGGTTGCAGATATGCGCCGCCCAGCCCGCGCGTCAGGTAAGCCAGGGCCACGCGGTAGTGGGTGCGGCGCTGACGGTACTGGACCTCGGCGGGGCGGGCGCTGCGGCCTGTCAGCAGGGCCAGCGCCTGAGCCGAGGCCGCCAGGGCGTCGTTCGGGCGACCCAGCGCCAGCAACAGCGGAATCCCCTCCGAGAGCAGGCGGGCGCGGGGCACCCCATCGGCGTGGCGGCGCGGATCGGGGGGCAGCAGGGCCAGGGCGAGTTTCAGGGTGGCGTGGGCCTCCTCCACCAGCCCCAGGCGGCGCAGGGCGGTGGCGCTGCGGGCCAGCACGCGGGCGCGTTCCTCATCAGACGCCCCTGCCGCTTCCAGCCTGATCACGGCGTCGCGCAGAGCCGCCAGTGCGGCGGCGGGCTGGCCCAGGCGCAGGCGCAGATCGCCTTCCTGATAGCGGGCACGCGCGGAGAGCAGCGGGCTGGAAGGCGGCACCGAGGCCAGCGCCCCCAGCGCCTCGTCCCAGCGCCCGGCGTCCTTGGCGATCAATCCGCGCCACAGCCCCGCGCGGGGGCCGCCCACTGCCGCACGCGGGTCCATGACGGCGCGGGTGGCGGCCTCCAGATCACCTGCCCAGCGGGCCAGGGCCGCCTGCACCAGCAGCGCGTCAGCGCAGGCCGTGACCGCCCACGCGTCACGCACGGGCAGGGCGGAGGAAAGCAGGGCGGACACCTCCGGGTGGGCCAGTTGCTCTGCCGCCGCCGCCATGTTCCCGGCTTCCAGGCTGCTCTCGGCCAGCTTGACCCGCGCCCAGGCCCGCACCGGGGGGCGCGTGGCCTCCAGCAGCGTGAACAGGGCGTCGCGCAGCCCCGAATCGTGGTAATCGCCCCGGCCCGCGTGGTGGCGCACCACCGCCCCCGCCAGATCGTCGCGGGTCTCCCCCACCGCGCCGTGGCGGATGGACGGCCACAACAGCGGCAGCCAGCGGGCGTCGTCGGGTTGCGCGCGGATGTGGGCCGCCAGCGCCGCCCAGTCCTTCAGAGCGGTCAGCGCGGCCAGCCGAACGGGACGCCCCCCCTCAGCCGTCAGCGCGGCCAGTCGGCGCAGCGCCCCGGTACGGTCTTTTGCCTCCATCCCGTTCCAGGCAGCGCGCAGGGCAGGCGTGGGGGTCCAGCCCAGCGCGTCCGAACCGGCCAGCAGGGCGCGGGCATGGGGCGGCAATTGCCGGAATTCAGTGCCCAGTGCGGCCCGCAGCAGTTCGGGCGGCCAGGGCAGGGCGGGAGAATGGACTGAACTCAGATCGAGCGCCGCCGTCGCCCCGGCCAGCCGCCGGATGTCGGGGTCCGTCAGCAATTCCGGCACGTCCGCGTCCGTCTGGCCTCCGCGCAAGCGCACCAACAGGCTCAGTCGATCCAGATGACGTCCGGTCTCGGCCACCAGCGCATCAGCCTCCGCGCGGGCGATGCTCAGACGGGCCATCAGGTAGCCACGCGCTTCGGCTGGGGTGGGGGGGTGCAGGGCGATGGTCTCGGGCTGTGGCAGGCCGAGACCATCGGCAGAAACCTTCTCCAGCGCCAGCAGCACGGCCAGCTCTGGCGGCGCGGCGGCCAGCAGGTGTTCGGCGGCCCAGCGTGCCGGGGAAATCACCGAACCGTCGGCGCTGCGGGGCGGGCCACCCGCAAAACCCAGATCATCGGTCACGCGCACCAGCAGCGTGCCGGACGCCGGAAGCTGACGGCGCGCGGCCTCCATCTGCGCCGCCGCGAGCTGCGCGTAGGCTGTGCCGGGCGCGGCTTCCAATCCCAGCAATTCGCCGACCTCGCCCGACAGAAACAGCCGCTTGACCGGAAGTCCGGCCTCGCGCAACGCCGCGTCCAGGCTGTCCAGCAGCACGGTCTTGCCTGCCCCCGCCCGGCCCGTCACGATCAGCCGGGGCGCGCGGCCTGCCCGCACTCCGGCCAGGAATTGGCGGTAGGCCCGCTTCTTGCTGCGGCCCAGCAGTTCCAGTTCGGCGGGCGGAGGGGAAGATGAGGAGACCAGCGACGTTTCGGGCAACGGACGGCCCGCCTCAACCGCCAGCTCAGTCAGGATGACACGCAGGATTTCTCGGTCCGCCACCGTACCGATGTCGCGGTAGATGATGTTCCGCACCGCCGCGCCCCCGGCACCACGCGCCCGCATCTCGGTTTCCAGCCAGCGCAGACTGCCGCGCCGGACCGCCATACCCCCGCCGCCAGCTTGCGGGGGCAGGTGGGCGCGCAGGTCAGCCAGCACCGCCTTGTAATCCAAGATGGTTCCCAGGGTAGCACCCACGGGCGCAAAATAGACCCGGTGCAGAAAAGGGCCAGGGCAACGTTCCTGACGCACGGATAAGCAACCCCGCACGCGGCTGTGTATACTCGGCACAGCCTTCAATCCAATCCTCTTTCCGGCCATCTTCATGGCCCCTTCTGGAGAACCCCTATGCGTAAACCCATGCTGACCCTCGCCCTGACCGCCGCCCTCGTGGCCACCGCCGCCTCTGCCCAGAGCCAGGGAGCCGCCCAGGCCCTCTACGATTCGGGCAAATGGCAGGAAGCCGCCGCCTCTGCCGCCGCCCTGAACACCAGCGCGGGCCTGGCCCTGGCCGCCGAGGCCACCACCGCCGGGGCCAGCATGGTGCCCGACGCCCAGAAAAAAGCCCTGTTCCAGAAGGCGCAGGACTACGCCAGCAGTGCGATTGCCAAAGACAAGAACAACGCCGACGCCTACTTCGAGCTGGCCCGCGCACAGGGCCGTCTGGCGCAGTTCTCGGGCATCCTGCAAAGCCTGGGGCTGGCCGGGGACATGAAGAAGAATCTGGATCAGGCCATCAAGCTCAATCCCAATCTGGCCGGGGCCTACGTGGCGCTGGGACTGTGGAACTCCAATCTGGACGAGAAGGGCTTCATCGCCCGCCGCGCCACCGGGGCCGACAAGAACCAGATTGCCCCCAACTTCGAGAAAGCGTTCGCGCTGGAGCCGAACGTGGCCGTCCATCACATCGAATATGCCAACGCCCTGATCCTTCAGAAGAAAAAGGCCGAAGCCGCCGCCGAATTACAGAAGGCCATCGCCATGCCCGCCGACACCTTCTGGCAAAAGCGCGATCTGGACGCGGCGAAGAAGACGCTGGCCAGCCTGAAGTAAAGGCCGGAGCAAGGGGGTGCGGCGCGCGGTGGGAGAAACTTCCCAGGCGTGCCGCGCCTTTTTGTGACCCGGTGATACGGACTCCGATTGAAAGGTGTCGAAGACACCTGGAAATCCGAACGGAGTGAGTGGGAAAAAAACGGGTTCCGGGCATGGAGTGTGGGAATCGGCGTTGTCCCGATTCCTGCACGAAATAGACGGAATCCGTATGAGACGCAGAACAGAGCCTCCCCAAACTTTCCAGGACCTGAGCCATTTGGCACCTATCTCCCTCTTTTCGTAGCCAGGCACGCTAAATTGATGCCCATGATCGCCTACAGCGAGGTCAGCGCCTTTACCAGCACGCCGGGCCAGGGCAACCGCGCGGGCGTGGTGCTGGACGCCGCCGGGCTGAGCGAGAGCGAAATGCGCGAACTGGCCGCCTTCCTGGGTGCGCCCGAAACCGTCTTTGTCACGCGCATGTCTGTGACCCACACGGGCCGCTCTGCCGTGCAGGTGCGCTACTTCACGCCCACGCAGGAGGTGGAGTTCTGCGGCCACGCCACGCTGGCGCTGGGGCTGATGCTGGCCCAGGCCGGACACTGGCGCGGCGGGGCGCTGGAACTGGAAACCCTGGCAGGCCGCGTGCCCCTGCAACTGCTCAGCGAGGCGGGCGTGCCCCATCAGGTCTGGATGCGCCAGCAACAACATGAAATTCGCCCTGTGCCCACCCGCCTGCGCGTCGAACTGGCCGAGGCGCTGGGCATCGACGCCCGCATGATCCACAGAGGACTGCCGCTGGCCGCCGCCAGCACGGGCCTGTGGAGCGTTTTTGTGCCGCTGCTGGACCCGGTGATTCTGGACGCCCTGGAACCCGATCTGGAGCGAATTGCGCTGCTCAGCGGGGCGCTGGACGTGGGCAGCGTCTACGCCTACGCGCCGATGGGCGTCAACCGTTTCGCGGCGCGCGACTTTGCCCCGGCGCTGGGCATTCCCGAGGACCCCGTGACTGGCAGCGCAGGCGGCGCGCTGATGGCCCTGCTGGCACACGGGGGCCGCCTGCCGGTGCGCGCCGGGCGGGCCTGCGGCGTCATCTACCAGGGCCACGCACTGGGCACCCCCGGAGAGGTAGAGGTGGAGGTGGAAATGCGCGGCGACGCAGTGGTGGCCGTCCACGTCGGTGGCTGCGCGGTGCTGGAACGCGAAGGCGTGTGGAAAAGAGAGGGGAGTTAGGAAACGGTTTCTTGCTGTCAGAGCTACTTCTTTTCATTTTCAAGCACCACAGTTGAAGCACAACAAAGAGGGGGAGCCAGAATTCTGACTCCCCCTTTCGATCACAACTGCTGAAGTTCAGTCGTGCGCGCCCGCCAGCTCACGCACCCCGAACTGCTGGGCCTCGGTGCTTCCGGCCAGGGCATTGGTGCTGCTCTGGCCCCCGGCAGCAGCGTTGGAGACGGCATCGAAATACCCTGTGCCCACCTCGCGCTGATGCTTGACTGCCGTGAAGCCGCGTTCCTGGGCCGCGAATTCCTTTTCCTGCAACTCCACGAAGCTGACCATCTGGTTGCGGGCGTAACCGTGCGCCAGCTCGAACATGGCGTGGTTCAGGCTGTGGAACCCCGCCAGCGTGATGAACTGGAATTTGTAGCCCATCTTGCCCAACTCGACCTGGAATTTGACAATCGTCTCGTCGTCCAGATTCTTCTTCCAGTTGAAGCTAGGCGAGCAGTTGTAGGCCAGCAGCTTGCCGGGGAACTCGGCGTGGATGGCCTCGGCGAACTTACGGGCGTCCTCCAGATTCGGCACGGACGTCTCGCACCAGATCACGTCGGCGTAGGGAGCGTAGGCCAGGGCGCGGGAGATAGCCTGCTCGATGCCGGGTTTGACGAAGTAGAAGCCCTCGGGGGTGCGCTCGCCCGTGCAGAAGGGCCTGTCATTTTCATCGATATCGCTGGTCAGCAGGTTGGCGGCGTCGGCGTCGGTGCGGGCGATCAGGACGGTGGGAACGCCGCTCACATCGGCAGCCAGTCGCGCAGCATTCAGCGTGCGGATGAACTGCGACGTGGGCACCAGCACCTTGCCGCCCAGGTGACCGCACTTCTTCTCGGAGGCCAGTTGATCCTCAAAATGCACCCCTGCCGCCCCGGCCTCGATCATGGCCTTCATCAGCTCGAAGGCGTTCAGCGGGCCACCGAATCCAGCCTCGGCATCAGCCACGATGGGCGCGAAGTAGTCGATGTCGTCCCGCCCCTCGCTGGTCTGAATCTGATCGGCGCGGCGCAGGGTGTTATTGATGCGCTTGACCACGTCCGGCACGCTACTGGCGGGGTACAGGCTCTGATCGGGGTACATCTGCCCGGCGTTGTTGGCGTCCCCGGCCACCTGCCAGCCGCTCAGGTAAATGGCCTTGAGGCCCGCCTTGACCTGTTGCATGGCCTGATTGCCCGTCAATGCGCCCAGCGCGTTCACGAACGGTTCGTCCTTCATCAGCTTCCACAGCTTGTTTGCACCGTGACGGGCCAGCGTGTGTTCGATGGGCAGGCTGCCACGCAGCTTCACGACTTCCCCGGCCCCGTAATTGCGCTTGATGCCCTTCCAGCGTTCCTCGGTCTGCCAGGTTTTCTCCAGAATCTCGGCGGGCGTGCGCGGGCTGTGGGTCTGCTGGGACTGGGTCATGTCGGTTCTCCTGAAGGGTATGGAAGGCGGTCCCCGTCCCGTCTGGGAGAGGTGGCTGGGTGGGAAGAATGTGTTTCCCGGTGGTGCTGTGGAGACAGTGTGCGGGAGTCAGGCACGCTGGAGAGGCGGTTTACCTGTGGCCGGGTGAGGTAAACCACCCTGGCAGGTAAACCACCTGATTTGACGCCCATTCAGAACCTAGTTATACGGATTCCGTTTGTTTCGTGCAGGAATCGGGACAGCGTCGATCCCTTCACTTCACGCCCGGAACCCGTTTTTCTCCTGCTCGCTCTGCTCGGATTTCCAGGTGTTTTCTACACCTTTCAATCAGAGTTTGTATTACAGCTCCATCAATCCAGCGCAAAAAACCTCTCCACACGGATCAACGAAGCTCCACAGGAGAGGCGGGGAGAAAAGGCCGGGCGTCAGCTTTGCGTCTCTCCTGACTCCAGCCACTGCGCCAGCTCACGCTCAAACGCTTCGTGCGCCTCGTGGTGGTACAGGATGCCGTGGAATCCGGCAGCGTTGGCGGCGTCGATGTTCTCCTGCACGTCGTCCACGAAGGCGGTCTGGGCAGCGGGAAGCCCCATAGCTGCTTCCAAAGCGGCAAACGATTCCGGCGCGGGCTTCTTGTGGCCCAGTTCATTGCTGAAGACCAGCGCGTCGAACCGGGCAAAACGGGGATCGGCGCGCAGATGATCGCTGACCACCGGGTAATTGTTGCTCAGCAGGCCCACGCGCACGCCAGGGGGCAGGGCCGCCAGCGTGGCGTACATGGGCAAGTGATCGACGATGCTGCCCAGATACAGCGCCTCGAAGTCGGGATAGCCCATCTCGATACCCGTTTCCCCCTGCATCACCGACCAGAAGTGGTCCAGGGTCCACGCGCCCACTTCCAGTTGCCGGACATGGCGAAAATAGCTGTCGCGGACGCGCTCGACGGGTACGCCGCTGCGGTCCGCCACATTCTGGGTGCTGCGCCCGTCGAAGGTGCCGACGGTAAACACGCCTCCCCAATCGAAGGCGACATGACGGACAACCGGGGCAGATTCATTCACGTCTGAGATTGTGGCGCACCCGGCGCGCGGACAACCCCCCTCTGTTCAGACCTGCACACATCCCGGCAGATGAGAACGAAGCCGCCGATGACCTGGCATTTGCAAATCTCCCCGCAGTCCGACAGTCCGGCTGGCGCTCCCACATAGCAGGAAATGGATGGAAACGCCATCTCCTGCGACTGGAACGATTCAGTCAAATTCATTGACCGACAGTCATGCAAAACACATGCGCTCAACATTTCTCTAATTTGGAGTCGTTATAGTCCAGGCGTGAAGATTTCTAATGGGGACAATCATCAGTATCAGCAGGAGGTCAGGCAAGTCGCGGCCCTGCTGCGCGCCCACGACGGGCCGGTGGTCGTCCTCTCGCATGAGAACCCGGACGGCGACGCCCTGGGCAGTCTGCTGGGTCTGACCCGGGCCTTGCGGGACCTGGGCAAGACCGTGATCGCCCCGATGAACGTGCCGCGCTACCTGCGTTTCCTGCCTGAACCCGGAGAAACCAGCACGCCGCTGACAGACTGGCCGGAGGGTGCGCTGGCCGTGGTGGTGGACGTGGACAACAACGACCCGGACCGGGTGGCGGGCGCGGACCTGCGGCAGTTTGTGGGCCAGATGGTCAACATCGATCACCACGGCACCAACCAGCGGCGGGCCACGGCGGGGCTGGTCGATCCAGGTAAACCAGCGGCAGTGATGCTGGTGGCCGACGTGCTGGACGAACTGGACATCACCTGGACCGAGGAGATCGCCACGCCGCTGATGCTGGGCCTGATCACCGACACGGGGAGCTTCAGATTCGACAGCATGACGCCGGAAACCTTCGAGTGCGCCGCCCGGTTGCTGGAACACGGCGCGCGGCTGGGCTGGATCAACGATTCCATGGGCCAAAACCCGCGCGCCTACTACCTGCTGCTGCGCGAGGTGCTGGACACCATGGAATTCACGCGTGATGGCCGGGTGGTGATGGCCCGCGTGGACGACGCCATGCTGGCGCGGGCCGGGGCGACCTGGGAAGACGTCGAGTCCTACGTGGGCCTGCTGCGTAACTCCGAGGACGCGGATCTTGCGGTGATGATCAAGGACTTTGGTGAACGGGTCAAACTGTCGCTGCGCTCACGCGGCGGGGTCAGCGCGCAGAACGTCGCGGTGGCGCTGGGCGGGGGCGGGCACGTCATGGCGTCCGGGGCCAGCCTCAGCGAACCGTATCCGGCAGTGCGCCGCCTGCTGGACACGGCCATCGACACCGAACTGGCACGGGTGGACGGCCTGGGTGCAGTGGCGGCAGTCGCCCACTGAACCAGCAAGACTAAAATTTAGCGTGCGAAATCCCCTCTGCCCGGCCAGCCATCTCCTCGTGAGTGCAGCCGGGTTTTCTGGCGTGTCCTGCCGGGTTTCCCAACGAACCTGCCTGGACCGATGTCGTTTAACCTTCGGGGCGCTCACTTTCGGGATGCGCAGGCGTGGGCAGTTCGGCGGCGCGCATCAATTGCAGCTTGATCATGCTCAGGCGGCCCGGACTCAGAACGCCACGCGCCAGCACCTGTTCGCCCAGGGCCAGCACGGGCACATCATCACCATATTGCTGCCGCCATTCGGCGCTCGTATCCACATCCAGCAACTGGACCCGGAATTCCAGCCGCGCCAGATTCTCCTCGGCCTGCTCGCACAGGTGGCAGCCGATTCGGGTGTAGAGGGTCAGCAGCGGCAATGGGGACATCGGTTGTTCAGATGCTAGAGCATCTCGCAGAGGAATTGCGCTGCCAGATGGGGTCGGAAAGGTTTCGGGATCGGCCTGGGAAGCCGCGCCTCTGATCAAAACATGATCACTGGTCAGAGGCTGGCGGCAGCCTGGGGGCCGGGTTGCGCCGAGGTGGCCTGCTCCTCGCCGGGCTGAACAGGGCTGAGTCTTTCAGCCACGGATTTGCCGGGCTGGGACTGGCCCGCGCCGGACTGGGGGCGGTCCAGCAGCGTCATGGCCTGCACCGGGGCGTACATGTCGCGGCTGGAGATGGGATCGCCCGCGCTGGAAATGGTTCGCAGCACCTGCCCGCCCTGACGCACAGCGTAGATCTGGCCCTCCGGTCCCACGCTGATCAGCCACGGGGCCTCGGTGGGTTCGCCCACCAGGGTGTCCAGCGAGAAGGTCACGCCGGGGGTGCCGTCGGCCTCGATCTTGCGCAGCTTGCGGGCCACGCCGTCCACGATGTACACCGCGCCGTGGCGGTCCACACCCAGACCCTCCAGCGTCCGCAAACCCTCGCTGTGGCGGTCCAGGCGGAAGGCGTAGCGGCTGAGGTACTCGCCCTGCGCGGTAAACTTCTGGACCTCGTTGTTGCCCGTGTCCAGCACGTACAGGTGCCCGTCCGGCGAGGCCACCATGCGGCGCGGCTTGTCGAAGCGGCCCAGACCCTGCCCACGCCCGCCGAAACGCCGCACGAACTGTCCGGCGGTGTTGTACACGACGATGTGGTGCGCCTCGCCGTCCAGAACGTAGATATGACCCTGGGTGAAGGCGATGTCCAGCGGTTGCAGCAGTTCGCCCTCGCCCAGACCGTAGGGGCCAAAGGACAGCAGTTCCTGGCCCTGCGGATCCAGCTTGCGGACCAGCGCGCCGGATTTGCCCTGGCGGTATTCCTGCAAGGTCACGTACAGGTTGCCGTCCGCGTCCCCGGCCAGTGCATTGGGCACACTGGGCAGGCCCTGCGAGGTGCTGCCGCCCTGATCGCACAGGCTGGCACGCAGCTTGCCGTGCAGGTCCAGCAATCTCACGGTGCCGCGTTTTTCCTGCACACTCAGGGCCAGGGCCAGCGGGTCGCCGAAGACCTCGTCGCTCAGCACGCCCGCGTCGATGCGGGTGATCACCTCGTCCAGGGTGGGGCGCTGCGCCGGGTCCTTCTCGATCATGTTCAGGATCAGGTCGTTCAGGCGGCCCGGCACTTCCAGCCGCACCTGCTTGGGCGGCTTGGGGGATTCAAAGACCTGCTGATGCACCACGGCCTCGTAGCTGCCCCGGAAGGCGGTCTGGCCGCTGACCATCTCGTAGGCCAGCAGGCCCAGCGAATACACGTCGCTGCGGGCGTCCACGCGGTTGCCCTTGGCCTGTTCGGGGGCCATGTAGATCGGGGTGCCCACCCGCGCGCCGGTCATGGTCAGGCGGGTCAGGACCTTGCCCACCGCGATGCCGAAGTCCATCAGCTTGACGCCGCCTTCACGCAGTTGGCCATCATGGAAGGCGTTCTTGAGCATCATCACGTTGCCGGGCTTGATGTCGCGGTGGACCACGTTCTGCATGTGGATATGGCGCAGCGCGTCGGCCAGGGCGCGGATCACCTGCACCGACTCGTTAAAGCCCAGGGTGCTGTCTTCCAGCAGGGCTTCCAGGCTGTCGCCGTCCAGAAATTCCATGGCGATGTAATGCTCGGGGTCCTGCATGCGGTAGTCGTAGACCCGCACGATGTTGGGGTGGTTGAAGCGTTTGAGGACTTCCGCCTCGCGGTAGAAACGCTTGACGAATTTGGCGTCGGCCAGATACTTTTCCTGCGGCACCTTGAGGGCCACGATGCGCCCGTCGCTGTTGCGCTTGGCCCGGTACACGCTGCCCATCCCGCCGATGCCGATGCGGTCCATGACCTCGTAATCCTGGAATTTGAGGTCCGCCTTGGTGGCCGACAGCGTGCTGCGGCGCGTCAGGGTGGGGGCGCGCGAGACCCGCGTGGGCTTGCTGCTGGGCATCTTGATTTCCTGGCGGCGCGCGGGCTGCGCGGGCAGCGAGGAAGAATGCCGCAGCGAGATCAGGCCGCCGCCCACGATCACGGCCAGCACGCCCAGTGCGCCCTGTGCCCGGTCCAGCGCGGCGGTCCAGGGACTGCCCTGCGCCGCGCTGCTGTGTGCCAGCACCACCAGGGTCACCACCAGCCCCAGCCCCAGCAAGGTGGCCAGGACGTTCAGGGCGCGCTCCGGGAAGCGGACCAGCAGCAACAGGCCCACCACGAACAGAGCCGCCAGCAGCAGGGCGGTCACGGGCGCTGGCCTCGGCTGAGCAGGGGCAGGGTACAGGAGTGGGTCATCTCACCCCTTTATACCCTTCAGTTCCTTGCGCCACACTTACAAACAGGGTCCTGAGCCTCCTGGAGCGTGAAAAACCTCGCATCCCTCGAAAGCGCGCTAAAAAGGCGGACGGATCAGAGAGGACTGCCCTGTGCTGGAAACGTTCCGACCTCCGGCGACGCGATTGTTTTCCCCGTTACTCCCAGGCAGGTTCTCCCCGGAACGTCAGGATGCCTCTCCCCCGTCCTTCCCACCCAGCTCGTTGAGTTCCCGTTCGGCCTTGCTCTTGATGGGGTTGCGGCGGGTCAGTGGCGTTTCAGCCTCCTTGCCCAGGACAGCCTCATCACTCTGGGTGGGGGCGGGCAACAGGCGGGTGCCCAGCGCCAGCAGATCGGCGGTGAGTTGCGGGGCCAGGGCCTGGGCGTACCTGAGCAGTGCGGCAGAACCGCCCACCATTGCTTCGGCGTCACCGCGCACCAGGGCGTCCACCATCCGCCGGGCGGCTTCACGGGCGTCCAGCGAGATCAGCGGGAAGTTGTCCACCGTGGCGAACAGGGCGTACTCCTTCCGAGCCTGCCCCTTGACCTCGGCCTGTCGCGGGCTGCCCGTTCGCATGACCGTGGGACAGACGGTGGTCACGCCGATGCCTTCCCCGGCCAGTTCGGCGCGCAGGGCCTGCCCGATCCCCGTCAGGGCGAACTTGCTGACGCTGTAGGGGGCCAGATGCGGCACCGCCACCTTGCCGCCCACCGACGACACCAGCAGCACCCGTCCGCCCCGGCGGCGCAGTTCGGGCACGGCCAGCCGAGTCAGCAGTAGCGGCGCGAAGGCGTTGACCTCCATGCTCCGGCGGAAGTCAGCCTCGGTCATGTTGGCCAGCGGACCGCTCTGAATCAGGCCCGCGTTGTTGACCAGCACGTCCAGGCCGCCGTGAAGGCGCGTGACCTCGGCCAGGGCGCGGCGCTGATCGTCTTCACGGGTCACGTCGCCCGCCACGGTCTGCACCCGCCTGCCCCCGCCGAGTCGCTGGGCCGCGCGCTCCAGCTC
Organism: Deinococcus marmoris; assembly: GCF_001949125.1. Classification (GTDB taxonomy): domain Bacteria; phylum Deinococcota; class Deinococci; order Deinococcales; family Deinococcaceae; genus Deinococcus; species Deinococcus marmoris_A. The sequence continues at coordinate 28,899 of NZ_MSTI01000149.1, forward strand.
GGCAGGATCGCGCGCCATCAGCGTAAGAGTGGCCCCACGCTTCAGAAACTCGGCGGCCAGCGCCAGCCCCAGACCGCGCGAACCGCCCGTGATCAGGACACTCTTGCCGGTCAGATCGTAGGGCGGGATGAACTTGCGGCGCATGGCAATGGCCGTGACCGCCGCCGCCAGGATCAGTCGTCTGGGAATCAATCGCCTGGGAATTCGCATTCCCGCATTGTGGAGTCTGGTCTGACTACGCGGGCAACGGGTCAAGGCCCGCTCAAGACGCCAGGGCAACGGGCTGAAGCCTGTGAAGGGAGCCAGGAGCGTGGTCTGCCTGACGACTCCTCAGACGGATGCCGTTTTTCTCGCATCCGCCCGGCTTGAACCGTTGCCAGCGATTTAATCGGACCCGGTCTCATCCAGCGCCACGAAACGCAGGTCCAGGTCAGGAAGGTCGTGCAGGAAACCTTCCAGCAGGGCCACCGCCCCTTCCAGATCGCGGCTGTCCAGCACCTCGACAGGGCTGTGCGTGTAGCGGTTGACCACCGAAATAGCCCCGGTTGGCACACCCTGACCCAGGTACTGCAAGGCCCCGGCGTCGGTGCCGATGCCCTTGAGAACCTCGCGCTGAATGGCCACTCCCCGTTTGCGGGCCGCACCGAGCAGGCCCCGGCGAATGGCCGGATGCGCCTGGGTCGAGGCGTCCATCATCTTGACGGTGGGGCCAGCGCCCAGTTGCAGATGTGGCCCGGAGAACTCGGGCGTATCGTCGGCGGCGGTCATGTCGAGGGCCAGCGCCACGTCAGCCTGAATGTGACGGGCCAGGGCAGACACGCCGCGCAGGCCGACTTCCTCCTGCACCGAGAACACCAGGACCAGCGTGACTGGCGGCGGCGTCTCGTGGAAGCGTTCCAGCAGGGTCAGCAGCACGGCGCAGCCTGCCCGATCATCCAGGGCGTGCGCGGTGTAGCGGCCCGTCTGGCGGCCCAGTTCGGTCAGGCTACCGACAAAACCCACCGGATCACCGACGGCCACGCCCATATCGAGGACCTCCTGACGGCTGCGTGCGCCGAGGTCCACGTACAGGCTGGCGTAGGGGACGATGTTTGCGCGGTCAGCGTCACCCAGCAGGTGGGCGCTTTTGGTGCCGATGACGCCCAGCAACCGCTCGCCGCTGTCGGTGCGAATCCAGACGCGCTGCGCCGGGAGAATCCGGTCATCCAGGCCGCCGAGCTTTTCCAGACGCAAAAACCCGTCGCCGCCGATCTTGTAGACACGGAAGCCCACCTCGTCCATATGCGCCGAGATGACGCAGCGCCGCGCATCAGCCTGGGCAGCGTGACGCACGGCAATCACATTGCCGAAAGCGTCCACGTCGAGGGTGTCGGCGTGGGGACGGGCAGCCTTGACCACCAGTTGCACGACGTCTTCTTCGGACCCGCTGGGTCCAGTGGCTTCCACCAGCGCTTGCAGGTGCTTCATCACAGAGGGAAGAACGGAATTCTGGGGGTTGGATTCGGTCATCAGGGTCTTCCTTGGCTGGCGCTCTTGAGGAGAGGGCGGGAGTGATGAGGCTCAGAGGCCGAGGGTGCCCCGGTGACGCGGACTCGAAGTTCAGCCACCACACGGCTCCCGCGCCGCCCGGATTCTACTGGCGTCGTCTCCCCGAGAAGTGCAGGGTTCTCACCGCCCGGCACTCCTCCAATAGCCCAGTCGGCAGGGGAGTTTGCTCCAACGCTCACGAGTCCGGCTCGGGCCTTGCACGGGAACGCCCTTCCGCAACCGCGCCCAGGCGTCCGCAGCGATAAGGCGTCTTCCGGCAGGATGTCTGGCAGCTTTCCCAATCCTGCCGGGATGCCTGCGGGCCGCCGCAGGTATACCGCCCCTTTACCTTGAGGCGGCACACTGGGCGGCATGACTCCTCACGCCACCCAAGACCCTGATCAGGAACCCCCATGCGCCTGCTGATCGTTGAGGACGACCCCCACATTGCCGAACTGCTGCGCGACGGCCTGGGCGAGGAAGGTTACGACTGTGACCACGCCGCCAGCGCCGATCAGGGTGCGGAACTGGCCCGGCTCTTCCCCTACAGCCTGCTGATCCTGGACGTGATGCTGCCCGAGGGCATCGACGCGGGCTATGTGCTGGGCCGCAAGTTGCGTGAGGGTGGCCTGAATACCCCGATTCTGTACCTGACGGCACGCGGCACGGTGGAGGACCGGGTGGAAGGGCTGGAGGCGGGCGGCGACGATTACCTGCTCAAGCCGTTTGCCTTCAAGGAACTGCGGGCGCGCGTGCGGGCGCTGCTGCGAAGGGCCAGTGGCAACGCGCAGAACACCCTGCCCTTACCGGGCGGCTGGGTGATGGACCTGGGTGGGCGGGAACTGTACCGTGCGGGGGTGCGTGCCGACCTGACCCGCCGGGAATTTGGCCTGCTGGAACTGCTGGCCCTGAACGGCAACCGTGCCTTCACCCGCGACGAGATCATTGACCGCCTGTGGAGCGGTGAGACGGGCGTGGAGCCGAAAGTGATCGACGTGTATGTCAGCACCCTGCGCCGCAAGACCGAGGACGGCCTGATCGAGACGCTGCGCGGGGTGGGCTACCGGCTGGGGCGGAGCGATTGAGCCAGCCCGCGCTCCTTCAGCCCACGCCCATTCAAAAGGTGCTGGGGCGTCTGAGCCTGCGCCTCAAGCTGATGCTGGGGTACGCCATTGTCTTTGCCCTGACCGTGCTGCTGGGCGGGGCAGGGGTGTATTACGCCGCCCAGCGGGCGCTGACCGCCTCGCTGGACACCACCCTGCGCGAGACCGCCAGCGTGGCGCAGGCCAGCATTGATCAGCATGAGGACGAGGAGAGAGACGGCGAGGTGCCGGAGCCAGCCGACTTCAACTCCGAGTTGAAACCCAGCGGTGACCTTAGCATCGAACTCCTGAGTTCCGGTGGAAGTGTTTTGGCGCGGGCGGGCAAACAGGAAGACAGCCTGGATCAGCGTTATCCGGTGATCCCCGGCTTCTCCACCGAGGACAGCCGGAGGGTGCTGACCTTGCGGGTGGATGACCTGTACCTGCGGGTATCCCGTCCCACCGATACGCTGTCGGGCTTTCTGGAAACGCTGGCCCAGTTGCTGCTGGTGGGCAGCGTGTTCATGATCGCCGTGGCCTGTGGGGCAGGGTACTGGCTGGCCAACCGCGCCCTGAAACCCGTGGACGCCGTGGCCCGCACTGCCGAGAGCATCGCTGCGCGGGGCGACTACGCCGAACGCGTGCCGCAGTCTCCCGGCACCGACGAGATGGCCCGCCTGACCCGCACCGTGAATCTGATGCTCGACGGTCTGGCCGGAACCATCGAACGCGAGAAGGACTTTGCCCGCACGGCAGCCCACGAACTGCGAACGCCGCTGACCGTGCTGCGGGGCCGCCTGGACCTGGCGCTGGAGCGTCCGCGTGAAGCTGCCGAGTATCAGAAAGCGCTGACGGGCATGGTGGGGCGGGTGGAGGCGCTGACCGCACTGACCGAGGGGCTGCTGGCGCTGGCCCGCACCGACGCGCCCAATGAGCTGGAAGAGGTGGAACTCGCCGGAGTCGCTGCCCAGGTGGCCGAGAGCTGCGAGGACATGGCGCGGGCGGGCGACAAACACATCCGTCTGGACCTGGAACCGGGCTGGGTGCAGGCCGAGGGCGAGGGCGTGCAGCGGGCTATCCGCAACCTGCTGGAAAATGCCCTGAAATACGGCAGTGGGCAGGAAGTCGTTCTCAAAGTGGCTGCCCATCGGCTTGAGGTCACGAGCGGTGGTCCCGGCCCCGATCCGGCACAGTGGTCCCGGCTGCTGCAACCCTTCGAGCGCGGCGCGGGCGTTCAGGGTGTCAGCGGCAGCGGTCTGGGTCTAGCCCTGGTCTCGGCCCTGGCCCGGCGCTGGAACGCCCGACTGGTGCCGGAATGGGGGGAGGGAACGTTCAGCGTGGCGCTGGTGTTTCCAGTCGCCGACCCCCGGCCCGAATCCCTTCTGGTTCGTTAGCCCGCTATACCGTCCCTCAACCTGTTCGGCGCAGGCTGGCCGCATGAACAGACTGGGTGCGTGGGTGATGGGGCTGACCTTGCTGGCCGGGGCCGGAGTCTGGAGCGTGAACAGGACCGAATCGGACTGGGTCAACCGCCGGATCGACGCTTCCGCCGGGCTGCGCCTCGCCTCGGCCCATCCCATCACCGTGGCTGTCGTGGACACCGGCATTCTGCCCCAGGCCGCGCTGGATGGCCGCCGCCAGAGTGGCTACGACTTCGCCGCCGGGTCTGCCCTGCCCCCCCACCTGATCAATCCCCACGGAACGGCGGTGGCGGGCATGGTCCACAGCGTCGATCCAGCGGCGCGGATTCTGGACGTGCGGCTCAGCGACACGGCGGGCCAGACCACGCTGAGAAAGGCCGTGGATGCGCTGCGCTGGGCGGCAGGACTGGAGGTTGCTGGCGTTCCCCTCAACCCCTTCCCAGCGCGGGTCATCAACGCCTCTTTCGTCCTGAAGACCGTGCCTCACGATGGCTGCGTTCCGGCCATGCAACGCGCCGTGAATGAGATTCTGGCGCACGGCAGCGTGATCGTCGTGGCGGCGGGCAACACCAACGCCCCGGCGTGGCGCAACACCCCCGCAGGCTGCCGGGGCGTGATCACCGTGGCGGCCACGGATACGCAGGACCGCCGCGCGCCGTATTCCGACTGGGGAGCCGCTATTGCCCTGTCCGCTCCGGGCGGCACACGGGCCGAGGGGGTAGACGTGTGGTGGGGCCAGCACCGATCTGAGCGGCGCGGAAGCAGTTACGCTGCGCCGCTGGTGGCCGGGGCCGCGAGCCTTCTCCTGGCCCAACACCCGGAGTTCACCCCGGCGGAAGTGAAAGCCATTCTCCAACGCAGCGCACGGCCCTTCTCACGGGGAGGCTGTGATCCGCAGCACCGGGCCGGGTGCGGCGCAGGTGTACTCGATGTGGCCGGAGCGTTACGTTCTGCCGCATCGCCACTGGCATTGGGGAGTGTGCACTGAAACTGAGCGAGAACCCAGGCAGCAACACCGTGGGCGAGAGAAGCAAAACCCACACCAGCGCCATCTGCTGCGCCTCGCCGCCCGACAGGTGCGCAGCCCAGCTCTTGGAGGCTGACGTATTCCTGGGCCAACAGCAAGCCCAGGTGAGTGCCCTGGACTTGACCCTTACGGAAGTGAATCCCAAAAGCGTATCCGATATGGCCGCCGCTATACCTCAGCTTTACCTCTCGCCTTTAGGCTCCCCGCCGTGACGTTTCCTTTTTTGAGCAGCCCAGATTCACCTCCCCATTCCCCACTGACAGTAGTCCGGAAGGTTTCAAGCAGCCTTGACCCCCAGGAGCAGCAGGTCGGCGATCTGTGGGGCGAATTTTTCGCAAGTCAGATCGCCAGGCAACAGAGATAAAATTCGATCAGCGAAAAATTCGTTATAGGCACGGCGTTTTTCGTCTTCCATGCTGAAGACCAGCGGGCCAGCCCGCTGGTTCATCAACTGACTGGCTCTGGCTACAGAAACGCTATGCAGCGCCATATTCCAGTGGAAGTGCAGCGCCTGAGCCTGACGGGACTGGCAATCACCCAGGCCCGCGAACTGCTTGCCG
>NZ_MSTI01000114.1 GCF_001949125.1 Deinococcus marmoris
CCCGTTTTGCGATGGAGTTTCCGTTCCGGGACGGCAAGCAGTTCGCGGGCCTGGGTGATTGCCAGTCCCGTCAGGCTCAGGCGCTGCACTTCCACTGGAATATGGCGCTGCATAGCGTTTCTGTAGCCAGAGCCAGTCAGTTGATGAACCAGCGGGCTGGCCCGCTGGTCTTCAGCATGGAAGACGAAAAACGCCGTGCCTATAACGAATTTTTCGCTGATCGAATTTTATCTCTGTTGCCTGGCGATCTGACTTGCGAAAAATTCGCCCCACAGATCGCCGACCTGCTGCTCCTGGGGGTCAAGGCTGCTTGAAACCTTCCGGACTACTGCCTGGTCTGGATACAGGAAAAAGCAATGTCATCAGATTCTTGCAAAACGCACCTCCCTTCATTTGGGCTGGGAGATCCTAGCAAGCACCCTCTGAAAACCTCTGATTAAAAAAGTGAGAGACCACCTGAGGTCAGGTGGTCTCTTCTTTGGTGGAGACGGAGGGAGTCGAACCCTCGTCCGATACAGCCTTGGTGGGCTTCTACGAGTGTAGTCCGTGATTTGATTCTCCTCGCTCAGCCGCGCATGGACACGCTGCTTTCGCGCCTATCTCCTAAATTTCGCTGACTTATCGGAGCACTTGGGTCAACTAGCCTTCTTTTGTATCAGTTTCCGCGACGCCAAAGGCCGGGCTGCGTGGTCACTGCGCAGTCAATTAAGCTGCGTATGCGTAAGAAACGCTGTTGTTGCCATTTGAAAGGCTTGACCGATGATTAACGAGGCCAACGGTCATCCTCGACTCGCCACTTCACTTCCAGCACGCACCGTCGAAACCGGGTCGTCCCCAAAGGTGTAGGCAGTATAGCAAAAGCCAGCCACCACACCTGACGAAACGTTCACCAATTTTTAGTTCGTCCAGTGGGTGAGATACGGTGCGTGCCCCTCACGGAGCGCCTCAAGCGCCTGCTGGGCGCTCCGCTCGATTTCCTGACGCCCAAGAACGCGGCTCAGGGCCATCACCCGCTCAAACGTGTCCGGCTCCTGATCGGCCATCGCCGCCCGCATCAACCACTGTAACGCATCTGAAGTCTCTCCCAGGGCGTTGGCATGTGCCTGATAAACCCGCGCGACGTGGCGCGCGATCAGGACGCGGAAGTCAATCACCCACTCGTGATTGCTGCTGGGAAGGAATGACCCCTTGTAGAGGTTCTGAATGGTCTGGGCGTCCATAGACGACAGAATATCCAGGGCGTCACAACTGACATGAACCTCAGTGTCGATCATCCAACCAGGATTACGCCGCCCACTCCCGGCTGTCTGGAGAAGTTCCATGCCCGGTTGCTTGAATGCCGTCTGGAACGTCCGGTTGACCGTGCGGCGTGCCTGCTGAACTGAACCTCTGCCCCTGGCAAGGTCCGAAAGAGGCCAGATGGCAACGGCAATTTCATCCTGTGATGCACCAGGATGGAGAACACGATAAATGAGGGTTTCCAGGGCAGTGCTGTAGCCCAGACGAGAACTCATTCCATTAATGTCTATACGGAAATGACCAATCACAGTGAGTCGCAGCTTCTTCTTTTCAATTTGACCTATCAGGTATGCATTCGCAAGAAGGTCATCAAAGAAGTTTTTCTCGATTCCAGCAGTTTTGTAAGCCTGAAAAATTGGCTCAAATTTACTGAAGGCAACTTGATAGAGAGCGTGATCTTCGCTGTAGAGACTCAACGCTTCCCGAAGTTTATGTCCTAAATCTTTACTCACCTCACCTTTCTGGTGAAGAATTAGCATGGAGAGAAGGACAGCAGCCGTCTCCGGGACTTGATCGAAGGTGAACGCCTGGTCCGCCAACTCAAGCGCCTCGACAGGAACACCGAGGATAAACTTGAAAAAAGCACGCTCCGAGGCATCATCACCCGCCCTCGGAGGTGTTTGATCAATTTGATGCAGTGATGATCTAAGCAGGGCCTCCGCTTCTTGCAGTCGATCTGTCCCAAAATAAATCCACAGCGCAGTGAAAAGATTGGATGAGAGATAACCTTTATGATCGTGTTCTAATGAAAATTTGCAGCCTTTGAGAGCAGTTTCCAGTGAGTTTTCATAGTCGCCAAGACTGAGATAAGCAAGCGAGATATCACCAATTAACATAAAATCTGCCAGGGGATAGATTTCACCATAGTTTTTGGTATATTCTTTGAGAATTTCAAGGCTCTCACGTGGCCGCCTGACCCGGTTAAGTTGCCGGGCATAGGTTTGAACAACAGGCATCATGCGGTGGGGATTTTCATTGATACTAGATTTATAAAGGTTGAAATATTGTTCAAGTAAAATCTCTGAATCATACTTCATTCCACGCATGATGTGCGCTTTAACGCTCTGTGTTGCAATTCTCAGCGAATTATCGCCGTAGATCGTCGCCCGACTCACTGCGTCTTCAGCCACTTCAAGAGCTGCTTCTGGCTTACCACTTGAGATGAAAAGCACTGCCTGGCTCCGAAGGAGTTGGATGGTGTCACGCTGATTCGTTGGACTGGGCGTGACACGAATAGTTTCAAGTCCACCGTCAATACTTTTCTGCATCTCATCAAAATTGTTCGTTCGGTAGTTGCGAAGTGCAAGCGCGTAATACGCAGTAGCGGTAGGAAACAGATCAATCTGACGTCTTGCAAGCGTTTCCGCACGTTCTCCCTCGCCAGTCTCTCCCAGCGACAAAGCCAGGAGGGAACGCAGTTCTGACGTGAGAAACTCGTCGGGGACCTTTGACAGCAGGTCAATGGCGATTTTCCAGTTGGCAGTTCGGTACCAGCCCGGAACCAGATTCTGGATCATGCTCAGGGCGCTTTCGATCTGACCAGCCGCTAAAAAATGAAGGGTTGCCGCGTAAGGTCTCCCCTCTCTGTCTGCCTGCTGGGCGGCGTATCCCTGAACCGTTTTGAACTGGGTCTGATCTCTTTGCAAGGTGTCTTGTAAATATTCCCGCAGGGCGTCGTGTGGGATGAAGGCTTTGCCCTGTTGCAGCACGGGCAGGCCCACGCGCCGCACTTGATCGAGCCAGTCACCAGGAAGGTTCAGATGCAGGACACTGGGCGTCGTGGGTGTCCAGATCTCCATGACACTCAGGGCAGGAAGGGCCTGCTGAATATCTTCAGGGAGCCGGCGCACCAGCGTGAGCAACAGGTGTTCGGTGCCGGCCTGAAATTGGTTATTTTGAGCGTGAAATTCCAACATGACTCCTGCGGGCCAGCCGTGGAGGTCGCTCGGGGGAAGTGGGTCTGCCTCAAACGTTCGGGCCAGAACATCTACCTCATGTTCAGTAAAGCGAAGTTGGCCCGCGTTGATCTCGGTGCCAATTCCCGAAGCAAGGAATGGAGCAATTTGAAAGCTCGAAGCCTCGTGCTGGGCGACGAAGATGCGGTGACCCTCGCCCAACCCATCAACAAAAGCGTTGAGAAGATTGGCAGAGTCATCACTCAGGTGTTCGCCCCCATCGACAATCAGCGTTAAATCACTCGGATGGTTGTTCACGTCATTCAGTAGGGCGAGCAGGGCATGCGAGGGACTGGTTTCGAGAATTGCTCCTGATTTCCAGTACGACAAATTCAGGCCGAAGTACTGGAAAGCGTCGACAAGGGATTGAAGGAAAAAGTGGGCGTCCCGGTCTTCCTGATGCAGCTTGAGCCAGATTACGTTTCCATTTTGCTGACGTGCCCATTGGGCCAGCAACACGGTTTTGCCGTAGCCGGAAGGGGCAAGCAAGGCGGCGACTTTGATGGTCAGATCAGTGAGTTGCTTCTGGAGCCGGGGCCGCGCCAGCCCCTGCGGCATCGGTTCAGGGACGCTGAAGCGCACTTGTGAACGGCGGCGCACAGGTAGAGAAGACATAGACCAGTTTAGACCGCGTGGCAAAACTCAAAAGTTTGAAAGACCTGCGGCAGCGGCGCTTCTGAGCTGCGCCAGTTCCCTGCCCGTGACGCCCCAGCTCGCCTGGTTGTTGCGCAAGACGGCGTACCCCGCTTCGATCACCTTGAATCCGGCAGGCACGCCTTCTTGAGCCTTGGCTTTGAGCAGGTGGCTGGTGAGCGCCCTGGTTTCTTGCGGTTCAACCGTTCCCGAAACCACCTGAATCTCGCCGTTCATCCAGAACGAAACGGCGTAAGCAGGGGCTGGCGTGTCCACACCCTTGACAGCGTACGCCGCAATTCTGGGGCCGTCTTGCAATGGAATCCGGGTGCGGGGCGGAAGGTCACGCAATGCCTGCGTCGCCAGTTCGTGTGCGCGTTGGTGCAGGGGACTGCTGTTGCGCGGAATCCTCACGACAGTCACGTTTGGGTGGGTCACGCAGAGAACGGCCCGCAATTCCTCATCCTGAGCATCGACATGAAGCACAGCACGGACCCCGAACGGAAGGGCAAGCTGTTGCAGGGCGGCCAGCGCCGCCGTGACCTCTTGCAGCGCGGTCCGGGGGATCTGACCGCTGACTTCCCTGATATCTCCAGCGAGATCCCGAAGAACGCCCCCGTAGGCGGCGGCTGTTCCGACAGCGCTCGCATCGGTGGCGATTGTGGTCTGGTCTCTCATGAATTCAGAGCGGAGTATTCCACAGGTGGGATGCTCCCAGTCTCCCCCATCCATGACTGGAGCTGGCCACCCACAATGCCACCGTGAAAACTCGGCCACCCACCGGCTCCCAGGGGGTCAGAAAAACGGCCTGCGTAACTTGTCCGGCGGGAAGTGACGAAAGCTGCACCCTGGAGTTGTGCATCTCAGGGAGAAGCTGCCTGGATTTGATGGAATTCACTCCCATCACTCCACTGGAAGCAGGGGGTTGAGTTTGCGTTTAAGCTGATCAATCTGTTCTTTCACTGCGGAACGGGCCGTCGCCTCCAGCAGTTCACGGGTCAGGGCCACCGCACCGATCTCCCCGCACTGGGCCAGGTGTTCGAGTTGGCTCCACTGCGCGGCATTGAGGTGTTTCTTGAGCAGCATCTGCAAGGTGGCGCGCTGCGCCGTCCACTGCTCTGCCGGGGAAGCTTCACCAAGTTGATTGAGCTGCGCCTCCCTCAGGGTCTGCGCCTCCCGCTCGGCGCTTAGCTTCTGCTCCTTGACCTGACTGGCGCGCTCCTGGCGCTGCCGCTCGGGCGTCACGAAGTCGGCAGGCAGATCGTACTTGGCCGGATGCTCCAGAAAGTCGGCCACCAGCCCCCCCGGATTGCGCACGCCGCCCTGGGCGGCGCGCTGCCGCAGCTCCAGAAAACGCAGCGCCTCTTCCACCCGCTCGGGATGCTGGCCCGCCAGCGCGGTGGCGCGGGCCACCGTGACCCCGGCCTGACGCAGCAGCCGCACCAGGGCCGGGTCTGCCGCGTGCGTGTCTGCAAAGGTGTACTGGGCCACCGCCGCCTTGCCCCGCCCCTCGATCACGGCGCGTTCCAGGTAGTGGTTGGCCAGCAGTTCCTCGTGGGCCGAGGCCAGTGCCCGCCGCACCAGATCACTGCGGTCTGTGGTCAGCCCCGTGGCCTGCCGCCACTCGGTGAGCGGCACCTGAAGCTCTTTGAGCATCTGGCCGTCGTCCTGTCGCCGGTGCGCCTGCAAGGTGCGGTACAGCGCCCGGGCGGGCGGCTGTTCCAGGCGGTGCAGGAGCTGGCCGTCCAGGACCTGTGAAATACCGGCCCGGATGCTGTCGGCCAGTTGCTCACCCAGGCGGATGCTCAGCGTCGCCTCGCTCTCCAGAGCGCTGAGTTCGCCGTCGTCCTCGCTGTCGCGGTAGCGCAGGCCCTCGAAAAAGCGCACGCCCACGTTGTCCCATCTCACCTTCTGGGTCCCGGTCAGCGAGGATTTGCGTCCTACGATCACGCTGGTGAAGTACAGCCGCCGGATGCTCTGGCGCAGCCGGTGGTAGTTCTCGCCGTTGTTGGCCAGGCCCATCAGCTCGCGGACCTCATAGGCGGTGGTGTGGACCCAGTTGTCCTCGGGGCAACCGTGGGCGACGAACAGCGTTTCAAGCGACACCAGCGTGTCGGTGTCGATGCCGTGTGGGCGGCCCTGGGGGGTGATCGCCTCAATGCGGAAGGTGCGGGCATTCACCGTGAACTCGGTGTTCCAGGTGGTGACCCCCTGATCGACGCGCGAATGCATGCTGATGACCCCAAAGCGGGCAAAATTCAGTTCGTCGTGCAGGTTCGGCGTTTTGGGTTTTTTAACCACTGCGGCTCCCGTTCTGGTGTTGTTGTTTTTTAACTGATGTAAAGATATAAAAAAACAACAACAAGGAGAGTCGGTCATCGTGTGCAGCACGCACTTTCTGGCGCTTTTCCCGCAAAGGTATCGCTAGTTTGGTCCCTTTTCCCGCAAAGGTATCGCTAGTTTAGACCCCCTTCCCCGCAAAGGTGTCGCTAGTGGCCCTTCAGGAGTCCGTTTGGACCTGAAATCAGAAAAAGATTGTCCTGAACATGAAAAGCCTCTCTTTCCCGCAAAGGTATCGCTAGTGGCCATTTTGGGCAATCCCGCAAAGGTGTCGCTATTCCTCTCCTATATCCCGCAAAGGTATCGCTAGTGCTGTGAAAGCGGTAGCGACTGTGTCACATGGAGAAATAGCCTGTTGACAGACAAAATCCCGCAAAGGTATCGCTGTGAAGGTGTCTGCCGCGCCGCGCCAATGCTGTTCCGTTTCCCGCAAAGGTATCGCTACGGAGGAGGGGCCGCAGGCAGGGCACTGCTCCGCAGTTTGGAATCTGAGTTCGTCATTTATTAGATGGTATATGGGCCTTGAGTCACTCGCTCTTTTCTTCCGTCTCACCCCTGTACTTCTGACTTGGTCGAAGCTTTTGCCCTACGTTTCAATTTTTCTGGTTTCTTTAGCGAGATGCGAGGTGCTTGTAGCTGAGGCGTGGGCTTGCGCAGCGCCATAGGTAGACTGACATTACTGCTTTGTCCCGGTTCTCCGTATGGTCAACATATAGGGGTTGGCATTGTTCTGGTTGGGAGTTTCGACGTTGCTGGCTGAAATAGAGGATATGAGTTGCTCCTTTCTTTATATCATTCATTAAATGGGTTGTCATTACTGGCTGTGACTGTGGGTTCATGGTGAAGTCCCCACGCAGCCGACTCTCCTCTCTCAGTAGCCCATGCTCCGGCCCCGTTGCATCTGCCTTTCCTCAGCGGCGCTGGGCATGGGAGTAGCCGTGACCTTGACCACCTCGCCGGGGCTGCTGCCTTTGGGAAGATCCTGCGGATGGCCCACCACCGTATCGCCGGTTGAATTCATGATGAAATGCTGCCGGTCTTTGTGCTGGAGCTGACCCGCGTAGGTCTCGCCCGCCGTGGTGCTGGTGAGGTACACCGCCTGCACCTGTTCGCCGTAGCGCCCGTGCAGGCTGTCAAAGCCACGCTGAAGCACCCGCGCCCGGTCTGGATCGGTGATCTCGTCGAATAGCCGGCGCATGGAATCCTTGTCGCCCTGCGCGGCGTCAAAGCTCACCACCGTCATGCGCTGCTGGGTCACGGCCTCAAACTGAAGCGGGTGGCCTGCCTGCTCCGCGAGCTGGATCATGAACTCGCGCTGTGTTCTGCCGTTGCCTTCGCGGAAGGGGTGGACCTGGTTGAGATCACTCAGCACGTCAGCGGCCTGGCGGCTGAAGTCCTCGCGGGACAGGCTGCGCAGCCCGTCTTGTTCGGCCAGCCGGGCGAACAAGCTGTCCAGCTTCGCATTCACCTTGGGGCCTTCCTCGAAGGAAGTTTGCGCTTTGATGAGCTGCACGGGCTGCTGCTCGCGCTGGCCTTCCAGAGTGAGATCGTCGCCGCGTGTGGTCCCAGCCCACTCATACACGTCTTGAAACGTGTGCTGGTGAATGGCGCGCAAGTGGTCCGCGTCGAAGTGGCCACGGGTGGCGGCGGGGGCGCTGCCGTCTTTGATTTCAACAGCCCGGATCGAGGCCAGTTTGCGCTCGGCCTGTGACAATTCCCCGGCATCTTGGATGCCGAGGCGGTTTTTCATGACTCCATTGTCGCCCGTGTACGGGTCAAGTCCGGCCACAGCTAGCGGCGGTACTGCTTCAATACGGCCTCGCGCATCTGCTCGGTGGTCATGGTGCCGTCCACATAACCCTCAAACATGGTCATCGTCTGGGCATCGAGCGGCATTCCTTCCATTGCGCTGTTGTGGGCCACAGACTGGACGATCTTCCGGCGCTGTTTGCGGGCATCTGCTTCCACCATGAGAGCGTCACTCTGGGCGCGCAACTGATCTTCAAGTGTGGTCATCTTGTGGGCCTCCGTAAGAAGTATTTTAGCAGATAACGCCGCTGTCAAGGAGTAAAACATGCCTTTTCAGGCTTGCTCGGCGGTGTCAGATTAACCTGTTCCACACCACAAAGCGAAGGCGGCGGCAGCTTGGGAGACGGGGGCTGCATGAGGTGATGTCCAGTCGCCGATGCGCGCAGAGTCTATCCGCGTAGCTGCGATGTTTTGACCCATATACTGTCCGTTAAACACATCCTGTCTATCAGGCTTTTTGCCATTGTTCGGAACGCTGGTGGACCGCCTACCCGTCAAGTTGCCGCTGATCACCAGGAATCTGCTGCGGGCCACTCTGCACAAGGCGTCTCAATTCAGATGATGGTCAGCATGAGGGGAGGTGGACTGGGTGGGGTGAGGGCGGCGACATCCCAGGCATCTGTCATGGGCCAGCACTCCTTTTTTCAGCCCTGATCTGGGCGCTGGCCAGGGCATAGGCCAGGTCATAGTGCAGGTGTTCCAAGTTGGCCGGGACCTCGCCCTGAAAGCGGAAGCCGGAGACCAGGGCGGCGGCAGTGTCCAGGGCTTCACGGGCGCTCCGGGTCACGCTGAGGCGAACCATGTGACACGTCGCGTAAATCTTCCGGGCGCGGGAGCTGGGTTGTCCCGGCATGACGTCGCTCAGCTTTCCCGTCCAGCCCAGGGCGCGGGCCTCCTGCATCAATGCCTGGGCCTCCTTCCACGTCGCCTCGAAGGTCTGCGCCCACATCTGGGCGTCTGCGGCGCTGGTTGGTGCGGGGCCGCTGTCCATCTCACCGAGCAGCGTGTAACAGCGCACCACTCGGCTGAGGGCGTGGGCGGCTTCCTGAGCGTGGGGGTTGATGGTTTTGTGGGGCATGAAGGGCGCTCCTCTGGCGTACCGGACAACTCAGGCGGTTGGGAGAGTGGCCCCGCAGGGGGGGCCGCTCGGCGCTCAGTTCAGAGGGACGCGCAGCAGCTCCACCTGGGGCAAGTCCAGCGGCGCGGCGCTGGCGATATAGGAGTGAGGCACCTGCGCGGGCCAGTCGGCGCGGTGGTGGCTCTGGGCCTGCACCTGGGCGGGAAGGGCGTACTCGCTGAAGGGGCGCACGAAACTGGCATAGATCCAGCACTCGGCGGGCGCAGTGGGCCACAGCTTGGCCAGCACTTCACGGCGGCGCAGCTCGGCGGCCAGTTGCGTTTCGTACTGGGCGCGCACGTCCTTCATGTCTTCGGGGGTCACATCGTAACGCTGGCGCAACGTTTCCAGCAGAGTTTCCAGTTCGGCGCGGGGGTCTTGGGTGGTGGCGAGGGTCTTGATCTCCTGCATGGACGCGCTCCTTCATGTTGAGGTGGGTTTGGGGTGGTTTGGGGTGGGCTGGCCCCGCGCTCGCTGGGCGGGGCCAGGTCTGCGGTGCTTAGCTGGCCTGGGCCTGGGCGCGGGCGGTCCTGAAGGCCGTGAGCGCGATGCTGGCGGCGGCGAAGCTCTTGCCCTCCTCGTTCATCAGGCGGTCAAGCTCCAGCAGGTCTGCGGTGGACTCCGTGACGCAGTGCAGTTGGCAAACGTCGTGCATCTCCCACATCTTCTGAAACGCCTTGCACCATGTCCGTGTATTCCCCAGCGGCGCGCAGGGCTTCATCTCGGCTGTAGTCGTTGGCATTCGCCCACAGCCCCAGCATGAATGCCCCCTTCTGTCCGCCGCATAGTCGGCGGCCCGGTCCAGCATCAGGAACATCGGGCAGCGTTCCTCGTCCACGGAGGAGGGCTGGGAGCTGGTCCGCTCGGCGCTCTTGGGTTCCTGCGGTGCGGGCGGGATCAGGCCCAGAGCCTGCCGCAACCGGTAGGTCTCCCCTGCCACCGTGACGGTCTCCGGCACGTCCTCGATGCTGAGCCGCTGGCGCTGATCGGTGCGGCGGTAGAAGCCCTGGCGGTTGCGGCTGGGCGGGAACATGATGTAGCCGCCGTCGCCGCGAACATCAAACCCTGGCGGCAGGGTCTTCTTGTTCTTGCTGGCGTTGGACTGCACGTACCAGCCCGGATGGTGCAAGTAGAGGTGCGCGCCGCCGCTCGGGGAGATGACGTGCGGTTTCCACCCCAATTCGCGCAGCAGGGGCAAGCCTTCCAGGTCCACGTCAATGACGACGTAACCGCTCAGCTCACCGGTGACCATGCCGAGGCCGCGTGCGCGTACCTGCCTGTACCAGATGTTGAGGTCTTCAGCCGTGGGAAGCTGGGTTTGCATGGGCTTCCAACTGGCCCGGAGTTCGCCGTTATCGTTGACATAGGTGTGACCGGAGGCGATCAGGGCCTGCTTGTGGGGTTCCTTGGCCCCCTGGCTGACGCCCCCGCCTGTGGGAATGACGCTGATGCCCTGGCGCAGCAGATGGCAAGCAGTCTCATAGGCCCGTTCGGGTTCATCGTCATACAAAGCTTTCACCTTTTCGTGTTTTCACGAAAACACTATTTTAGGAGATCACTATGGCTCCGGCGCAGATAGTCCGTCACCGCCTCTTCGAGAAGCTGGTACTGCTTGCGCTGTTCCCTGGCGCTGGCCTGCTTGAGTGCAATTTTGAGATCCCGGTGCATCTGGGTGGACAGGCTTTCCAGCACGTTTTCGACTTCTGGCCTGCCAACCTTTGGAGGGGCCGTCAGTTCAGGCGAGGGCTTCAGCACCTGCAACTGTTCAAAGCGGCTTTTCTTAACGGACATACGACAGCGCCTCCCGCATAACCGACTGGTATTCCAGCGCCACAGTCCGGGCATACCGGTTCTGGGTGTACGCCTCCAGGGGGATGCGCTGCTCGGCGGCGTCGCCCACCGCCGTCGATTTCCTGACCATGCTGGTGAACACGGGAATACCGCTCTCTGCGAGGTGTTCGCGCAGCTCCTCGCCCCGGCCCCCCTCATTGACCACGACCAAAACCCGGAAGTTCTGAATCCCAGCGTCCACCAGTGGACTGAGGGTGTTGGCCAGTCCAGTGGCCGAGACTCCTTCAGGGCGGGTCGGGACGATCAGCAGGGCGCTGGCACGGGCCAAGCTGACCAGATCGTGTCCCTGTTCATTGCCTTTGCTGTCAATGACCACATACTCATAGCCTTTCATCCGTTTGGCAGCGTCCTCGTCGTAACGGGCCACGTCAAAGGACCACGCTGGATTGTCGCTGCTGCGCCAGGCCACCGCACACTGCAATTCCTGGTCGGCATCCAGCAGCAGCGTCTTTCCTTTCTTCCCAAGTCCCTGGGCCATCTGAATGGCCGTGGTGGTTTTGCCCACGCCGCCCTTCATATTGGCAATACTAAAAATTTCCATGACTCAGTATAGTGTTTTCACTAAAAAAAGAAAACACGAATTCGCGGAAAAGTGATTTCATGAAGACCGTCAATCTTCCAGATCACGCTGGACATGCGGGCTGAATTGCTGCGTGACGGCATGTGAACGCCCGATGCTCTCGGCGGTCTGCATCTGCGGGAACTCGCGTTCGAGGGCCGTCCTGATCCGCCCTGGCAACTGCGGCGTGACCGTGAGCTGTCCCTGGTGCATGGCTCCCACCATCACAAAATCGCTGCTCTTTTCGGCAGAGACGTACAGGGCCGCAACGTCCGCCCGCTTCATGGCTTCTGGCAGGTTTTCCAGCACGCGGGGGAGTCTGCGCTTCAGATCTCTGTCCGAGATGTTGTGACCACCCTGCAACACACGGTTGTCGATCCTGAGCCGCGTGTCCTCGCCAGGGTGCGGGATGATAAAGGCCAGATGCACGTCATAGCCCTGCGCTCTGGCCCGGTCCATCAGCGTGAGGGGCTGCCTGGCAGAGAGGGTGGTCTCCACAGCAAAACTCTGACGCTGGGCCAGCGCTGCCTCCTGGGCCTGAAGTGCGGCCCTCGCTCCCCCCACATTTGCGGCGTTGTTAAATCCCCGCCCCTGCGCCCCGGTGAGCTGATCGGGGTCTATGGTTTGCAGCCCACGGGCCTTGACCAGCGTGCTTTTTCCGGCTCCATTTTCTCCAGCAATCACCGTTAGCGTGGGCACTGCTTACCGCGCCGCCGGAGTCAAGTCTCCCAGGATGTCAAATGCGTACCGCTCAAACTCACCCTCAGCGTCGTACACTTCGCGGCGCTTCACAGCGATGCGCCGCCCACTGGGATACTCGACGACCTGTTGGCCCCGCTCCCCGTAAGTAATGGGGAGACCTTGCATCAGCAGGTCGGTGACGTGAGGCGCATAGTCGAGCAACATCAACTTGACCCGCATGGTTTCGGGCAGTGGATCGCTGCGGAACATGATGTGGGGATTTTGCACGGGGGCGTTCATGGCGTCGGTCATCGGCTTTTCCTCCTGATCAGTCGCCCTGG
This sequence comes from Deinococcus marmoris, assembly GCF_001949125.1. GTDB lineage: Bacteria > Deinococcota > Deinococci > Deinococcales > Deinococcaceae > Deinococcus > Deinococcus marmoris_A. The sequence goes on from NZ_MSTI01000114.1 coordinate 12,586, forward strand.
GCAACACTGCATTCTGCTGGGCGAACAAGGGATCTCTGGCCTGCTGATCCCGAACGCAGCGGCGACAACAGATTTTGAATTCCTGAAATATTGTATCACTTTTTCACTAAAAAAAGAAAAGGTGTTTTCGTGAAAACCTGAACAGGAGCGACAGTCTTGAGGATCAGTCATCAAGTTGCCGCTGAATCTTTGCTGGGTCTGTGGCCGTGAATCGGCGGTGAACCTCATGCAGATAAGCAGCATCGTCATTGCCCTTTACAGGCTCAAGCTTCAACTCAGCGATGCGGGCAGCAGTGGGCACCCCTTCACCGTTTGGAACTTCGGCCACTGAGTCCGGTGTGCCGCTTGACCTTCAAGATCATTGATGGCATATCAATCTGGCCGTCAATGAACTGGGCGTAAATGCCCTCCACCTCAGCGTCCAGAACAAACCCCTCCAGATGCACGCTGGCGCGGGTCACAACAATGGCTTTTTTGCGCCGCTGGCGCTCGGTAGGATCAATGGTCACAGGCTGGGTGAACGCGGTCATCGTGGCCTCCCTGGGTTTGAGAATAGCATGTGATCCCCGACTTAGTGAAAGCACGAATTAACGAAATAAATATTTCACGGAAACACTATTTCATGAAAACACTAAATAATATCTGGCAAACTGGCCGCTGCCGCCGCCAACCGTTCCGGCTCCAGGTGGGCATAAATGCGGGTGGTGGCGATGCTCTCATGCCCCAGAATCTCCTGCACCTCCTCCAACCTGCGGCCCGCCTTCACCAGCGCCGTGGCGTGCGAGTGGCGGAGTTTGTGCGGCGTGCATTTCTCAGGGGCCAATCCTGCCCGCTCGCCTGCGGCCTTGACCACCCGCTCAATGCTGCGCGCCGTGACCGCCTGCCCTGCCTTCTGGCCCCGGAGATGACAGAAGACAAAAGCGCTGTCAGCGATATAGAGCTGGCGATATCCCAACCACTCCTTGAGGACCCGCACGGCAGTGGGGGAGAGGAAGATCGTTCGCTCCTTGTTCCCCTTGCCGATCACCCGTATTTTGTGAGGCGTCCCGTCAAAGTCGTCCTCCACCTGGTCCACAGTCAGGCTCAGCGCCTCCGCGATCCGGCAGCCGGTCCCGTACAGAAACCCAATGACCGCCTTGTTGCGCTTCGTCTGCTCCGAGCTTGCGCCGTCCACCGCATTCAGCAGGCGTGAGACCTCGCCGGGGGTCAGGTACTGGGGCTGGCGGCTGGGCAGCTTGACCCGTTTGATCCCGGTGGGGCCGGGGTGCATGGTCAGGTCCTCCACGTCGCTGAGATACCCCCACAGCTTGCGCCAACTGGCCAGCAGGCGGCGGTTGCGCGCTGGCTCCGGCTGCTGCTGATCGACATAGGCGCGCAGGTCATGGGTCTGTACGTCGCTCCAGCTTGTGAGCTGGGGGCGGTAATCGGAGAGCCAGTTTGCCAGTCGGGAACAGTCGGCCCCGTACTGCCGGATGGTCCCTGGACTCAAGCCCTCTTCCCGTTTGAGGTAGCCCGCAAAGCCTTTCAGAACATCGGTCAGCATAGAGGGGGTGGCATCGGTGGGGGCCATCAGTGAACCGTCCTTGCTGCTGATTGCTCCTGCTCGCCGTACTGGGGTCCCTCGCGGCGCAGCTCCTCGACGGTGGCCGTCCACGAGTCCGGCACCTCGAAGGGCGGGGCGTACTTTAGCCCTTGCCACTGCTGCACAGCCTCTGGGCTGCCGTAACACTCCAGAGGAAAATCCTGGGCCACCATTGCCAGAATCACTCCAAACGCGTCGCGGTTTTCGGTGTCGGCGCTGCACGCGGCTCCAAAAGCGTCACCGCTCAGCAGGTGTAGTAAAAAGCCAGACAGCACACTTGAGCCGTGGTTGACGTGCAGCTCCAGCAGATGCGCGGTGGTGGCTGGAATCTGGTCTTTCCAGCGGGCCGCAATCTCAAAGGGTTTCATCGCTGCTCCAACTCCAGCAGCTTGCGGAGATGTTCGGCGGTCAGTTCCAGCTCGCTTGCCAGGGAGCGCAGGCGTTCGGCCTTCACCTGTTCGTCCACATCTTTGGTCAGGAAGAGGAAGTCGTGCAAAGCACTGGCCGACCTGAACGCCCGCATCTCCTGAAAGGGCTGTGAGACCTCATCCGACTCTGCGGCGGGTGAGGTGTAGACGCTGGACTTGGTTTCCAGGGGATAGATGATCTTGCCCTGACCGTCTGTAATCCACCACTGCTTGAAGCCGTCGTCTAAGGCGCTTTGCTTGTTGTACAGATCGCATTGGCCCTTCAAGCTTTCCAGATCCTGGCTTCTGCCGTACAGAGAACCATTTGGCCACTCTGGCTTGGGGTTGTACCGTCTCAGCGCGTACATCTTGGATTGTCCGGGGCCGGTGGCCGCACCCTGGTTCTGGCCGGTCACACCCTGCATCAGTTCACGGCCTTTGCGCGGGCGTCCTGCTGCTCTTGCTCGTAATCGGCCCAGGTCTGCACACCTTTGACCGTGACCTGAACACGCCCGCTGGTCCACTCTTCGTAGGTTGGCACGTCGGCGGTGATCTCCAGCACCAGTTTCCTCTTGCCGTGCTTGGCGGCCTGGTTCCACAGGCCCGCGATTTGTTCCGGGTGAATGTGGCCCCAGGTGCAGCCGGGATCGACGGCGCGTTGCCGCTGCACCATTTCGGCAGCCAGGGCTTCAGCTTCTGAGCGGGTCTTGCCGCACCGCTCCAGAAGATCGGCGAGGGCTGTGGATGGAGTGTCGGGCAAGTCGGTCACGGATCAATTCTCCTTGTTTCGCTGCAACCAGAATACCATGTCTTGACTTAATATGTCGTAAAAACTTGATTTTACGACATGCAAAAGCGAGATCCATTTTCAGCCTCTCTGCGTGCCTGTCAGTAAAAAAAGACCAGGCGATCAACCCGCCTGGAGTGTCCTTCGGTACTGTTGTCGTAAAATCTTTTGAAACGTCGTAAAACAAGTAAGCTCACGAGGCGGCTTCGGACGCCTCGGGCTTGCGGGTCTTGACCTTGGACCCGGCTGCTTCATGCGCTGGCCCTTCGCTGGACTTCTGAAGACCGTCCTCTTTTTCAAACCTCGCAAACGCTTTGTACAGTGTCCCCCGGCTCACACCGATGGCATCAGCAGTTACCGTCATGTCACGGCCTGCGGCCACCCACTGCTTTGCCACCTCGTACTGCTCACGGGTCACGCGACTCTGATTGCCAGTGACCTCGCGGCCTTCCGGCATGGGGGAAACTTCTACTTCTCGCCGCTCCTCTTTGCCCCACACGATCTGGGTGACGTCAACACCGAGCGCCTCTGCCAGAATCAAGCCTGTTTTCAGACCTGGGATGTTGCCGCTGTAAAGCCAACTGTGAATGCTCCGCCCTACTCCAGCTTTTTCTGCCAGCTCGTCAACCGTTAAGCCGCGTTCCTTGCGCCATTGGTTGAGGGTCTTCTGTTCTTTCATGTAGACTCGTTGCGCTCCTTTACCTCTGTCTGAGGGGAGTGGACCTGTCCGCTGTGGATAGGTCCTTTTCATTGTGCCATGTGTTGCCCTGTTCGTCAGATCTGTATTCATGCGCTGGCCTCCTGGGGGGACTGCACGGGTGGAATGGTTTCGTGGTGGTAGAAGGGTTCGCGGGCCTGGGCCTGCTGTGGCGTGAGCTTGCCTCTCCAGACCTTCAGGCTGGAAGACACCACGGCCCGGTACTGAAAACTGCGCGGGTTGCGCTTCCCTGTTGGAACGAGACCAAACCGCGCGCCATCGTCGGGTCGGTACAGGCTTTCAATCTTGACCACCTTCCCTGTCACCCACTGCTGACATCTTTGCTCGTCCTCGGGGGTCTCCGCCTGCCACATCCGAATGTGGAGCGTCAGCACTTCGCCTGTGGGTATCCGGGTCTGGATGCCTTCATAGACGGGGCTGGGCTTCCACCGCTCGGCGTTGAAATACTCGCGGGTGTCACTGTGAATGGACTGCGCTACCCGAGTGGGGTGAATGCTGTCGTCGTCGGTCAGGGTGGCCTGCACCAGTTGATAGATGTTCAGGAGAAGATTTTTCTTGTACTCGTCGCGGCTGCTGGGCGTGGGCATGGGGTCACTCCTTGGGCGTGGGGGCGGGAGCTGCGGGGGATGCTTGTCGGGGCCGCGTGCAGATCGTTAGGCGGCGCTCTGGCCCTGGCGCTGGGCGGTGGCCTGTCCTCCCAATCTGCCGCGCTCGGTGGCAGAAAGGCGGGGGCTAAACTTCTTGGTGGGCTGAGATTGACTCATCAACATGCTCCTTTCCTCTGTCCAAGGTAAGAACACTATACAAAATATTTTGTATAGTGTCAATTTGAATCGACTTGTTCCGGTGCGCTGGCAAAGGCAATTCTCGCGCTTAGTCGCCGTTCAGACCGGGCCGTTTCAATGCGGCCCGCCTGCTTACCGCAGTACACCAAACCGTAAATAACCGTGCTAAACACCTTGCCTCCGTGTTCGCGCTGGCAGCCGTCACAAAACCATTTCGGCCCGTAGGTCTGTCCATTCCTGCCGCTGGCATTGCCCCGTGCAAAGCCGTGTTTCCTGTTGCCGCCCATGTGCGCCCTCCTGGGAAAGTAGGGGGGAGGCTCGGCCTCCCCCTGCTCTGCTTCCTAGAATTTCACGAGGTTCGGCAGCCACCCGGCACCCTTGAGGGCGGGCGCTTTTTCCAGAATCAGGCCCACGATTTCCTTCTTGCTGGCCTTCATCAGTCCAACCGGGCGTAGCCCCTCGGGCATGGTCTGGATGAGCTGGTGCAGCGCGTCAACGGTGTAGCCGTCCAGATACGCGGCGCTGAGGGTAAACCGCTCCTGCACGTCCCCGGTCACGTCCAATTGCTCGGCCAATTTCTTGACCCGGCGCGGCGTGTCGTTCAGGTTGTGTTCCCAGTCGCCTACCTGCTGGTGCGTCAGGTACGCGAACAGTTTCAACAGGTCTTCGGTCTGGACTTCTGGCGCAGTCAAGGCGTCTTGCACATCGAAGCCCATTCTCCGGTACGTCAGTCGCCCGCCCTCGTCGGTGGTGAAGACCGTCCCGAACGTCAGGGCCAAATCTGCGGCCAGGGCACGGCCCTCGCCCGTCATGGGAACTTCTTTCACACCCCGGAAATGGATTTCCATTGCTCCGCCCCCACTGCGGCAGATGGTCGCCTTTGCCAGTGATTCGCAGGCCAGGGCAAGGCACATGCGGGGGTCGGTTGCCAGATGCCCATGAATCGCCTGAGAGCGCGTCTGGTGAGCCATGACGTGCGCGGCCTCCCTGATCTTCGGCCCGGTATCGGCGGCGGGATACGTGGTGTGCGAAGTGCTGGTGGTGCTGGTCTCGCCGCTCTCCGCTTCACTGTCACCCGCTGCGGCTGCCTGGGCCTGCGCTGCTTTGGCCGCTTCCGCCTGCTCCCGCTTGAACTCTTGGGCGTCGGCGTGCCGGACATACAGGCTGCTCTGGGCGACTTTCCCGGTGGTGGTGCTGCAAATCAGGCTCAGATTGTGGGTCATCCCTTGCGGAGGCGTCACCCATTCATTGGTCGGCAGGTTGGCATACGCGCTCTCAACGGTCACGATTTCCACCTTGCCCCAGGTGCCGCGCTCCTTCTCCTCAGCCTTGAGGAGTTCCAGCGCCTCAAGCTGCTTGTTCAACGCCGTCTTGTGGTCCGCGAACTTGGCGGGGAAGTCGCCCAGCAGCCCGCCCTCCTCAATTCTCAGGCCGCTGGCCTCCACATCAAACCGGGCATTCTCCACGAGGAATGCCCCGGCCTTCACGAGATTCTTGAGGGTGGTGACGCTGTTGCCGTTGCGGGCGTGTTCGGTCAGGGACTTCTTCATGGCCCCGCTGGTGGTGGCAATGATCTTGGCCTGTTCCAGCGTGATTGCGCCCTCGTCCAGCAGCTTGCGGGCCGCGCGCCCTAGCCCTGCGGCCAACTGCACCCGGCTCTTGACCGTGTTGACGTGCAGGCCGTACTTGACGGCGACATAATCCGCCGTGCGGCCCGCGCCGATCAGGGCTAAGAAGGCGTCGGCTTCCTCCATCGGGGTCATGTCCTGGCGCTGGCTGTTTTCCAGCGTGGCAACCTCGATCAGCTCCGCGTCGGTCATCTCTTCAATGCGGAAAGGAACGGGGTAGGAGTCTGCCACCTGATAGAACGCCTCGCCCATGATCGGGCGTCCGTTGGCGTCCTCTCCGGTCTGCACCTGCACGGTCAAGCCCTGGACCAGCAGTTCGACGGCCCGCTGTCGGCGTTCGCCTGCGGCCAACTCCACCATGCCGCTTTCCCTGGCGCTGGGCCTGCCGATCAGGTTCTGTTCAATCCCGGTGCGGGTGACGTTCCCGGCTCCGTCAAACTTGGTGCGCCCGTAGATGCTGGCGGCAAGCTCCACCAATTTGTCGTGGTCAAACCGCTTGCGGGGGTTGAGGCTGCTCCGGCGTGTGCGGCCAAACGCCACATTCACCACATCGGCGGCGGTCTCCGGGGCCACGAGACGAAGGGGGGCGGGGGTGGTCATCTGCTGGGCTGCGGTCATTTTTATTGCTCCTTTCCTCTGTCTGAGGTAAGAACACTATATAATATATTTTGTATATTGTCAACTCTATTGAAACTGATTAGCGCAGCGTCACAGCAAAAGAAAAGCCACGCTAGGCGCAGCTCGTATCTCCTCTTCCTGATTTATCGGCCTGTGGCTTTTCATTCGCGGTCAAGGATTCGGAGGGTGAAGCGGCGGCAGCCGATGGTGAAGGGTGGTCGCCGCTTCACGGACCCGGTCATCCTCGTGGCAACACAGCTCTAGAGCGTCTAAAAGTCGCTGCATGTCCTGGGCGCACTGCTTCATACCGGTCAGCAGTGGATGGGGTTCAGGCATCAGAACCGGGCAGCTTGGGCAAGGGCGGCATAAAGCACGACGGCTTTTTTGAATGTCTCAAAGATCGCCTGACCTGCGGCGGTGACGCTCACTTCAGGCAGCGGGTTTTGGCTTTCCAGATCGGCCAACGTCGCTTTTAACGAATCAAGGTGCCCCAGAAGATCGGCGCGGCGGTCTGGGTTGGGGTACAGGTCGCCGTACCTGCGCCTCGCGTCACGGTGCTTTTCAATCCTTCGGGCGGCCTCCTGATCGCCCTGGTGCTGCAAGGTGCGGGCGGCTCTGAGGTTGTGCGCGGCCACGCGGCGACGCTGGCGCATTTTCTCAGCGTAGGTCTCCAGTTCGGGGGTGAGGGTCATTGCCCGTCCTCCAGCTTGGCCAAGGGGTCCGGTAAGTGGGCGTCGTCCTGCTCGGCGTCGTCGGCGTCCTCATAGCAGTTGGCAGATTCTGGCAGCAGTGGGGCGCGTAGCTCGGCGGCGGCGGCCTCGAAGTTGATCTCCGCACGGTCATAGGGTCCGCTGGTGATCTCGTCGTCGTACATTTCGTCGGCGCTGTAGAACATGGTCACTCCTTTAATCAAAACACCCGCAGCTTTCGGGGTCGCGTGAGCCGCAGAAGGGGCAGCCCGTGAGGGTGAGGAAGTCGGGCGCGGCCTCCAGCTCGGCGGGAGGGTCAAAGTCTGCCGGGGCGTCCGCGTTTGCTCCACGCTCGTCGGCCTCAAGTTCGGGGGGCAAGTCGTACAGGGTCCAGTGCATCGGTGGCGGTCCTCCGGTGGGGGAGAGTGGCCCCGCGTCCAAGCGGGGCCAGGCGTCTTAGAGCGTGTGCAGTGGGCGCAACTTTTCCCCGGTGCGCCCGGTGAACATCTGCGCGTCGTCCTCGCTGAACAGGTACAGGGTCATGCCGGGAACCACGCCGAGAACGCGCTCAGGGGCGATGCTGAGGGTATAGGCGTCGGGGTCTTGGAGAGTGGAATAGATGCGGCGGGGCTGGCTGGTGGGCAGCAACAGCAGCGCCTTCTGATCAAAGTGCAGGTTGGTGTGTTCGGCGGCGGCTTCCTGGGCCTTGTCCTGCCAGTTCGCGGCGTACATCAGACCCACGATGAGGGCATACGCGGCGTCCTTCGCGGCCCACATCTGCTGATGGCCCTGGGTCATGGTGGCCTGATCGTTTTTCAGGTTGCCCACTGCGCCGCGCACGGCTTCAGTGGCAAAGGTGTGGCGCAACTGCCGGTAAGCGGCGGCGGCTGGAGCATTCTCGCGGAAGATGCTTTTGACCTTTTCGTAAGTGCTGATCGTCATGGTTGGCGCTCCTTCCCTCTGTCTGAGGTAAGAACATTCTACAAGATACTTTGTATCTTGTCAATCTCTCAGAATGCTGCAAGAGTCGCGCTTATGCCGTTCCTGTCGGCTTTTCCCCTCCTTCGTTACCCGCCGAACACGTCGCCCCCTCCGGGCGTCGTGTGCCGCCCCTGGCGGCGCGGCTACCCCCGTCTTTCCTGATCGTCCCACCCCGCTCCTGGGCCTGCTTTTCCCCCCTGCGTTCCGCTCTGGCTGCTGTCAAGCTGGGCCGCTCGTCGGCCCAAGGCCGTAACCCGGCGCAGTTCGCCGGGTTTGACAGCTTCCTGACCGCCCCTCGATCCTGTGGCCGCAGGCCAGCCGGAAAAATGTTTGGGGCCGTTTCCAACATTTTCCGGCTGGCCGATAAGCCCTTTTCGGGTTCTGATCTTCTGATCTCTTCAAAAAGAACGTGCGGCCCCTGGCCGCTCCCTTCATCCTTTGTCCCTGCCGCGCTCGGCTCGGACGACGGGCCGCCCCGAGACCGATGACGGGCGCGGCCCTCCTGCCGTGACCAGCGGGACGGCGGGCAGAGACGCTGTGCGGCCTCTGGGGCCGCTCCCTCTTTTTCGGTGTGCCCCTCAGCGCCGAATAAGCCTCGTCAGGGGCGCAGTGCAGCTTGCGGCAGCATCACTCGGAGGGTGAGCCACCATCTGTTGCCCCTTCCATCGGCACATGCCCTGCCGTCCCTTCCAGTTTGGAGAGGGACTGGAATGCGGTAAGAAATCCAGCGGCATGACGCGAGGAATACCGCATCTTGGATTTCTGGTTTCCCGGCGCTCCCCAGCCGGGAAAACCGCATGGAAGGCCGCGCCAACGGCGCACCCAACCCGCCGTCGCCAAAAGAATGAAACACACCCGCCCTGCCGCCGCCTCCAGAATCAAGAAGTCATGCCCTGGCCCCAGGCATTCGCCCGCCCCGCCTGCACCGTCGCCCTGGTGCTGATCTTTGTTTCTCGTTAACTTCGCCAGGGTCCCCAAAAGGTTTCTACGTCGGGAGCAGGGTGCCCGTTGGCACGGAGAGCGGCCACAATCTGGCCACGGTGGTAGGCATCGTGTACCAGCATATGCACCGGGAGCAACTCGTCAGCGGCATGTGGCAACCGGTCAACCGGTCCACCCGCGAGGACCTCCTCAATCAGGCTTTCTTCCGCGCCGAGCCACACCTCACGTACATGGCACAAAAATGTATCGTCTGAGTCTTGACCATTCCAGGCGGGGAGTGAGGCACGTAGCGCGCTGGCCCGGTCAGCGTTCAAATGAGCCAGCCACTTACACACGTCGAGGGCGAGGTGCTGAAGATGTTGTCCAATCGGCATTCCAGCCGGCACGGCTGCAAGGAGGGCATGCACGGGGATCACGTCGAGAAGGGCCGCGTTGGCTCCCATGTTCCGCGTCCACGCTTCACGGAGGAGTTCTGGCGTCTGCATACGTCAAGGTAGCGTGCCGCATTCCGAGGCCGTGGCACAGGGCCAGCCCAGACCGCTGCGGAACCTGGCCTCGCTGGCGGACTCTCTGGGACAGATTCCTGAGCGCAGGTTCTGGTCCCGAGTCTCAGGGCGTCTTGCTCAGGGAGAGACCGCCACCACCGTTGCGGCCTCCCCAGCACGCAGACCGTCAACGTCCGGCGAACCCTCCACGTCATCGCCCTGGTGCCACCCTCTGCCCCCCTGGTGTTGACCCTGGCCCCCCCTCGCTAAAACGAAAAGCCCCGCCTGAGCGGGGATTGGATGCAAGTGATTTTATCGGCGGTGATAATACGAACTATTTTCTTCATCACTCCAGATCCGGTGATAGGGACGGCGTGAGGATGCCTTGCTCGTGGCCGCATCTGCCGCACCACCAGCCACGCCACCAAGAAACCCCCCAATTATATAAATAAGCATCGGCAAAAACATAATAAAAGCCTTGAATATACATTTCAATGCCATAAAGCCATAAACCACAATAAATACAGTTACCACTTTAATAGTTCGCCAGATGAATAGTAGAACTTTAACAACATCGGCCCTGGTCATACTCTCCTCCTAATTCTTATCAAATGCACTTAACTGTGCATCTCTAACCCCGAAAGGATCTTGTTCCTCAGCGGTCAAAAAAGCGGTTGGCACTGCTGGTACTGGCTTCAGCTCTGGCTCTGGCCCACGTTCCTCAATCCTGGCATTGATGGTCTCCAACGGCTGAGGCTCCCGCCCCGCGCTGACATCTTCGACGGCCTGGCGCAAGTCGTACAGGTCATAGACCCCAATCTCACGCACCACCAGACCCCAGTAAAACAGCGCTGTGGGATAAAACAGCGGCTCCAGCGCCGTGTTTTTGATGATCTCCGTGATGTTATCGCCGTGGGTGGTAGCAATGAAACTGGCCTTGACGCTGAGGTCCTTGACGGTCTCCGCCTCCAGCCAGGTTTGCAGCTCGTCAATGGCAACGTAATGCGCCGAGTTGTTGGCGATGGCTTCCAGCATGACCTTATGCTGCTCGGCCTTCACAGGGACAAAGTAACGGTCTGCCTCTCCGATGCCGGGATGCGGCGTGCGCCCGTCACCTGCAACCTCGTTGGACGTGTCCACCACCGTCAGGTTGGCGTCGTACTTCTCGGCGGCAATACGGATGTAGTCACGCAGCAGCGTACTCTTGCCCTTCCCGGCCATGCCCATGATCAGCATCGAGGGGTTGATCTCCACGCATTTCCTCAGCAGCTCGGCCACCCCCACATAGAAGCGGGCCACCCGGATATTGAAGCCGTCCGTACCCTTCCCGTCGGCGCTGGGAATGCGGCTGATGCGGTGGCCGGTGCCGTCGATCCCGGCGCGGTTGTCGTCGCGGATGTGGTCAATGCGGCTGCGGAGGTCCGTCAGGTGGTTCTGGCCGATGACCAGTTCAGGGTACTGGTGCCACTGGCCGCCGTGCTTGATCTTGAGTGGGCGGCCAAAGCGCAGCTTGACTTCTTCTGTGTCGCTGATGACGGCGGCCAGCTTCAGACGAAGATCAGCAGGGAGAATGCGGAGGAGCTTTGCATAATCCTGCTGAATCCGGTTGTTCACTTCCTCCGGCGTAAAAAGCATGGCTACTTGACCGGGCGCAGGGGCACGCTGTTCTCCAGGATTTCCTCTAGCAGTTCATTGGTGATCCGCTGCTCCTCGCGCGTGGTCAGCTTGAGGCGCATGTTCAGTGAAAATCCGTATCTGATTAGCGCCTCTGCCCGGTGGCCGGAGGCCAACAAGATTCGCTAGACTCAGGGCATGGCCGGGACGCTGACAGAGGGTGATGTGCTGGAGATCATCCGTCAGCAGACCGAGCGATTCGAGCAGTTGGAGGCCGAGAATCACGCGCTCCGTGCCGAAAACACTCGTCTGAAAAAGAAAATTGAGGAGCTGGAGCGCAAGAAGCACAGCAAATATGCTGCGCCGTTCAGCCGCGAGACGCGTAAAGCTGCTCCCCAGCCCCCTGGACGCCGTGTAGGAATGGGAACGTTCACCTACAAGACCCCACCTGAACCTGAACAGGTTCAGGCCGTCATTTCCGTCCCGACTCCCAATACCTGCACCA
>NZ_MSTI01000072.1 GCF_001949125.1 Deinococcus marmoris
TCTGGAAGCAGCGGCAGCAGGATGTCCAGTACATCCTGCTCAGAGAGTCCAGCGTCATGGAAGGTTCGGGCGACGGTCTTCATTCTGGAATCCAGCGTTGCCGTGCTGCGAAGGTGGATGGCAATCTTGCGGTGCCGCGTGGTTTCGGCCTGAACGATGCCAAAGATCACGGCGGCGACTCGGCGCAGCAGGTCAATCCGGTGGTGAGGAAGTCGCTCTTTCAGGAAGGCGACGAAGGTGTCAAGATCCGTCAGGGCGGCGTTGGTGTGCATCACACACCCATCAGCCGCCCGTTGGCATTTTTTTCTGTGTCCCAGTCGGGATTTACCTCAAAGTGTCAGGTACTGAGCCCTGGTACTCAGGAAGCCCACGCTGAGCGAAAGCTTGAACTCAGGAGCTGCACCTGCATAGCTGGTCATAAAGCGCTCCCAGCCGGGAGAATAGGGTCTGACTAGCGTTGGATTCCGTTGGCAAAGTCAGGCAGACAGAGAAATACAGGCCAGGATGGGAATTCTTGCGCTCCTGCAGCCTTCTGCAGGAGCGCTCTGGGTGGTCTCGCCGGGAATTTTATTGAGAGATTCCAGGCGCAACATGCCCCATTTTGCAGACTTTCACGCAACTGCCGACTTTACCAACGGAATCCGAGTCTCGGGTCACCCCATTCTCATTGGTGTGCTTCACCTAGTTCCTGTTCCTACTCGTCATCATCCGTTCGCCTGCGGGGTGGACTGGGCCGGAAGGTCAGCGTGGGATGGGAGGCCAGCACCTGGCGGACCTCGCGTTCAAAGGGCCGGCCCGCCATCTGTGATCCCGACAGGTGCAGCCAGCCCCGGCTGCGGCTCATGGCGGTGAACAACTGGTTGCGGACCTGGATATCTCCCTCAGCTCTGGCGACTTCATCCAGACCCACCACGTACACCACGTCGGCCTCATTGCCCTTGGCGCGGTGGATGGTGGTGATGGTCACGGCCCCCTCCAGCCAGAAGCGGTTGGGATTCTTCCCGGCGGGCAGGTTCTTGGCATCGGCAGACGGAATGTAGAAGTCGATTCCCGCCACCTTCAGTCCTTCCGCCACCTTCAGCATCATGGAGTTCGCGCTGGCCCCAGCTCCGACAGTGACCACCAGGATGTTGCGTGACAGTTGCAACCCCTCGCGCACGTCGCGGGCGATGTTCGCTGTCAACGCACGGATTTCCTCGGCGCGGCTACTATAATTGTCAAACGTGACCAGCGGTTCAGAGGTCAGGGCAGGCAGGGGATGCGGACTGTTCCTGGCCGGGCGGTGGATGGTGACCGGTTCCTTGCCCCGGAAGTCCCCTGCCGTCACCTCGTAGCCCAGGCGGTCCCAGTCTTTTTGCTGGGTGGGACCGGACAGCATTCCACCCTCGCGCAGCAGGCCCATCCCCAGGGCGTGCGCGGCCACCAGAATGGGGCCAGGCGTCCGGTACGACACCCGCATCACTTCAGACTTGCCGATGCCCCCTCTGTAGGTGGCCCCGGCCCCAAAGACATCGGCCCACGAATCACCGAACACCGTCCGGGTGTTGGGGATCATCATGCTGTCCAGACTCTGGGCCTCGTCATACGCCCAGATCAGTCGGCGCAGGGCAGGCTTTTTCAGGTCCAGTTCCTCAAAGAGAGAGACCTCCTGGGGCACCGGGCGCAGGGAGCGGTGGGCCAGCCAGTAGAACGCCTGGCGCTGCTCGTACAGGATGGCCGGTTCCTCGTTCACCAGGTCCTGGCCCTCGTCGATCAGCACCGCATCGAAAAATTCCAGACTGGCCTGCTGTTCCTCGGCAATTTGCAACAAGCGGTGGGCGCAGTAGATCAGGTTCTTGGACGCGTGAAATCCGTAAGGCGCGTCCCGAACAGACAGCGGGGGTGCGCCGACGTGTTCGGCCAGCACCCGGTAAAAACCGGGTTGCCCCTGCGATCCCCAGGCGTGCAGGATGCGGAGTTTGTGCTGGGCATCCGCGAGCCGGGTCTCACCGTCACTCTGGAGGCGCAACCAGTGGTCCACTTGAGTCGTGATCTGCTCATAGAGGCTGCGGCTGAAGAAGACCAGGGCAATGTCCCAGTCGGGGTGCTTGAGGTGCATGGTGGCCGCTTTCTGGGCCAGCAAGACCGTCTTGCCGCTGCCAGCCAGCCCCCGAATCCGCTGCGGCCCCGGCGGCACTGTTTTGGCGATGCGTTCCTGCTGGAGATCGAGAGGCCGCTCGGCCACCCGGACGGCGGCCACCAGTTCGGCGCGGGTCTGTGGAACGGGGGGCACCACCACCGGCGCAATGTTCTTTGGTTTGGGAATATTGCCGCTGGTGCCGAACGCCCGCGTCAGGGCCGCCCACTGCGCCTCGTCCAGCGCCTGACCCTGAGCCACAAGTTGCGTGCGCTCCAGCGCCCGCATCAGTTTGGTGGGGGTCAACTGGTCTCCGAATAACATCGGCGTGGCCCCCAGCAGAGCATTGAAGGATGCGTCATCCCACTCGTCGCGGGTGATCATCGGCGTGGCCACCACCCCCGCCCCGGCACCCGGTCCAGACCCACGCGGCCCCTCAAGGTATTCATGATGACCTGGAGCTGGGCTTTGGCCTGCTGGTACGGGTTGATCTGCGCCCGGCCAAAGTAGGCGTTGGGGGCCATGTTCCACTCGTAGCCGCTGACGCCCGAGATCTGGGTAAGCTGCAAACTCTTGACCTCGATGATGACCACGCCCAACTCGGCGTCTAGCAGCAATATGTCTGGCTCGCGCACGCTTTTTTCAGAAATCAGGGGATAACGCCACCAGCCTAAAGTCTCGCGTCCTGCGAACGCAGCTTTGACGGCCTCAAAGACCCGTTGCTCGCCTTCCTCACCGGCAAGTCTGAATTCCTCGGTCTGAATAAAATCGGCCATGTCCTGCGGACAATAGCGCCCAGGCAGGGGAAAAAAGGATGGAAAGTCTGCGCTGGGTGGGCCATAAGGGGGAAGAGACCAGGATTAGCACGGCTGAACGTATCGCCTGGAAACTTTTTCTCCACGGTCTGAAACATTGCCCTTCCAATGACACAGCACGGCTTGACCGCTCATCCGCCGCCCGTCAGGGCAGTGTTGAGACGTCCACCCGAGACACGTTCCCCTACACGTCAAAGCTCACCTGAGTTGGGAACGGAATGCTGCGGTACGCCCATATCCAGAGTCCCGAACGTGCTGTTCGAAAACCCCGCCGCCACACGTACTCCCAACGCGTCAGCCCCAAGATATTGAAACACATGGAAATCCAAACGCAGTGAGAAGGAGAAAAACGGATTCCGGGCGTGGAGTGGAGGAGTGGGCGCTGTCTCGGTTCCTGCACGAAACAAACGTAATCCGTATCACAATGCGGACTCTCGGCTGCGGCTGGGCACCTGTCCGGGCAGTGTTTGACGCTCCCATTTCTTACGCCGCGAGAAAGGCAACCCGCAGACCGGACTGAGCCGCCCCCAAAAACCGGTCCAGGTCAGCTTGGAATCTCTGACGGGCGGTGGGTGGATGCAAACTGTGCTGCGAACGCTCCAGGAGCGAGATTTCCCAGCGCCGAATGCGGCCTGACGTCATTATAGTCGACCCTCCAATGTTCGATCTTCTCCGCTGCGTCGTCCAGCGACAGGAACCAGTGGGTGTTCAGGCATTCATCCCTGAAACTGCCGTTGAATGACTCAATATGGGCATTGTCCTGGGGCCGTCCAGGACGCGAAAAATCAAGCGTGACGTGTTGCTCATAAGCCCAGAGGTCGAGCGCTTTACTGACAAATTCACTGCCGTTGTCCACCTGAATCCGCTCGGGGGTTCCCCGAGCTTGCGTCACGCTCCGCATGATCTCCACCACGCGCTCTGCGCGAATGCTCACATCCACGTGGATGGCTAGGCATTCCCTGGAAAAGACGTCCAGCAGTGTCAATGTGCGGAACCGCTTTCCGTTAAAAAGCGCGTCAGAGACGAAATCCATCGACCAGACCTGGTTCACATTCATAGGATCTGTTCGCGCCGCGCGGTGCGCAGCGCTGACCCGTCGGCGGGGTCGCTTCATCCGGAGATTCAGGCCCGCTTGCTGATACAAGCGATACAGCCGTTTGTGGTTGATCCGCCACCCTTCGCGCTGCATCAGGATGTGAATGCGCCGGTACCCGTAGCGCACGCGGGTCTGCGCGATCTCGGTCATGCGTTTCAAAATGACGGGTTCATCCTGCTTGCGTCTGGGCGCGTACCGGAAGGTGCTTCGCGTCGCGCGAAGCACCTGACAGGCCCGACGTTCGCTGACCCGGTAGCCAGCCTGGAGATGCTGGACCAGGTGTTCGCGCTGGACGGGCCTCAGAACTTTGATTTGATGACGTCCTGGAGCATGACCTTGTCGAGGCTGAGATCAGCCACGAGCTGCTTGAGCTTCCGGTTTTCATCTTCGAGCTGCCTCAGGCGACGGAGTTCAGTGACCCCCAAGCCACTGAACTTTTTCTTCCAGTGGTAAAACGTCGACTCAGCAATCCCCATTTTGCGGCAGATTTCACCGACTGACACGCCAGTTTCAGCTTGGTTGAGTGCGAACGCAATCTGCTCTTCCGTGTGCTTTTTTCCCTTCATGCTGACCTCCGGGGATGGTCCCCCTATGGTGCCAGACACTCCATTCTCAAGTGGATCGGTTTTCGGGGAGCAGGTCACTGCGGGCTGGCCCCCGTGTGCAGCATGCCGCTGGAGGCGATCACCACGGCGGGGCGCTAGGATGCCGTCTCGCTCGCGCTTGTCCTTGACCAGGTTCACGGTGCCGGTCATGAAAGGCCGCTGCTTGCTGACCTTGCTGCGGTTCTGCAACGCCTTAGGGAGCAGGGGCAGCATGTCCTCGTAGGCTTCGGTGATGCCCCGTGTCAGCCCGTCGAGGTGGATCGGAACCGCAGGCAGCAGCCCACTCGCCATCGCGGTCTGAAGAATCTGCGTGATCTCCTGCGCGCGCCCCAGCGCGAAAGATGGGAATTGAAGACCTGTTTCGACAGTGGTACCCGGACTTCAGAAAAGCGGCCTAGCCCCCGGAATTTGGTGGCCTCCTCTAAGACGTTGTCCTTCCAATCGCACAGCATGTTGACCGTTCAGCCGCCGCGCATCACGGCAGCATGGAAAAGGTTTGCGTGACTGTTTGTTTCTAAACTCATTTCAAATGCTTCCACTTCTATCCAAGCTCGTGTTCATAGCCCTGCTAACCAGCCCTCTAGCTCTCGCAGCCTCCTTGAGCCTCGATGAAATTGTCAAGAAAGGTTATATGGGTGCTTTGGTCTGCTCTCCTCTTCTCAACAGGTGCATAGGGAGAACGCCATTCGCACCAAATGCGTTGGCATCCACGTTGGGATTGGCGCTTCCCAACCGGAGTGGCGAAATGTGGGATACCGCAGGACAAGGGTGGCGTGTAGAAGTACAGCAGGGGGGTGACTGGTATGCGTTCTTGACACCATTGGGAAGGAATCTGACTGCCCAAGAGTTGAGGCAGTATCCAGAACAGACAGCTCCGAGCCGTACCACCTTGCCAGATACAAACGTGCAGAATCAAAAATTATCCGACAGTGAGCTAAGTGGAACGGTTATTATTGATGTGCGACATTTAGGAAAAATGGAGAAGAGTCAAAAGAATATCGTCTACGATAATCTAGGCAAAAAGCTCTGGTCCGTAGAAATGTATCTCGCATACAGTCGTGGGCGTATTCAAAACGATGGGGATCGGGTCAGATTTATCACGCCAGATCAGCTTAAAAATTACAGTTTGTCGGATAGTAGTTGGCTGGGACCTTTACGAATTAAAGCAATGAAGCTTGAGAGCGACAAGGGTTACATGCGTATTGTTCTTGGGCCAAATTCAACTCGCAGTTTCAATAATTATATCCCCGCATTTCGAATCGTATACTTAATGGAAAATTCACAACAAATTGTCAACGTAGCGCCTTCAAGATCTCAAAATAGTGACATAGCGCCAGCACAATCTCGCGCAAGTAGCGCTGGCAGCATTCCAATCGCCGTTCCTCCACGTAGGTAAGCACCTAGTCCAACTGCTACTGAAGGGAACTTTGGATGTTTGACTAGAGCGGCGTTGCCTTGCAAGAGAGTCAGCCAAAATTTGCTCAAACTGCACAATAAGCCTATATTTGGCAGGTCTGACATTAGGATATTACAGAGCTTGGCTCCGTCCCCAAGTCATGGATGTTGAAGCCAGTGGCCGCCCGCGCTTTTTCGTTGAGCAGGTGCATCAGCAGTCGCCCTGGCGTTTCAATCTTCTGGCCCTTCAGCCGCCACTTCTCCAGCCGCTGGATGCAGCGCCGCACCTCCTTGACCCCCAAGTGGACCAGCGCTTTGTAAAACCCGATGGCCGCCACCGCATGGGTGGCCGGATCGTCGTGGTGGATGGCGATCTGTACGGCGAATTCCCAGAGTTGAGGGTTGGCGTCCCGTAACCTGTCTAGACAACCCTCTAAGCTGTCTGTCACTTGATCAAGGGTGGGGGAAAGGGTTTCTCGCTCGCCTGCACGCGTGATCAATGCCGCCCCATCCAGGCAGCGCAGTAGGTCTTCTCTTGTCTTTTCTGCCAAGGAAGCTCCTGACAGGCTATCAGTAAGTTTTCCACAATTGCTTTGTTTTTGAGTGGTAGTTGAGCTTCCTTTAGTCGTCTCACCTTGAGAGTTAACTGACATCTTGCAGTTTAGACAATGAGGGCAGGGGATGCGTGCTGGAAGGCATCGAGCGCGTCTAGCTCCAATTGAAGCGCACGACGATGCACGTCGGGGACGAACGAGAACCTCACGGTTCTCGCCAGGTCGCCCCAGTCAGGCCATATGCCCGGCAGGCGAAGAGGGAGGTCAAGGTCCTGGAGATGACAGAGCAGGAAGGCCAAGCCGGAGAGGCACCACCAGCGCAAGACACCCTGTTTGCTGTGCTGCGCAAAGCGTTCAAGTCCGAAGCGGCCCTTGATCGTTTTGAAAAAGGCTTCGATTCGCCAGCGGCGTTTCCCTACTCGTGC
>NZ_MSTI01000091.1 GCF_001949125.1 Deinococcus marmoris
CCCGTTCCTGTCGCGCAATTTCCAGCTCCCGTTCGAGTTCTTGAAGACGAGTCTCCTGTGGTGAAAGGGCGGGGATCCCCCGCCCGGTGAAGGCAGGGCGTCCAGCGGCCGTTTGATGGTCCTGCTGTTGCTTCCACCGGACAACGTAGTGAGGAGGAACGCCGAGGTCACGGGCGATCTGAGCGCAACTCTTACCGGTCGTGCGAACCAGGCGGACAGCTTCGTATTTGAACTCAGCGGTGAACTTTTGCTTGGGTACGGACATTCTGTCCTCCAGTGTGAATCACACTGAACTTACCCTCCACCAAACCCTAACAACATCATCCTTCTCCTTCTCGCTCTCGTCATGAACAGACGCCCATAAGGACGCTATTCCTCCCGCTCGGATTTCATCGTTTTTGCAAACGATTCAATCAGAGTCCTTGTCATGCCTCAAGGCGAGCGCAGAACGTCTGGAGGGAGTACCCCGTTCAGGACTTGAGCTGGCGTAGATTGCTCCGCGTCCAGACGATGAAAATCGAGGTGACATGGATCGATATTCTTTCCAACACAGTTGAGATCGTCGGCGCAGCATTCGCCCGCTTCACCGTTGGACCAAATCGCACTTCAGCGCTGAGAAAAAGTGTCGTCACCAGAGAGTCATCGACGCTCTGCCCATCGTGGGCTAAATTTATCCGCTCAGGAGCAATTCCCGGTAGACCACCGGATGGCGGTCAGCACACCAACCAACACAAACGCATTGAAACGGTGTTCTCGCAACTTGCTGCTGAGAATGCCCAGTCTGTCCAGACCAAAACACTGGTCCCATCGCGGTTGTGCGTCGTCCTGACCGTCATCGCCCACAACCTTACCTGGCCCTGAACGGGGTCAATCTCAGGTTTTCGCCCACTTGATAAAGGCGCTCAAGTCCTGATACTGCTGCTCCAGACTGGGCAGGTGCACGTACATCATGTGGCCAGCTTCATAGAACGCCTCGCGGATATTCTTCTGGAGACCGGGATCAAGTTGCAGGTGATCAAAGGTATGCCGCATCGCCCAGTACGGTGTGGCGAAGTCATAGTAACCGGCAGCTACCAAGACTTTCAGATGGGGGTTCTGGTGCATGGCGCTTCTCAGGGTGTCCGACACCCGCACGTGCCGGTTCTCGAAGTCCTTGTTGCTCCACGGACGGGTCCGCCCCGATAGGACCTCATACGCCAGATCAGACTGGAAGCCCAGTTCCTGACGGACATAATGGTTCAGAGTCGCTGTGTAAGGTCCCACGATGGCCGCGTAGCTTGGATCGTAATCCGTGCCGCTGCCGCCTTTCTCGCGGTCAATGCCCGTGAAACGGCTGTCGAGACGCCCGACGGTCAGCCCCTGATCCCGCAGCAGTTCCTTGCAGAAGCGCGACAGCGGAACACGCAGATCGTGGTTCAGGACGAACTGCTCGCTCAGGCCAGTGAGCCGGGCATACCGCTGGGCAATCTTGAGACGGACGTCTGGCGACAGGCGGGCACCGAGGTGCAGGGCGCTGGAATACTCGTTGTCCGCAAACGCTTCCGCTTCCCGCAGCACCGTTTCCAGGGGGCGGCGTTCGCCGAGTTTGTCGTGATACCAGGCCGTGGCCGTCTGGGTTGGCAAATGGGTGACATATGCCAGGTCGTGACCCGGCGTGGTGTCCACCGTGGCGTAATCGAGGATGGCGCTGATCAGCATCAGTCCACTGAGAAACATGCCGTGACGCTCTTGCAGGTAACCGCTCAGGCCAGCGGAACGCAGCGTGCCGTAACTCTCGCCAAGCAGGAATTTAGGGCTGAGCCAGCGGCCCGCGCGCGTCGTCCACAGGCGGATAAAATCGCCTACCGATTCGATGTCTTTCTGGAAGCCGTGGAAATCGCCTGGATTCTCTCCCTCGGTCACGCGGGAATAGCCTGTACTCACCGGATCGATGAACACGAGGTCCGTGTCCGCCAGGAGCGTGAACTCGTTGTCCGTGAGCCGGTAGGGCGGCCCAGTCAGCCCACCGGCGTCGCCCATCACCACCCGGCGCGGCCCCAGCAGGCCCAGGTGCAGCCACAGGGATGGGCTGCCCGGGCCACCGTTGTAGGCGAAGGTCACCGGGCGCGTCGTGGCCTCCTGATCGTCCAGGGCGTAGGCCACGAAGAAGATGCTGGCCTGCCCCTTGTTGCCTTCAAATTCGCCGTCTTTGGCGTGCTTTTCCTCAAGCAGCACCATCGTTCCAGCCGTGGCCGTGTAGTTCAGGGTCCTGCCGTTTACATTCAGGCTGTGCCGGGTGACACTCACCTCATCACAAGGCCTCCGGGCAGCGTGCTGGGCGTCTTTTTTCTCTTCTGGTGCATCATTGCGGTCAGGAGTTTCGTTCATTTGTTCCTTCCTTGCGAAAGCGGTTGACGGCCCAGAACTTCACAGGCGTTCGATGATGGTGGCGGTTGCCATGCCGTGGCCGATGCACATGGTCTGCAATCCAAACGTGCCGCCTGTGGCTTCCAGACCAGTGAGCATCTTGGCCATCAATCCCGCGCCGCTGGCCCCCAGGGGATGGCCGTGGGCCACGGCCCCGCCCCAGGGATTGACCCGGGCCGGATCGGCTTTCAGCTCGTGGGTCCACGCCAGGGCCACGCTGGCGAAAGCCTCATTGATCTCGATCCAGTCGATGTCGGCCAGGGTCATCCCGGCCTTTTTCAGCGCCTTGCGGGTGGCCGGAATAACGCCCGTGAGCTGCATGGTGGGATCGTCTCCTACCACCACGCGGGCGCGGAAGCGGGCGCGTGGGCGCAGGCCGTCAGCGACAGCCGCCTCCCGGTCCCCCACCAGCACGGCGGCGGCCCCGTCGCTGATCTGGCTGGCGTTCCCGGCGGTGACCACCCCGGCTTCCCGGAACGGTGTCTTGAGGGCGGCCATCCTGACCGGGTCAATGTCGCCGCGCACGCCCTCGTCGTGCTGAACGGTGATGGCGTTTCCGTCGGCGTCCAGCCCAGGGGCGGGCAGCAGTTCGGCGTGTAGCCCGCGCGACGCGGCGGCCCGGCGGTGGCTTTCGGCGGCAAAGGCGTCGAGCATCTCGCGGCTCAGGTTCCAGGCGGCGGCGATGCGCTCGGCGCTCTCCCCCTGATGGATCAGATCGACCGCTGAGAGCAATGCGGGATTGAGGCGCTCGAAGCCGCCGCCGATGTCGCTGAACATCGGCACGCGGGTCATGCTCTCCACGCCGCAGCCGATGGCGTAGGTCAGGTCCCCGGCGTCCACGCCCTGCGACGCGAAATGCACGGCCTGCTGCCCGCTGCCGCACATGCGGTTCAGGCTCAGGGCCGGGACTTCGGCGGGAAACCCGGCCAGCAGCACCGCCAGCCGCCCGATGTTCGCGCCCTGTTCACCCGTCTGCGTGACGGTGCCGGTGATCACGTCCTCGATTTTGCCCGCCTCCAGGCCCGCGCGGCTCAGCAACCCATTCAGCGTGAAGGCGAGCAGGGCGTCGGGCCGAACCTCACGGTAAACTCCGCCCCGCTTGCCGTAGGGGGTGCGAACCGCTTCCAGAATGACCGCTTCTCTCATGGGTTCTCCTGTGGTGACGGGGAATTGTCAGGACATTCGGCCAGGGTCAGGGTGCTGCGCCTTGCCCGTTCATAGGGCTGCGCTGCCGTCTGGGCGCTCATCTGGGGGCCATTCGGATCGCGCCGTCCAGCCGGATGGTCTCGCCGTTGAGCATCCCATTCTCGAAGATGTGCCGCACCAGCGCGGCGTATTCGTCGGCGCGGCCCAGGCGGCTGGGAAACGGCACCTGCTGGCCCAGCGAATCCTGGGCCTCCTGCGGCAGCCCCTGGAGCATGGGCGTCTCGAAGATGCCGGGAGCCACGGTGACCACGCGGATGCCGCTGCGGGCCAGATCACGGGCGATGGGCAGGGTCATGCCCACCACCCCGCCCTTGCTGGCCGCATAGGCCGCCTGTCCGATCTGACCGTCGTAGGCGGCCACTGAGGCGGTGTTGACGATCACCCCGCGCTCTCCTCCCTCGCCGGGTTCGTGGTCCAGCATGGCCTGCGCCGCGAGGCGGATCACGTTGAAGGTGCCGATCAGGTTGACCCGCACCGTGCGCTCGAAGACGTCCAGCGGGTGCGGGCCGCGCTTGCCTGCCGTGGTGGCCGCCGGGGCGATCCCGGCGCAGCTTACTGCCCCGTGCAATGCGCCGAAGCGCTCAAGCCCGGCATGAAGGGCGGCCTGCACATCTGCCTCGCTGGCCACGTCTGCCCGCACGAACAGGCCGCCGAGTTCCCCGGCCAGCGCCTCGCCCGCCTCCGCATTCAGATCCAGCATCAATGGAAAGCCGCCTGCCTCGGCCACCATCCGGGCCGTGCCTGCCCCCAGCCCGGAGGCTGCCCCCGTGATCAGCACCGTCTTGTCTTTGAGATTCATGACTCTTCCTCCTGCTGCTGTTCAGGCAACCTGAATTACCGCTGCAACTCGCGGGCGATGACCAGTTTCTGGATCTCGCTGGTGCCCTCGTAGATTTGCAACACCTTGGCGTCCCGGAACAGTTTCTCCACCGGATATTCCGTCGAGTACCCCATCCCGCCGAAGATCTGCACGGCCTCGGTGGCCGCTGCCATCACGCTCTCGGCGGCGAACAGCTTGGCCTGCGAGGCAGCCAGGGTGTTGCGCTGGCCGTGGTCGATCAGCCACGCGGCGCGGTAGGCCAGCAACCGGGCGGCCTCCAGCGAGGTGGACATCTCGGCCAGCTTGGCGGCAATGAGCTGATGGCGGATGATCGGCTGCCCCATCGTCTGCCGGGTCTGCGCGTAGGCCAGACTTTCCTCCAGACAGCGGGCATGCACACCCACCCCGAAAGCCGCCACCATCGGGCGGGAGTGGTCAAAGGCGTCCATGGCGATGCGGAAACCCTGGCCTTCCTCACCGATGCGCTGCGAGGCGGGAATGCGGCAGTCGTCGAAAAAGACCTCGCAAGTGGGGGCGCAGCGCTGGCCCAGCTTGTCCAGCGGCTCCCCGACGCGCAGTCCCGGCGTGCCACGCTCGACGATGAAGACGCTCAGGCCCCGACTGCCTCCCTCACCTGCCTGACCGCCCCCCGTTCGCGCAAACACCACGAAGAACGAGGCGCGGTTGGCGTTGCTGATCCAGGTCTTGCTGCCCGACAGGACATAGTCGTCGCCGTCGCGTGCCGCGCGGGTCTGTAGGCCCGCCACGTCGCTGCCCGCCCCTGGCTCCGTCGCGGCGTAAGAGGCCAGTTCACCAGCCACCAGCCGGGGCAGCACCCACTGCTTTTGCCCCTCGCTGCCGTGGTGGATGATGGCGTCGGCAGCCAGCGAGTTGATGCTCAGCGCCGCGCCGACGCCCACGCAGCCCCGGCACAGTTCCTCGGTAACCAGGGTCAGGGCCAGACAGCCCAGCCCCGCGCCGCCGTAGGACTCCGGCACGGTCAGGTTCAGCAGACCCAGGGCCAGCGCCTGATTGTAGATGGCCTGCGGAAATGCCTTGGTGCGGTCCAGCTCCGCCGCCTGCGGAATGATCTCCCGCCCGGTAAAGGTCCGGGCGAGCTGCTGGAGCTGGCGTTCTTCTGAGTCGAGCATGAAATCCAAGAGACCCTCCCTGGGTGCTTACCTGCGGCGGAGTGCCGCCAGGTTGCATTGAGTGTGAATTGACCAATTGAGCATACTCAACCTGGCACGGCTGTGCAGGACGGCATGCGGTCAGCAGAGACAACCGGGTGTTGTTCGCACGCTGAGAGAACTGGCGGCTGACAATGGGAGCGTGAAGCCGCCAGAGACTGATGACGCCGCCCCCATACGCTGCATGACCCGCCACCTGCTCTTGGCCGCTGATCAGACGGAAAGGTTCAATCGGCCCGTGTGAACTTTGACCTCTTCCTCAGAACAGGCTGTGCAGGGGCAAGTCCTGAAGTTGCTGGCCCGCAGACCGAACTTGCCCACGGTGATGATCAAGGGGCTGGCGGGAGCGGCTTTGGTTGGTGGCACGGGCATCAGGCGCTGCCCGCAGCCATCGGCATGATGCTGTTTTACACGGCTGGCATAGCGGTCATTAACTTGTGGATTGATCGTCGTGAACGTCCGAGCGCCCCTCCCGTCTGGTCTGATGGCACTGCCCGTGCTGTATGGCGTGTGGTACGCCATGCACCTGGATCAGACCTGCGGAAGGTGTTCGGCGTTGGCAACAGGCAGAGGCGGCGCTGCTGGAGCGTCCAGCAGGTCCCGCACCTGCGTGGCAAAGGCCAGTGTGTCGTTCACGCAGCCCAGATGTCCCTGCGCGGAGGCAAATTCCAGATGGACGTGACTGACCCCCGCTGCCGCCGACGCCTGCGCGAAGGTCCGCATCTCGGCGGCGGGGAAGAACTGGTCCACGGCGACGTTCACGGTGAGCAGCCGCAGCCCGGTCTCAGTCCAGTGTGCAAACAGCCTGGGGTGCGGGGCCACTGCCGCCAGATCGTGCGTCTCTATCAACCGCGCGATGTCCAGAATGTGCGGCAGGCTGGCCGTCCCCGAGCGGGAGGACAGGTAGCTGCCGAGATCGGCGTCCCGGAAGGTCGATTCCAGCCCGTCAGCGCCCAGACCGAAGAAGGTGATCAGACGCAGGGCCTCATCCAGGCCGCCTGCCTGCGCCACCTGATGCAGAAAGGGAGTGAAGGCGTCACGCAGCACGGGACCGATGTATGGGCTGGCGGCCACCGCCACCACGCGCGGCGCAAGTCTGGGGGTCCGCGCCGCCCACTGGAGGGCCTGCAACCCGCCCAGGCTGGGGCCAGCCACGGCGTGCCAGCGCTCCACCCCCAGCGCCTGCATCAATTCCAGTTGGATGGCATGCAGGTTGCCAAAATCCCAGGCCGGAAACCGTCCGCCCCACGCCTTTCCATCTGCGTGAGGGGTGTCCGGTCCGGTGGTCACGATGCCAGGATCATGGGCTTGCACGTTGGACGGCGTGTTCATGCAGATCACGAAGAAACGCTCGGTGTCCAGCGCCAACCCTGGCCCGATCAGCGCGGCCCACCAGCCGGGTGTACCGTCCGGGTTCAGTCCTGCCGCGCGCATGGTGCCGGTGTAGTAGTGACAGACCAGTACGGCATTATCGCGCGCCGCGTTCAGTGTTCCCCAGGACTGCGCGCCCAGCCGAAGCGGCACCTCCACACCAGAAAACGTTGCCTGGGTCGAGAAGACCCATTCACCCGGCCTCGCGCCCGCTTCCAGCCTTGGTCCACACAGCTTGTCGCTCATTACAGCAAAGGGTAGGCGGGGAGCGTTACGCGGCGGTCACAGTGAGGCTTCTGGTCAGGTCTTCCTTTCCCTTCCCCCACGCTGTAACGCCCATGTGACGCCTCCCCATTACACTGCGCGCGTTATGAAAACTCTACTTCTGACGGGCGTGTTGCTCGCGGTTTCCGGTGCGGGCGCAGTAAAGGTAGGCGTGCTGATTCCCCTTTCCGGGGCGGGCAGCGTGTCGGGCCAGGCGGCCAAGAACGGCTACGAACTGGCGCTTGATGAGATCAATAAGGCTGGTGGCGTGCTGGGCAAACCGCTGGAAGTGGTCTACGGTGACGACGCCAGCGCCCCGGCCAAGGCGGTGCCGGAATTCGTCAAGCTGGTCACGGTGGATAAGGTGGACTTCATGGCCGGCGGCGTGAGCAGCGCGGTCAGTGTGGCCCTTTCGGGGCCGGCCAAGCAGTACAACACCTTCATGGCCTGGATCGGGGCCGCTGCCACGCCCGTCGAGGATGCGTTCGCCGATCACAAGTATTTCTTTCACTATCACCCGTGGTCCTACTACAATTTCGAGGCCATCCTGGGCTTCTTCAAGACCCTCAAGGACAAGCAGGGGGCCAAAAATATTGCCATCGCCTACGAGGACGGCCCCTTCGGCAGCGCGGGCATCGACGCCACCGTGGACGCCTTCAAGAAGGCCGGATTCAATGTGGTGCTGACCGAGAAGTTCAAGACCGGCAGCGGCAACTTCGGCCCGCTGGTCAGCAAGGCCAAGGCCGCCAAACCCGACATCATGTACTGGGTGGGCTACGACACCGACGCCCTGCCGCTGGCCACTGAGATCAAGCAGCAGAACCTCAAGCTGGGCCTGATCTACGGCACGCCGCCGAGCTGGCCCGTGGGCTTCGAGAAAAACCCCCTGGCCAACGACATCGCGGGCCTGAGTCTGTGGCTGCCCACCAGCCCCAACAAGGAAAGCGCCGCTTTCGTCGCGGCCTACAAGAAGAAGTTCAACAACGTCACGGAGGAGTACTTTGCGCCTTTGGCCTACGTGAACCTCAAGTCGCTGGCCGCCGCCATTAACAAGGCGGGCAGTGTGGACAAAGACAAGGTGGCCGCCGAACTCGCCAGGATCAACATGCCCACGCCGTTTGGACCACTGACTTTCAGCAAGAGCCTCAAGACCCAGTACCAGGGCTTTAAGGCGGGCAACTGGCTGCACTTCCAGTTCCTGAACGACACCCGCGTGCCCGTTTACCCGGCCAACTTTTCGCAGAAGCCCGTGGTGTGGGGCAAGTAGGGGCAAGGGGGCGGCGACGGTTTAACCCCTCAGTCTGCTTCGCAGCCAGCTCCCCTTAAAAGGGAGCCAAGGAGTGCGACTGGCCGGGCAATTCCGCAACTCTTGCCTCCCTTCTAAGGGGAGGTGGCCCGAAGGGCCGGAGGGGTTAAACCGCAAGCTCCCACCCCTGCACATCCGAACAATAAATAAAGGGGCCACCATGACACCCACTTCAAGAACCGTCCAGACCTCCCGCCTCAACACCGCCGTGCTGGAGCGCCCCGCGACGGGCGAGGCGAAGCGGCGGCTTCTGTTCGTTCACGGCAACGTCTCCGACGGCGAGTTCTTCCGCGACTTGATGGCCTCTCTGCCCGGTGACATTCACGCCGTCGCCCCCGATCTGCGCGGCTACGGCGACAGTGAGGCCAGACCGATTGACGCCACGCGCGGCCTGCGCGACTGGTCTGATGATCTTCTGGCCCTGCTGGACGCGCTGGAATGGAAGGGCGCGCACCTGCTGGGCTGGAGCATGGGCGGCGGCGTGGTCATGCAGGTGGCGTTGACCGCACCGGAGCGGGTGCAGTCCTTAACCCTGGTGGCCCCGGTCAGTCCCTACGGCTTCGGCGGCACGCACGGCGCGGACGGCACGCCCAACAACGCGGATTTCGCGGGTTCGGGCGGCGGCACGGTCAATGCCGCCTTCGTCTCGGCGGTGGCTGCCGGAGACCGCTCTGACACGGCAGGCAGCCCGCGCGACGTGATGCGGAAGTTCTACTTCAACGCCGCACAGTTTCAACCGGACCCAGAGAAGGAAGAGGCGTGGGTATCGTCCATGCTCAAAACCCGTACCGGGGACGGCTTCTATCCCGGCGACATGACCGCCAGCGAACACTGGCCGAACGTCGCGCCGGGGACGGCTGGGGTGGCGAACGCTTTCAGTTCCAAATACATGAACCTTTCGGCGTTTGCTGACCTGACCCCGCCGCCACCTGTGCTGTGGGTACGCGGGGAAGCCGACGCCATCGTGGGGGATGCCAGCCTGTTCGATCTGGCCCAACTCGGGGCGCTGGGCGCAGTTCCTGGCTGGCCCGGCGCGGACGTCTGCCCACCTCAGCCGATGCTGATGCAGACGCGCACCGTGCTGCAACGTGGGGAAGCCAACGGCGGCAAGTGGCGCGAACTGGTGCTGCCCGGTGTGGGGCACTCGCCCTTTATTGAAGCACCAGACGAGTTCAGAACAGCCTTTCTGGAGCATCTGACCCAACACTAACCTTCCGTCCACAAATCAAGACCCAAATAAATCGCCACCCTACGGAGCCTGAATGGATCTCTTTTTACAAACCCTGCTCAATGGCCTGCTGCAAAGTGGGATTTACGCGCTGGTGGCCTCCGGTCTGGCACTGGCGGTGGGCGTGGTGGGTATCGTCAACTTCGCGCACGGCGAGTTCCTGATGCTCGGGGCCTTCATGGCCTGGGCCGCCAGCGCCTTTCTGGGCATCGATCCGCTGCTGTCGCTGCCCATCGTGGCGGTGGCAGTCTTCGGCGTGGGCGCGCTGACCTACCGCGTCAGCATCCGGCATGTGCTGCTGGCCCCGGAACTGAACCAGATGCTGCTGACCTTCGGGCTGGGCATCCTGCTGCAAAACCTGGCGCTGATGCTGCTGGGCGGCAACACCCGCACCGTCACCACGCCCTATCAGGCCAGCAGCCTCAATATCGGCGAGCTGAGCATCGGCGGCCCCAAGGCCATCGCTTTCGGGCTGGCGGTGGTGGTGCTGGGCGCGCTGTATTTCACGCTGTACCGCACGGTGCTGGGCCGCCAGATGCGGGCGGTGGCGCAGAACCGCCGGGGCGCGCAACTGATCGGCATTCCGGTGGACCGCGTGTACCTGATTGCCTTCGGCGTGTCGTGCGGGCTGGCGGCGGTGGCCGGGGTGCTGGTCAGCGTGTTGCTGTTCGCCTCGCCCACTGTGGGGCTGGTCTTTGCGCTGAAAGCCTTTGCCATCATCGTGATGGCTGGGCTGGGCAACCTGACCGGCGTCCTGTGGGCCTCCGTCATTCTGGGCCTGTCCGAGGCGCTGGTCCAGACCTACGTGCCGGGGGGCGGCGGCTGGAGCGACGCGGTGTTCTTCCTCATGATCTTCGGCACACTGGTGATCCGCTCGTTCAGGAAGGCCGCATGAGGGCAGACCGCATGGGCACGCCTGCCTCCAAACGGCAGGCCGCCCGCAAACCAGACATTACGGGTGTGGCGTTGGTGCCGCTGGCGATCTTCTTCCTGCTGGCGCTGGCCTTTCCCTTCCTGCCACTGGGAGACTTGGGCGCCTTCCTGCTCCAGATCGGCTTCTTTACGCTGGTGGCCGGGATCATGGCGCTGTCGTGGGACATTCTGGCGCGCAGCGGGCAGGTCAGCCTGGCGCATGCGGCGTTCTACGGGCTGGGCGCATACGGCTATGCACTGCTGCTGAAAACTGGCCTGGTCTGGTCGCTGGCCATGCCGCTGGCGGCGCTGGGCGCTGGTGTGGTCAGCCTTCTGGTGGGCGCAGTGACCATGCGCCTGAGCGGCATGTACTTCGCCATCGCCACCCTCGCCTTTACCGAGGTGGTGCGGACGATCATCCAGAACCTGCCGGAAGATGTGGCGGGGGGCGCGAACGGCCTGCTGGTTCCGGCGCTGCTGGGCGGCAATTCGCGCGGGCAGTATCTGCTGGCCCTGCTGCTGCTGGCCTTAACGGCGAGCGTGAGTCTGGCGGTGCGGACGGGCCGCCTGCACCATGCGTTTGCCGCCATCCGGCAGGGTGAGGAAACGGCGCGGGTGCTGGGCGTGTCCACCGTGCGCTACAAGCTGGCGGCATTCTTCATCTCCAGCTTTCTGGCAGCGCTGGCAGGCGTGCTGTACGCGGGCAAGACCTTTTTTATCAGTCCGCTGGATACCTTCAGTCTCGCCAATTCCATCGCGCCGCTGACCACCAGCATTTTTGGCGGGCTGTACACCACACTGGGGCCGATCCTGGGCGCAACCGTACTGCGTATTGCAGAGGAAGCGCTGCACAACGTCGTCAAGAACGGCTATCTGGTGGTCTACGGGCTGGTGCTGATGCTGAGCATCCTGTGGCTGCCGCGCGGGCTGATGGGCCTGTTCCGGCGCGGGCGGCACGGGGGTGACCTGTGAACACAGTGGGGCAAGTGGTGCTGAAGGCCGATGGGCTGAGCAAGCGCTTCGGCGGTCTTCAGGCTGTGCAGAACGTGACCTTTGACCATTACGACGGTGAGATCCTGGCCGTTATCGGGCCGAACGGTGCAGGCAA
Source organism: Deinococcus marmoris (assembly GCF_001949125.1). Taxonomy (GTDB): domain Bacteria; phylum Deinococcota; class Deinococci; order Deinococcales; family Deinococcaceae; genus Deinococcus; species Deinococcus marmoris_A. Next base: position 11,812 of record NZ_MSTI01000091.1, read on the forward strand.
GACCACCCTCCTCAACCTGCTGTCGGGGGTGTATCGGCCCAGTTCGGGGCGGCTGGAACTGCTGGGTCAGGACATCACACACGCGCCGATGGAACAGCGCTGCCACGCCGGGCTGGGCCGCGCCTTTCAGGTGGTGCGCCCTTTCCCGGAGATGACCGTCCATGAAAACGTGACGGTGGGCGCACTGTTCGGGCAGCCCGGTACAAAGTTGCCGCAGGCCCGCGAACGTGCCTATGACCTGCTGGAACGCACTGGACTGGCCGATCAGGCCGCCCGAGCCGCCCATGAACTGACGCTACTCCAGGACAAGCGTATGGAAATTGCCCGTGCCCTGGCGACGGGTCCCCGCGTGCTGCTGCTGGACGAGGTGATGGCCGGTCTGCGCCCCGCCGAGGCTGCCGAAGCAGTGGAACTGATACGGAGCGTGCGCGCCGATGGCGTCAGCGTTTTGTTTATTGAACACATCATGCCGGTGGTGCGTGATCTGGCAGACCGCGTGGTGGTCATGGATCAGGGTCAGGTTATTGCCCACGGCACCTACCGGGAGGTCACGGCGCATCCGCAGGTGGTGGCCGCGTATCTGGGCACGGAAGAGGGGCTGGGAGCATGAGTGGAATGAAAGGTCTAAGGGTCAAAGAGTCTGAGGGGCTGGGAGCTTTTTCCCCTCTCCACTTGTGGGAGAGGGAGGGAGGAGCGAAGCGACGGAAGGGTGAGGGGGCCACCCAGCAGGCCCCCAACGAAAATAGATTCATCCACCTGGAGGCCACCCCATGACCGCCCCCCAGGGCCAGGAATTGATCATTGAAAACCTTGCCGCTGGCTACGGCAAGATTCAGGTGTTGTGGGACGTCAGCGTGCGCGTCGGGCCGGGAGAGTTCGTCGCCATGATCGGGGCCAACGGTGCGGGCAAGACCACCACGCTGCGGGCTGTCAGCGGCGTGGTGCGGCCTACAGGCGGCAGCATTCGCCTGGGTGGGCAGGACATCACCCGTGCCACGCCGACGCAGATCGTGGGTCTGGGCCTGGGCCATGTCCCCGAGGGCCGCGAACTGTTCGGCCTCATGACCGTGCGCGAGAACCTGGAACTGGGCGCGGCCATGCGCCCCGAGGCGCGCGCCAAACAGGCCCAGACGCTGGAACACGTCTATTCGCTGTTCCCCCGTCTGGCCGAACGTGCCGGGCAACTGGCCGGAACCTTGTCGGGCGGTGAGCAGCAGATGGTGGCCGTGGGCCGCGCTTTAATGGGCCGCCCCAGCGTGCTGGTGGTGGATGAACCCAGCCTGGGCCTCTCGCCTTTGATGACCCAGACCGTCTTCGGGGCGCTGAGAGCCGTCCATGCCGAGGGCGTCGGCGTGCTGCTGGTAGAACAGAATGTGGGCCTCAGCCTCAAGCTGGCGCAGCGGGCCTATGTGCTGGAAAACGGCGAGGTGGTCAAGGAGGGGACGGGCGCGGCGCTGCTGGCGGACCCCAGCGTGCGGGAAGCGTATCTGGCGCTGTAGCGGGCAGAGCCACCCGCCGGCCTCCGCGCCTCTCCATCAAGTATGTTTGCTCCAGGCCCCTAAATCAGGAGCGGGGCAGACCGCAGCAGCATGGCCTTGCTAGCATCGGGCATGACCCTGACCTGGCGTGACCTGACCTCGCGGCGGCGGGCGCGGGTGCCTGCGGTGCGCGGCGCTCTGGCCCGGCCCCGCCTACAGACGGTGATGGAAGCCGCGCGGGTGCTGCTGCTGGTGGCCCCGGCAGGCTACGGCAAGACCACGGCGCTGGCCGGAAGCATGGCGGGCGGGGCGCACGCGTGGCTGACCCTGGATGCCGATGACGCCGATCCACAGGTGCTGGCCGCCGGGCTGGCACTGGCCGCCGAGGGCCTGCCGGGAGGCGCAGAGGTGGCCGGGTTGCTGGACGCTGGAGCTTCCCCCCGCCGTGTGGCGGCGCGCGTGGCAGATCTGTTGGACGCCTGCGGTGGCCTGCTGGTGCTGGATGAGGCGCAGCATCTGAGTGCCGAGTGTGGGGGCGGCGGGGCCGTGGGCGACCTGCTGCGCGAGTTGCTGGGCGGCGGCCTCCCCGGCACCACGGCTGGGCGGCTGGCGCTGCTTTCACGCGTGCCGCTCGCACTGCCCGAACTGGCCCGGCTGGACGCGGCGGGCGAGGTCACGCGACTGGGAACGGCAGAGCTGGCCTTTACCCGGCAGGAGGTGGGCGGGCTGCTTCGTGCTGGCGGCCTTCATCCTGCCGACGCGGAAGTGCGGCTGGCCCACACCGTCACCGAGGGCTGGCCTATCGCGGTGCGTTTTCTGGCGCAGGCGGCAACGCAGGGCCGCGTTCAACTGGCCGCGCTCGCTGATCTGGACGGTGGAGAGGCACAACTGGGAACGTTGTTTGCCTACCTGGCTTCCGAGGTGCTGGGACCGCTGGACCCAGCCCTGCGGGCGGTGCTGACGCGCGGCAGCCTGTTCGAGGAGCTGACGCCTGAACTGGCCCGTGAAGTGCTGGATGAGCCAGATGGGGCGGCACTTCTGGAGGCGCTGGCGAACGGCGGCACCTTCCTGACGCGCTCGGATCATCTGGCCGGTTCGGAAAGTGCGGTCTACCGCGCCCATCCCCTGCTCCGTGCCCACCTGCGGACCGGACTGTACAGCACTGAAATCGAGGCACTGGCGTCGCGTGGGGCAGCGTATTTTGAGCGCACTGGACGGCCTCGCCGGGCGCTGGCTGCACATCTGCTGTCGGGCGACACGGCGCGGGCGGCGGCGCTGCTCTCGGTGTACGGGGCGGGATGGCTGGACCAGGGCCGGGCCGGGCTGATTGAGCGCAGCCTGGGCCGCCTGCCCCGCGCGGTCTGGACGCCCGAATTGCACGCCCTGGCGGGGGACGCCCTGCGCCTGTCGTCGCGGTACGGCGAGGCGCTGGCCGAGTACGAACAGGCCACGCCGCTGCTGCGGGCGCTGGGGCAGGTACAGGTGGCGCTGGACACGGTGCAGCCGGACGCGGCCTGGGAAGCGCTGGATGTGGCGACCACCCTGGCCCCCGACTCGCCCATACTCCGGCGCATGCGGGCCGAGAATCTGCTGAACGCCGGGCGGCTGCCGGAGGCGCTGGCACTGGAACCCAGTTTGCGGGACGGCGCAAGAGCCGCCCTGCGTTCCGGCGATCTGGAACGGGCGCTGGAACTGGCACTGGCGGCGGCACGGGGCGAGGCGGGCGGTGCGCGGGCCGCTCAGAACCACCGGGAGGGGCTGCTGCTCGCCTCTTTTGTCCATGCCCTGCGTGGCGAGTCGGCGCAGGCCGCCGAGAACGCCCGCGCCGGACTGGCCGAGGGCGAGCGCCTGGAAAGCCCCTTCGTGCGCTCGCTGGCGCTGGCACGGCTGGGGCATGCCGGGATGACGGCGGGTGATCTGGACGGTGCGCGGGCCTCCTACGAAGACGCCCTGATGCTGGCCCAGCGCGTTTCGGGCCGCCTGCGTGTGGAGCCGCTGATGGGACTGGCCTCACTGGCGGGCCGGGCGGGTGATTCGGCGCAGGCCATGAGGCTGAAAACCGAGGCGCTGGCCCAGACGGGCGGTGACGGCTACATGGCTGGTCTGCTGCATCTGGCGGCGGCGCTGGGCGTGCAGGAGTCAGGGAACACCGATGGGCCTGGACTGGACGCTGCCCTCACCGCCTTCCAGACCTGCGGCGACGCCTTTGGAATGGCCTGCGTGGCACTGGCCCGTTTCGCTGCGGATGGCAGCGGGGATCTGGAGGCGGCCCATGCGGCGGCGCGCTATCCGTTTCTGCTGGCCCGGCGCGGCCTGTTGTCGCCAGTCTCCAGTTCATCTGGGCGGGCGCGTTTACTGGCGCAGTTGGCACACGCCCACCCCGAACTTCAGCTTGCCCTGCTGCCCATTGCCCGCCAACTGGGCTACCTGCACTTGCCCCAGCCAGATCAGACGCCCGGCTTCAGGGTCCAGATCTCCGTGCTGGGGCGTGTTTCAGTCACCCGCAGCCATGAGACGAGGGCGCGCGACTGGGGACGGGCCAGGGCGCGTGATCTGCTGGCGCTCCTGGCTGTCCATGACGCTGGTCTGGCACGCGAGGCCGCGCAGGAGGCGCTGTTTCCAGGGGCTGATCCCGGTGTGGGCGAGCGCAATTTCCGCGTGACGTTGCATGCGTTGGGGCAGGTGCTGGAAGAGGGGGCGGCCAGCGGCATGTTTCTGGAACGCGGCGACTGGATTCGCCTCAAGCCTGGTCCCGATCTGTGCATTGATCTGCATGCCGCCCGCACGCTGCTGGACACGCAGACCGGAGACACTGGACGTCTACAAGGACTGCTGGCCCTGCCGGGGCGGATCGCCGACTCTGACCTGAGCGACGTGCAGAACGAGGCCCAGCGCTACGCCGCCCGCCTGCCCGACGCGCTGGCCGCCGAAGCCGAGCTGGCCCTGGATGGTGGAAACACCGAGCTGGCCGTCCGCGCCGCCGAACGCGCGCTGGCTCTGGACTCCGCCCACGAGAGTGCCGCCCACGCCCTGATGCGCACCTGGCATGCACTCGGCCAGGCTGTCGCCGCCCGCCGGGTCTACGATCAACTCTTCAGCGCTCTGGATGAACTGGGACTGGAGCCGCTGCCAAAGACGCGGGCGCTGGGCGGTCATGGGGTGGTCATTTCATCCCGAACGCTGCGGTAACGCCTCCGTCCTACACTCCGGGGCATGACAACACCACAGCAACAGAGAACCGCGCTGGTCACAGGCGGAACAGGTGGCATCGGCCTCGCTATCGCACGCAGATTCCAGGCCGATGGGTTGCGGGTGGCCGTCCTTGATCTGGACCGACCAGAAGGACGCGAAATTGCCGCCGAACACGAGTTGACGTTCATTGGAGCGGACCTGTCTGAGCGTGAGGATTGCCGCCGCGCCGTTGACGAGACGGTGGCTGCATTGGGCGGATTAGATGTACTGGTCAACAACGCGGGCTTCCAGCACATTGCCCCGGTGGCCGATTTTCCCGAGGACACCTGGGACGCCATGCTGCGCGTGATGCTGACCGCGCCGTTTCTGCTGTCCAGGTACGCCTGGCCGCACCTGACCCGGAGTGGTCAGGGCCGAATTATCAATATCTCCAGCATTCACGGCCACGTCGCCAGTCCCTTCAAGGGGGCGTATGTCAGCGCCAAGCACGGTTTGATCGGCCTGACGCGCACGGCGGCGCTGGAGGCAGGCGATCAGGGCCTGACTGTGAATGCCATTTGCCCCGGCTATGTGCGAACGCCGCTGGTCACCGGACAGATGGCCGATCAGGCGCGTACGCGCGGCATCACTGTTGAGGAAGTGGAGCAGAAAGTGATGCTGGAAAGCGCGGCCATCAAGCAACTGCTGAATCCCGAAGACATCGCTGCCCTGGCCAGCTACGTCGCCAGCCCCGCCGCCTGGGGCATGACCGGGGCCGTGCTGGACCTTGATCTGGGTTGGACGGCGCGGTAGGCGCACGGTGATCCTGCCACGAGCGAGTGGCTCCTGCGCGCTTCTGGCACAACGCGTCTGACCGTGCTGATACGGATTCCGGCTGTGACGCGGCAGAAATCGGGACCGCGCAGGGTTCCTGCACTCCACACCCGGAATCCGTTTTCCTCCTGCTCACTGTATTGTCCAGAGCAGCGCCCATGACTGGTACAGCTCGCAGAGAGGACGCTTGGACGCTCGTTCGGATTTCCAGGTGTTCTCAACACCTTTCAATCGGAGTCCGTATTACCCCACCCGTCCACGCGGATCGAGCGCTTCCCGCAACCCGTCGCCGATCAGGTTGAAGGCCAGCACGGCCAGGAAAATGGCAAGGCCAGGAAATAGGGCCATCCACGGCGCATCGGTCAGGTAGCCGCGCGCTGCATTGAGCATGGACCCCCAGCTGGGCGCGGGCGGCTGAATGCCCAGGCCCAGGAAGGACAGGCTGGCCTCGGCCAGAATCGCATTGGCGATGGCCAGCGAGGTCTGCACGATCAGCGCCCCGCTGATGTTGGGCAGCAGGTGACGGGTAATCAGGCGTCCGTCGCCCGCGCCCAGTGCCTGCGCGGCCTGCACATAATCGCGTTCGCGCTGCGACAGCACCTCGCCGCGCGTGATGCGGGCAAAGGCAGGGGCAGTCACGATGGCAATGGCGATCATGGTGTTCTGCAAGCTGGGGCCGAGGATGGCGGCAAGGGCAATCGCCAGCACCAGAAACGGCAGCGCCAGCAGCGCGTCCACGAAACGCATCAGCACGTCATCCACCCAGCCGCCGACGTACCCGGCGACGAGGCCGATGCCGCCGCCAAACACCAGGGCCAGCGTCACGGAGATCAGCCCGGCGCTCAGGGACACCCGCGCCCCGTACACCACCCGCGAGAGAATGTCGCGCCCCAGTTCATCGGCCCCGAACAGGTGCGCCGCGCCGGGAGCGGCCCGCAAATCGGAAAAGAAGATCTGCGCGGGGTCAAAGGGGGCCACCCAGGGGGCCAGCAGCGCCGAGACCGCGAAGATCAACAGCACGAACAGGCCGATGACGGCCAGCTTGTTGCCCAGAAAACGCCGCAATGGCGCAGGCAACCGCCGCTTCTCCGGGCTTGGCGTCTTGGAAACCGTTGTCGTCATGTTCTCGCTCCCCTCAGTGGGCTTCCTGTCACTTGTACCGCCATCAGTTGTACCGGATGCGTGGGTCTACTGCCGCGTAGCCCAGGTCCACCAGGAAACTGACCAGGAAGACCGCCACTGCCGAGACCAGCACCACGCCCTGAATCACGGGCAGGTCACGGGTGAACACAGCGTCCACCAGCAGCCGCCCGAAGCCGGGAATGCTGAAAATCTGCTCGGTGATCACCGCTCCGCCCAGCAGGCCGCCCAGTTGCAGGCCGAAAGCGGTCAAAAAGGGAATCAGCGCATTTCTGAGGGCATGTTTGGAGGTGACCTGCCGCGCCGTGAGGCCCTTGGCGTGGGCGGTTCGCACGTAATCCTGCGTCAGCGTCTCGCTGAGGCTGGAGCGCAGATAACGCGTCAGCACCGCCCCCGAGCCGACGCCCAGCGTGACGGCGGGCAGCAGCAGCAGCAGCAGATTGCGCCCCGGATTCTCCAGCAGGCTGGTGTAACCGCTCGCCGGAATCCAGGCCAACTGGATGCTGAACAGGTAGATCAGCAGGATGCCCAGAAAGAAGTTGGGCAGGCTGATGCCCGACAGCGCCAGCAGCGTCAGCACCCGGTCCACCCAGGTGTTGCGCCGCATCGCGCTGAGAATCCCGGCAGGCAGGGAAATCAGCAGCGAGATCAGCATGGCGAACAGCGAGAGTTCCAGGGTCACCGGCAGTTTCTGGGCGATCAGTTTGCTCACGCTGCTGTTGTCGGTCAGGCTGGTGCCAAAATCCAGCCGCACGGCCCCGGCCAGCCAACTCAGATATTGCTGCAACAACGAGCGGTCCAGGCCCAGCGAACGGCGCAGTTCAGCCAGGGCCTGAGGCGTGGCCTCCTGGCCCAGGATCAGCCGGGCCGGGTCGCCGGGCAGCAGCTTGACCATCACGAAGATGATCACCGTGACGATCAACAAAGTAGGAATGGACGACAGCAAACGGCGTAACGCGAAAACAGCCACTGGACCTCCTGATCTGAAAAGTGCGAAAGGGGCGAGCAAGACCAACTGCCCGCCCCTTCGAGAGAATGTCCGTTACTTCAGGTCCACGTCTTTAAATCGGATGATGCCGTCTGGGATGGGCTTGAGGCCGGTCAGACCCTTAACGCTCGCCACCAGATTGCGCTGGAAGTAGACCCAGGTGTACGGGGTGTCGCTGATGATGGTACTCAGCGCGACGTTGTAGGTGGCTGCGCGGGCGGTCATGGCGGTCTGGGCGCGCGCCTTGGCCAGCAGGCTGTCCACAGTTTTGTTGCTGTACCCGGCCTGGTTGTTGGTGCCGTCTGTCACGAAGAAATCGTAGATGTTGCCGTCAGGATCGGGGCGTCCGCTCCAGCCCAGCATCAGGGCGTCGTAATCCTGTTTGTCGGCGCGGTCCAGCAGGGTGCCGAATTCCACCTGCTCGATCTTGGCGGTGATTCCGGCCTGCGCGAACATGGCCTGATACACCTGCGCCAGTTGCGTGGTCACGCTGCCAGGGGTGGTCAGCAGCGTGAATGTCAGCGGCTTGCCGCCAAGTTTCTGCTTGGCCAGGGCGATGTTGGGCTTCTGCACCGTGATGGCCGAGGACGCGGCAGGGGTGCCGGGCGGGAAGGGACCGGCAGCGGGCGTGACCGTGCCGTAGAAGATGCTCTTGGCAATCGCCTCGCGGTCGATGGTGGCCGCCACCGCCTGCCGGAAGTTCTTGTTGTTGAACGGCGCGCGGGTCACGTTAAACCACACGCCCTGGAAGCCGATGCCAGGGTAGTTCAGCACGCTGAATTTGGCGTTCTGCTCTAGCTTGCTGATGTCCTTGGGATCAATCGGCGTGATGGCCTGCACCGCGCCTGACAGCAGGTTGGCGTAGCGCACGTCACCGTCGGTGAAGGGGCGGTAAATCAGTTTGTCGATCTTGGGTGCGCCGCCCCAGTAGCTCTTGTTGGCATTCAGGGTGATGTTGTCCTGGCGCACGCGACTGACGAAGGTAAAGGGGCCGCTGCCCACCGGATTGTTCTGGAAATCGGCCCCGGCCTTCTTGGCCGCCGTGGGCGAGACGATCATGCCTGCGCGGTCCGTCAGCACCGCCAGCAGCGGGCCATACGACTGCGACAGATTGAGCTGAACCGTCTGCGCGTCAATGACCTTGACTTCCTTGATGCTGCTCATCTCGTTCTTGCGGGCGCTGCCTTCCAGCGTGCGGTTGCGGTCCAGGCCGTATTTGACGGCGGCGGCGTCCAGCACCGTGCCATCTGTGAATTTCACGCCGCTCTTGAGCTTGAAGGTATAGGTCAGGCCGCCGTTGCTCACCTTCCATGACGTTGCCAGCGCTGGAACCACCTTGAGGTTCACGTCCAGATCCACCAGCTTGTCGAAAATCTGGTTCATGACCTGACGGTCCACCAGGGCAGTGGACAGCGCCGGGTCCAGTTTGGGCGGGTCGGCGTCCAGGCCCACGGTCAGGGTCTGTGCCGAGGCGGAAGCGGCGCTCAGGCAGGCGGCACTCAGGAAGGCCATCAGGAACTGGGATTTACGCATTGTCTTCTCCTTGATTAATGAGGGGGGCGGCGTGGCGACGGACGGACGCCATGTGAACGAGCATGGCCTGACGGGCGGCCTCGGGCGAGGCGCTGGCAATGGCCCCCACCAGCGCGCGGTGTTCCGAAATCGTCAATTCCGGTTTGTCTCCTACCACCTGATTTCGCAACTGCACCATCAGGGACCGCAGAGTTTCCAGCACCAGCATGACCACCTCGTTGCCCGCAATCTGGGCGATCAGGTTGTGGAAGACCATGTCCTCATCACTGAGTTTGATGTGACGTCTACACGCGGCTTCCTGACGCTCAAGACACAGATGGAGCTGGGCAATCTGGGTGGGCGTGGCGCGGGCAGCGGCCTGTGCTGCCACTTCCGGCTCGATCATCTGGCGGAATTCGAGCAGATGCTCCAGCTTTTGTGGCGAGCGGATAAGCATGCCCTGGAACGGCTGGGTCAGGTGGGCGGCGGAAGGTTCGCGGACGAAAACCCCATTGCCCTGCCGCGCCTCCAGGTGTCCAAGAACCTCCAGGCGGGCAATTCCGTCCCGCAGGCTGGTGCGGGAAATGTTCATCTGTTCGGCCAGCAGCCGTTCGGGGGGCAACCGCTGACCAGCCGCGAAGTCTCCGCGCAGGATCAGGGCCAGAAGTTCTTCTGCCGCACTGGCAGCCAGTTTCTGCTGTTTGATCGGCTGCGCTGTCATCTCGCCTCCTTGTTTCCGACTTGAAGGTCCAGTGGTTGGACCAATTTGGGATGGAGCAAGCTTAGAGCCTGGAAAGGGCAATAAGCTCCATTGTCTAGATCAACGAGAATTTGCGCTGGATTTTGGGCGACAGAAGATGCGGTCTGGCGGGGAGAACCCCCAACTTTCTCAGCCCTGATCGAGCGGACGGATCAGCAACTCGTTGACGTTCACGCGCTCCGGCTGGGTCACGGCGTAAAGGACGGCGGCGGCGATGTCCTCCGATTGCAGCATCTCCATGTCCTTGATCCGGCCCTCGTACATGTCCTTGGTCTGGGTGTGGGTGATGTGATCGGTCAGCTCGGTGGCGACGACGCCGGGTTCGATGACGGTCACGCGAATGCGGTCCTGTTTGGCTTCCTGCCGCAGCCCCTCGCTGAAGCCCCCCACCGCCCATTTGCTGGCGCTGTACCCGGCGCTCAGCGGACTGGCTCCGCGCCCCGACACCGAGGAGATGTTGACGATATGACCGCTCTTCTGCGGCTTCATCGTTTCCAGCGCGGCTTGCGAGAGGTGCATCAGCGCGGTGACGTTCAGGTCCATCATGCGCGTGAGGTCGCTGGGATCGCCGCCTGCCAGCGGGCCGAGCAGCATCACGCCCGCGTTGTTGACGACGATGTCCAGACGGCCCAGGGCCTCTACCGCCTGCCCCACCACCTCTGCCCCCTGCCCGGCCTGCGCCAGATCGGAGACGATCACGGCCACCTTGCCGCCCATGCCTTCAATCCTGCCCGCCAGCTCGTCCAGACGGTCCCTGCGCCGCGCCACCAATGCTACTGCCGCGCCGTGTTCGGCCAGTGCCAGCGCCGTCGCCTCACCAATGCCGCTGCTTGCGCCGGTCACGAGGGCCACTTTTCCTGCGAGTTTTCCGTTTTGCTGGGTCATAGTATCTGCTCCTTTTGCGCCGTTTCATTTGTCTCGGCCAAGCCGTAGAGTTCGCCGTATTTGCCGCTGAGGTAATCCAGATACGGTTGCGGGTCAAGACCACGCCCGGTCACGCGTTCCAGCAACTCGTGGGGCGTGTAGATGCGCCCATGCTGGTAGATGTTGTCGGTCAGCCAGCCAAGAAGAGTGGCGTATTCGCCGCGCAGCAGCGTGTCTTCCAGTTCCGGCATCTGCTCTGTGGCCGCCGCATAGAACTGCGAGGCCATCACATTGCCGATGGTGTAGGTGGGAAACGAGCCGAACATGCCTGCTGACCAGTGGATGTCCTGCAACACGCCCCTGGTGTCGTCCGGCACGTCCAATCCCAGATCAGCCTTGATGCGGGCGTTCCAGGCTTCGGGCAGGTCTTTGACCGCCAGTTCACCGCCGATCAGGGCGCGTTCCAGCTCTACCCGCAGCATGATGTGCAGGTCATAGGTCAGTTCGTCGGCCTCCACCCGGATCAGACTGGGACGCACGGTGTTGACGGCGCGGTGAAAGGCGGCGGTGTCCACGTCTGCGAGTGCTTCAGGAAACGCGGCCTGAAGCTGCGGGAAGTGCAGATCCCAGTAGGCCTTTGATCGCCCGATGCGGTTTTCCCACAGCCGCGACTGGCTCTCGTGCGTGCCGTAGCTGGCCCCGCCCACCGCGTACAGGCCCAGCAGATCGCTGGCCAGCACCGTGCGGCTCAGCTCCGGGCGGACGCCCTGCTCGTACATGGCGTGTCCAGTCTCGTGCAGCGTGCCGAACAGTGCGCCCGACAGGAAGTTCTCCTGGATGCGGGTGGTGATCCGCACGTCCTGACGGGTAAAACTGATCTCAAAGGGGTGCGCCGATTCGTCCAGTCGCCCGCGCTCCGTGTCGTAGCCGAACTTCTGGGCCAGTGCCAGCGAGATGCTCTTTTGCGCTGCTGCCGGATACGAGCGGTTCAGGAATTCGCTGCGGGGTTGGGGCCGCTCCTGAATGGCCCGCAACAGCGGCACATGATGGGCACGCAGTTGCTCAAACAGCGGCATGAGCGTCTCTACCGTCAGGCCTGGCTCGTACATGTTGAGCAGCGCGTCGTAGGGGTGGCCCTCGTACCCCAGCGCCTCGGCCAATTGCTGGTTCAGTTCCACCATGCGCGTCAGGCCTGGAGCGAACAGGCCGAAGTCGTTGGCCGCTTTGGCGCGTGCCCACACGTCTTGTGCCTCAGATTTCAGCAGGGCCAGTTCGCGGGTCAGCTCGGCGGGAATACGCTTCAGCGCCGAGATGGCGTCCAGCGCCTGCTGAGCGGCGCGGTTCTCCACGTCATCACCGCTGACTGCCTGGGCCGCCGCCGCGTAGGCCGGATCAAGCAACTTTTCCTGTGCCAGCGCACTGACGGTGGCGAGTTGCTGGGCGCGGGGCGAACTGCCGCCTGCGGGCATCTGCGTGCGGGCGTCCCAGTTCAGGACGTTCAGGACGCACAACAGGTCATTGATTTCCGCCGAGCGGCGCTTGAATTCATTCATGGCTTGCTCTCCTGTTCCAGTTTCTTCTGTTCCAATTTCTTCTGGGCCAGTGTCCACCAGAACTGCGCCCAGGCTTGCTGGCCCTCGTACAGCCTCGGCACACGGAAGAATTCGTTGGGGGCGTGGATGTCCTCGTCGCCTACCGCGAAGCTGAAGAACACGGTGTCCAGGCCGAGGGCGCTCTGGAAGGTTTCCAGCACGGGAATGCTGCCGCCCATGCCCACGTCCAGCGGGGGTTTGCCGTAGAGCCTGGCCAGCACTTCCCGCGCCACCACCGCGCCAGGGTGATCGTCGGGCAGGCGGTACGCGCGTGCGCCGTGGTCACTGCCGTGAATCTCCAGGGTAACGCCGGGCGGCAGCCTGTCCTCCAGATGCTGCTGGAGCAGCGCGGCGATGCGCTCCGGCTCCTGCCCCGGCACCAGTCGGCAGGTGATCTTGGCGTGCGCCTCGCTGGGCAGCACCGTTTTCGTTCCCTCGCCCGTGTAACCGCCCCACATCCCGTTCACTTCCAGCGTGGGCCGGTGCCACTGGCGTTCCAGCGTGGAATACCCGGATTCGCCGTAGACGGCGGGCGCTCCAGTCTGGGTCAGGTACGCTTCGTCGGTGAACGGCAGTTGCTGGATGTCCCCGCGTTGCTGCGGCGTCAGCTCGGAAATACCGTCGTAAAAGCCCCGCACGGTCACGCGGCCCGATTCGTCATGCAGTCCGGCGATCAATGTCGCCAGCGCGTGCAGAGGATTGTGGACGCTGCCGCCGTGCCGCCCGGAGTGTAAATCCTTGGCGGGGCCGCGAACGGTGAGTTCCAGCGCCGCCAGCCCACGCGCACTCACCGTCAGCGAGGGGATATCCGCGCTCCACATGCCGCCATCGGCACTCAGGACGAAATCTGATTTCAACCGCAGTGCGTTCTGCGCAACCAGCTCGTTCAGATGGGCGCTGCCGACTTCTTCCTCGCCTTCAAACAGAAATTTGAGGTTGAGGGGCAAGCTGCCCAGCGTGGACAGGTAGGCATCCACCACCTGGACGGTCAGCAGCAGCGGCCCCTTGTCGTCGCTGACGCCGCGCCCATAGATGCGCTCGCCCCTGACCGTGGGTGTGAACGGCGGCGTGTGCCACTTCTCCAGCGGATCGGGGGGCTGAACGTCGTAGTGGCCGTAGACGAGCAGCGTGGGGGCGTCCTCGCCCGCGTCCAGATATTCGGCGTAGACGGCGGTGTGCCCAGCCGTGGGCCACCGTTCTACAGTCTTGAGTCCGGCACGTTTCAGGCGCTCCGAGAGCCACAGTGCCGCCCGATCCATGTCGGATTTGTGGGCGGGCTGCGCGCTGACACTGGGAATACTGGCGAACTCAATCAACTCAGAAAGCGAATCTTTGGCGCGTTCGTTCAGCCGCACCAGCACATCATTCAGGCCGCTCATTTGCCACCGTCCACGCTTAGGACTTGCCCGGTAATCCAGCCCGCCTGCTCTGAAGCGAAGAACAGCACGGCGTTGGCGATGTCTTCCGGCGTTCCCAGGCGCTTCAGGGCGATGCCGTCCAGCAGTTTGCGCTGCCCTTCCTCGCCGTAGCTGTCCCACTGGCGCTCGGTGGTGGGATTGCTGCGGACAAAGCCGGGAGCGACGTTGTTCACCGTGATGCCCCACGCGCCCAACTCGTGCGCCAGTTGCCGGGTCAGACCGATCTGGGCGGCCTTGGCACTGGCATACGCCTGAATCCCGGTCAGGCTGATGCCCAGGCCCGCGCCGCTGGAGATGTTGACGATCCGGCCCGATTTGTGGGCTTTCATGTGCGGGGCCACCGCCTGCGCGAAGAAAAATGCCCCGTCCACGTTGACGGCGAAGATGGCCTGCCAGTCGGCAGGACTGATGTCCTCAATGGGGCGGCCCACCTGTCCGCGCACGCCGCCCGCGTTGTTGACCAGCACATCCACGCGGCCCGTTTCCGCCACGGCTTCAGCCACGAACGCGCCCACAGCAGCGGCGTCGCCCACATCCACTGCTCTGGTCTGGATGGTCAGACCGTCGTGGTGGGCCAGCCTTGCTGTCTCCCCCAGACCCTCGGTGTTCACGTCACAGGCCCAGACTGCTGCCCCTTCCCAGGCGAAGGCGTGGGCAATCGCGCGCCCGAAGCCGTGCGCCGCCCCGGTGACGATCACCGTCTGGCCTGCGAAGCGTTCGGCGCTCACGCCTGCTCCTGAAGCAGAAGCCCACGCAGGTCAGCCAGATTGCCCTGGCTCAGCTCGCGGGTTCCAGCTTCTATCTCGTGAATCAGCGCGATCAGGCGGGCGTTGAGCGGGGTGGGAACGCCGTGCTGGCCTCCAAAATGCACCACCCAGCCCAGTTGTGCGTCCACCTCCGTGGTGCGTTTGCGAACGGCCAGATCACGCCAGATGCCGCTGTGGGTCTTGGCGCTGCGGCGGTTGAAGGCCACCATCTCGTCCAGACTCTGTGCGGCTGCCGCGTCGCCTGCGTCTGGCAGGAAGGCCGCCGGGTCAAAGCCGTTGAAAGCTTCGGGGGTGACGCCGTGTGCCAGGGCCACCCGCATGACCTCGCGGCCCAGTTCGGTGTACAGGGCGCGGTCTTCGGGCTGCTCAAGTGCGTCGGCGATGCTGTCGTTGGTAATGGCGGTGGCAAACAGCAGCGCCCCGTAAGCCAGCTTGCTCCACAGGTAGCCGAAGACATTCGGACTGAGAATGGCGTCCGGTTCAAAGTGCGTCAGCATCTGGTGGAGCTGCCGCGCCCGCCCGGTCAACTCTCCGTCCTGCTCGCCGATGACCACCACGCCGCGCCCGCCGTAATGCACCACGCCGGGTTCCAGATAATCCGCACCGAAGTTGACGAAGCTGCCCAGCACGCGCTGGGGCGGGATGTGATCGTTGATGATCAGCGGGTTGAGGCCGTTCTGGATGGACAGCACCACGCCCTCCGGGCTGAGATGCGGCGCAAGGGCTTTGGCCGCCGCCGCCGTGTGTTGCGCCTTGGTACACAGCAAAATGGTGTCCCACTGGCCCTGCAAGGCGTCCGGGGTGAAAGCGGACGCTGTCACCCTGAAATCCCCAAACGGCCCGTTGATGCTCAGTCCATGCCTGTTAATGGCCTGGACATGATCGGCGTCCACATCCACGAAGGTCACGTCATAGCCATCCCGAACCAGATACGCGCCAATCGTGCCGCCGATGGCTCCGGCTCCCCAGACCAGCAGGCGTTGCGGGCCTTGCTCGTTCACCCGGCCCACCCGCCTTCCAGCAGGGCGCGGGTTTCCGCCACGGCCACATCCCAGATGGCGTGCATATCGGCGTCGGGGCGCTGAAATTTGCCGCCGAAATTGCCCTCGCCCAGATACTCGCGCAGGGCCTTGGGGCCAAGCAACCGCATGTGGTCAAAGTCAATCCCGGTTTTCTCGGTGTCCGGCATCTCCACGCCGTCCAGCCGCGTCCAGGGAAAATTTTCCATCCAGGAGGCGTGGCTGGCGTTGCTGTCGGTGGCCTGCACCTTGGCCCAGACCCCCGGCGCGTTCCACCAGTTGTGAAACTTGACCTGCGTGCCGGGGTGATCGGCCATCCACTCGGCGGCAAAACCCTGCGCCGGGGTATTGCCGCCGTGCCCGTTGACGATCAGGATTCGCCGGAAGCCCTGTTCGTGCAGGTCGTCCAGAATGTCGCGCACGATGGCCAGATATGTCTGTACCCGGATATTGATGCTGCCCGGATAGGCCCGGAAGTACGGCGTGATGCCGTAGGGCAGGACGGGAAATACGGGCACGCCAGAGTCGCCCACCGCGTCCTGTGCCAGCTTGAAGGGCAGGATGTTGTCCACGCACAGGCTCAGGTGCGCGTGCTGCTCGGTGCTGCCCAGCGGGAGGATGCAGCGGTCGTCGGTCTTGAGGTATTCCTCCACCTGCATCCAGTTCATCTGTTCAATCGCGGTCATGACAACTCCTTTTTGGGCATGGGTTGAGGCGGTGGCCGTGTGGATCTCTGCGTGGTTCGCTGTGTCGTTCTCTGGGCGGCCACGGCGGGCAGCACCAGCCCCTCCACGTCGCGCGGATCGACGATGTGGCGGTATTCCAGAGAAGGTTTGTTGGGCATCAGCGCCCTCACGGTTTCGGAGCCGGTGGCGTAGATGGCCACGTCACACGAATCCAGCACGCCCTGCAAATCGGTGGCGTGCAGGTGGGTGGCCTGAATGGCGGAAATATGCGGCGCAAAGCGTTTGACACCGCCCAGAAAGGTGGGCAGAAATTCCTCGAAGGTCGCCACAATCGCCAGACGGATCATGGGATTGAGGGCGGCCAGCGCCGCGCGGGTGCGCTGCGAGGGGATGAAGCCCACTGGAATGACCTCCCAGCCGGGCAAGAGTGCGTGGGTTTCGGATAAACGGTGGGCCAGCGCCAGCACCACGTCGGCGTTCTGCGCGTCGGCGTGTGAGCGCCCGGAGCGCAGGTCGTCCAGCGTGACCGCCAGCACCCGGTCCCCGGCGGGCAGCGCCGCCTGCACATCCGCCGCGTAACTGCGGGTGGCGTCTGCAAACAGGCCCACCAGCAGCACGCTGACACCGATCTGGGGCGGACGTGCGCCGCGCGCGATCAGGGCGTTCATGGCTTCCCCGATCTGGCGCAGGCTGTAGCCCTCGCCCTCGGCCTGTGCCAGCGTGTCTGACAGCAGGCGGGTCAGCCGCGCCGGATCGGGGCCGGGCGGAGGCTGCGGCGCGTCGGCCACGAACGTTCCGCGCCCGCGTGCAGTTACGATCAGGCCCAGCCCCAGCAGCTCCTTGTACACGCCGGCCACGGTCATGTGCGCCACGCCCAGTTCCTGCGATAGCTCGCGCACACTGGGCAGCCGCGCGCCGCGTGGAATATCCCCGCAGGCGATGCCGTATTCCAGTTGCCCGCGCAGTTGCGCCCCCACCGGAACGGCCAGCGTGCGGTCTATGCCCAGCGGCCACGTAAAAGTCTCGGAGGCTCCGAGCGACGCGTCCATCACTGAAGATTTCACGTTGTCACTTTAGCGAGGCCAGCATGGGCTGGATCGTACAGATGGCAGGCCACCTCTGGGCCATCCTCCAGTTTCAGGAGCGCGGGCCGCTCGGTGGCGCAGCGGTCAAAGGCGTGCGGACAGCGCGTGCGGAAAGCGCAGCCACTCGGCACGTTCAGCGGACTGGGCAACTCGCCCGTGATGGCCGGGGCCGCCGTGCGCCTGCTGGGATCGAGGGTGGGCGCGGCGGCCAGCAGGGCCTGCGTGTAGGGATGGCGCGGCGTGGTGAAGATCGTTTGCGTGTCCGAGATCTCCACCACCCGGCCCAGGTACATCACCGCCACCCGGTGCGAGATGTGGCGCACCAGCCGCAAGTCATGGGCCACGAACAGCACGGTGAGGTCCAGGCGTTCCTGAAGCTCCAGCAGCAGATTGACCACCTGTGCCTGCACCGACACATCCAGCGCAGACACCAGCTCATCGGCGATCAGACATTCCGGCTCCAGCGCCAGCGCCCGCGCGATGCCGATGCGCTGGCGCTGGCCGCCAGAGAACTCGTGCGGCAGGCGTCCGGCGGCTTCGGGCGGCAGGCCCACCAGCTTCAGCAATTCGCGCACGCGGGCGGGTTGATCGGCAGGTGGGCGCATCTTGTGGACGCTCAACGCCTCGCGCAGCACGGCTTCCACGGTCATGCGCGGGTTGAGACTGGAATACGGGTCCTGAAAGATCATCTGCACCCGGCGGTTGTACTGCCGCAGGTCCGCGCCGCGCAGCGCCAGCACGTCTGAATCGCCGTAACGGACGCTGCCCCGGTCTGCGTCGTATAGCCGCACCAGCGTGCGCGCCAGCGTGGATTTGCCGCAGCCGCTCTCGCCCACGATGCCCAGCGTCTCGCCGCGCCGCACCGTGAGTTCCACGTCAGTCAGGGCCGCCACCGCGCGTTGTGGCTGTCCGCGCCAGCGTGAGAGCAGGCTTTGAGCCACCGGAAAGGTCTTGGTCAGGCCGTGAATTTCCATCAGCGGAGGGGTGGTAGGGGAGAGAGGAGCAGTCATACGCCCACCTCCTCAGGTGTGGATTTAAGGGCGGGTAGCTCGCTGTAATGAACGCAAGCGCTGAAGCGTCCCGGCGCGACCTCAAGAAGTGGCGGTTCGCCCACCCGGCAGTCGTCGGTCACGTACTCGCAACGCGGCGCGAAGGGGCAACCGGGCGGCAGAGAACGCAAATCGGGTGGCCCGCCAGGAATCGGCTGCAAGGGGCGGCGATGTTCCCCGGCCCCCGGCAGGCTCCGCATCAGGCCCAGCGTGTAGGCGTGTTTGGGCGCGTGGAATAGATCGTTGACTCCTGCCGTCTCCACCAGTCGTCCGCCGTACATCACGGCCACCCGGTCACACGTTTGCGCCACCACGCCCAGATCGTGCGTGACCAGAATGACGCTCATGTGCATCTCCTCGCGCAGCCGCAGCAGCAGCCTGAGAATCTGATCCTGAATGGTCACGTCCAGCGCTGTCGTCGGCTCATCCGCCAGTAGCAACTGCGGCTCGGAGGCCAGCGCGATGGCGATCATGGCCCGCTGGCGCATCCCGCCGGAGAACTGATGGGGGTAGTCTGCGAGACGGGCGCGGGGGCTGGGAATGCCTGTCAAATCCAGCAACTCGGCAGCTCTGTCCTGTGCCGCCTTACCCCGCAGCCCTTTGTGTTCGCGCAGGTTTTCCCCGATCTGCTCACCCACCGTCAGCACCGGATTCAGCGCTGACATCGGCTCCTGAAAGATCATGCTGATCCGCCCACCGCGCACGTCCCGCAGTTTGGATTCGGAGGAATCCAGCAAATTTTTCCCGCCGTACTCCACTGTTCCCGTCATCTGAATCGGCGGGCGGTGAAGGCGGATCAACGAGCGCAGGGTGACACTTTTCCCGCTGCCCGATTCGCCCACCAGGCCCAGCATCTCGCCGGGCATCAGGTCAAAGTTGACGCCGCGCACGGCATGCAGGACACCGCCCGGTGTGGGAATGCGGACATTCAGATCACGCACTTTGAGAAGCGGCGCGGTCATGCGCGGGGCCTCAGGGCGTCGGCCAGTCCATCCCCGATCAGGCTGAAGGTCACGCCCGCCAGCGTCAGGGCCAGCCCGGGAAAGGTGCTGATCCACCACGCGGTGGCCATGAAGTTCTTGCCGTCGGCCACCATCACGCCCCATTCCGGCGTCGGCGGTTGCGCGCCCAGGCCCAGATAGCCCAGCGACGCACCCAGCAGAATGCCCAGGCTCATGTCGGTCATCAGGTACACGATGGCGGGCGTGACGGCGTTGGGCAGCAGATGCCGCAGCAGAATGCGGCTGGGACTGTAGCCCAGCACCCGCCCGGCCTGCGCGTACTCGGCCTTTTTCTGATTCATAACCTCTGCGCGCGTCAGCCGCCAGTAGCTGACCCAGCCCACGGCGCTGACTGCGATGTACATGTTCATCAGCCCTGGCCCCAGAACCGCCACGATGGCGATGACCAGCACCAGGAAGGGAAAGACCACCACCAGATCGGCAATGCGGCCCACCACGGCGTCGCTCCAGCGGCCCAGATAACCGGTCAATGCGCCCAGCAGCGTGCCGAAGATAAAGGGGAACAGGGTGGTAAAAATGGCGATCTGCATGTCGATGCGCGTGCCGTGGATCACCCGGCTCAGAATGTCGCGCCCGAAGTTGTCGGTGCCGAAGGGATGCGCGGCGCTCGGCCCCTTGAGGATGGCCTGATAGTCGAAATCGGTGGGGCTGTAGCGGGCCAGCGCCTGCGGAAACAGGGCCGCGAAGATCAGCACCAGCAGCAGCACCAGCCCGATCAGCAGTGTGGGCTTGGGCCAGCGGCGCGGGCGGGGGGCCACTTCCAGCGCGGGGGAATGCATGGTGGTCATGTGGCTCCTTCGGAGGGGTACGGGTTGTGGGGTGTGGGTTGTAGGCTTGATCTTTTCCTACAACCCATAGCCCACCTCCTACAACCCAACTTCACGACAGCTCCGCACGGGGGTCAAGTCGGGCATGGATCAGATCGGTTGCCAGAAAAACCAGCGACACGATCAGGGCGAACATCAGCGTCAGGCCCTGGATCACCGGGTAGTCGCGCCCGAAGATGGCGTCCACCATCAAACGTCCGACGCCGGGAATGGCGAAGACGGTTTCAGTAATCACGGCACCACCGATCAGCGCGCCAATGTTCAGGCCCAGCAGCGTGACGGTGGCGATCAGGGCGTTTCGCAGCACATGACGGGTCATGATTACGCTTCCCCTCAATCCCTTGGCCCGCGCAAAGTCCACGTATTCGGCGGTCAGCACTTCGATGATGCTGTTTCGCAGGGTTCGTACCAGAATCGCCGCCAGATTCAGCCCCAGCGTCAGCGCGGGCAGGAACAGGTGAAACAGGTGTTCACCGAAATTCTCGCCGTAGCCGCCGATGGGAAACCAGCCCAGCCGCGCGCCCAGCAGGGTCAGCAGTTGCAGGGCCACATAAAACACTGGCAATGACAGACCCACCTGAAACACTGCCCGGATCACGGCATCCACCCAGGTATTGCGGCGCACGGCGGCCAGCATGGCCAGCGGCACCGCCATTGCCACACCCAGCACGGCGGCATAAACAGTCAGGAAAAGGGTCACGGGCAGCCGCTCCCCGATCAGGCGCAGCACCGGAATCTTCAGGTTGATACTCTCGCCCAGATTGCCGTGCAGCAGTTGATTGACGAACAGGCCAAACTGCACCAGCAGGGGCTTGTCCAGGCCCAGTTCCTTATTGGCCCGCGCCACGATGTCCGGCGTGGCCCGGTCTCCCAGCAGCGTGCTGACCGGATCGCCGGGAATCAGGTGAACGAGTGTAAAGACCAGCACCATCACCGCCAGAAACAGCGGAATGATCTGGAGGAGCCGCCTCAGAACGTAACTGGTGTGCATTGCACCTCCTCAAAGCACCAAAGAGCGCGCCACGCCCTGACGAGAACAGCGTGGCGCGCACCCGAATTCAGCTTTCGCCGCCTACTTCGCCAGCCAGGTGGCCTCGAAGATGTTGTTGCCCAGCGGAATCTGGTTGAAGCCCTTGACGTTGTTCAGCAGCGCCACCGCGTAAGGCGTCTCGAACAGGAAGATGGTGGGCGAAGCCGCCGCGTACAGGGTCTGAATCTGCCTGTACTGTGCGGCACGCTTGGTCTTGTCGGTTTCCTGCTGGCTCTGGATGAACAGCTTCTCGATGGCCGGATCGGTGAAGCCGGTGTGCGCGGCCTCGGTGTCGCCGTTGACCGCGTAGTAGCCGGTGATCTCGCTGGGATCGGCGATGTCGTCGGTCCACGCGCCCGTCCGCATCTGGAAGTCGTTGGCGCGGTAGCGGGCGGTCTTGGTGGCGGCGTCGAGCTGCTCGATCTTGAGCTTGATGCCCACCGCACCCCACATCTGCTGCAAAGCGGTCAGGAGCGCCTGATCGTCTGCGCTGCCCGAAGTCGCCATGCTGGTCACTTCCAGACCTTTCTCGAAGCCCGCCGCCTTCAGCAGAGCCTTGGCCTTGTCGGGGTCATAGTTGAAGCCCTTCTGCGCCGGATCGAACAGCGGCGTGCCCGAAGACATGAACGACTTCATCGGCTTGCCCGTTCCGAAGGTTACGAGCTGGATCAGCGCGTCGCGGTTCACCGCGTAATTCAGTGCTTGGCGCACCCGCACGTCGCTCAGGGGATTGGCGCTGCCGTCCTTGAGCTTGGGGCGGTTGTTCATGATGATGTCATTGACCTTGGTGGATGGGAACAGCACCATGTTGATCTTGGGGTCTTTCTTGAGTTCGGCCACCCGGCTCAGCGGAATGAACTCTGCGCCCTGCAACTCCCCGGCCTGCAATTTCAGGATGCGGGTGTTGTCGTCGGGGATGATCTCGAAGCGCAGGGTGTCCAGGTACGGCAGGGCCTTCTTGTCCTCGCCCATCTTCCAGTAGTAGGGGTTGCGCTTGAGAACCATGTACGAGCCGCGTTTCCACTCGCTCAGCACAAAGGGGCCGGAGCCGATGGGCTTCTCGGCAAAGGCCTTGGCCTTCTCGGCGTCGTTCTTGCCGGGTGCAGCGTTGAACAGCTTCTGCGGCATGATGCCGGTGTTGAAGGTCGCCAGCGCCGGAATGATCGAGGGATCAGGCTTCTTGAGGGTCACGGTGACCTTGTTGCCGCTGGCTGCCACACTGGCAATCGAGCCGACCAGACCCACCCACGCGCCGTTGTCGGGGTTGCGGGCGCGGTCCAGACTCCATTTCACGTCGGCGGCGGTGATCGGGCTGCCGTCTGCGAACTTGATGCCGGAGCGCAGCGTCAGCGAGACGGTCTTGCCGTCCTTGGAAAGGCTGTAGGCGCTGGCCAGCCCTGGCTGCACGCCCTTGCCGTCGGCAGTGGGCTGGAGCAACGTGTCGTACAGGTTGGTCAGAATCCAGATGTCCAGGTTGGCGTCGTTCAGCACCGGGTCCAGAAACAGCGAGTCGGCGTAACGCCCGAAGGTCATCTGGCCTCCACGGGTGGCGGCGAACGCCTGACCCACGGTGAGTGCGGCGGCAAGCGATAAAGCAATACGAGACATTCTCTTCACGTTCATAGGGAAGACCTCCGGTACTGGGCAAGAACACCCGTTGATGTGTTCTAGGAGGCTATAACACCTGGGGGCAGAATGGAAGAGGTGGAACAGTGTGGTCCGGGTGGGGGAGAAGACATCGCAACTGATACCGGCTGCGGTTGGAAGGTCCTCGTATGCCTGGGAATCCAAATTGGACGCTCAGACCTGTGTCGCAGAGAAGCGGCCTTCTGTCCCAATTTGAGGGCGTGACAGATGATGTCCGTCTCAGCCGGGCGCGGTCTGCCCCTGGTCCGGCGCTTCCGGTTGCGTCTGCTGGCCCTCTATTCGCCCAGGACGGCGTTTGCCGAAGGCCGGATTGTCCGCCAGCAGGCCCAGGTAGACGTGCCGTACCGCCTCGCCGTAGGTGGGATACGGCACCGGCAGCAGCGCCAGTCTGGCCGGGTGAACGTGCAGGCGGGAGGGCAGGCTGAGGGTCTGGATCAGCTCTCCCGCGCGGCTGCCCACCACCTGCGCGCCCACCACCCGCAGGCCCACGGGCGAGCCGAACACGCCCTTCAGGGCGACGAGCTTGACGAATCCCGCTTCGCGTTCCGTTCGGGCGCGGTCCAGATGCGAGAAATCGTAGTCCACCACCACCACTCGCCCGCCGTATCGCTTCACCGCCTGCGCCTCGGTCAGGCCCCAGTGGGCGATCTCAGGTTCGGTGTAGGTCACCCAGGGAATGTCCTCCACGCGGGCGGCGGGGGCGCGCAGGGCGGCCACGCCCCTGCCCCACCATGCCAGCGCACCCAGCCCGGCCAGCGTGCCGCGCTCGGTTGCGCCGTGCGTGAACATGGGTCCGCCCACCACGTCGCCCGCGCCCCACAGGTACGGGCAGGAGGTGGACTGCATGTCGGATCTGACTTTCAGCCCCCTATCGTCGAAGTCGGCCCCGATGATCTCCAGACCCAGCCCCTGCACGCGTGGCGTCTTGCCCACGGCCACCAGCAGATGCGTGCCCTCCACCGTCTGACCGTCCCGCAGGTGCAGCCGCACGCCCTGCCCGGTCCGCTCCGCCCGCACCGTTTCAGTGTTTAGGTGGACGGTCACGCCGTCACTTCGCAAGACCTGGAGGAGTGCCGCCGAGGCTTCCGGTTCGTCCCTGTCGATCAGGCGCTCGCCGCGTTGCAGGGTGGTGACCCGGCTGCCCAGCCGCACGAACGCCTGGGACAGCTCGCAGCCGATGGGGCCGCCGCCCAGCACCAGCAGATGCGCGGGCCGCTCCGGCACATCGAAAATGGTTTCGTGGGTCAGGTACGGAATCTCGCCCAAGCCGTCGATGTCCGGCACCGCCGCTTCTGAACCCGTCGCCAGCACGAATTTTCCGGCCATCACCGTGCGGGTCTGGCCGTCACGGGTGACCTCCAGCACATGCGGAGAGACGAAAACGGCCTGACCCCCGATGACCTGTACGCCGCGCCGCTCGATAGATTCGGGGGAATCCACATCCTCGAACGAGTCGATCACCCCATGCAGTCTGGCCCGGATGGTGGTCCAGTCCGGCTCGCCACTGACCTGCATTCCCAGCTCCGTACTCTGGCGTGCAGCGTGGACCTTTTTTGACATCGCCAGCAGCGCCTTGGATGGAATACAGCCGGTAAAGGCGCATTCGCCGCCCGTCCGCTCGCGCTCAATCAGGATGACGCGCTGCCCGTTCTGGGCCGCCAGGAGCGCAGCGGTCAGACCAGCCGCTCCCGCACCGATCACGGCCACGTCCGCCTTCAGGGGCGTGGTGCCCGTTTCGGGCGGAATGGCCCAGCCGTAGCGCTGGGGGTCCGGCGCGGGAAAGGATGGTTCGGGTTGAACGGTCATGCGGCCTCCTGCCCCCGGTCTGCCCGCCGCGTCAGTGGGCGAAGGTCAAAAGAGGTGCTATCAGCGGGTACGCGGCTGGGACGCTCAGGGTTCAATCTGCTGGTCCCCAGTACTGCCCAGACCAGTGTCGTCCAGATCAGTACCGCCTACACCAGTGCCGCCCAGGTCCACCTGAAAAATCTGTTCCAGCGGCTTGCGCGTCAGCTCCGGCACAGTTGCGTCCGGGGCCGGGTAGCCCACGGGCAACACCATCAGCGCCTCCTCGTTGCGGGGACGGCACAGCAGTTCAGCCAGGAAACCCATCGGATTGGGCGTGTGGGTCAACGTGACCAGCCCGGCATGGTGGAGCGCGGCGATCAGCAGGCCCACGGCAATCGAGGCGCTTTCCACCGTGTAGTAATTCTTGGTGCGCGTGCCGTCCGTGTTCAGGCCGTATTTCTCGCGAAACACCACGATCACCCACGGTGCGTCGGTCAGGTGTGCCTTGACGTAATCGGTCCCCAGCGGGGCCAGCGCCGCGCGCCATTCCTCGGGCATGCGCCCGGTATAGGTCTTATATTCCTCGGCCTCCACCGCCTCTCGCAGCCGCGCTTTCAGGGCTGGGTCCTGAACGGCCACGAAGCGCCAGGGCTGACGGTGTGCGCCGCTGGGAGCCGTGCCCGCTGTCCGCACGGCCCACTCGATCACGGCCTGCGGAACGGCGTCGCGGCTGAAATGGCGCGTGGTGCGCCTCTGCTGCATCTCGTGATAGAAGGCTTCGGCGCGGGCCAGCGTCTCCTGCGGCGGCAGGCGGCTGAATTCAAGCGGCCTGAACTGTGGCTCGGGGTGGCCGGGGTAAACCTCGGCAAAAGTGGGGGCGTCAGCGGACATGATCATGATACGGATTCCGTCTGTTTCGCGGCAGAAATCGGGACAGCGCCGATTCCTGCACTCCACGCCCGGAACCCGTTTTTCTCCTTCTCGCTCCGCTCGGATTTCCAGGTGTTTTCAACACCTTTCAATCGGAGTCCGTATGACGAACGGTCTGGACCGTTTTGATCAAAAGTATGGGGGTTCAGCAGGACGACATCACCTGACCTTCCTCAGCCCTCCGCATCCTCCCAGTCGCGGGAACGCTCCACAGCCTTTTTCCAGCGGCGCATCCTGGCCGCCCGCTCATCTGCCTGCATCTGCGGCTCGAAGCGGCGGTCTTCCTGCCACATCGCCCTGAGTTCAGCCTGATCCTGCCAGAATCCCACCGCCAGCCCGGCCAGATACGCTGCGCCCAGCGCCGTGGTCTCCGTAATGCGCGGGCGCACCACTGGGACGCCCAGCAGGTCGGCCTGAAACTGCATCATCAGATCGTTGGTGCTGGCCCCGCCGTCCACCCGCAGTTCCTTTAAAGTCACGCCGCTGTCTTTCTGCATGGCTTCCAGCAGTTCGGCGCTCTGAAAGGCCACCGCCTCCAGCGCGGCGCGGGCGATGTGGGCGGCGGTGGTGCCGCGCGTCATGCCCACGATGGTGCCGCGCGCATAGGGGTCCCAGTACGGTGCGCCCAGTCCCACGAAGGCCGGGACCAGATACACGCCGCCGCTGTCGGGCACCCCCGTTGCCAGCGTCTCTACCTCCTCGCTGCTGCGGATGATGCCGAGGCCGTCGCGCAGCCACTGCACCACTGCGCCCGCCACGAACACCGAGCCTTCCAGCGCGTAGGTGCGCTTTCCGTCCAGTTGCCACGCCACCGTGGTCAGGAGGCGGTTCCGGCTGGGCACCGCCTCCTGTTCGGTGTTCATCAGCATGAAGCAGCCGGTGCCGTAGGTGTTCTTGGCCATGCCCCGCTCCAGGCAGACCTGCCCGAAGGTGGCCGCCATCTGGTCACCCGCGATGCCCGCAATCGGGATCTGCGCGCCCAGCAGCCCCGGCGCAGTCTCGCCGTAGACCTCGCTGGAGGAGCGCACTTCGGGCAGCACGGCGCGCGGCACGTTCAGAATCCCGAGCAGTTCGTCGTCCCATTCACCCGTGTGGATGTTGTAGAGCAGCGTGCGGCTGGCGTTGCTGGCATCGGTGATGTGCAGCTCGCCCCCAGTCAGGTTGTAGACCAGCCAGGAGTCCACCGTGCCAAAGGCCAGTTCGCCGCGCTCGGCCCGCCCGCGTGCGCCCTCCACATGGTCCAGAATCCAGGCCACCTTGGTGCCCGAGAAATAGGCGTCCAGAATCAGCCCGGTCTTCTGCTGAAACAGAGCTTCCTTACCCTCGGCCCTTAGCGTGTCGCACAGGCCAGCGGTGCGGCGGTCCTGCCAGACAACCGCGTTGTGAATGGGCTGCCCCGTCGCGCGGTCCCAGACCACCACAGTTTCGCGCTGGTTGGTGATGCCGATGGCGGCGATGTCGCTGGCCCGCAGCCGCGCTGACGCAATGGCCTCCTGCGCCACGCCCAGTTGTGTACTCCAGATGTCCTGCGCGTCATGTTCCACCAATCCCGGACGCGGGAAAATCTGGGGAAATTCCTTCTGCGCCCGCGCCACCACGTTGCCCCCGTGATCGAAAACGATGGCGCGGCTGGACGTGGTGCCGCCGTCGAGGGCCAGAATGTACTGCGGGCGCTGGGAACTGGTCATGGGAACTCCTTGGGAGGGGCAGCGTGGGAACCTGGAGCTGGCTCGGAAAGTTTAGGGCATGGGTTTGGAACCAGACTAAGAAACCACTGTGACGTCTGTTTTCGGGGTGGCTGCCACGGTTTAACCCCTCCCCCCCTTCGGGGGACCTTCCCTTAAAGGGAGGCGAGAGGTGCGGAATTGCCGTGTCGGCAGCGCTTTCCTGGCTCCCCTTGAGGGGAGCTGGCAGCGAAGCTGACTGAGGGGTTCGCCTTCCATCTCAGCCTGACAAAAGGATAGCGGGGCGGAATTGTCTGCCCCGCCGCCCTCCAACCTCTGCCCTACTTGATCGGGTCGATTTCCGACAGCGAGGTGGATGCCGATTCGATGCGCTGGGTGCGCGCCTGACCCACCACCTTGCCGTCCAGAGAATGCTGGGCCATCACGATGGTCTGGCACAGCAGCAGCAGCGACGCGCTGACGCTGGAGGTCAGCACCCGCAGGCGGCCCGCGCGGAGCAGCACACCCTGTTCACCGTCTGTGAGGATCAGGACGTGTGGCCCCACCAGCAGCCCAGCGCCGTGTGGGTAAGGCCATGAGCGGGCGCGGCAGGCCATCAGCTCCTGCCGCCACGCGTCGGTGTTCTCGGTGTGTTCTGAGGTCTGGCCCGCCTGCACGGCCCCCTGAGAAAGCTGCGTGATCAGCGTGCGGATCAGCTCGCCGGAATCGTCACTGACCCGGCGCAGGGCCGAAACCAGTTCGGTGCGGCCCACGTCGCCGCCCTGCCAGTTGTCCGTCAGCTCCAAGAGCGTTTGCATGTCCTGTGATTCGTCCATAAGCTGACCTCCAGCGCGCCGCACCCTTCTCCGGCCTGTCCTTGCGACTCTAGAGTATCCGGGCTGAGACTTTCCAAGTTTCCGTTGTCCATTCCCGAATCTGTCCATTCCCGAATCCAGCCCGCTTTGCGCCCAGAGCATTTGTCCGAATTACAGCATCAGGAAAAGAGACTCCTGACGTTTCCATTCTCTCCTTCGGAGCTGTACCAGTCTCAAATGCTCAGCGGAATTCACTCACTGTCTTGGGCAGAACAGACGCCCTTGAGGACGCTTGCCCGCTCCGTTCGGTCAAAAGTGAACAACTCTTTTGACAAATGCTCCAGGAGACCCCACCGCATGACGCAGCCTCAGAACTTGTTCGACACGGCCACCAATGACGAGTACATGCCCAGCCGCCGGGTGCCGGATGCCGACGCCATCGTCGCGGCCTGGGTGCGGAAGAGCGCCGCCGTGCGGGAAACGTTTCCGCCCGTGCAACTGGCTTACGGCACGGGCGAACACGAGCGGCTGGATGTCTTTGAACCTGAAGGTGAGGCGCGGGCCACCCTGATGTTCATCCACGGTGGGTACTGGCAGGCGTTTTACAAGGAGACCTTTTCGTATCTGGCCCCGCCGCTGCTGGAGGCTGGAATTCGCGTGGCTGTCATGAGTTATGACCTGACGCCCGCCGTGACGCTGGCGCAGATCACAGCTCAGGCACGGCAGGCCACGGCCTTTCTCGCCACCCAGTTTCCGGGACCGCTGATCGTGGCCGGGCACTCCGCCGGGGGGCATCTGGCCGCCATGATCCACTCCACCGACTGGGCCGCAGAAGGCTTCCCGGACGTGAAATTGACCGGCGGCATCGGCATCAGCGGCCTGTACGATCTGGGGCCGCTGCGCCGCACCGAGTTACAGCCTGTCTTACAACTCTCGGAGATTGAGGCGCGTGCGCTCAGCCCTGCTTTTCTCCATCCGACGAGTGCCAGCCCCTTTCTGGTTGCGGTGGGTGCGGACGAATCGGATTCGTTCGTGTGGCAATCCCGGCAACTCGCTGATGCCTGGCCGGGTGTGGCCAGTGGGGTGCGATTGTTACTGGGCCGCCACCACTTCGACGCGCCGGAAGATTTGCTGGCGCTGGCGCTGGAACTTCTGAAATAGAAACCCCTCATCAATGGTTCTGGTTGAACGGTGATGAAAATACCAGGAAACCCGACTGGAACAATGGTTCGGACAGTTTTCAGCAGGTACGCTGCTAGCAGAACGGTGTTCTTCAACCGTTGCCCGAATTAAACTCAATCCGACACCGACACCAATGGTTCGGACAGTTTTTGACGAAGATTTTTGCCTATCGGGCGAAAAGTGGCACTGGGACGGCGTTTCATCTCACCCCCTCCCAGCCTCCCCCATCAAAGGGGAGGAGCTAAAAACGCTGTGTTCATCGCATTTGAATCTCCGAATTTGAAAACTGTCCGAACCATTACACCGACACCTGGATTGATATTATTTATTTGCCCTGCCAGACAGCCCTGTTGATCAATCGGAGACACATCACCTGAATACAGAGCATTCTGTGTCCAGCAGAGCCTTGGACGTCTCGCGACACCCCACTTTTTCTCCTCTCCATCCAGCACGCGACGCCACCCAAAACTGTCCGAACCATTGCTGGAAGGCGAAGGGAAAACGGTGACGGAGAGGAGACGACGTAACGGATAAGCCGGAATCCGTGCGAAGGAACGACGGGCCTGCGTGCCTGACCTCTCCAGCACGGCGGGTTGTCTATGATGCGCGGCATGCCAGATGCCGCCGCCCCAAACGCCTCACCTCGCCCCTGGACAGCCCTTACGTGGCTGGCAGGCGCGGTGGTGTTCGCCATGGCACCGTGGTTTTCGGCCGCCGCCGTGCTTCCTCAACTGCGCGTCGTCTGGACGCTCAGCGAGACCGACGCCGCGTGGCTGACGCTGGCCGTCCAGTTGGGTTTCGTTCTGGGTGCGGTCCTCAGCGCGGTTCTCAACCTCCCTGACCGGGTCTCGCCCCGGCATCTGATTCTGATCGGGGCACTTCTGGCGGCAGGGGCCAATCTGGGCATGCTGCTGGCGCACGGCCCAGCCCAGGCCATTTTCCTGCGCGCCCTGACGGGAGCGGCCCTGGCACTGGTGTACCCCCCGGCGCTCAAGGCCATGGCCACCTGGTTCCGCACAGGGCGCGGTGTGGCGCTGGGCATCATGGTTGGTGCCCTGACTCTCGCTGCTGCACTGCCGCATCTGGTCAACGGCCTGGGTGGAGCCAACTGGCAGGCGGTGATTGCCGTCACCAGTCTGCTGGCTGCGCTGGGCGGTCTGATGGCCATGCAGGTCAGGAACGGTCCTCATCAGTATCCGCCTGCCGTTTTACGTCCCGCTCAGGCCTGGCGCATCCTGACCGGGCGTGCCATGGGCCTCACCACCCTGGGATATCTGGGACATATGTGGGAGCTGTACGCCATGTGGGCCTGGTTCGCCGTGTTCTTTACCCGGCTGCTCTCGGAGCGCAACCTGCCTGATCCGGGTCAGGGAGCAGCCTATGCCACCTTTGCAGTGGTTGGTGTGGGGGCAATCGGCTGTTATGTCGGTGGGGTGCTGGGAGACCGCTGGGGCCGGACACGCCTCACGGCGCTGGCCATGTTCCTGTCTGGCGGCTGTGCCCTGACGCTGGCCCTCGCCGTGCTGATGAACGGATCTCCGGCTGTGGTGCTGGTTCTGAGTCTGCTGTGGGGGTTCTGGATCATTGCCGACTCCGCCCAGTTTTCAACCATCGTGAGCGAAATCGCCGACCCTGCTTACGTGGGCACGGCGTTGACTATGCAACTGGCACTGGGCTTTACCCTGACAGCCGGAAGCATTGCGCTGGTTCCGCTCCTGGTCCGCAGCAGCGGCTGGGCACTCGCCTTCATGGTGCTTGCGGTAGGGCCGCTCCTTGGGGCTGTGGCCATGCGCCGACTTGCGCGTCTGCCCGAGGCTGCCCAGATCGCTGGGGGCCGTGGCTGACCCGGACAGAGGGGTTTTGACACCGTCGTACTGATCTGTCCGGCACTGTTCATTGTGGACACGCACTTCCGGGTGTCAAAGCGCTCAATGAATGAACCTAGAGACTGAAGTACGCGCGCAGCTCGCCTCGCCATTCGCCTCAGAACGGCGGTGCAAACCCACAGTATGGTGTGTGCCTGGTCTTTCCGTCCGCCCTGTACCCTTACCGTCTGCACCCACACCGCCTGCGCCCATCCGTTTTACCAGGAGTTCTCCCCATGCCCACTGTCAATGCTTACGCCGCCCAGAACGCCACCACCCCCCTCGCCCCCTTTCAGATTGAGCGGCGTGACCTGCGCCCAGACGACGTTCAAATCGAGATCCTGTTCAGTGGAGTCTGTCACTCGGACATTCATCAGGCCCGTAGCGAGTGGGGGCCGGGCCTGTACCCGATGGTGCCCGGCCATGAGATCGTGGGCCGCGTCACGGCGGTGGGCGGGCAGGTCCAGGGCTTCAAGCCGGGCGACCTGGCCGGGGTGGGGGTGCTGATCGACAGTTGCCAGGACTGTCCGAGCTGCGCCGAGGGCCTGGAGCAGTACTGCGAGAACGGGCACACCACCACCTACAACTCCCGTGAGCGGGACAGCGGCAATCTGACCTTCGGCGGATATTCGAGTTCTATCGTGGTGCGCGAGGAATTCGTCCTCCGTGTCCCGGAGTCGCTGGACCTCAAGGCGGTAGCCCCGCTGCTGTGCGCGGGCATCACCATGTATTCGCCGCTCAGGCACTGGAAGATCGGTCCGGGCCACCGCGTCGCCATCGTGGGGTTGGGCGGCCTGGGACACATGGGCATCAAACTGGCCGCCGCGCTGGGGGCCGAGGTCACACTCTTCACGACTTCCCAGAGCAAGGCCGACGACGCCGTGCGGCTGGGTGCCCACCACGTGATCATCAGCAGCGACCCTGAAGCCATGAAGGCGGCGCGTGCCAGCTTCGACTTCATCCTGAGTACGGTGCCGACCAGCCACGATCTCGCGCCGTATCTCAAGACCCTCAAGCTCGGCGGGCAACTGGTCATCGTCGGAGCTATCGATCCGGTAGGCGTCCACGGCGGCCTGCTGATCTCGCACCGCCGCAGCGTCTCAGGCAGCAACATCGGCGGACTCGCCGAGACCCAGGAGATGCTCGACTTCTGCGCCGAACACGGCATCGTGGCCGATATCGAGCTGATCGACATGCAGGATATCAACGCCGCCTATGACCGGATGGTCCGCAACGACGTGAAATACCGCTTCGTGATCGACATGGCTTCGCTGGGGCGTGAGGCTGCGGCGGACTGAAACAAACATCGCTTGAGAGGTGTCGGAAGCATCAAAGAAATCCGAACGGGCGTCCAGGCATCCTCTCTTTGAACTGTGCCAGGCATGGGCACTGTTCCGATCTCTGCCGCGTTGGAGACGGAATCCGTATGGCCCAGGAGGCGAGGGCAGCCGGGAACATCTGGCGGCAACACTGAAGTATTGAAAATCGGAGCCATCATCGGCGCGATACGGTCTTCTATTGCTGGAGGACCGCAGGATTGCCTGCCCTGGCCGGATACCTGCGTCACCATCCACTGGCCGTGCTGAACTGCCTGGATATCGGCCCTGGTTGAGACAGGAGCCGGATCGGTCCCGTCCAGATACAGCATCGCGGCCCCACGCCAGTACCAGATCCAGTACCAGATGGAGTACAGTGACGACGCTGCTCCCCACGAGCAGCCTCCGCAGGAACCGAGGGAAGTCCGGTCACGCCCCCCCACAAAGGGGGCTTCAGTCCGGCACAGTCGCGCTACGGTACCCAGTCCGAACGCTCGCCTCGCGGAGTCCCATTCTCGTGTCTGCTCCCGCGTCAGGGGCCAAGGATAACCACCGTGCCGAACTAGTTGTCTTATTGCCGTATTTGCCGCCCCACGAAGGGCTGCGCGAATACGTCTTTTTTTGTTTCCACCTATTGAACCCGCGCTGAGTTCCGCCGCACGGGTGGCCCTGTCCTGTCTTTTTGCCGAGGTTTTATGACCCACTCTCCCGCGCTGGATGTTGCGAACCTTCCGCCTCGTCCTCACACTGCCGAGACCCGCGTCACGCATGTGGTCTTTCCCGGCGACACCAACCACCACGGCACGCTGTTCGGCGGCGAGGCCCTGTCGTTCATGGACAGCGCCGCCTTTATCGCCGCCACGCGCTACTGCCGCCGCAAGGTGGTCACGCGGCATCTGGACGCGATGGAATTTTCGCGGCCCATTCCGCAGGGCAGTCTGGTTGAACTCGTCGCCCGCGTCATCAAAACGGGGCGCAGCAGCATGACCGTGCTGGTGGAACTGTTCATTGAGCAGATGTACAGCGATCAGCGCGAGCTGGGCTGCACCGGAACCTTCGTGCTGGTGGCGATTGGCGACGACGGTCAGCCCACGCCGGTTCCTAACCTGAATGGTGATGGCCCTCGGCTGGAAGGCTGATGCTGCTGGCCTACGACTCGTTAACCGGCAACGTGCGGCGGCTGGCGCGGGAACTGGCCGGGCACCTGGGCGCAGAAGCGGTGGACGTGCGCTCACATTCTCCCAGCCGCGAATACCTGCTGCTGACCTACACCTTTGGCACGGGGCAGGTGCCGGATAGCACGCGCCATTTTCTGGATCAGCACGGCCACCTGCTGCGCGGCGTGGTCTCCAGCGGCTCGTACCACTGGGGCCAGAATTTTGCGCGGGCGGCGGACGTGATCGCGGCGCGCTACGCCGTCCCCATCGTCGCCAAGATCAACAAGGGCGGCACCGCCGCAGACCGTGTGCGCGTGCTGGCGTGGCTGGAGGAGCGCAGTGTTTAATTTAAGGGAGAAGTATGGAACGCTGGATTGAACTGAACAACAAGGTGCTGGCTGGAACGCTGGTGCAGCCACAACACGATCTGGAAGCCCTTCAGGCGTACTTTCAGGAGAAGGTCAACCCCAACACGGTCTTCTTCCACAACCTGCGCGAGAAGGTGCGTTACCTGACCGAGCAGGGCGTCTGGGACGCGGGGCTTTTTGAGCGCTACACGCCAGACGAGGTGCAGTCCGTCTTTGAACGCGCCTACAGCTATAAATTTCGCTTCCAGTCCTTCATGGGCGCGTACAAGTTCTACAACGAGTACGCCACCATGACCCCGGACCGCACCCGCTGGCTGGAGCGCTACGAGGACCGCCTGAGCATCACCGCCCTGTCGCGCTCGGAAACGGTTGAGGAGGCGCTGGAGCTGGTGCATCATCTGGTCAACCAGACCTTCACCCCCGCCACGCCCACGCTGATGAATTCCGGCAAGGCGAATACGGGCCGTCTGGTTTCCTGTTTCCTTTTGCAGGACTGCACCGACAATCTGGATTCCATTACCAAAACTCTTTCTTTCGTGGCCGAACTGAGCAAGGGTGGCGGCGGGATAGGCGTGGAGGTCAGCAACCTGCGGGCGCGGGGTGAGAGCCTGCGCGGCATCCAGAACGTCACCAAGGGCGTGATGGGGGTTGCCAAGATGCTGGACAACATGCTCAGGTACGCCGATCAGGCCGGACAGCGCCCCGGTGCGGGGGCCATTTACCTGAGCGTGATGCACGCCGACTTTCTGGACACCCTGGGGGCCAAGAAAATCGCCACCGACGAGGACGCCAGACTGAAGACCCTCAGCGTGGGGGCCACCATTCCCGACATCTTTATTGAAAAGGTGCGTGCGGGCGAGGACATTTACCAGTTCTTCCCCCATTCGCTGTGGCAGGAAACCGGGCGCGAGTTCACCGACATTGACTGGACAGCGGAATACGACGCGCTGGCCGACAACCCACGCATCCGCAAGAAGCGCGTCTCGGCCCGCCGGATTCTGGAAGAAATTGCTGTCACGCAAGGGGAGAGCGGCTACCCCTACCTGCTGTTTGAGGGCCACGCCAACCGCGCCAACCCGATTCCCAACGTCGGCACCATCAAGATGAGCAACCTCTGCTCCGAGATCCTGCAACCCACCACGCCCAGTTATTTCCACGCCTACGGGCAGGAAAGTAAGGACCGCATCGGGCTGGACGTGTCGTGCAATCTGGCGTCGCTGGTGATTGAGCAGACGATGGGCAGCCGCGATCTTGGCCGCGTGGTGGGCGCTGCCGTGCGGATGCTGGACAACGTCGCGCAGTCCACCCACATCACCGAGGTTCCCGCCGTGCGCCGCGCCAACGAGGAAATGCGCTCTATCGGTCTGGGCGCGATGGGCCTGCATTCCTTCCTGGCGGGCAAGGAGCTGATTTACGGCTCTCCCGAGGCGCTGGAATTTGTGGACGTGTTCTTCGCCGCCGTGCATTACCACGCCCGCAAAGCGAGTATGGAAATCGCGCGGGACACGGGCTTCGTCTTCGGGGGCTTCCAGGGCAGCCGTTACCAGTCTGGCGAACACTTCGCGCAGTATCTGGACCGGGACTTTGCGCCAAAAATGCCCGAAGTCGCGGCCCTTTTTGACGGTCACGCCCTGCCCACCCGCGCCGACTGGGAGCAGCTTGTGGCCGATATCAAGCAGCACGGTCTGGCCCACTCCTTCGTGATGGCCGTCGCCCCCACCGGGAGCATCAGCTACGTGTCTCACGCCAGCGCCAGCATCATGCCGATCACCGAAAAGGTGGAGACGCGCACCAGCAACAAGGCGCGGACCATCTACCCCATGCCGCACCTGAGCGCCGAGACCGAGTGGTACTACGAGGAAGCTTACGACATGGACCAGCGCCGCGTGCTGGACACCGTGGCCGCCGCGCAACGCCATGTAGATCAGGGCATTTCCTGCACGCTGTTCATCCCTGCCAGCGCCACCACCCGCACCCTGCAGGCGTATTACCTGTATGCCTACCGCCTGGGCATCAAAACCCTGTACTACACGCGCCTGCGCAAGTCCAGCCTGCAAGAGTGCCTGAGCTGCGTGGTCTGAGGAGTTTCTATGTCATCCCAACCCTTTTCCGCCACCAACTGGTCCGATCCCGAGGACAGCTTCTCGGCCACCTTCTACGAGAAATACACCTCTCAGTTGTGGTTTCCCGAAGAAATCCCACTGAGCAACGACGCACTGGTCTGGAAGACCCTGAGTGACGCCGAACGCTGGACCTACATCCACGCCTCGGCAGGTCTGAACGCGCTGGATACCTTGCAGGGCGAGGTGGGAATGCCTGCCCTGCGTGGTCTGGTGTACGGACACATCCGCAAAGCGACGCTGCAATTTCAGGGCATGATGGAAGATATCCATGCCCGCAGCTACAGCATGATGAACAAGACCTTCCTCACCACCACCGAGGAACGCGAGGTCTTTGAATGGGTGCGGACCCAGCCCCACCTACAATTTAAGATCGCCTTTATCCAGGGCATTTTCCACGATCCCGACGTGTCCACGCTGGGCCTGTGGAAGAAGATGGTGGTGTCGTGCATGCTGGAAACGTCGCTGTTTTACAGTGGGTTCTTCTATCCGCTGTATCTGGCGGGGCAGGGCCGCATGGTTTCGGCAGGCGAGATTTTCAACCTGATTATTCTGGATGAGGCATTGCACGGCGTGTACGTGGCGTTGCTGGCCCAGGAGCAGTTCAACCTGATGTCGGCAGCCGAGCAGGCATATGCGCGGGCGTGGTACGCCGAGACGCTGCAAACGCTCTATAAAAACGAGCTGGCCTACACCGAAGTCCTGTATGCAGACCTGGGGCTGGCCGGGGATGTCAAGCGTTTCATCCGCTTCAACTTCAACGTGCTGGCCGACAATCTGGACCTGGAGCGTACCTTCCCCGACGAGGAGATCAACCCCGTGGTCCAGAATGGCATTCAGGGGCGCGGCACCACCCACGATTTTTTCAGCGCCAAGGGCAGCAGCTACAGCAAGATGACCACCGAGGCGATCACCGACGCGGACATTGACGCGCTGTGGTCCGGCCATTTTCCTGATTTGAGCCGCCCCGATCTTCAGCCGACTGTGCGGGTCAGCCATGACTGATTCTGAGGTTCATCCTGCGCCGTTTGTAATGCTGACCCAGGACGACTGCCCCAACTGCGAGCGCCTGAAACTGATGCTGGCACAGCCGCTTAAGGGCCAGTTTGACGCTCAGATCGAGGTGGTCCACCGCCAGCAGCACGCCGAGGCATTCGCCGCCCTGACCGCGAGCAGCGGCGTCCGCAGCACCCCGGCGCTGATCCACCGGGCCAGCGGAAAGGTGCTGCTGAACACCGGGGGACTGGGCGAGGTGCGGGGCTTCCTGACCGGGCAGGGCTGAGGCTCCACGTCCGTAACCCACCCTCCTCCTGTCCGAAGTCCCAGCAGTACCGCTGAGTTTTCAGCGAGAACGGCCAGGAGAACGGGCTGTGGTCAGCGCAGATCACTCCGCAGCAGCTCGACCATGCCCTTGACCGCGCGTTCCTGCATGGCCTTCAGCTCATCAGCGGTGGTTTTCTGGGCGGCGCGGACTGCCGCGAAATCACGGGCATCTTCCCCGGTCAGGCGCGTCACGCTGCTCTGAACGGTGAAGTGCGTTTCCGGCAGGCTGCCGAGGTTGCGCTCGGCGTCCTTGTGGCGCGCACTCAGGAAGGCTTGCAGCAGACCACCCTTGGCGCTGCGCTCCATCAGTTCGCGTTGCAGGGCACGGTCCTTGATGCCCTGGATGGCGTCCCAGGCGGCGTCGCCCAGCAACTGCGTCGCGTTGACGGGCTGGGCGTACTCGGTGGCCGTGACCTCCTGGCCGCCCTCGGTGCGCCGCCAGATGCGCAGAAACAGGCCGCGCTCCGGGGTCCACATCGTCTCGAAATCACGGGCGTCCTCGATCAGCACGCGCAGTTGCGCCGCACTCTTGATGGTCGTGCGCCAGCCCTCGCCCAGCACGCTCCAGTCGCTCAGGCCGTCGGCGTTGGGAGCGCCCAGGCTGGCGTAGCTGCGGGCCAGATGTTCGGCATCCTCTCCGGTGCGGCCCACCAGTGTCTTGCCCGCGAACAGTTGAATCTCGCCCGTGTCGGTCAGCGCCGCGCGGTGTTCCAGATGATGCAGGCTGTAGCCCCAGCGGTCCAGCGCCCCACGCAGCAAGGCCGTGAGCTGGGCGTCGGCAGTGGCCGGGTCCGCCACGATCCCCTTCACATCGGCGTCGATCTGCGCGGTGGTCAGCAGCCGCTGAAAACCGGTGGCGTCGCTGGGCACCGCGTTGCCGGGCACTGCGTCGCCGGGCGCTGGGGCAGGCGTGTCCTTGCGGCGGCTTCCCGATTGGCGGGTGGCGGATTGGCGGGTAGTCGTTTCGCTCATACCGTAATTATAGAGGATTTTGGTGGCCCTGTCTGTGTGGCACACGGCGCAGAGGTTGTTTCCTGGCAATTCAGACTGAACGGGCCGTGGTCCGACCAGAGGGCGGATGGTACGGTGTGGGCGCAATGATTGAGTCAGAACGCCCCGAACTTCAATTGGAACGGAGATTCTCACGGGCGGGTGGTCACCCGTGACCCGCGCGCCCCGCATCCTGGGCCTGATGACGGGCACCAGCATGGACGGCATCGACGCGGTGCTGATCGAGCTTGCAGGCTGGCCTGCGCTGGGTGCGGGTGGACGCCCTCCCGAATTGACTGGCCCCACCCCGCGCGCCACTGTGCTAGAACACCGCTTCACCCCGTTCGCCGATGACCTCCGTGCCGCGCTGCTGTCCGCCAGCCGCGACGAGGCAAAGACCAGCGAAATCACCCAGTTGAGTTTCTGGCTGGGCGAGGCGCTGGCCGATGCCGCCGCCGAACTTTCAGCAGACGCCGATCTGATCGCCAGCCACGGACAGACCGTCCACCACATTCCCGCGCCGGATGAAACGCGTGGCTGGCACACCCGCTCCACCCTCCAGATCGGCGAGGCGTCGGTGGTCGTGGAGCGCACCGGGAAGCCCGTGGTGTCCGATTTTCGCCCGCCCGACATGGTGGCCGGGGGTCAGGGTGCGCCGCTGGTGCCCTTTGCAGACCGGTTGATGTACGCCGAGGCTGGCGTGCGGCGTGCCATTCACAATCTGGGTGGCATCAGCAACCTGACCTATCTGCCGGGACTGGATGAGGCTGGCGTAATCGCTTTCGATACTGGCCCCGCCAATGCCCTGATCGACGAGGCCGCCGAGTTGTTTGGGAAGAGATACGACGAGGGCGGACACCTGGGCGCAAGTGGTTATGTGGCTGACAGTCTGGTGGAAATATGGCGGCAGGACGCCTATCTGGCCGCCCCACCACCCAAATCCACCGGGCGTGAGCGCTGGAACCTGCAACGCCTGCCCGGTGTCTTTGAATTGAATGCGGGGGATATTGCGGCCACCGTGACCGCCTTCAGCGCGCAGACGGTGGTGGACGCCTATCAACGGTTTGTGCTGCCGCATGGCCTGGACGAGATCGTGGTGGCGGGCGGCGGCGCGTACAATCCCACGTTCATGGCGCAGCTCAAGGCGGCCCTGGCACCCATCCCCGTCCTGACCTTCGAGGAACGCGGCTGGAATTCCAGCGCGCGGGAGGCGGCGGCCTTCGCCATCCTGGGGTATTACGCGTATCAGGGCTGGCGAAATACATTGCCGCACACGACGGGGGCGCGGCACGCAGTGATCGCCGGAAAGCTCTCGCGGCCAGCGGGAGAAGGTAGCTGATACGGAATCCGTATGGGACAACTTGAACAGAGGAGGCCTGGACGCCCATCTGGAATTTCAGGCATTTCCAGCAGCTTCCCATTGGAATCCATATGGAACCCCGTCCCTCACCCGCTGCGCCGACTCCCGGAAGATACTCGGGGCATGACGCGGCGTCACTTCATGTCTGGCCTCTGCTTGCTGGCCTGTTTCGCGCTGGGCGGTGGACTCACGCAGACGGCTGCGGCACCTGGCCCGCCCAGTGCCGCAGACCGGGACCGCGACGGCTACCCCGACGCTGCCGAACTGGTGGGGCAGGACCGCGCCAATTTTGCCGACTGGTTCGCCGCCGTCGCCGAGAGCCAGTACTACGGCATGAACGCCGACTGGAAGCCCGAGGACCGCGATTGCGGCGGCCTGCTGCGCTACGCCTTTACCAACGCGCTGATGCCGCACGACGCGGCGTGGTTCGCCAAATTCAGGTATTTGCCACGCCCGAAACTCGGCCCGGTGCAGGCGTTCAGTTACCCGCTGCCCGTCATCAGTCGCTCGGTGTTCCGGGTGGCGGGCGGGGCGTACCAGTCGGGCGATATCGGGGCTGGGAAGCTGGTGGGGCGCACGGGCGTCCAGTACCTCTCCACCTACTCGATGGTCCGCGTGTCGCGCGACATGCAACAGGCCAGGCGCGGCGATCTGCTGATCTTCATCCGTCCGGGCCAGCGCTCGTATCACAGCATGGTGTACCTGGGAGACGGCAAGGTGGTGTACCACACCGGAGCCAGCCCCGCAGAAGGTGGAGAGGTCCGGTTATTGACCGTTCAGAGCCTGCTGCGCTACGCCGAGCGCGCCTTTCACCCAGCGAGCAGCAACCCCAGCTTTCTGGGCGTTTACCGCTGGAAAATCGCAGATTGAAGGCGTCTTAAGGATTCCGGTTGACCAGTGATGGAAGAACTGGGAAACCCGAACGGAGTGAGCCGCAATCCGTATCAGTCGCGGATCAGCACCTCGGCCTCTACTTCCACCGGAATATTCCAGGGCAGTTCAGCCAGTCCCACTGCCGAGCGGGCGTGCTGACCGATCTCTGGGCCAAACACATCCAGGATCAGGGCAGAAAAACCGTTGATGACCTCTGGCAATCCGGTAAAGCCGGGCGCGGCGTTGACCATGCCGTGAACCCGCACCCAGGCCCTGATCCGGTCCAGATCGCCCAGCTCGCGGCGCAGGCTGCCCAGCACCGAGAGGGCCACCAGTCTTGCGCTGCTGTGGGCTGCACCGGGCGAAACTTCGCCGCCCACCTTGCCCACCTCACCCACCTTGCCCAGCGGCCCGGCCAGTGTGCCGTCCGGGGCCTGCGGACCGTGGCCGGAAATGATGGCGCGCGTGCCCACCACCCGCACCATCGCAAAGGGCAGGACCACTCCGGCAGGCAGCCGCACTGCTGGCGGCAGCACCAGTCCGAGTTCCCGGAGGCGGGCCTCAGCGCCCATAACGGGTTCCGGGAGGGAAAACGTGGGCAACCTCCAGATTTTGATCCGGCCAGTCAAACTTCACAGACATTGGGTTTCCTTCACGGCGAGTCCATTTCCACGGCCAGCGCCTTTTCAAAGAACTGCACGAGTGTCTGGCGGGCGGCCTCCCGCGCTTCCGGGTGGGGAGCAGACCGCCCCTCGCCGCCCTGGCCCCGGTGCAACATCGGGTCACGGTAGGTATATGGGGCCTCGAACATGTTGAAGCCGTGTTCCGCGCCGGGATAGACGACGGTCTGAATGTGGGCACGGTCCGCCGGGTCCAGATGGGCGATCAGCTCTGGCCCCGATTCGCCGGGATCGTCGTAACGGTCCAGCTCGCCCACCAGAACCAAGATGCTGGCCCCGGTCAGGTCACGAAATTCGTAGCCGGGAACGTTGTTGTAGATCCAGCAGGCCGGATAGAAGGCGGCGTGTGCGGCGAACTGCTGCCCTGCATCCAGATAGAGATCATGGGAGTTGCGGCCAGCACTGAGCAGGCTCATGACGCCGCCCCACGAGAAACCGACGATGCCGATCCGGCGGGCGTCCACCCCTGGATGCGCGGCCAGCACAGCAAACGCGCCGAAGATGTCCGGCAGGGTTTCCCACGCCGCTGTCGGCCTGCCTTCCGAGCCGCCCGCCAGATTCCGCGCGCCCCACATATCGATTTCCAGCGTGGCGATGCCTGCGCGGTTCAGGTCCAGCGCGTGCGCCTGCCCGCGTGAGTCGATGCCGTTGGAACCGTGGGCGATCACCACCGCAGGCCCAGGCCCATCTAGGACAGGGAGTTGAAGGCGTGCGCCGATCTGTAACGTCGTGCCGTCCAGCGCCTGCACCGGGAAACACAGATGCTGGATGCGTAGCGCTGGAAAGGGTTCACCTGTCGGAAGTGCGGGGGAGTTCACGGGCTGACCCCAGCCAGACACAGTGGCGGGGATGAACTGATGCGGAGCGGGATCATGGGACATCGTAGAAGCGCAGCGGGAAGGTGTCAATCGCATCCACCCGTTCAGCGTCAGCAGTCAGCACCTGCTGCCTTGATGAGAAGGGAACAGTTCGACGGGCTTCCCACAAAACGCGTCTGAAAGCACTTTTTCTCTCAATACCCTGCCATGCCTTTAAGCTATCTTAAGGTATGGCTCATCCGGTCACGGCGTCCAGCACGTCGTCCCTTTTTCTGATCGAACATTTGCAGGCCGTCACGGAGCAGCTCTCCGCAGCGTCCACCACCGGGGAAGTGCTGGGCAGCGTGCTGGTGTCGCTGCGGGAAACGCTGGCCGACGCGAGCGGGACCCTGCTGCTGCTCGGCCCATCGGGAGAACATCTGGACGTCGGACCTGCCGGGGGAGAGGAGACAGGCCGCCGATCCGTGTGGACGGGCGGACCTCTGAACCACGCTGATCCTGCCGGGGACGCCCTGCTTCGGCGGGAAGCGCTGTACTTCGGGCGTCACGCCGAGCTGGTCCAGACTTACCCGGAACTGGCGGGCCGGATGAACCTGACAGCGCCTGATGTGAATTTACCTGTGCCCTCTGGAAATGTACCTGGGGCCAGCGCTGCGCTGCCGCTGGTGCTGGAGGGGCGCGGAATCGGCACCCTGATGGTGGACTTCCGAGAGCCGCATTCCTTCGCGCCGGAGGAGAAAGGCTTTCTGCGAACGCTGGCCGCGCTGTGTGCTGTCGCGCTGGGGCGGGTGCGGCTGGGTGAAGAACTGGAGGCGCGGGTGGCCGCGCGCACCGCTGAATTGGAGGCGCAGTCCCGCTCGCTTCAGGAAGAACGCACGGCCCTGGACGCCTTCGTGGCCTATCAGGAAGCGGTGGGCGACGAGCGCGACGTGCAGGCGCTGGCGCGGCAGGCCATTCAGGTGTTGCGCGCCAGCCTGCCACACGTCAGCGCCGCGTACTACGAACTCGACGGCCAACTGTGGAAGGCGCGGGCATGGTCCGGGGAGCTGTCAGACGAGATGACCCGGCAGATTCGCTGCGGAGTGCCGCTGGACGCGCCCGATTTTGCCGAGGCCACCCGTAGTCGCGCCGCCGTCTTTGCGGACGGCTGGAATGCCGGGCCGAACAGTCTGTCCGGTTCCACGCTGCCCGGCACCCCGATGTCCGGCGCGGTGGCCCTGGTGCCGCTGCTGACCGGGAACGAGTTGCACAGCCTGCTGGCGGTGGGCACCCCACAGGCCCACATCTGGAGTGAGCGCGAGCGGGCCATCGTGCGGGCGGTGACGCGCGGGCTTGCGCTGACGCTGGAGCGTTCGGCGGCGGCAGCGGCGCTGGACCGGACCCAGCATTACCTGAAGGTGGCCGCCGAGAACGCCCCGATCCTGCTGTTTGCCACCGACGCGCGGGGAGTCTTCACCCTCTCGGAAGGCCGCCTGCTGGAGCAGCTTGGGCTGCGGCCCGGTCAGGCGGTGGGCCAGTTGGCCACGGCGCTGTTCGCCCGCGAGCCGGATCTGCGCGAGGGGCGGCGGCTGGCGCAGGCCCTGGACGGCGAGATCGCCCATGATCTGACGCACTTTGAAAGCAGCGGCGTGTCACTGGAAAGCTGGTTTATCCCGGTCAAGGATTCTTCCGGCGCGGTGACCGAGGTGGTGGGTGTGTCGCTGGACGTGACCGAGCGTCTGGAAACGCAGCGCCGCATCGAACGTGCCAACGCGGAACTGCGGCGCAGCAACGAGGAACTCGAACAGTTCGCGTATGTCGCGTCCCATGACCTGCAAGAGCCGCTGCGGACCATCACCAGTTTCTCGCAGCTCCTGATTACCCGCTACAGCGGTCAACTCGACCCCCGCGCCGAGGTCTATGTCCGCCAGATCAGTGAAGGCACCGGGCGCATGGCTCAGTTGTTGCAGGACCTGCTGGCCTTCGCGCGCGTGACCAGTGGGGCGGGGGCGCTGGTAGAGGTGGACATGAACACCGTGCTGGCCCAGGTGGTGCAGGACCTGCACGCGCGGACCCAGCAGACGGGAGCGGCCATCAGCGTCGGGGACCTGCCCCGCGTGCGCGGCGACGCCTCGCAACTGCGGCAGGTTTTTCAGAACCTGATCGGCAACGCCCTGAAGTTCCGTGATCCGCAGCGTCC
Source organism: Deinococcus marmoris (assembly GCF_001949125.1). Lineage (GTDB taxonomy): Bacteria > Deinococcota > Deinococci > Deinococcales > Deinococcaceae > Deinococcus > Deinococcus marmoris_A. The sequence goes on from NZ_MSTI01000091.1 coordinate 56,126, forward strand.
CTCTGTCATTAGGGTAGAGGCTGTGCCGGACGGCGCGAATGTCCGTTTCTCGGTCAGGGACAACGGCATCGGGATAGAGGCGGAATTCTTCGGGCGCATCTTCACCATCTTCCAGCGCCTGCATGGCCGCGAGGAGTACGAGGGCAACGGCATCGGCCTGTCGATCACCCGCAAGATCGCCGAGCGGCACGGCGGCGAGGTCTGGCTGGACAGCGAGCCGGGCGCGGGCAGCACCTTTTTCCTGACCCTGCCCGCCGCCAGTGATCTGTAACGGCTCTGGGTCCGCCTGAACGGCCCCGCAGTCCAGACCCGAAGCGCGAAATTCAACACAGAAACGGCTTGAAAATTAGAAAATCCGCACCCAGCCCACTTTCCTGTCATAAAAACGTGGTGAATGCTGAACTACATTGGAGTCATGACCGGCGCCCCTTTTCCACCTGATGAATATGCGCGGCTGCTGGCACTGGCCCAGTACGAGATTCTGGATACCCCCCAGGAGGAAGCCTTTGACCGGATCACGCGGCTGGCGGCGCACCTGCTGGGCACTCCGGTGGCCTTTATCAATTTCGTGGACCAGTTCCGGCAGTGGAACAAATCTGCCTATGGTCCGGGAAACACCACAGCAGCGCGGCGCGATTCCGTGTGTGCCTGGACCATCCTGCAAGAGGGGCCGATGGTGATCGAGAATGCCCACGCCGACCCCCGCTTTGCCCACAACCCGATGGTCACGGGCACGCCGCATATTCACATGTACGCGGGCACGCCGCTGACCACGCCGTCGGGTCACCGTATCGGCACGCTGTGCGTCACCGACGACCAGCCACACCCGCTGTCGGCGGATGACCTCAAATCCTTGCAGGATCTGGCGGATCTGGTGGTCAGCGAACTGGAACTGCGCGCCCGCACCGTCTACCTGAACCGTGAATTGCAGGCGCAGACCCTGCGTAACGTCGACCTGCAACGCGGGCTGGATCAGGCCCAGGTGCTGGAAGGCATTACCCAACTGATGGGCCTGGACCTGACCCCCGAGGAAACCACCGTGGCGGCCTCGTCGCTGCTGGGCGAGGCGCTGGACGCCGATTACACGGGCCTGATCGTCTTCGAGGACGGGGGAGTGCGGGTCCGGGTGGCGCACCAGCATCCCCGCGTGCCGCAGACGACGCGCGATCTTCCCGGTCAGTTCTCCGACTGGCCCCTGTCACTGACACACGCTCTGCGCGGTCTTCAGCAGCCCCTGTACCTGGACAACTACCCGGCCCATCCCCACGCGCTCAAGGTTCTGGTGGCCGCCGGGGTTCAGCAGATCGCCTGGATTCCGCTGGGCACGCACGGCCCCACCACCCCGCTACTGATGGCCGTGCGCCTGGAGGGCAGCGAGGCCACGCGCTGGCGCAGCAGTGACCGCGCGCTCCTGGAGGCGGCAGGTCGCAGTGTCCGCAGCGCCCTGGAACGCCGCCAGACGGTGACGCTAGCCCGGCAGGAAGCTCGCCGCGATCCCCTGACTGGCGCACTGAACCGCCGCGCGCTGGACGAGGATCTGGCGCGGCTGGAAGGGCTGGCCCAGCCGTTCACGCTGGCTGGAATCGATCTGGACGGCCTGAAGACCATCAATGATCAGCACGGGCACGGCCTGGGTGACCGCGTCCTTCAGATGTTCGCGGGCAGTCTGAAGACCACGCTGGACACCAGCGCGCAGGTTTTCCGCGTGGGCGGCGACGAGTTCGTCGTGCTGGGCCGCGCCCCGGAGACTCAAATTCGTTCGGCGGTGAATGCGGCAGTGCTGGCCGTGCGTCAGGTGGCCCCGTTGAAGGGAGCCAGCGTCGGCACGGTCCGCAGTAGCGAGGGTTCTGGCGACGCCCTGCTCGCTATGGCCGACGGGCGCATGTACGAGGTCAAGCGGGGCCGCTGAAACTGAAACCCTGAAAACGCCACATCGGGTGAGGGACAGTTTCAGTCTCTGGCCGGCTAACCCGGACTGTCCAACATGGTGAAGCGATCTCAACTGTTTGATAATCACATCTGTTGTTTCTCTTACCTAATGCTTCTTAGGTAAGAGAAAACGTTAGACTGTCTGGGTGCCTCCACTTCAGCCAGATTCCACCCTAAAAATCCGCTGCCTGGACTGTCCTGCATGACGCTGGAGGTTTACCGGGGTGATCTTCTTTCCCGGAGTCGCGAATGGACCGGGCTGCACGACGACGAGTTGCGCCGCCGCGCCGTGCGTGCTGCCGCTGAAAAAGACGCCCCGCAACTGGTGTCGCTGACCGTCGCGTATCTGGCCCACGGCGGCGGCAGCGGCGTGCTGACCAGTCCGCGTACCGTGGAGGCTTATGCGTTGGGCGTGCGCCAGTACACCGAATACGCTGCTGATCAGGCGGTGGGCGTCCTGCGTCCGGGACGACACGACGCGCAGGGCTACGTGAACGCCATGCTGGCGGCGGGCCGCCAACCCGCCGGGGTGGGCCTGAAGGTGGCCGCCGCCAGTTGCCTGTACCGTGCGCTGCGCTGGGCCGGGGCCTGCGAGGCTGATCCCTTTAAAGACGTGCGGGTGCCCAGGGACCCCACTTCCGGCATCGTCAAACGCCCGCCCTATTCCGAAGATGAGCTGGCCGACGTGATTGACTGCGCCGACGTGCAGGCCCGGTTTCTCCTGTTCCTGACGGCCCACGCGGGCCTGCGGATCAGCGAGGCGCTGGCGCTGGACTGGGCGGATCTGGATGAGGTGGCCCGCCGGATCAACGTGCGTTCCGGCAAGGGGCGCAAGGGGCGCATTGTGGCCATGAGCAGCAGCCTGGGCCGCGCCTGCCGCCAGTACCGCGCGCTGTACGCCCCTGGAGGCCCGGAACACATGGACGGCAAACGCACCACGCCCGCCGAACGGGTCTTCCGCTACGCCAGCGTCATGACCGCGCGCTATCACATTGAAAAGGCGTTCAGGAAGGCGGGTGCAACTTTCCGGGGCTTCCATCCGGGGCGCAAGTACGCTGGGACGCGCCTGCTGCGGCAGATCAAGGACTTTGGGCGGGTGGCCGCGCATCTGGGGCATGCCTCGGTGGACACCACCCGCAAGGGCTACGCGCAACTGGCGGCAGATGACCTGAAAGACGATCTGACGGGCTGGTGATGGAGATGGTCCTTTACCCTTCAGAAGAGTCTGGAGGCCCCTTCCTGGCGATTCTGTGAGGACGGAATTTCTGCATCTGGTCTGGACGAATTTAGGGTGACCTTGCACAGGCTGCGGCGAGGGCCTCGGCATGAAAGTTCGCGGACTGTCCAGTAAATGTGGGCAGCGCCGCCCTCTCCTCCATCTTCACCTGCATGCAGGGCGGGCCGCCTCATATCTGGGAATTGGGGATCTGGCAGGGGTCTATGTCCGAAGCTCTCTGGCATCAACTGGATTCAACAGAACACGCAGGTCCAGAATGTGTGTCACGCCGTCTCTGGAATCAGAGAGCCGCGGCGGGCGTCCATTCGGCGTGCCAGTTCGGGATAATCGGGATCGATGACCAGCCGGAAGCCGTCCCAGTAGCCGTCGCGGTCCGGCTCGAAGAAGCGGACGGGAGGGCTGCCGGGGGCCAGGGCCGCCGCCTTCATGGCCCGGCGGGTGCGGACGCGGATGGCCTCCAGATTCCCAGTCTGTAACTCCTCAGCAGAAATCGGCGGCAGCACCGTCAGTGCCACCCGCTGGCCGTAACGCAACGTGGGCGCGAAAGGATGCTCCCAGATGCGGTGCGTGCCGCTGAGGGCGACGGGCAAAATGGGCACCCCCACCCGCCGCGCCACCTCGAAGACGCCGCGCTGGAAGTCGGTCTGAAGGCCCAGCACCGTGCCCTGCGGGAACACCACCAGACTCTCGCCGCCGCCCAGAATGGACTCGGCCCCACGCCACAAATCACGGAAACCGCCCAGTGGATGTTCCGGGTTGATCGACAGGTGCCCCAGCCGGGTGATTGCTGGCCCCACCTCCGGCCAGCCGAAGATCTCGCGCCGGGCCACGAAGCGCATCGGCAGGGGAAGCCGCAGCAGACACAACACATCGGCGATGCCCTCATGCAGCGGGGCGATCAGGTACGGCCCCTCTCCGATGTGTTCCAGACCACGCAGTTCCAACTGGACCCCCAGGTGGCCCAGCACCCGGTGGCTGAAGCGCTGCTGGACCCTGAAGCGCTGCTGAACGCTGAGGTCTGACGGGACGCGCCCAGCCTGACGGAGCGCATTCCAGATCAATGCGCGGCCCAGCAGGCCGAATTTGAGGCGTGCGCTGCGGCCTTCCGGCGCAAAGTTCAGCTCGACAGGATCGTCGGGATGGGGGGTGGACGGCGCAGTCAGGGAAAACCTCGGGAAGTGGGGATGGGGAAACGCGGCGTGGGTGGGACGGTGACTTTAAAGGGTACGCAGCTTGCGGGAGAATGGTTCAGTTCTGCAAGCTACCCGCAGGTTAGTCAGCGTGGGGCGGGCGGCGTGTGTGCGGGGCCACAGCGAATGCCAGAGCGTCTGAACTGCCTGTGCCTTTCCTGAAGGCTTTTCCCAGACAGTAAGGGGGCGTACCGAAGGTGGGCAGGGCATTGTTCAGATTGCCGGACATGACCCAGAACACAGACGTGACCCAGAACAGCAGTGAACGTGAGGCCCTTTACACCACCACTGCCTCGGCCCACGGTGGCCGCGCCGGACATGTGGACAGCGCGGATGGGCAACTGAATGTGCGTCTGGCGGTTCCGCAGCAACTGGGCGGCGACGGCGGCGTGGGCAGCACCCCGGAGCAACTGTTCGCCGCCGCACTGGGGGCCAGCTTCCAGAGTGCGATGGGTGCCGTGGCCCGCGCCGAGCAGTATCCCGAGTTCGGTGTGATGCAGGTGATCGCCACCGTGCGTCTGACCGGAAACGGCGACGCGCACGACCTGACGGCCACGCTGGACATCACCCTGCCCGAGCTGGAGCGTGAACGGGCGCAATATCTGGTGGATCAGGGCCAAAGAATCTGCGCGTTCAGCCGCGCCATGAAGGGCAAGATCGAGTACCGCCTGCACGACGCCTGAGTCCTGCACGAAGCCTGGGCCTCGGGATCTTCCGGGCTTCAACCCTTCGCCCGGCCCACCACGGCGTACAGTGGATCGCCCGTCAGGCTGCCCCGCGCTGACCGAGGGCTGCGGTCCAGGGCGACAATATCGGTCCAGTTGCCTGCCGCTTCCAGGTAATGCTGCACCAGTTGCAGGTGGCCCGCGTCGTCCAGCGTGTGCCAGACGGCCACGGCCTTGGTGGGAAAGCAGCGGTTGGAAAAACTGATCACCACCGGGCCGCCCGGCACCAGCACCCGCCCCAGATCGCGCAGCACGGCCACCGGATCGGTCAGGTAGTCGATAGATACGGTAATTCCCGCCGCATCGTAACTGTGGTCCGTAAAGGGCAAGTGGGGCGTGGCGTTCAGGTTCTGCACTTCCAGCGAGGTCAGTCGCGGATTGCGTTCCAGTTCGGCGCGGTTGAGGCCCAGACCTGCCACCTCGCCGTACTCCACTTCGGGCGGCAGGTGGCTGATCCAACTGGACATCAGATCGAGGATTCTGCCGCCTGCCGGGAAATACTCGCGGTACAGCCCAGTCACAGCCGCGATGGCCCCCTCGTCGATGTGGGTGACAAAGCGCGGCTGGCGGTAAAACTGCTCGTCCGGCGTCTCGTCGGTGCGGCGAAAGGCGGCGGCAGGCAACTCGGCTTGACGGTCCATAACGGGCAGTCTGGGTGATGTGGAGCCGCTGAGCTGTGAGCTGGAATGCGCTAGGCCCAACATGCCCAGACAGAAAACTGGGACGTGGAGGCAAATCCGCCCACGTCCCATTTTTCAGGCTTGCCCGTTCAGCTTCCGGCCACCATCGCCGCCCGCGCCGCTTCCTGCAACGGACGCCAGGCCACCTTGCCGGTGGGGCCGCGCGGCAGGCTCTCCACGAATTGATAGTCGCGCGGCACCTTATAGGTGGCCATCTGCTCACGCGCCCATTTCTCGATGTCTGCGCCAGTGGCCGCCATTCCGGGTTTCAGCACGATCAGGGCGCGGGCATGTTCGCCGCTGCGCTCGTCGGGCACGCTGATCACGCAGGCTTCCTGTACGGCGGGGTGGGCGTGCAGCTTGTTCTCCACCTCGGCGGGCCACACTTTCATGCCCGATATATTCACCATGCGCTTGAGACGGTCCGTGAAGAAGAAATAGCCCTCCTCGTCCACGTAACCCAGGTCGCCACTGCGGAAGAACTGCTGACCGTCGATCTCCATGAACGCCTCGGCGGTGGCCTCCGGGCGGTTCCAGTAACCCTGCATGACCTGCTGACCACGGATGACAATCTCGCCGATCTGGCCTGCGGGCAATTCCTGATGGGTGTCCAGATCGATGATGCGCGAATCGACGTTGAACAGCGGGACGCCCAGGCATTGCAGTTTCTGGCGGCCCTTGGGGTTGCTGTGCGACTGCGCCATCGTCTCGGACAGGCCGTAGCCCTCCAGGAACATGATGCCGGTCAGGTCCAGCAGTTTCTGACCCACGGCGGCGGGTAGGCTGGCCCCGCCCCCGGTCACGCTGCGCAGGGTCCGCAAATCCGCCGGATCAAAACCGGGCGAGGCCATCATGTCGATCACCATGGTGGGCGTGTTGGTCCAGATGGTCACGCCATGCTCGCGGATCAGCGTGCGGGCGGCATCCCGGTCCCAGCGCGACATGATCACGATCTGGCCACCGTTGGTCAGCCCGGTCAGCAGGCTGTTGATAAACCCAGTGACGTGAAAGTACGGCAGGGCTGCCAGGAAGATGTCCTCGACGGTGCCCTCCACCCACACGCCCGCGCCGAAGACGTTGGCCTGCACGCTGCGGTGGGTGTGCATGCAGCCCTTGGGCAGCCCGGTGGTGCCGCTGGTGTAGGGCATGACACACAGGTCGTCCGCGCCCACTGGAGCGGCGGGGGCGGGGTCCGCCTTCAGGGCGTCCTCCAGCGTGATATCGCCGTCTTGCAGGGTAGCTTCCACGTCCAGGCCATCGGGCAAGGGAATTCCAGCGGCCTCGGCGTCGGTGCCGCGCATGATGTTGGCCACCACCGCATGCCCCAGCCCGGCCTGTTTGGCCTTCTCGTACAGTTCCGCGCCCACCACGCCCACCTTGATTCCGGCGTCCTGCAAGAAGAAGCCGAATTCACGCGCCTGGAGCATGGGGGCCAGCGGCACCACTACCGCGCCCAGATGCCACGCGGCAAAGGCGCTGATCACCCAGGCGGGGCTGTTCTGTAGCCAGACCGCCACCCGGTCCCCCTTGCCCACGCCCTGCGCGGCCAGATGCCCGGCCAGATGCGTGGCCTGGGCGTGCAGTTCACCGTAGGTCACCGCGTGCCCGTAGTGCCACAGCGCCACCTTGTCGGGGTAGCGCTCGGCACTGACGCGCAGGTTGTGCATGACGCCGGTCTGCGGCAGCGTCAGCGTGCGGGGTTTGAAGGGCGGCCAGTAACGGCCCTGGCTGGCAGGCTGGGTCGAGGCTGGGGCCGCGTGATCTGTGGGCGAATCTGTGGACGAGGTTGGATGGGTCATGGTGAAGGTCTCCTGGGGTCGCCGCGCCCCGTGATGGCGCAGCAAAACAGTGAATTTTTGATGCCCAGAGTGTAGCGCCTGGGGCCGCGAACACCGCAAACCCCGTACACCACACCCCCGGCGATCTTAATGAATGGGCTTTTGGCGTGTACCACGGCCTTTAAGGGGGTATGAGAAAAAAGCCGTGTCAGACACAAAAACCCTGGATGAAACGGTGCTAAGAGCGTGCTGGCGCGACTCTAACCTCCCGGACCCCCTTCCCAAGCGCGTTTGCATATGTCATGCTGCTCACCATGACGAAAAAGACCGCCAAGCCCGCCGCCAAGAAGACTGCCGCCAAAGCCGCGCCCGCCGCTGCCAAGGCCGCCCCCGCCGCCAGCAACAAGGTCGCCAAGACCCAGCTCGTGGAAATGGTTGCCGACAAGACCGGCCTGACCAAGAAGCAGAGCGAGGAAGCCGTCAGCGCCATGCTGGACGCCGTGGTCAGCTCGATCAAGGGCGGCCAGAGCGTCGGCCTGCCCGGCCTGGGCACCCTGAGCGTCAAGGACACCGCCGCCCGCACCGGCGTGCGCCCCGGCACCAGCGAGAAGATCCAGATTCCTGCGGGCAAGAAGGTGGCCTTCAAGGTCGCCAGCACCCTCAAGGGCACGCTCTAAACCATTTTTTAACAACACAGAGCGGAGGCGGATTGTTCCAGCAATGGACACTCCGCCTCCGCTCTGTGTTGGACCGGACGACGTTGCCTCCGCCAGATAGGGCCGCTCGAATTCGGATTCCGGTTGTCTTGCCTTATTCACTACGTACCCGGAACCCGTGTTTCTAAATCTCGTCGTAAATAGACGCCCATGAGGCCACTGATCTTCCCCGTTACGACGATCAAAATCCCGTTCAGGACGCTGTAAAAGTCAAGCTTTCCAGTCCTGAACAGCAGTTCGGGCTAGGGGCCGGGGGCCTCTCTCACCGCCTGAAGCAACGGAAAGGGGCGAACGCATCACGGCAGCGTTGCCCCTTTTTCGCATTCCACTTCAGTTTCAGCCCAGCGCCCGCCAGCCCAGCAGCAACACGATCAGCGAGGCGACGCCCATCACGGCCAGGGCCTGGGTGCGCGTCTTTCTCAGATACAGCAGGATGCCGATGCCGGTCACGGCCACCAGGGTCAGCACGCCGCCGCTCACGTCGATCAGCCAGTTCCAGGCCCCGCCCGTATCGCGGCCACGGTGCAGATCGTTCAGCACCGCCACCCCGCCCTGCGCCAGAATATTGGTGCTGTATTTGCCCGTCTGCGTGTCGATCACGGTGTCGGCGCTGTAGCCCGGTCCTAGAAAGGAGATGCTGGCCTCGGTGCCGTCCACGCGCGGCTCCTCGGCCCGCCCGTGTAATCCCTGCTGGGCGCGCAGGTCCTCGGCCACGTTCAGCCAGTCCACTTTGCCCGCCGTGATCCAGCCTGCGGGCAGCGTGCCAGTCACCTCACGCTTAATCTCCGAGTTCCCAAATGCCCAGTCGGGATGGTTGAGGGTGATGCCGGTCAGGGCAAAGAACAGCACCACCAGCAGGCTGATCATGGACGTATAGGTGTGCAGCCAGCGCAGCCAGACGTGACTGCGCGCCTTGAGGGTGCGGGGACGCGAGGCCGGACGCGGTGTCCGCACCCCTTCCGGCTTCTGGGCTTCAGGCTTTGCCGTAAGCGACACTGGCGGCCTCGATGTCATGGTCTGTCCCCAGCGTTTTCTTGAACGCACTGGCTCCCAGCGTGACTTTCTCGCGGACCAGACTGTAGGGACCATGCTCGCGTGCGGTCTCGATGCACACGTAGTAGTCGCCCTGCTCGGCCAGCGCTCCTTTGTCGGTCTTGCCGTCCCACTTGACCGCGTAGCTGCCAGGGTTGCGGGTGGCGCTGCTGATGGTGCTGACCAGTTCCGCATTCTGGCGGGTCCAGCGGCGCAATTCGGCCAGCCAGCGTGGATTCAGGCGGTTCTGAAGCGTCCAGACCGTCAGATTACGAACGGTCTCGCCCGCCCCGTCCTCGATCCAGATGGCCACAAAGGGGCGCTTGACCCGTCCGCTGACCTGGGTGGCCACTGTGAAATTGACGTCCAGACCCATGCCAGCGGCCCAGGGCTTGCCTGCGGCGGCGCTGGCGAGATTGCCGGGCAACACGCGCGAAAGGGTGAGGGCTGCTCCTGCGGCGGCCAGTTTGCGGAGGAAGGTGCGGCGGGTGTCGGTCATGGTGGGTTCTCCTGAAGTTCAATGTAAAAAAACGAGGTTGGGCAGGGGTTAGAGATTCAGCGGGCTGGACAGTCTGGAGGCCAGAGGGCGCTGGGGTGGGTCTGTCCGTCCCGCGTGACGATCAGGGCCGCGCAGCCGGGCGTGCTATTGACCAGGGCCAGTCCCTCCACGGCACCCAGCACGCTCAGGGCGGTGGCAAGCGCGTCGGCAGTGGCGCAGTCGGGGGCGGTGACGGTCACCCCCGGAACAGCCTGAACAGGCTGGCCGTCTCTGGGGTCGAGCAGATGTGAATGCCAATGACCGCCCACCTGCACGCCCCGGTGGGCGTTGCCACTGCTGGCCAGTGCGCCGTTTTGGACATGAACGTGGGTCAGCGGTGCAGCATCGTCGCGGGCCGTGAACGGATCGGCCACCGTGACCTTCAGCCCGCGCCCGCCCACCGTTCGCAGGTCTCCGCCCGCGTTGATCAGCACGGCCTGAATGCCGGGCAAACCCCAGGCCACTTCGGTCATCCGGTCCACGATCCAGCCCTTCGCCAGCGCATTCAGGCCCAGTGGATATGTGGCGTGCAGGGTGGCGGTGCCGTCTGCATGCAGGGTCCAGGGGGCGGTCTGAAGTTGCCTGAGCAGAGCGCTCAGTTCGGTAGTGTCCGGTTGCCGATCCCTTGAGGCCGCCCCCTGCCACAGTCTGCCCAGGGCGTCCGCACCGGGATGGAAGGCCCCGCCCGTTACCTCGCGCCATCTGTCCGCCAGGGCCAGCACCGTCCGCAATTCGTGGCTGAGCGGCACCCGTCCACCGGGGCGCGTCAGCCAGCGTGACAGTTCGCTGCCTGGATCGAAGCGGTTGAAGACGGCGCTCAGCCGCTCCAGCTCGTCCAGCGCAGCGCTTTCGGCAGCCTCGGCCTGCTGGCGGGTCCGGGCCACCACCTGAAGCTCGACTTCCGTTCCCAGCAGCCGCTCGTACACGGTGTGCAGGCGGTAGGGAGGACGGATCAACGAAGTGAGGGAACGAAGCACACCCATACTCTGGAGAGGCAAGGTGAACATTCGGTGCAGGTCCGGCGCAGCTCTGATGCAGGTGGACTGGCCGGATGGCGGGGTCATTTCTTCTGCAATACGGCGATGTACGCTTTCAGGGCGTCGGCCCCGCGTCCGGTCTTGAAGGGGTTGAACCTGCCGGGGTCAAACTGACCGCCCTGCCCATTCTGTCCACCCGCATTTGCAGCGTTGCCGCCCCGTCCACCTGCGCCAGCCTGTCGCTGGCCGCGCTGAGCAGTCCGCTCCTGCCCGGCCTTGAGGGTCAGGGCGTTCAGCGTCGTCCGTTGCTTGGTGGTCAGGATCCTGTCCCCGATCTGCGACAGGTATTTCCTGGCGTCGTTGGGTTGCACGCTCACCGCTTTTTGCAGTCCGGTCAGGATCGGCAACAACTGTTTGGCCTGGGCTTTGCTCATGGCGGTGGCCCTGTTCTTCTCCAGCTCGGGTAGCAGGCGGATGTCCTGGGCCAGATCGTTGATGGACTGCATCTGCGTGATGCGGGCGCGCATTTCCGGCGTCAGTTGACGGTTCTGGTTGGTCTGTTGCGCCGAGGCCAGGGCACTCAGGGCGAGAACGGCGGTCAGGAGCGCGGAGTTCAGGGGGGCATTGTTCATGTTGTGAGACTCCAATCCAGAGGTGATGAAAATAGCTGTGCAGCAAAGAGGAGTCGCTTGTCAGGCTGGCTGCTCTGTCTCTATGTGCCTTGCCTGTGTTCAGTCTCCTGCCGTGAGGCCACCCTTGCGCGGGCCGTCCCCGGCCACGGGCGGGGGCTTGACCAGACCCGGCAACTTCTCGTTGCGGCGGCGCTCGAACAGGTAGAAGGCGGCGGGCACCACGTAAAAGGTCATGATGGCCGAGACGGTGACCCCGCCCAGGATCACGATGGAGATGCTCTTGCCGTATTCCGAGCCGCTGCCGTTGCTCAGCAGCAGGGGCAGGCTGACCACCATGATCGTCACCGTGGTCATGATGATGGGCCGGAAGCGCAGGGCGCTGGCCTCGATCATGGCCTCGCGGAAGGGCAGTTCCTGCAACTTTTCCACCACGAATTCCAGGTACAGGATGGCGTTCTTGGCCGACAGGCCGATCAGCAGCAGGAAGCCCAGCACGCCGAAGATGTCCAGGCTGCTGCCGGTCAGGAAGATCAGCCACAGCGCCCCGGCCACTGCGAAGGGCACCGGCAGCAGCAGGTACAGCGGGTAGCGGAAACTGTTGAACTGCGAACCCATCACCAGGTACACCAGCAGCAGCGACAGGCCGAACGCCTGCACGCCCAGGCTGCCCAGTTGATTGCCCAGCGCCGCGCCGCCGTTGCGGTCCGCCGCGCCCACCGACACCAGATTGTCGATGACGCCCGCCCGGCTCAGACTTGCCGTCACCCGGTCCGTGAGCTGCGCGGTACTCAGGGTGGTGTCGGTGGCGGGCTGATAATTCAGCGACAGGCTGTAGATGCGGTTGTCACGCGCGATCTGGCCGGGGGCGCTGCCCTGCGTGACGCTGCCGAGCTGGCCCACCGTCAGGTTGCTTTGCAGGGCGCTGGAATACACTGGCAGCGACAGCAGATTCTGCTCGTCGGTCAGGCGGGCCGGATCGATCTGCACCCGGATCGGGTACGTCTGGCCGTTCACCTCCACGCTGCCCGCCGAGTTGCCCGAGGCGTAGGCATTCAGGGTACTCGCCACCGAGGCCGCCGTGAGGCCAGTGCCGGACAGCAGATTGGCGTTCGGCACGAAGCGGTTTTCTACTGCCTGGTTGTCGAAGTTGCTGCTCACGCTCAGGACGTTGGGGTCGCCCTCCAGGGTGCTGACGGCCAGCGCAGCACGCTTGCTCAGGATGTCGAAGTTCGACGACACCAGAGTGAGGGTCTGTTGTGTGCCCTGCCCCCGGAAGCCGCCCCGGCTGAAGATGCGGGCGCGCACGTCCGGGGAATCCGCGTACAGCGTTTGCAGTCCGCGCTGATACTCATCCGTCAGCACGCTGATGGAGGGCCGCTCCTCCACGGGCTTGAGGGTGATGTTGACGCTGGCCCCGCCGCCGCCCGACACCGACGACTGCACGGTCCGCACGTCCTTCTGGGCCAGGAAATAATTTTCCATGCGGCCCAGCAACTGGTTGGAGGTATCCAGCGACAGGCTGCTGGGCAGGCGCAGGTTGGCGTTCAGGGTGCCGGAATCGGTGGCGGGCGTGAAGGTGAAGTTCATCTTCGGCACCACGATCACGGCGGTGGCGGCCAGGAAGGCCAGCGCGAACAGCAGCACCAGTGGGCTGAAGTGCAGCGCCTCGTCCAGGCTGCGGACATACGCGCCGCGCACCGCCTGAAGCCCGGCGTTCGTCCAGCCGCTCAGGGTGGTGGTCAGGGCTTCCAGCAGGGCCAGGGCCACGCCCCACAGGTAGGCCACCACTCCCAGCGCCAGCGGCAGCAGCACCACACCCGCCAGATAGAGCGGTGTTTTCGTCAGCAGCCAGACCGCCGCCAGCGCCACGATGACCAGCCCCCAGAACCAGGCGGTCTTCACCGAGCGCAGGCCCCAGCCCAGCGCGCCCGGCAGCTTCAGCACACTGCGGCCCGCGTCGCGCCAGCCCAGCGGCTGGGCGTCGGGCGTGTAGGCCATGCGGACGGTCAGGAACAGCAGCGCCTCCAGCCACGACAGCAGCACCGCCGCCGCCAGCCCCAGCGCGAACTGTTGCAGATACGAGCCGATGATGCCGCCCACGAAGCTGACCGGAATCAGCACCGCCAGGATTGACAAAGAGGCCGCCGTGACCGCGCTGAAGACCTCCGAGGCTCCCCGCAGCACCGACTGCACGCGGTCATAGCCCAGCGCCCGGTAGCGCTCGACGTTCTCGGCCACCACAATCGAGTCGTCCACCACGATGCCAATCGCCACGATCAGTGCCAGCAGCGAAACCTGATTGAAGGTAAAGCCCATCAGCTTGTACAGAATCGGCGCAGCGGCCAGCGAGATCGGAATGGCCGCGATCACGGTAAAGGCCGTGTTCAGCCGCCCCAGGAACAGCATGGTCACGATGGCCACCACGATGGCGGTCAGGAACAACTCGTGCTGGGTGGAGGCAATCGCGGCGCGGATCGGCGTGGTGGTGTCGTTGCTGAAGGTGATCTTGTAGCCGCCCGGCAGGCGGGTCTGCGCGATCTGCGCCTTCACGTTGTCCACCACGCTGACCGCGTTGCTGCCCGCCGTCTGCTGCACAGAAACCAGCACCACTGGCAGGCCGTCCACGCGGGTGTAGCTGCTGGTGGTGGAGGTATCGGTCACGTCGGCCACGTCCGAGACCTGAAGGCCGCGCGCAGCGTCGATCTTGACATTCGCCACGTCGGCCACGCTGGTCAGCAGGCTGTTGGTGGTGTAGGTCAGCGAGGTGTTGTCCTTGGTGATCGAACCGATCGAGGAATTGACGTTGCTGGACGTGATGGCGCTGCTGACCGCCGAGGGTGTCAGGCCAAAGCTGGCGAGTTTGTCCGGGTTGAGCAGCACCTCGATCTGGCGGTTGGAACCGCCCGACAGCGACACGTTCGCCACGCCGTCGATCAGTTGCAGCGAGGGCAGCAGTACGTTGTTGGCGTAGTCGTAGATGTCGCTCAGGCTGGCCCTGCCCCCGGCGATGCCAAATTCCAGAATCGGCTGGGCGTTGGGGTTGAAGGTTCGCACGCTGGGCGGGTCTGCCCCTGTGGGCAACCGGCGCGAGGCCCCGGCCACCAGCGAGGCCACCTGGTTGGCGGCGGCGTCCTGATCGGTTCCGTCGGCGAACTGGATGGTCACGCGGCTGTTGCCGGTGCTGCTGGTGCTGGACACGCTGGTGGCCCCGATCACCTGCGCCACGGCGCTCTCGATGGGCTGCGTGACCTGGGTGTCCACGGCGGCGGGGCTGGCCCCCGAATAACTGGTGGAAACACTGACCACCGGGATCTTGATGGTGGGCAGCAGATCGACGCCCAGCGAGCGCATCGACACGAAGCCGAACACCACGATCCCGATAAAGACTCCGATGGAAAACACATAGCGCGACACAGAGAAGCCCACGATGGGGTTGATGCGCCCGAAGAATTCCTTCTGGCGTTCGCGGGCTGATTTTGGCGCTTCACTCTGGACCGTGTTCTGCTCTGTGTTCTGGGCCGTGTTCTGTTCTGGAAGCTGATCTGGAGTCTGGTTCATCAGCCGCCCCCAAATCCGCCGAAGCCGCCGCCCTGTCCGCCACCACCGGTACTGACATTCGCGCCGTCGATCAATCCGGCGGGGGGCTGGTCGATGATCTGCATATCTGCCGTCAGACCGCTGACCACGGCCTGTCCGTTGGCCTGCCCGATCACGGTCACGTTCTGGAGCTTGGCCTTGCCGCCGTCCAGCAGGTACACCAGCGCCTTATTGTTGTCCGATTGCAGGGCGGTGCTGGGAATCAACGCGCCCTTGCCGACGGTGGAGGCGTACTGAACCGCGCCCACCGTGCCGAGCGCGGGCAAGGTGTCACCGATAAAGCGGGCGGTGATCGGCACGCTGCCGCCCGTGGGCGAGCCGGGGTTCTGCGCCACCTTGACCACGTATTTGCTTTGCCCCGCCAGAAAGCTGAGCTGACGGCCCACGTTCATGCTGGCGGCCTCGGCGGGCGGCACGTTGAAGGTCAGCGTGCGCGCCGTGCTGACCAGGCTAAAAGCCGGAGTTCCCGCGTTCAGGTACTCGCCGCCCGTGACCGGCAGCGCCGTGAGCTGGCCGTCGAAGGGGGCCGTGACCTTCACGTTGGCCGCCGCCGCCTGCGCCTGCGACAGTGAAATCCGCGCGTTGTCCACACTGATCTGAAGGTTGCGCAGCCCCGTGGTGCGCGCCGTGGCGTTGGCGTTCAGATTGGCCTGCGCCGTGATCAGGTTGCCCTCGGCCTGCTGCACCGCCAGATTCTGGGCGTCCAGCGCCGTTCTGGCCAGTGCGCCCACGTCGAACAGGGCCTTGGAGCCTGCGTAGTTCTGCCGGGCATTGCTCAGCGCAAGCTGCGCGGAGGTCACCGCCTGGTTCAGTTGCGTCCGGTTGTCGCTCAGGGTGCTGGACTGGTTGGCAAGCTGCGCCTGGGCACTTTGCAGGGCGTTCTGGGCGCTCTGTACGCTGGCATTCAGGTCTGGATTGCTCAGCAATACCACGGTCTGCGCGGCCTTCACGTCCTGCCCCACCTGGGCGTTGATGCTGCTGACGGTGCCGGAACTGCGCGAGTTGACGGTGGCGGTCTGGGCGGCGGCCACCGTGCCGGTGTTGCTGCGGTTGGTGGTGAGTGTCCCGGTCTTGACGGCCACGGCGGTCACGGGAATGGTGACGCCGCCGCGCGTCCCGCCGGTGCCCGCTCCTCCCGCCCCTGCTGCGCCCGCGCCCCGGCGAAACTGGCCCTGTCCCGCTCCAGTCTGGCCCGCTCCAGCCTGTCCTCCTCTGGCCTGACCCTCGCCAGCAGCTCCGGCCCGGCCCTGGCCTGCCGCCGCGTTCTGTCCCGCGCCTGTCTGCCCAGCACCTGTCTGCCCGCCTCCAGCCTCTCCTGCGCCCTGGCGACGGCCTGCGCCACCAGCGCCCGCCGCACCCTGCCCGGCCTGCGCGCTGCCGAATTGCCCGCCTCCAGATCGGCCAGTGCCAGCCGCTGCGCCCGCACCTGCCTGTCCTGTGGCAGCCTGGCCCGCGCCCTGAGCGCCTGTGGTTTGTCTGCCCGCGCCGCCAGTCTGCCCAGCCTGGCGCTGGCCAAAGCCGCCTCCGGCCTGCGGGGCGGCGGGCGTCTGGCCCAGGCGGTAGCCGCCGTAGGCCGCCACGCACAGCAGCGGAATGGTGATGGCCCAGGCGGGCAGGCGGCGGCGCGGCGCACGGGTCGAAGCGCCGCGCGGTGGATTTTCAGGAACGGGGACTTCAGGACTGGACATGCTTTACGACACCACCTTTGTACGAAAGTTTGACGAAGACCGGGGCCATTGATCGTCAAGGCTGAAGGGGTGGTGGATGAACGGCGGCACATCGAGCAGCAGGTGGGCCATCCGCACTGTTTGTGCCGTTCCCGTGGTCACAGCGTTCCCCCAATCCCGGTCAGGTTCTGCCCGCTGGCCACGGAGAGGGCGGCCAGGGCCTCCAGCACGTTGTCCTGCGCCTGGAGACGTGAATACTGGGACTTCTTCAGCGCCAGTTGCGAGGTCTGCAAGTCCACCGTGCTGATGGTGCCGCTTTTCAGGCGGGCGGCGTCCTGGTTGTAGGTCTTGAGGGCCGCCGCCTCACGCGCTCCAGCCACGCTCAGCAGCTCGTAGCTGTTCTGGGCGGTCTGATACGCGCTGGCCAGCGACTGCGTGGCACTCTTTCCAGCGCTGTCCACGCCCCGTTGCGCGTTCGCCAGCGCGGTGCGGGCGTCCTGCAAGGTGCGGGCCGGAGTAAAATCGTTGTCGGCCAGTTTGACGTTCAATTGCGCGGCGGCTAGGTCATTGTTCGCCGAGACCTGCGCGGTCAGCGTATTCAGGCCCGCCTGCAACTTGCTCAGGGTGGTGCTGAGTTTCGGGGCGCTGGCCGCTCCCGCCGCCCGCACGCCGCTCCCCAGTCCGGTCAGCGTGGAGAGGCGCGCGCTGGCGAGGCTGACCTGGGCCTTTGCGTCCGCCAGATTCTGCTGGCTGCCCGACAGCGTGTTCTGGGCGTTGGTCACGTCCAGCGCGGTGGCGTTGCCGATGCCCTGCTTGACCTGCGCCACCTGCACCGCCTTGCTGTCCACCGAGGCTTGCAGCGTTTGCAGGGCCACGTTCTCCTGCGCCTCCAGCAGCGCCGTGTAGGCCGTGACGGTGCTTTGCAGGGTGTTCATGCGTGCGCCGCGCAGCGCGGCCTGCGCCTGGGATTCGCCCCCGGACGCGCCGAGTTTGGCGGCCACCAACGCGCTGGGATCGGCCTGCGCGGCGCGGTTGGCGGCCTGCGCCTTGTCCAGATTGGCCTGCGCCGTCTTCACGTCGGCGTTGTTGGCAAGGGCGGCGGTGACGGCGGCAGTGGCCGTGACGTTGGGGGAGGTCTGTGCGACGGAGGTCTGTGCGACGGAGGTCTGTGCGGCGGAGGTCTGGGCAGCGGAGGTCTGGGCGGCGGCCACCCCAAGAACGAGGGCGGTGGTCAAAAGAATGCTTTTACGGTTCACTGGGGGCCTCCGGCGGCGTTTTGAAGTTGAAGCAGAGTGGTCTGGGCCGTGATGCGGGCGGCCAGCAGATCACGTTCTGCCTGCGCCAGATCCAGTTCGGCGGCGCTCACATCGTCCGCCGTCCCCGTTCCGGCCTGGAGGCGGGTCTGGGCCGTTTGCAGCGCCAGCCCCGCCACCTGCACGCCCGTTTCGCGGGTCTGCACGGCGATCAACCCCGTCTGCAAGGTGCTGTAGCGGGTTCGCACGTCCAATTCCACGTTCTGCTGGGCCACGTTCAGAGACAGTTGCGCCTGCGTGACGTTGGCCCCGGCGGCAGACAGTTGCGCTTTCTGGGCGGGCGAATACACCACGTAGCTGCCCGTGACGCTGGCGCTCAGGCGATTGGAGCCGGTGCCCGCGCCGCTGCCCAGCGGCAGGCTGTACCCCGCGCTGACCGTGCCCTGCTGCAAATTCAGTGCCGTGGTCAGGCCACCGCTGCCGCCGGGGCCGTAGCGCACGCTGGCGGTCAGATCGGGCAGGGTTGCCTCGCGCTGCTGGGTGGTCAGATCGTCCTGCGCGGCCCCCAGCGTGTTCTGGGCCTGGATGACCTCGCTGCGGGTGGCCCTGGCCTGCGCCACCAGCGCCGACACGTCCGGCAAGGTCACGGTGTCGGGCGGCTGGGTACTGAAGGTCACACGGCCCACCGCGCTTCCCAGGGCTGCCTCCAGCCCCCGCTGCGCCGCCTCCAGACTGGCGGCGGCCTGCAACCCTGTTCCCTGGGCGCTCTGGACTCCCGCCTGCGCGCTCAGGACGTTCCCGGCAGTGGCGTTGCCTGTGGCCTGCTGCGTCTGGGCCACGGTGAATTGCCGCTGGCGCAGGGCCAGGGTGCGGGCCGCGATGTCCACGTCCTGGGTTGCCAGCACGGCGGCAAAATACTGCTGCGCCACGTTCAGCCGCGCCGAGTTCTGCGCGTCCGTCAGTCTGGCCTGGGCCAGCGCCAGACCGCGCTCAGCCGTCTTCAGGCCGCTCTGGTTGCTGGCCCACGGTAATAGGCCCAGGCTGATGCTCACGCCCGCCGCCCCGCCCGTGCTGCCCGGAGTGGCGGTGCCGTCGGCGGCAGTGACGGGACCGCTGTACGCCGCGTTGCCGTTGACCGAGATGGTCAGGCCCAGCGCTGTGCGCGCCGCATTCAGCCCCGTCTGCGCCGTCTGCACACTCAGGCGCGCGGCAGTGATGCTGGGGGCGGCTTCGAGCTGCGCCAGCGTGGCCTCCAGCGTCAGGGAAGGTGCAGGCTGCGCCACGGCGGTCTGCGCCCCTCCAGTCTGTACGGGGGCCAGCCCACACAGCGCCAGCGTCAAAGAGATCAGCCGCCAGGGAGGCGGCCTTGAAAATCGGTGGGCGGTCATATGGCGCAGTCTGCCCCCGCTCTGCGAACACTCCGCGCAGGCTTTTCGAAGATTTGGTGAAGACGGTTTTTGTTGCGCTGGGAAAGCGTAGAGGCCGGATTCAATCCCTGAAATCGCACGCCGGGCCTTCGCCCAGTCTTCACGCAGCGGGACTACAGTGCGGGGTATGAATGGGACTGGTAGAACGTTGAACGGCCAGGGCCGCCTGCCCGGTGCCTGGGCCAGCCCGGTGGCCCCTCTATCCCCGTCGCCCTCGCGGCGTCTCTGTCCCTCTTTCGCGGCGCCCGAGGGGCTTAAAAACCACCTGTCTGCTGCCACATGGTCCCTGTGAGCGCCCTGATCCTGATCGTCGAGGACGAGCCGCAACTGGCCGAGATCCTCGAAGCCTACGCCCGCCAGGAGGGCTACCGCACCGAGCGCGCCGGGGACGGCTTCGCTGCCCTGAGTGCCTACCGCGTGGCCAGCCCGGACCTGATCCTGCTGGACATCATGCTGCCCGGCAAGAGTGGTCTGGAAGTGCTGAAAACGGTGCGGGCAGACGGCGGCACCCCGGTGATCCTGGTCACCGCCCGCGCCGAGGAAACCGATCAGATCGTGGGTCTGGAACTGGGCGCGGACGATTACGTGGTCAAGCCCTTTCGCCCGCGCGAGGTGATGGCCCGCGTCAAGGCGGTGCTGCGCCGCGCCAGTGCTGCCCTGGACGACGCGGAAAAACCCCTGCGCGTCGGGCCGCTGGAGGTGGACCGCCGCGCCGTGATCGCCCGCGTCAACGGACAGGCGCTGACCCTGACCCCCGCCGAATTTCGCCTGCTGTTTCATCTGGCCGAGTCGCCGGGCCGCGCCTTTTCCCGTGAAGAGCTGCTCGCAGCGGCCCTGCCCGACAGCGACGCACTGGAGCGGGTGGTGGACGCGCATCTGGCCGGGGTGCGCCGCAAACTGGATTCGGCGGGCGCGCCGGGACTGCTGCGAACGGTGCGCGGCGTGGGCTACCGCCTGGAGGCGGTCAGTTGAGCAAGGCTTCACCGGTCAGCACGCCACTGGCCCGCAGGCGGCGTGGCCTCTCATTGGGGGTGACGCTGTTGCTGGCGATGCTGGCGGTGGTGGGCCTGTCGGTGGGCAGTACCTTCGTGTTCTCCAATCTGGCCGTGCAGAACGAATTTCGCCGCCTGCCACCCGAGATGCAGAGCTACCTGCGCGCCCAGAAAGAGGCGCAGCGGCGGGGCGAGACGGCCACCACACCGCTGCCAGCCCAGCCCAGCCCCACGCCGCAGCCCAGTCCACAGCTCGGCCCGCAGTGGCCACCCACATCTGACCTGTTCGGTGCAGGCGGGACCAGGACAGGCGGGGCGGCGGACCTGCGGCGCAACGACGGGAGCAGTCTGCCGCGCAGGTTCGGCACCCGCAATCAGGATTTTCTGCGCGACATCCAGCAGAGTCTGCTTCAGGTCGGCCTGCTGGCGGCAGTGGCCTCGGCGTTGCTGGCTTTTTTGCTGTCGCGGCGGCTGGCCCATCCGATCCTGGCCGTGTCGGCGGCGGCGGCGGGCATGGCCAAGGGAGACCTGAGCATCCGCGCCCCGGTACCCAGCGGCGAGCGTGAACTGGCCGAACTGGCGAGCAACTTCAATGAGATGGCCGACAACCTTCAGGCGCTGGAAAACGAGCGGCGGCAGGCGGTGGCCGACATCGCCCACGAACTCAGGACGCCGCTGGCGATCATGCAGGCGCGGCTGGACGCCCTGGAGGACGGCGTGTACAGCCTGAACGCGGATCAGGTGGCCCTGCTCAGCCAGCAGACCCAGCAACTGACCCGGCTGGTAGACGACCTGCGGACCCTGACCCTGGCCGAGGCGGGCCGCCTGAGCCTGCATCTGGGCACGCTGGATCTGGCCGGACTGAGTGCCGGGGTGGTGCGTGACCTGGAGGACCGGGCCGGGGCGCGGGGCGTCACGCTGCACCTGGACGCACCTGTGGCCATCCAGCTCTATGCCGACGCCGGGCGGGTGCGCCAGATCGCGGTGAATCTGCTGGAAAACGCGCTGCACTATGCCAGTGGCCGCGTGCAGATCAGCGTGGAAGCGCGGGGAAATTCGGCGTGGCTGTATGTGGACGATGACGGTCCTGGCATCCCCGAGGAGAGCCGTGAGGCGGTGTTCACGCGCTTTACCCGTCTGGACAGCAGCCGCACGCGCGGCACCGGGGGCAGTGGGATGGGTCTGGCCATTGTCCAGCAACTGGCGCAGGCCCACGGCGGCGCGGCGTGCGCGGGTCAGGGGCCGCTGGGCGGCGCACGGTTCACGGTGCGGCTGCCCCTGGACGAGCGGGGGACGGCTGTGGACGGCTCGGTTCCGGCAAGACTGCGAGAGGCCGTCACCCTCTAAAATCTTTTGCAAAGCGCAGAGGCTGTGACCCGGTAAATGTCATGAAAAACTGCGGTCATGCCCGTTGATCAACAGAATGACCACGGGTTTGCAACGGCCCTGAGGCGCTTTCCCCGCCCAGACGCTATGTTGCAGCCATGACACCCGCGTCCGATGCTGACCGCTGGCCGGACCCACGGACGCCGCTGGAACTCCTGGCCCACTTCAGTGAGGGTCTGGGCCGGGCTGCCGATCTGCCGGGGCAGCTTCGCCTGACTGCCGACGTGCTGCGCCAGATTCTGGGAAACGTGACCATCACGTATTGCACGCCCGGAGCAGACCACTGGCAGCCGGTGGCATGGGACGGTCAGGAGCCTTTAGCGGCAACCAGCCTTGCGGCGGACCTGCCGCCCCTGATCGGGATTTCTGACGTGCCCGAACCCGTCTTTTCTGGGGAGAACGCGCTGTATCCCTTCTCATGGGAAGGCCAGCCCTGCGGCCTGCTGCGTGTGGCGCTGCCTGCCGGGCGCGGCTGGACCGGGGAGGAGCGTGCCGTGTTCCGCGCCGTCGGGGGCGCTCTGGCCCTGGCCCTCCGGCGGGACGCCGCGCAGGACCGCCGCCGCAATACGGGCCGACAGGGGGACGACGAGGCGGCGCTGGACATTTTTGCCGCCTTCACCGAGCGCGCCGCCGCCGAGACCGACGTGCTGGCCCTGAGCCGTGAGGCTTACGCAGTCCTGGACGCGCATTTCAGCGATTATGCCAGCGCGTATTACGAGATTCAGGACGGGCAGTGGAAGGCGCTGACCTGGACCCGCGAGCTGTCCCCCGAGCAGATCACCATGATCCGCGCCGGATTGCCGCTGGACGCGCCGTCCTTTGCGCGGGCGATGGAAACCCGGCAACCGGTCTTCATCGACGGCTGGGACCCGGAGAGCGAGCAGATCGACAACACCGCAGACTTTGGCCTGGCCTGTATCTACCCGCTGGTGGTGGGCACGCGGGTGCGCGGCATCTTTACCGTGGGCCTGCGGGTGGGCGAGACGTGGCGGGGCCGTGACCGGGGCCTGATGCGGGCGCTGGGGCGCAGCCTGACGCTGGCGCTGGAGCGTGCCCAGAGCGTGCGGTGGCAGGCCCGCCAGAACGCCGAACTCCAGGCCCGCACCCGCACCCTGGAAGCCTTCGAGGCCCTGTCGCGCGAGCTGAGTCTGGACGCCGATCCCTACCTGCTGGTGCGGCGTGCCCAGGACATCGCGCTGTCGCTGATGCCGCCGGGCTTTGCCCTGTACTACGAACCCGAGGGAGAACTGTTCCGCCTCAAAGCGCAGACTGGTTCCTTTGGCAACGACGCCCTCCAGCAGGTGGTGGACGCGGGCCTGCCCTACCACACGACCCTCAACCTGCGCCGCCCCTACGAGAGCGGGCAGCCGTATTATCAGGACCATTACGACTCAGACACCGATCAGCTTGGCGAACTGGCGGACAGCGTGGGGGCCACCGCCACCCTGCCGATCATGGTGGCGGGCCGGGTCTGCGGTGTGCTGGCGGTGGGGCTGGATGAATCCAAGCCCTGGACCGCCACCGAGCGCACGCTGCTCGAAACCATGGCCCGCAGCCTGGGGCTGGCGCTGGACCGGGCCGAGCAGACCCGCCAGTTGCAGGAGGAACGCGCCGCACTCGCCGCCTTCATGGCCCTGACCGAGTCGGTGGGCAGCGAGACCGACGTGCTGTCGCTGATCCGTCAGGCGGCGGTGGTGCTGGCCGAGGCCCACGATGTGGACGTGACCTACTCCGAGCGCGAGGGCGAGCTGTTCAAGATCCGGGTCTGGCCGCCGGGATTTCCGGCAGACCTGCTGGCCGAGACGCAGGCGGGCTACCGCCCCAACGATCCGGGATTCGAGGCAGCCCAGCGCACCCGCCAGAGCGTCTTTATGGAAGATATAGGTGGGCGGCCCGATGGGCGTCCGGGCGTCGCCCTGTACCGCGCCCTGGCCTTTCAGCCGTTTTTTCAGGGCGAGACCATGACTGGCATGCTGATCATGGCCTCGCGCCGCCAGGGGCGCTGGCCCGAGCGCGAGCGTGCGGTGTTCCGGGCGGTGGGCCGCAGCCTGGGGCTGGCCCTGGAGCGCGCCGAGGATGTGCGCCGCCTGGCCCGCAGCAACGCCGAATTGCAGGTGGCGGTGGACGAACTCGAAGCCTTCGCCTACAGCGTGTCGCACGATCTGCGGACCCCGGTGCGGCACATCAAGGGCTTCAATGCTCTGCTGCGCGCCCGGATCATGGATTCCACGGACCTCAAGGCCAGCCACTATCTGGGCGTGATCGACGACGCCGCCAGCCGCATGAACACCCTGATCGACGCCATGCTGGACCTGTCGCGCACCACCCGCCACCCCCTGCGGGTGGAAGACGTCGATCTGGCCGCCCTGGTGACCTCGGTGCAGGTGGAACTGACCGCCGAGCAGGGAGCGCGGTCCCTGGAATGGCGGGTGGGGCCGCTGCCCCTGCTCAGCGCGGACCGGCATCTGCTGCGACAGGTCATGGTCAACCTGCTCTCCAACGCGGTCAAATACACCCGCACCCGTGCCCAGGCCGTCATCGAGATCCGGGCCGAGGAGCGCCCCGGTGCCTGGACAGTGCTGGTCCGCGACAACGGCGTGGGCTTCGATCCCCGCTACACGGACCGGCTGTTCGGGGTCTTCCAGCGTCTGCACCACGAGCGCGAATTCGAGGGCACCGGGGTGGGCCTGGCCAATGTCCGGCGCATCGTGACCCGGCACGGCGGAACGGTGGCCGCAGAGACCGAGGAAGGCCAGGGCGCAACCTTCAGCTTTACCCTGCCGCGCTGACGCTGGGCCGGGCTGCCGGGCAGCGCAAAAGGCGGCGCGTGGAGATCAGTCTCCACGCGCCGCCTAGATCCTCAGACCGCTTACTTAAGCAGTTTCCACTTGCCGTCCACGACCTGCACCATCACGCGGCTGCGGGCGTCCAGACCCAGGTGATCGGTGGCCGACAGGTTGAAGATGCCGTGCGCGCCGATGATGTTACGTGAGCCTTCCAGGGCGTCGCGCAGGGCGCTGCGGAACTCGGCAGTGCCGGGCTGGGCCTTTTTCAGTGCGGTGGGGATGGCCTTTTGCATCAGCAGCCCGGCGTCCCACATGTGCGCGCCGAAGGTGGACACGCTGTCCTTGCCGTACTTGGCCTCGTACAGGCTGGCGTAATTCAGGCCCACTTTCTTGTTGGGGTTGGTGTCGGGCAACTGATCGGCCACCAGCACCGGCCCCGCCGGAAGGATCGCGCCCTCCACGTCCTTGCCGCCCACGCGCAGGAAGTCCGCGTTGGCCACACCGTGCGTCTGGTAGACCTTGCCCGTATAGCCCCGGTCCTTGAGGGTCTTTTCCGGCAGCACGGCAGGCACGCCGGACGCGCCGATCAGCACGGCGTCGGGCTTGGCGGCCAGCACCTTCAGCACCTGCCCGGTCACGCTGGTGTCGCTGCGCCCGTAGCGCTCCTCGGCCACCACCTTGATGCCGCGCGCGGCGGCGTTCTTCTTCAGTTCGGCCAGCCAACCCTCGCCGTAGGCGTCGTTGAAGCCGATATACCCCACGGTCTTGATCTTGTTCTGCTGCATGTGCTGGACAATCGCCGCCGCCATGATCGCGTCGGTCTGCGGGGTCTTGAAGACCCATTTGCGCTTGTCGTCCACCGGCTTGATGATGGCCTCGGAGGCGGCCAGACTGATCATGGGCACCTTGGCCTCGGCCACCACGTCGATCATCGCCAGCGAGGCGGGGGTGGTGGTGGTTCCGATGATCAAGTCCACCTTGTTGTCCTGAATCAGTTTGCGGGCGCTGGTCACGGCGGCGGTGGTGTCGCTGGCGTCGTCCAGGATGGTGTAGACGATCTTCTGCCCGGCGATGGTCTGCGGCAGCAGGGCCACGGTGTTGCGCTCCGGGATGCCCAGGCTGGCGGCGGGGCCGGTGCCCGAGACGATCACGCCCACGCGGATTTCGGCGGCGGCAAGAGAGGTACAGGCGAGCAGGGCAGTCAATAGGATGCGGGTTTTCATGGTGAAACCTCCAGAGAATGGATGGAACGCGAGTTGTGGACGCCGGAATGCTAGCAGATGGCTGTTTGGATGACCGTGAGGGTGTGCGGAACCCTACTCGTCATGTGACGAGCAACCCGGACAAAATTCAATCCAGCCCGGCCAGCAAGGTGTTTCCCACGGCCCGCCGGAGTCCCTGGACATCAAAGGTGCTGTGCCGGGTGGGGTGAACGCGGTTGGTCAGCAGTGTCCAGGCCACGCCGCGCGCCGGGTCCACCCACAGCCCCGTTCCGGTGAAGCCGGTGTGCCCGAAGGCCGCCGGGCTGCCCAGGCTGCCGCCGCTCCAGCCGGGCTGCGCCGCCACGAACGCCAGCGTGCGCCCTGGCGTCTGAACCCGCGTCGCCTCTGCCTGAGCCGCTTCGGAGAGCCAGCCGCCATGCAGCAGGAGTTCGGCCTGATTCAGCACACCGTCCAGCGTGCCGAACAG
This sequence comes from Deinococcus marmoris, assembly GCF_001949125.1. Taxonomy (GTDB): domain Bacteria; phylum Deinococcota; class Deinococci; order Deinococcales; family Deinococcaceae; genus Deinococcus; species Deinococcus marmoris_A. The sequence continues at coordinate 82,357 of NZ_MSTI01000091.1, forward strand.
CCCCGCGTGTCCGGCCACCCCGCCCTGCGCCGCCGCGTTCTCGTCATGCGTCTCGCCGCGCAGCATTCGCCCACGCCACAGGCAATGTTCGGTGGCGACACTGCTTTGAGGCGACGGTGAAAAGGTCAGGCCGTCATCCAGCGCAAAGTCGCGCAACGGCCTGTTATAAACCCGTTCCAGCACGCGCCCCAGCAGGATGTACCCCAGATCGGAATACACGACTTCGCCCGCCGGTTCCATCGGCCACGGCTCCTGCATGAAGCGTGCGCGGATGGTTTCAGCAGTGCCCCAGGTATACAGCGGCACCCAGGCGGGCAGCCCTGCCGTGTGGGTCAGCAACTGACGCAGGGTGCGCGTTTTCAGCGGCGTGTCCTGCATCCAGCCCAGTTCGGGCAGGTGTGACCGAACCTCGTCGTCTAAATCGAGTCGGCCCTGCTCGGCGGCCCGGATAACGTTCCGGGCGGTGAACAGCGGTTTGGTCAGGCTGGCGAGATCGAAGACGGAACCCTTTTCCAGCGCGACTTTCTCCGGCTGAAGCTGGGCGTGGCCCAGGATCAGGGTTTCTTTCTTTCCGGCTGTGTCGACCACGCCCAGCGCGGCTCCGGGCAACCCACCAGAGTTCACTGCCGTTTCCAGAATTTCGCGTGTTCGCTCAGGAATCATTGCCTCTCCAACGCCGCGCGGGCATGTCCGTTGTGCGCCTCCAGACGGGCAGTCGCCTCGGCGGCACTGACGCCCAGCAGCAGTTTCACGATGGCGATTTTGACGCTGCCACCGCACTCCTTCAGCGCTTCGTGCGCCGCCACCTCACCTGCCCCGGTGGCGTGGCGCACCAGACGCACGGCGCGGCCCTCCAGCTTGGCGTTGGTGGCCCGCACGTCCACCATCAGGTTGCCGTAGACCTTGCCCAGCCGGACCATCACGGCGCTGGAAAAGGTGTTCAGCGCGATCTTCTGCGCGGTTCCGGCCTTCAGGCGCGTGCTGCCGCTGATGACCTCTGGCCCAGTGTCCAGCAACATGGGGCACTCCACCGCCGACAGCAGCGGCGTGCCGGGGTTGTTTGATAACCCGATGGTCAGCGCCCCCACCCGCCGCGCCGCGTCCACCGCGCCCAGCACATAGGGGGTGGTGCCGCTGGCCGCAATGGCGATCAGCACATCATCCGGGCCGACGTTCACAGCCAGCACGTCCGCCGCGCCCGACTCCCGGTTGTCCTCTGCACCTTCCACGGCCTCGCGGATGGCCCGATTTCCCCCGGCGATCAGCGGGACGGCTCGCGCCACCGGCCAGGAAAATGTTGGCGTCAGTTCTGTGGCGTCTAGCACGCCCAGGCGTCCGCTGGTGCCCGCGCCTGCATAGACCAGCCGTCCGCCACGTTCCAGGCGGGGCAGGGCCGCTTCCACCGCCCGCGCGATGGCTGGGGCTGCGGCACGCACCGCCTCTACCGCACCGGTCTGATCGTCGGCCAGCACGCGCACCAGTTCCGAGATGTCCAGACGATCCAGATCGGCGTGGTCCGGGTGGACGCCCTCGGTGCGGCGGGCGTCCGGGATGAGAGGATCAGAGGTCATATGGACTCCGATTGAAAAGTGTTAGAAACAACTGGAAATCCGAGCAGAGCGAGAAGGAAACAGACGGAATCCGTATCATTCGCCGTTCCCGTGCAGTTCCATCACGAAGTCGTAACGGTCTCCCCGGTAATGCGCGCGGGCGTATTCCACAGGCCGTCCACCTCCTGTCCATGACACCCGCTCGGTGGCCAGCAGCGCCGCGCCAGGCGCGATGCCCAGCAGTTCCGACAACTGAAGGTCCGCGCTGACCGCCCGCAGATGCCGGATGGCCCGCACCGGCTGGAGCTTTCTGATGCCCAGCAGGGCGTACAGGCTGGCGTCGCTCACGTCTTCCTCGTGCAGTTCGCCCACCAGCGCGGCGGGCAGAGTGCTGTCCTCCACCGCCAGCGCCTCGCCGTCAGAGGTCCGCAAGCGCCGAATCCGGTAGACCTTCTCGCCGGGCGACAGGGCCAGACTCATGGCTTCCTGCGGGCTGGGCCGCGTCAATTCAAAGCCCAGCACCCGCGCCCCCGGCGTCTGCCCGCGTGAACGCACATCCTCCGAGAAGGAACTCAGCAGGCCCAATGTGCGGCTGGGCCGTTCCTCGGGGGTGGGCGGCGTGATGAAGGTGCCGCTGCCATGCTTGCGGGTCAGCAGGCCCTGCTGCGCCAGCAACGCCAGCGCCTGCCGCACGGTGACGCGCGAAACCTGAAGGTGTGAGGCCAGCTCACGCTCGGCGGGCAGGGCGCTGCCCCGGCGCAGATCGCCGCTGTGGATGCGCTGTTCCAGGCCCTGCGCGACTTGCATATACACGGGCAGGGCGCTGGCCGAATCCAGCGGGATGGCCCAGGGAGGTGAGGACGGCGACATGTGTCCAGAACATACCACTCCCACACCACCAGGCAAGGGGCTTGCCATTGGCCCCAAAGTGGTACTAAGCTGGGGCCTGAGAATCGCAGTCTGAAGTGCAAGGTTTCTGGCCCCGTTCCGGGCGGAGGCCACCGCTGTACCATTCGGGTGCGTCCCACAATCCATCCTTCCGCCCCAGTCGGGGTTATCCGCACTTCGTCCCAGCCGTACTGCATCCCAGCCCCATTCACTTCTGGAGGTCTCCCATGTCCACCTATTCCCGTTCCCGTTCTGCCCTGGCCCTGATTTCCCTCGCCCTGATCGGCGGCGCACTGGCCGCGCCCAAGAAGGTGGACGGCTACAGTGCGCTGGGCGTCGTCAAGGGCAAGGCGGGCGGCAACATGACCCTGGCACTGGGCGACGCCCCGCAGAGCCTGTTCTATTACGGCGTGATCGACAACAACCTGGGACTGATCTCGCAGCAACTGTTCGACGGTCTGGTGGAATTCAACTACTCCACCTACAAGATCGAACCCGCGCTGGCCGAGAGCTGGACCATCAGCGACGGCGGCAAGGTCTACACCTTCAAACTGCGGCAGGGCGTCAAGTGGAGCGACGGTCAGGCCTTCAACGCCGACGACGTGATCTTTACCTACAAGAACATGATCATGAACCCCGAAGCCCGCGCGGGCGACGCCGGGAACTTCAAGCTGGACGGCAAGGACATCACCATTAAAAAGGTGGACGCCAACACCGTGCAGTTCAACCTGCCGCGCGCCGCCCCGGCGTTCCTCTTGCAGCAGCGTTACTTCATCATGCCGCAGCACAAGCTGGTCAAGTTCTCGCAGGACGGTGGGGCCAAGGCCGCCGACATCAACAACGCGTGGCCCACCAACATTGCTCCTGCCGAAGTCGTGGGCACCGGCCCCTTCAAGCTCGCCAGCTACACGGCGGGTCAGAAAGTCAGTCTGGTCAGGAATCCCAACTACTGGAAGGTGGACGCCAGCGGCACCCCACTGCCGTACCTGAACGCGCTGGATTTCCTGATCATCCGCGATCCGCAGGCGCAGGTGGCGCAGTTCCTGGCGGGCAACCTGGACCAGCTCAACATCAGCGGCGCGCAGTTCCCGGACCTGAAGTCCAAGGAAGTCGCGGGCGCACCCTTCAAGGTGATCCGCAGTACGGCCCTGTTCGGCAGCCCACCCTTCCTGGCCTATAACTTCGACGCCAAAACGCCGGCGCTGTCCAAGTTGTTCGGAGACGCCCGTTTCCGCCGCGCCATGCAGAGTGCGGTGGACCGTGAGCGGATCATCGACACCGTGTACAACGGCCTCGCCACCCTGCCCGGCCACGGCATCGCGCCCATCGACAAGCAGTGGTACGTGAACACCAAGGCGCAACTGGGCAAGTTCGATCTGGCGGCGGCGGGCAAGGCGCTGGACGCCTTGAACGTCAAGGACACCGACGGCAACGGCGTTCGCAACGTGCCCGGCGGCAAGGACCTGGAATTCGACCTGACCTACGGCACCGACAGCTCGGTATATCCCGCGATGGCCACCATCCTGCAAAGCGATTTCAAGAAGCTGGGCGTGAAGGTCAACCTCAAGGGTGTGCTGAGCAGCAAACTGCTGTCCACCGGCCTGTCGGGCGATTACGAGGCGATCCTGGCGGCCTTCGGCGATCAGCCCGATCCCGAACTCCGCAAGCCGATCTGGCAGCCCGGCGGCTCGCTGTACTTCTGGCACCGCAGCACCCAGCCGGCCACCGACGGCGCTACGCCCAACCTGGCAAAGATGGCCCCGTGGGAAAAAGAGATCTACACCATCTTCAACGACGCGGCCACCACCACCGTCGCCAGCCAGCGCAAGGCGCTCTACACCCGCTGGCAACTGCTGTTCGCCCAGAACCTGCCGGTTACCCCGATTGCCAAACCCGAGAACATCGGCGCAATCAGCAACAAGTACGGCAACTACATCTACAACCTGGGCGTGATCCCCGGCTACAACCCCGTCCCGCTGATTTTCCAGAAGTAAGCCATCACTCAGGCAGGGGCGCGGCGAGCAGTGGCCACCGCCCCTGCCGTTTCCGCAACCTCTGCCCGCCACTTCCTGACGCCATTTGACCCACCTTCCCCGGAGAATTCATGACATCACGCACTGCTCTGCTGGCCCTCAGCCTCGCCCTGCTGTCCGCCCCTGCCCTGGCCGCCAAGACCATGGGAGGTGACCTGGGCAGTCTGGGCGTCGTGCCCGGCAAAGTCGGCGGAACGTACACCCTGCCGCTGAGTGACAGCCCCCAGACCTTCAACTACTACGGCGCAATCGACAACAACACGTACACGGTGCTGAACAACGTCCTGGAAAGTCTGGTGGAGTACAACCTGGCGACGTACAAGCTGGAGCCGGGTCTGGCGGAGTCGTGGACGACCAGCAAGGACGGCAAGGTGTGGACCTTCAAGATCCGCAAGGGCGTGAAGTGGCACGACGGCGTGCCCTTCAGCGCGGATGACGTGGTGTTTTCCTATAACAACATCATCCTGAACCCCGGCGTGCGGGCCAACCAGATTCCGAACCTGAGTTTCGGCGGTGAGCCGGTCAAGGTGGAGAAGGTGGACGCCTCCACCGTCCGCATGACCCTCAAGCAGGCGGCGGGGGCCTTTACGCAGCCGCTGCGGACCTTCATTTTGCCCAAACATGTCTTCGAGAAGATCGATCCGCTGAAAAATCCCGCCGACTACATGAAGATGTGGGGCACGGACAAGGCCACCGAGGTGATCGGCACCGGGCCATTCAAGTTCGCGGGCTACGTGGCCGGGCAGAAGATCAGTCTGGTAAAGAACCCGGACTACTGGAAGGTGGACGCCAAAGGCACCAGGTTGCCGTACCTGAACCGGCTGGAATACCTGATCATCCGCGATCCACAGGCGCAGGTGGCGCAGTTCCTGGCCGGGAATCTGGATCAGGTGAACATCACCGGGGCGCAGTTCCCGGACCTGAAGCAAAAAGAGGTGGCCGGCGCTCCGTTCAAGGTGGTGCGCAGCAAGGCGCTGTTCGGCAGCCCCCCCCACATCGCCTTCAATTTCGACGCCAAGGATCCGGCGCTGGCCAAAGTCTTCCGCGACCTGCGCTTCCGGCAGGCCATGCAGTTCGCGGTGAACCGTCAGCGCATCATCGACGACGTGTTCAACACGGTGGCCACGCTGCCCGGTCACGGCGTGGCCCCCATCAGCGAGTTCTACGTGAACACCAGAGGGGCGCTGGGCAAGTTCGATCTGAAAGCGGCAGGACAGAAACTCGATCTGCTGGGCCTCAAGGACACCGACCGCGACGGCATTCGCAACCTGCCGGGTGGCAAGAATCTGGAATTTGATCTCACCTATGCCACCGACAGCACGGTGTACCCGCCCATTGCCACCATCTTCCAGAACGATCTGAAAAGCATCGGCGTGAAGGTTAACCTCAAGGGTCTGCTGGTGGCGAACATGCTGGCGACCGGGCAGGCGGGCAACTACGAGGCGATGCTGTACGCGTTCGGCGATCAGCCCGATCCGCAACTGCGGCGGGAAATCTGGCAGCCTGGACAGGCCCTGAACTACTGGCACATGTCGGCCCGTGGCGAGGACGGTAAACCGGTCTTCGCCAACATGCAGCCCTGGGAAAAACGGATCTGGGACATCTTCGATCAGGGGGCCACCGTCGTCGACCCGATCAAGCGCCGCGCGCTGTACGGCGAGTGGCAGGCCCTGTTCTCCAAGAACCTGCCGGTGATCATGGTGGCCAAGGCCGACAATCTGGCTGCCGTGAACAACAGGGTGGGCAACTTCATCTACAACCTCGGCCCGATTCCCACCTACAACACCAACACATTGGTTTACCTGAAGTAAATGGACGGTGGACGTGCCAGAGGCCCCGCGCGCTTTCGGCCTCCGACACGTCCGCCCTTCCGCTTCAAGAGAATGGAGTGTCCCACGTTGCTGCTACCTTGCGTTCCTGACCGCTGCCCCAATGACTGGCCTGCCCCTGCGGTCTGCCCGTCATGCTGAGCTACGCCCTGCGCCGCATTCTGGGCATGGTTCCCACGTTGCTGCTGATCAGTGTGGTGTGCTTTGTCGTCATTCAGCTCCAACCCGGCAGTTTTCTGGACCAGTACCTGGAAGACCCGCGCGTGACCAAGGAAACCGTCGCCACCATCACCCGGCAGCTCGGGCTGGATCAGCCGCTGTGGGTGCAGTACCTGACCTGGATCAAGGGCATCGTGCTGCACGGCGATTTTGGCTACTCGTTTGCCAACGGGCGTCCGGTGGCCGAACTGATCTGGGAGCGGCTGGGCTGGACCGTCTTTCTCGCCGTGCTGACCCTGATCGTGTCATGGCTGATCGCCATTCCGCTGGGCATCTACACGGCCCTCAACCGCTACGGCATCGGCGCGACGATCACCAATTTTCTGGGCTACATCAGCCTCGCCATTCCCGATTTTCTGGTGGCGCTGCTGCTCATCGCGCTGGTGCTGAGCGCCGGCGGCACCAATGTGGGCGGCCTGTTCAGCCCGCAGTACATCGGTGAACCGTGGAGCTGGCCGAAGGTGCTGGACCTCCTGAACCACCTGTGGATTCCCATGATCGCCATTGGCCTGGAAGGCGTCGCGGGCCTGATGCGCCAGATGCGCGCCTCGATGCTGGACGTGATCAACCAGGATTACGTGCGAACGGCGCGGGCCAAGGGACTGGCTGGGCGCGCGGTGCTGTGGCGGCACGCGGTCAGAAACGCCATCAACCCGCTGATCAGCCTCGCTGGTCTGAGCCTGCCCACCCTGATCAGCGGCACCATCATCGCGTCCATCGTGCTGAACCTGCCCACCATCGGGCCTTACCTCTATGACAGCCTGCTCAATAAGGATCAATACGTCGCCATGACCTTGCTGCTCTTTAGCGCGCTGTTGCTGCTGATCGGCAACCTGCTCTCGGACCTCGCGCTGGCCTGGGCCGATCCCCGGATCCGGTTCGAATGACAGTAGCTCCCGCAAACATGACCGTAAAAACGCAGGAGCGGCAGACCCCACTGGCGCTGGCCCTCCGCCGCTTCCGGCGCAACCGCGTGGGCGTGTGGAGCGCGTGGCTGCTGGCCGCGCTGTATCTGATCGCGCTGCTGGCCGGGTTCCTATCTCCGTACTCGATCACCGCGCAGCACGCCGATTTTCCCTTTCAGCGTCCACAGGTCGTTCACCTCGTTCACGACGGCAAGCTGATGCGCCCCTTCGTCTACGGCGTCAAGAAGACGCGTGACCCGGTGACCTTCCGCTCCACCTTCGCGCCGGACACGTCGTCCCCGAAGCCCATCCTGTTCTTCGTGCGCGGCGACGATCCGCTGGAATCGCAATACAACTTTCTGGGTGTCTTTAAAAGCCAGTGGCATTTGTTCGGCGTGCAAGACGGCTTTTACTTTCCCCTTGGTACGGACAAGTTCGGGCGTGACCTGTTCTCGCGGATGCTGGTCGGCTCGCAGGTCAGCCTGACGGTGGGTCTGATCGGTATCGTCATCAGCTTCACCATCGGTATCGTGCTGGGCGGGGTCAGCGGCTATTTCGGCGGCTGGGTGGATAACCTGATCCAGCGGGTGGTGGAGGTGCTGCTGTCCTTTCCCCGACTGCCCATTCTGCTGGCCCTCTCCACCATCATCCCCGCCAGTTGGCCGAGTACCTGGGTGTATCTGGGCATCATTGCGGTGCTGTCGCTGATCGGCTGGGCGGGGCTGGCGCGGGTGGTGCGCGGGCAGGTCATCAGCGCCCGCAACGTGGATTACGTGCAGGCGGCGCGGGCCATCGGCGGCTCGGACCTGCGGGTGATCCTGCGCCACATCATGCCCAACCTGAGTTCGTTTCTGATCGTGACCGCCACGCTGGCGCTGCCCGGCTACATTCTGGGCGAGAGCGCGCTGAGCTTCCTGGGCCTGGGGATCAAGGAACCGATGACCAGTTGGGGCCTGCTCCTGAAGGACGCGCAGAACTTCGAGACGCTGAACCTGTACCCCTGGCTGCTGCTGCCCGGCGTGATGATTGTGCTGTCGGTGCTGGCCTTCAACTTCATGGGGGACGCCCTGCGCGACGCGGCGGACACCCAGAGCCGCTGAATAAGCTTGACTTCCCCTGAATACCGCGCTATATCCATTTCATCGCCGCCTGAAAGGGCGGTTTTTTCGTCCCTGCCAGAGCAATTCGTGTCCATGACTTTTCCCAGTTCAGGAGGCGGTCTGATGGTTGAAGCAGTTGCGGCGCGGCGAACTCCCAGACGCCATGCAGGAGTCAACCTCGCGCTGGGTACCCTGGCGGGTTTCACCCTCGCGCAACTAGGCTTGAGGCTGTGGATTCGCCGCAGACCCATTCCCATTCCTTACGGCTGGGCGTGGCTGCTGGAAAATCCCTGGCGGCGGCGTTACCGCGATCCCCGGCGGCTGGCCGACGCCTGCGCCCTGCGCCTCACCGACAGGGTGCTGGAAGTCGGCTGCGGTTCGGGCCTGTTCACGCCAGAGCTGGCCGGGCGCTGCGGCCACGTCACGGCGCTGGACATCGAGGCCCGCTATTTGGCCCAAACGGCGGTCAAAACTGCTGGACTGCCGAACGTGACGCTTCTGCACGGTGATCTGGCCGCGCTTCCCTGTGAAGCGGGCGGTCTGGACGCCGTGATCCTGATCTCCGTGCTGACCGAATTGCCCGCGCCTGTGGCCGCCCTGCGCGAATGCCTGCGCGTGCTGCGTCCCGGCGGGCGAATCATCATTGGCGAGGAGTTCTTCGGCCCGGAATACGTGCGGGCCTGTACCGTGGACGCCTGGGCGGGTGCGGCGGGATTGCGGCGGGTGGGGAGGCTGGGGAACGGCTGGGCGTATCTCCAGACCTACGAGCTGGCCTAGAAACTCTTTCTCAGACCATTCTAGCAGGCAGCCATGCCGGACGGGCACTCAGGGCGGCGGGACGTGTAGTGCGGCTCTGCACGTCCAGGGTGCGGCCAGCTTCGGCAGAGTCCAGCGTGGTCTGCATCACGTCCAGCACGTGGTAGGCCAGTTCGCCGCTGGCCCGGTGGGGTGCGCCGCTGTCGATGGCCTCCAGCATGTCGGCCAGCCCGATACCGCGCGCGTTGTCCTGAAAGGGGCGGGTCAGCTCGATAGTCTCCCAGGCGTCACTACCTGCCGCACGCACCCGCAAGGGGCCGCCAAAGGTGTTGGGATCGGGCAGGCTGAGTGTACCCGCCGTGCCGTAGATCTCAATGCGTGGCACCTCGCTGGCCTGCACGTCGAAACTGGCGATGAAGGTGGCGACGGGTCCAGATTCCATCTCTTTCCCATCAAAAGTCAGTTGCGCGGTGACGTGGGTGGGGGTCTGGACTGGGACCTTCTGGCCCTGTCTGGCCCCGCTGCCGATCACGCGCTCCGCGTGCGCCCTGACCGCGCTGCCGCCCACGCGGGTCACGCCGCCCAGCAGGTTGACCAGCGCCGTCAGATAGTACGGTCCCATGTCGAACAGCGGCCCCGCGCCGGGCTGATAGAAGAAGTCGGGATCGGGGTGCCAGCCTTCCGGGCCGCCCCCCAGCATGAAGGCGGTGGCGGCCACCGGGCGGCCAATCCGGCCCGCGTCCAGCACCTCGCGCGCCGTTTGCAGTCCCGCCCCCAGAAAGGTGTCGGGCGCGCAGCCCACGCGCAGCCCCCGTGCCTGTGCCGCCGCCAGGATGGCCTGCCCGTCCTCCCGCGTGATGGCCAGCGGCTTCTCGCTGTAGACGTGTTTGCCCGCGTTCAGGACGGCCAGCGACATCGCGGCGTGTGCGGCGGGCGGCGTCAGATTGACCACCGCCACGATCTCGGGGTCCGCCAGCAGTTCGTCCAGCGTTGCGGCGCGGCTGCCGTGGGCGCTGGCCTGTGCCTGTGCGCGCGCCGGGTCCAGATCGGTGATGGCGGCCACCCGGAACAGGCCCAGTTCCCGGGCGATCTTCAGGTAAGCGCTGCTGATGTTGCCGGTGCCGATAATGCCGATGCTATGGGTCATGCTGGGAACCTCTTGTGCGGTGGGCTTGTGGGGTGGGCAGGGGTGAATGGGGCGTAGTCTGGAAAGAGAGCCGTACAGTGGGGGTGAGGGACAGCCGAACTGCCCCGATCCTCCTGCTCTTCAGTGCTGCCGCTCTGCCGCCCGATTCTAGCGACAATGCCCACCCCCCCCATTCACTTCCATGAGGTTCCCATGACCCAGCGCGTTTCCGTCGGCCTGCAACTCTATACCCTGCGCGAGCAACTGGCTCAGGATTTTTTTGGCACCCTGGACGCTGTGGCCGCCAGCGGCATCACCGAAGTCGAGCTGGCCGGGGAATACGGTGGTCTGGACGGTCCTGGCCTGCGTGCGGCCCTGGCCGAGCGCGGACTGACCGCCACCGCCGCCCATATCGGCGGCCAGGTATGGGAGCAGGACACCGCCGGGCAGATCGACTTCCTGCACGGCGTCGGCGTGAAACGTGCGGTCTATCCCTGGTTCAAGGGTGAGGGTCAGGAGTGGGTGAAGCTGGCCGAACAGCTTGAAGGGCTGTCTCAGAAGCTGGCCGCCGAGGGCATCAGTCTCAGCTACCACAACCATGACCATGAGCTGAGCGAGACGCTGGACGGGCAACCTGTTCTTGATGTGCTGCTGGAGCGTGCGCCCACCCTGCAACTGGAGCTGGACACGGCCTGGGTCTACGCAGGTGGTAAAGACCCGGTGGAGTACCTGAAGCGGTACGCGGACCGCACGCCGCTGGTGCATCTCAAGGACCTGCGCCGCGACGGTGAGGGCTGGCTGACGGTGGAACTGGGCGCGGGCGAGGTGCCGCTCACGGCCATTCTGGAAGCTGTGCCGCCGGGCGCAACGGTGTTCTACGAGCAGGATCAGGCCGACGGAATGGCCAGCGTGAAGGCGAGTCTGGAATTCCTGGGCAGCCTCGGGAAATAGACTCTCCATAGCAGATAAAACCGTCTGACCGCAGAGCGAGAATGTACGCTCTGACAGTCAGACGGTGCGATTCAGCCTCTGTTATTCCAGCGCGCCCTGTCCGGTCAGATGCCGCCCCACGATCAGGGTGTGGATGTCGTGCGTGCCCTCGTAGGTGTCCACGGTTTCCAGGTTCAGCATGTGACGGATCACCGGGTACTCGGTGGTGATGCCGTTGCCGCCCAGCATCTCGCGGGCCAGCCGTGCGCCCTGGAGCGCCACCCGCACGTTGTTGCGCTTGGCGTAGCTGACCTGCGCGAAATTCATGCGCCCGGCGTCCTTGAGGGTCCCCAGTCGCCACGCCAGCAGCATGCCTAAACTGTGATCCGTAGCCATGCGGACCAGTTTGTCCTGCACCAGTTGCCGCGAGGCGATGGGTTTGCCGAAGGTGGTACGGTCCGAGGTGTAATCCAGTGCGGTCTGCAACACCGCCTCCAGCGCGCCCATCGCGCCCCAGGCGATGCCGAAACGGGCGCTGGTCAGGCAGGACAGTGGACTCTTGAGGCCCTTGCTGCCGGGGAGCAGGTTCCCCGCCGGAATGCGGCAGTCCTCCAGCACGATCTCACCGGTTACGCTGGCGCGCAGGCTCATCTTGCGCTTGATGGTCGGGGCGTGAAAGCCGGGGCTGTCGGTGGGCACGATAAAGCCCCGGATCACGCCCTCGTCGTCCTTGGCCCAGACCACCGCTACATCGGCCTCCGGGCTGTTGGTGATCCACATCTTGTTGCCGTTCAGGACGTACTCGTCGCCGTCCAGACGTGCCCGCGTCCTCATCGCGCCGGGGTCCGAGCCGCCGTCGGGTTCGGTCAGGCCGAAGCAGCCGATCAGCTCGCCCGAGGCCAGCCCCGGCAGCCACTTCTGCTTTTGCTCGTCGCTGCCGAAGGTCAGGATCGGGTACATCACCAGACTGCCCTGCACGCTGGCCGCGCTGCGCAGGCCGCTGTCGACCCGCTCCAGCTCGTACATCATCGCGCCGTAACCGCTGTAGCTCAGGCCCGCGCCGCCGTATTCCTCGGGTGTGGTCGGCCCCAGCAGGCCCATCTGGCCAAAGCCGCGCATCACGTCTTTCACGGGCAGGTCGCCGTCGTCCCACCACTGGGCAACGTGGGGCATCAGTTCGGCGTCGCAGTAGGCGCGAACGCTCTCGCGCACCAGTCGTTCGTCGGGGGTCAGCAGTTCATGGACAGCGAATTCGTCGATCATCAAAAACCTCGATGTAGAGAAGGAGAAATGGGGAAGCTGGCGGTGGTCCGGGCATTGTCTCACACGCCACTGGGACAGGAGGGCAAGCACCGTGCCAGTTGGTGGGCGGTGTGCCGGGGAGTCTGCCATCTTTTCCGGTATTTTCTAGCGCGCGTTATGGGCACTGCCCAGTCTCCGCACCACCGCCAGCACTGTAAAGGCCAGCAGGACCATCACCGCCGACAGCACCAGTGCCGGGGCCAGATCGGATTCCAGCGCGGAATAGATGGCGAGGGTGATGGTCCGGGTCTTGCCCTGGAGCGACCCGGCAAACAGGATGGTGGCCCCGAATTCGCCCAGCGCCCGCGCCCAGGTCAGCACCAGTCCTTCCAGCAGGAACGCGGAGGCCAGCGGCCAGGTGATGTACCGGAAAACCGTCCAGCGGTCTGCGCCATCGGTGCGGGCAGCGTCCTCCACGTCGCGGTCCACCGCCATGAACCCGGCCTTGGCGGTTCGCAGGTAGAAGGGGGCGGCCACGAACAGTTGCGCCATGACCACGGCAGCGAACGAGAAGGCCACGCTGATGCCCGCCAGTTCCAGCGGCGCACCCAGCAGGCCGTTGCGCCCGAAGGCCAGCAGCAGGCCCACCCCCGCCACCACCGGCGGCAGCACGATGGGCAGGTCCAGCAACGTGTCCAGCGCGGTCTTGCCAGGAAAATCGTAGCGGGCCAGCAGCCACGCCACCGGAGTGCCCAGCAGCACGGTCAGGACCATCGTGCAGGCGGTGGTCAGCAGGCTGATCCGCAGGGCGTCCAGCACCACCGGTCCCAGCAGGGTGGGAAAAAACTGGGCGTTCAGGCCGCGCAGCAGCAGCGCCAGCACCGGCAGCACCAGAAACAGCACCAGCAGCGCACTCAGCGCCAGTGGAATGGCTGGGACACCACGCGGACCGGAGCGGGTGCGCGGCAGGGCAGACCTGCGTTTAGGAGTGGTGGGCCGACGGGTCAGCGCACAGTCCCGGTGGAGCAAACAGACAGGTCTCTCACTTCACTTGCTGAGGCTTGAGAAAGCCCCATTTTTTCAGGATGGCCTGCCCCTCGCCCGAAAGCACGAACTTCACGAATGCCTGGGCGGCCTCGGGGCTGGCGGAGCCTTTCAAAGTCCCGATGGGATAGCTCGCGCTCTGGTTGAAGCGGGTGGGCAGCGTGATCACCCGCACGCTGGGCCGCAGGGCGGGCGTCACGTCCGAGCTGTAGACCACGGCGGCGTCCGCCTCGCCCAGTTGCACCTTCAGGGCCACCTGACGCACGTTGGGTTCCTCGCTGACCACGTTTTTCAGAAATAGCCCCGAGAAGTCCTTGCCGTATGCGCCAGATTTGTCGATGGCGCTGATCATCCTACGGGTGTAATCGCCGACGGGAACGGCCTTATCGGCAATGACCAGTTTGACCCCTGGTTTGCTCAGGTCCGCCAGCGTCTGCACTTTTGCATTGTTCTTCGGCGCGATCACGGCCAGCCGGTTGCTCAGGAACGGCTGGCCGCCCGTAACCAGACCGGATTTGACCAGTGGGTCGAACTGCGCGTTGTTGGCGCTGGCGTACACGTCGGCCCGCGCGCCGTTGTCCAGTTGCGTCCTCAGCGCCTGCGATCCAGCGAACTGGAAGGTGGTGGTATTCCCGGTTTTCGCGTCGAAGGCTTTCCCAATCTCGGCGAAGGCGTCGGTCAGTGAGGCGGCGGCGAAAACGGTCAGGCTGGCCGCGCTGGCACTGCCCACGCTCAGGAGGAGGGTGGAGATCAGGAGTTGCGTTTTCATGATTGACCTCAGGTGAACTGGAATGGATGGAGTGAAGGTCATGCGACGATGCCGCGCGTCTGGCCTACCTGCGCCGCGTCGTAACCGCCCAGTGCGGCCAGTTCCAGCAGGAAGACGGGGCTGCGGGCAGTGTGCAGGAGCGCCCTGATGGCCGGATGGTTCAGATGTTCCTCGGGGACGATCAGATCGAAGTGTTCGCGTTGCAGCGGCACGAAATGCAGTCCCAGCGCCTGCGCGGCCACGCGGGGGCCGGGGGCCACGTCCGCTGCTTCCGTCTGTACGCGCCGGGCAGCCTCCATTGGAGAATCCACCTCATCCTGATAACCGGGCAACGCCTGACGCTCGAACATACTGAAATTCGCCGCGTCCAGCCAGCCGTCCAGCATCAGTCGGCTGCCTGCACCGGGATCGCGGTTGATCAGGCGCAGGCCCCCGCCGCGCAGGTCTTCCACCCCCTGAATCCCTCTGGGATTGCCTGCCGCCGTCAGCAGCCCCTGCTCCCAGGTCCACAGCGCGATGACATGGACCGGGCCATCAAAGTTCATCCGCCGTATGAATGGCAGGTTGGATTCCCCACTCTCCGCATCCCACAGGTGGATGCCTGCCAGATGGGCGTTCCCAGCGGCCAACCCGGTCAGCGCCGCCCCACTGGAGGCCGGGCGCGTGATCACCCGCAGGTCCGGCGCAGTCTGTTCGGTATGTGCGGCCAGCAGGTCCAGTGACGGATCGCAGCCCATCAGGACAGCAGAGCGCGCAGGCAGGTCCAGATTGCCGCTCAGCTCTACCTGGACCTGTTCCAT
Organism: Deinococcus marmoris; assembly: GCF_001949125.1. Lineage (GTDB taxonomy): Bacteria > Deinococcota > Deinococci > Deinococcales > Deinococcaceae > Deinococcus > Deinococcus marmoris_A. The sequence goes on from NZ_MSTI01000091.1 coordinate 97,548, forward strand.
TTCACGTTCGGCGATCATGCCATCGGCCCGGTGGGTCAGCCCGATAGGACCTTGTAGCGGGAAGGCCAGCAGGCTCTCCCCCACCCGTGCCAGTTGTACCCGGCTGCCCAGGGGCGCGGTGCCGATCAGGCGCGCCTGAACTGTCCTGGGAGGCAGGCGAAACAATTCGTCGACCCGGCAGGACAGTGCCTGCGCCAGCCGGAAGGCCACCACGGCGCTGGGAGCGGAGGTTCCCGCCTCGATATTGTGCAGTGCCTGACGTGTGATCTCTGCCCGCCGCGCCAGTTCGGTGGGTCCGAGTCCGGCTTCCTTGCGCCGTTGCTGAACGAAGGATTGCAGCACGCTCGCAGTGACGGACATGACCGGAGCGTAAGTCAAAATTGACGGAACGTCAAGCCGGGTTAACTCAGTCTGATGAATAACGCCAGTTGCCTTTTGAGAACTGGGCAGTAGTGGAATTTTATCGGATAGTATATGGATTGATGTAGCACTGCCTTCCAGTTAAGCCCAAACCTAAAAGGAGAATCGGTGAGGCCCTATCCAGGGTCACTCGATTTATGCTCTAGTTAAGCACAGGCGACCGCTCAAGCGTAGAAAGAAACCACTGGGTTCAAGATTCAGAATCTGAAAAACACAGTAAACGCAAATGCAAACGCCGAAGCACAGCAATCCAAATCCTTGCAATGAAAACCATTTACATATATCATCCGATAACTAAGAGGAGGCAACATGGTTGACCCAGCCGACGAACGTGCCACGAAACTTGAACAGGCATTCCACACCTTCAATCTGGAACAGATCATCGGAATGTTACGGGAAGAATTGCACCGTCCTATTCCTCAGTTGAGGGCCAATCTGCGGCCCATCTTCGAGGCGGCACAGACGCAGGAAATGAACCTGCTGTCGCCACCCGCAGACTTTCACGACTGGCTTCAGACGCCTCTGCGGCAGATCCAGACGGGCGGCGAGGCGCGGGCCAACACCATCCGCGCCCGCTACGCCACCTTAAAACAGCTCTACGATGCCCTGATCGATCTGGGAGTCATGGACAACAATCCGGCGCATGGCTGCCCCCTCCCCCCACCGGAACACAGCCAGGCACCGCTGCCCAGCACCGCCGATATTCAGCGCCTGCTGGCTGAGGCCGAAAGCACAGACGAGGAACTGTTCGCGGCACTGACACTGATCTACCAGCAGGCTTTCCAGTTGACCGAGTTGCTGGCCCTGCGCTGGAGCGCTCTGGATTTCAGCCGCGCCGAGCTGATGCGCGCCCGTACCATCACGGCGCTGCGTGCTGAAAGCCTCGCCGCCCTCAAGCCCCTGCTCTCCCGCGCGGGCGGACCTCTGCATGCCCCGCAAAAGGGTCAACGTGTCTTCTCCTTCAAGAATGCCGACGATGTGAGACTGCAATTGTGGAAAACGTGTCAGGCAGCCAACCTCACCCCCACCATTGGGCCGCGTGAGCTGCGGCTGGCGTCGCTGCGGGACTTTCCACAGGCCCCGCCCGGCTCTGGGTTCAGTAACCCACAGGCCTATGAGCGGGCGCTGCGGCACGCCACCACCCTGACCGAACTGAAGCGGAGCAAATAAAGCGCCGCCCCAGCGTTGACAGGGGCGGCGAAACTCAAAATTGGGGTTTACTTGTAGTAGCTGTTGAGGATCTTCTGCTCGTCGGTAGCCGCCTGCTTGATGGCGTCGGCGGGCTTGGCTCCCTTCAGCAGCACCATGTTGATGGCGTCCACCCAGGCTTTGCGCTGTCCGGCCTCATCCACGAACAGGGTGGAATGCGCAAAGGGCAACGATCCCACGAAAGCCCCGAACACCGGGTCCTTGCGCAGGGCCGGATCGCCCGAGAGCTTGCGGCTGGCCGGAATTTCCCCCACGTTTTCCAGCCAGGTGCGCTGGGTCTGCTCACTGGTCAGGAATTTCAGGAACTTCACGGAAGCGTCGAGCTTGTCACCCTTGGCGTTCTTGGTAATGCCGTTAACCCAGTACGAACCGAAGTTGCTCCGAACCTGCGGGTTGGCCTTGAACACGGGCATCGGGATGACGCCCCAGTCGAACTTGGCTCCGCTCTTGATGGTGCCGACGGCGAACGAGCCGTCGATGATCATGCCCACCTTGCCCGCGATGAAGGCGTCGCGGTAGCTGTTGTTGCCGGGGAAGAAGTTGGGGACACCCAGTTTGTATTTGGTGGCCAGTTCCGTGTAAAAGGTCATGGCCTTGGCCCCCGCCGCATTGTCATAGGTGGCGGTCTTGCCGTCCTTGCTGTAGGGCTGGCCGCCGAACTGCCGCACCAGCACTTCACGGACCATGTGGTAATCCTGCCCGTCAGGCTGGATGCCGAAGCCCAGCGTGGTAAAGCGCGGCGGCGCGCCCTTGGCGATCTTTTCCCCGGCGGCAATAAAGTCCTCCCAGGTCCGGGGCGGCGTGATGCGGGCCGCCTTGAAGAGGTCTTTGTTGTAAAACACCGCCAGCGTCCGCACCGAAGTCGGCAGGGTGTAGTACTTGCCCCCAATCTTGCTGGTCTGCACCATCGGCACAAAATCGCTCTCGATCTTGGCGATGGGGAAATCCTTGGTCGGAAGGGGTTGCAAGTAACCGGCATCCACATACTGGGGCAGCCAGCCGTAATACAGGTTGACCACGTCCGGTCCCTGCCCGGCGGGAACGCTGGAGGCGACCTTCTGGCTGTAGGCGTCGTACGGGAAGGTTTCCTGCTTGATCTTGATGTCGGGGTTGGCCGCCTCAAATTTCTTGATCAGGTCATTCATGGTGCTGACCTTGCTGGCATAGTCGTATTGCCAGTAGGTCAGCGTGACCGGAGCAGCGGAGGCGGAAGCGAGCGAGAGGCCGAGGGCCAGCATGAGCAGTTTTTTCATTTTGTTCTCCTTGAGCGCCGGTTTTGAAGACGCTCTTTCGTATGGGCAGAGGGGATGTGAGGAATGCTTGAGAAGTCAGACTATACGCCGGAACAAGACAGTAAAAGCGGACTCCAGCCCATTGTGGACCGATAGGTATTCGTTTCGGAACAGCTTCAGCAGGCAAGCCAGGAAACGGGGCCACGTCTCACCAGCATTGCCGCTCAACCCCTATGCTCTGGACATGCCCGCCCGTCCCCTGATCGGCCTGACCACCTCGCACATTTCGGACGCCGCACCACGCACCCATAGCGGCCTGTCCCGCCAATATGCCGCAGCGGTAGAGGCGGTGGGCGGCCTGCCCGTCCTGCTGCCGAACCTGCCTGAACTGGCCGCAGATTATGCCGCGCAGGTGGACGCCGTGCTGCTCAGCGGCGGCGTGGACGTGCATCCACGTCACTTCGGGCAGCAGCCCCGGCGCGGTCTGGGCGAGGTGGACGAGATGCGCGACGCCTTTGAGACGGCGCTGTACCGCGCGGCCCGCCAACTGGGCAAACCCGTGCTGGGCATCTGCCGGGGCATTCAGATGATCAACGTGCTGGAGGGCGGGACACTGCACCAGCATCTGCCGGACGTGCCGGGAGCCTGGGCCGATCATGCCCAGCGCGTACATGCCGATACGCTGGGCCACGAGGTGACGTTTACGCCGGGCAGTCGGCTGGCCGGGGCGCACGGTGAGCGGGCACCAGTCAACTCCTCGCACCATCAGGCGATTGATACGGTTGCGCCCACGCTGACCGTCGCCGCTGTGGCCCCCGACGGCATCGTCGAGGCGGTGGAAGGTGACGGCGTGATCGGCGTGCAGTGGCACCCGGAGGTGCTGTTTCAGGTTCATCCACACGCGCTTGGGACATTCACGGCGTTCATGCGGCTGCTGGATTAGCGGCTATTGGATTAACTGCCCTACCGCCAGCTTCTGAGTTCCGGCGGCAGATGCGCCACCTCGTTGAAGGAATCCAGGCTCAGGCGTCCGCCGCCAAACGTGAAGCGGGTAAAGCTGCCGTTGCGGACGCGCCAGTTCAGTTTCAGGGCTGCCGCATCCGGGGCGTCCAGGCTCAAAGCCACCATCAGGCCGATCACCCCGCCGCTGGTGAAAGCCAGCACGGTGGAACCGGATGGAAAGCGCGTCAGGTGTGCCAGTACAGCGTGAACCCGTGAACGGAAGGCCGCCCAATCCTCCACGTCCGCGTGCGTGACCGTTCCTGCCTGCCACGCCTCCGCCAGTTCTTCGAGCATGGGTTGAAAGGCGCGGTTGCGGTCCGGGGCGTCACGGCGTTCCTGGAAGCGCCGAACGGAAGTAGCAAACCCCTCATCCTGCGCGGCCAGCAGCGGCGCGAGATGACGAATCAGCCCGTCGCCATCGTACTCGGCCAGACGGGGATCTTCTGCCGCATCAGGCCAGGGCCGGGGTGAATCAGGATCAGAAAAGTGGGCGGCCCCGGCAGCAATCTCCGCTGTGCGCCGCTGCCGAACCAGCGGACCGTGAACAACGTGCGTGGGCGTCACTTCCTCCCTGGTCAGCGCCAGCCCCACCGCACGGGCCTGCTGCTCGCCCAGTTCGGAAAGGCGGTCCGTATCCTTCTCGAACGGCGTTGCCTGCCCGTGGCGAATCAGGATCAGTTCACTCATGGCCAGTCTCTTCTGAATGCGGGGAAACCTCTCCCCCGTCTCCCGTCGAATCCGCCGAGATTCTGCGCCACGCCTCACCAATCAGCCACTGTGCCTGTTCAGCCAGGGGAGCAAAACGCGGGTCCGTGGTCTGCCCAAGGCGGTAACGGGCGAAAATCTGGATGACGATCACCGCCAGCTTGAAGTGTCCCAGGACCTCATACCAGCGAACCGAGTCGCTCGTGACGTGACGGGCAGATTGCTGGGCGTAGCGGGCGATGAATTCCTCGCGGCTCAGGAAGCCGGGAAAGTTGGCCCCGATCTCGTTCACATCGCGGCCCGGCTGTTCGGGCATGGTCCAGTAGGTCAGCGTTAACCCCAGGTCCACCAGCGGATCGCCCACGGTGGTCATTTCCCAGTCCAGCAGCGCCACCACGCGTGAAGGATCGGCAGGGTCCAGCATCAGGTTGTCCAGCTTGAAATCGTTGTGAACCAGCGTATGCGCGGACTCTTCAGGCGTGTGCGCTTCCAACCACGCGATCACCAGTTCGTCGCGCAGTTCGGCGGGTGGTGGCAGGTCTCCCGAATCTTTCAGCAACTCCCGCGCCCGTCGCCAGCGTCCGGCCCAGCCGCCCACCTGCCGGGCATTGAAACCTTCCGGCTTGCCGATGGAGCGCAGGCCCGCCGCATCGATATCCACTGCATGCAAGCGGGCCAGCGTGTCGGCCACCGCCTCCGACATCTGCCGGGGAGCATCGGGCATTCCGGCGTACTCGGGCGGCATTTTCGTCCGCACCACCAGCCCGCGCCGCCGTTCCATCAGATAAAAGGGCGAACCCATGACCTCCACATCCTCGACCAGAAACAGCGGTTCGGGGGCGACGGCAAAGGCGGGATGGATTTTTTCGAGCAGGTGGAACTCGCGGGCCATGTCGTGTGCGCCCTTTGCCACCGGTCCCAGCGGCGCGCGGCGCAGGACGTATTCCACCTCTCCCAGCTTCAGCAAATAGGTCAGGTTGGAAAAGCCGCCGGGGAACTGCGTGACTTCCAGCGCGCCCAGATCGCCCCTGACCTTGCCGCGCAAGACATTGCGTAGCGTATCCAGCGGCAGCTCCTCACCCGGCCTGACCGATGATGTTTCGGGACGGGTCAAGGATGACCCTCGGTGCGCGGGGCGTCGCCCTCCTTAAATGCCGGTTCACCTGAGAGCAGCGCCATCGCCTTCTTGCGCAGGTGGCGCATCTTGCTGAGCCACTCGCCGTAATTGCCCGCCTTGTTCTGGAAGGACTTGAGGGTGGTTTCATGCGTGGTGATGAGAAAGCCGTCGGCCTGCAAGACTTTCAGGGTGGCTTCCACCAGCACGTCGGTGGTCACGGCGGTCTGTTGCAGGATCGGCGCGTTCTGGATCATGGGCGTCCAGACGCCCTCGGGGCACAGGCAGGCCACCTTGATGCCCCGGTCCCCGTAGGTGATGGCCAGCCACTCGGCAAAGGCCAGCGCGGCGTGCTTGGTCACGGCGTAGGGCGCGGAGTGCAGTTCGGTGAGCAGGCCCGCCGCCGACGCGGTGTTCAGCAGGTAGCCCTCGCCGCGCTCCAGCATGTGCGGCAGCAGGTGGCGGGCGGCCCAGACGTGGGACATCACGTTGACGCGGTGGATCAGGTCCCACACCTTGTCGGGCGTCTCCGGCCCCTCACCCACCGCAATTCCGGCGTTGGAGCAGAACAGGTCGATCTGGCCTTCCTTGCCCAGCACGTCGTCGATCAACGCCTTGATATCGGCTTCCTGCCCCACATCGGCGGCCACGAAACGCGCGCCGATCTCCTGCGCTTTCTGTGCGCCTATTTCCGCATTCCGGTCAGAGGCGATGACGGTTGCACCTTCCTGAACAAAGCGGGTGGCGAGGGCGAGGCCAATGCCCGAGGCGGAGCCGGTGATGACGATGATCTTGTTTTTAAGTTCCATATGGGGTTACTCCTTTCTGAGTTTAATCAAGATCAAGTGCCAGGCGGTAATTTCCGCACTGAACACATTGGAAGAGGCGAAGATAGATTGCCCCTCGCTTAGCCCATTCTAAAATTTCACCTGTGGTCATTCTCGTGATTTCAGCAATTGCACGAATGTCTGCCTGAGCCGTCGCGCTTTCAATAATTTCAACAGACCAGTGATTCCTTAAATCGCCGATATATTGGCAGCACTCGCTGCAATGGTCTGGCCAGAAAATTGGATTCCATGTGGCAACAGACGGAGTTCTAGTTCTGACGGCCAGCACACTATCGCGGCTTGCCGTCTCAGCAAAATCGGCTTCCTGAAACTCCCCATCAAATTTTTTAGCCGCCAGACCATCGGCTATACACCACGGGCAAATGACCAGATCATCGTGAATGGAGTAGAAAACACCCTGATATTTCCATTCGCGATGTTTACCGCATGCACTGCACACGATGGAAGTCTGCTCAAAAACTGAATCCCCTGTGGGGTCTGCGTAATAGTGAAACTCTGCCCAAGTTTCACTCATTCGCTTTCCTGCTCTCCGTCCTCAAGAAGGATTTTAACCTCTCTGCCACGGGCCACGAAGACAAGACGACAGCCCGGCCTGAGCTGCATTTCTTCCCTCACCACTTTCGGGACGGTGACACGGCCACGGGTGGACATAGTGCCAGAAAAAACACGTTCGGGCGGCCTGTCGTCAGTCATTCTCTGTTCATCCTACTTGGACGCCGAGAACACGCTCTCGCGTCCGCGTGCCGCCTCACCCTGACGGCGCATTTCCTCCTTCGCCACGGTGCCGATGTGGACGATGTCGGGGCCATCGGCCAGGCGCAGGGTGCGGGCCTGGGCGTACATCATGGCCAGCGGGGTGTCCTGGCTGACGCCCGCGCCGCCGAAGACCTGAATGGCCCGGTCGATGACGGCCAGCGCCATATTGGGCGCAACCACCTTGATGGCGGCGATCTGCCCGCGCGCTTCCTTGTTGCCCACGGTGTCCATCATGTGTGCGGCGTTCATGGTCAGCAGGCGGGCCTGATCGATTTCCATGCGGCTTAGCGCGATCAGCTCCCGCACATGCTGGTGCGCCGAGAGCGGTTTGCCGAAGGCCACGCGGCTGGACGCCCGTGCCACCATCAGTTCCAGCGCGCGCTCGGCCTGCCCGATCAGGCGCATGCAGTGGTGAATGCGGCCCGGCCCCAGGCGGCCCTGCGCGATTTCAAAGCCCCGGCCCTCGCCCAGCAGCATCGCGGAAACAGGCACGCGCACGTCCTTGAAGGTCATCTGCGCGTGGCCGTGCGGCGCGTCGTCGTAGCCAAACACGGTCAGCATGCGCTCCCTAGTCACGCCGGGCGCGTCCATCGGCACCAGGATCATGCTCTGCTGGAGGTGACGCTCGGCATTGGGGTCCGTCTTGCCCATGAAGATGCTGACGGCGCAACGGGGATCGCCCGCGCCACTCGTCCACCACTTCTCGCCGTTGATCACATAGTCTTCGCCATCGCGGGTGATGCTGGATTCGATGTTGGTGGCGTCGCTGCTTGCCACATCCGGCTCGGTCATCGAAAAGGCGCTGCGAATCTCGCCGTTCAGCAGGGGAATCAGCCACTGCTCCTGCTGTTCGGGGGTGCCGTAGCGGGCCAGCACTTCCATGTTGCCGGTGTCGGGCGCGGCGCAGTTGAAGACTTCCGGTGCCCACCACACGCGGCCCATGACCTCGCACAGCGGGGCGTATTCCAGGTTGCTCAGGCCAGGGCCAAAGGTGCCGTCCGGGTCGCTGGCCGTCGGCAGGAACAGGTTCCACAGCCCCGCCTCACGCGCCTTGGGCTTCAGCTCGTCGATCAGCGGCAGGTGTTCCCAGCGGTTGCCGTCGTTCACCTGACGGGCGGCCTCGGCATCGTTGGGGTAGATGTGTTCGTCCATGAAGGCCAGCAGGCGCTGGCGCAGGTCACGGGAGCGGTCAGTCACGTCAAATACGGTCATTGGGGTTCCTCCTGAATGTTGAGTGGGCGAAAACTGGCGTGGTTGCCTTCTATCCCGATCAGGGCCTGACGGTGAACACCGCCGCCCTCACGCCGAATCAGCAGATTCAGGGCCAGGATGCGGTCCAGCACGGCCTCGGCCTGCTGCATCAGTTCGGGCGAATCGTCTTCGGCCAGTCGGTCTGTGGCGGCAGCGTCCTCGTCAAATAAGGCGCGGTACGGTTCAAAGGTGGGCGTCGGCTCAAAGTTGCAGTGAAAGGCGAACATCTCCATCTCACGCAGCGGCATCCGGGCCAGCACTTCCCCATCTCTCTCCAGCAGGTAGACGGTGCTTTCCGGCTGGAGAGGCTGGGTCACAGATAGACCCGGAACACACTTTCCGCCGTCGCGGCTGGCCTCTGCTCCCCCTCGATCTCGATGGTGTTCAGCACCGTGATCTGCATGTATCCCGCACCCTGCTCTGCACTTTGCAACATGGCGCGGTTGCGCAGACGGCTGTTCACTTTTACTGGCGAGACGAAACGCACGCGGTTCAGGCCGTAATTGACGGTCATTTGCGCGCCTTCGATCTGCACCGAGCCGCCGTGGTTCATGAATTCCCCGGCCAGCAAAGAGAGGGTCAGGAAACCGTGCGCGATGGTGATGCCGAACGGCCCGGCGGCAGCTTTCTCCGGGTCCACATGGATGAACTGGTGGTCCCCGGTGGCGTCGGCAAAGGCGTCGATGCGCGCCTGATCCACCAGGATCCATTCCGAGAGCGCCACTTCCTTTCCGACGTGTGAGGCCAGCTCGCCGGGCTTCATACGACGGTGGCTCCGCCGTCCACGGCGATGTTCTGTCCGGTCATGAAGCCGCTGGCGGCGCTGGACAGCAACAGGGCCAGACCCTTGAGGTCTTCGCCTCCCCCCAGCCGGTGCATCGGGGTGGATTCCAGAATGGCCTGCTCACCGTAGGCCAGCGTGCCTTTGGTCATCTTGGTAGGAAAGTAGCCGGGGCAGATGCTGTTGACGGTGATGCCCTTGTCGGCCATCTCGGCGGCCAGCGCGCGGGTGAAGTTGACCAGAGCGCCCTTGGACGTGTTGTAGGCCAGGGTGGCAGCCATGCGCGGATCGTTGCCCTGCAACCCCGCGACGCTGGCGACATTCACGATGCGCCCGCCGCCCGCTGGCAACATGCAGCGGTTCAGCACGCTCTGGGTGATCAAAAAGGTGCCGTTGACGTTGACGTTCATGACCTTCAGCCATGCGTCCAGCGGGTGTTCGGCAGTGGGCGCGCCCCAGGTGGCCCCGGCGTTGTTCACCAGAATATCGATGCTGCCCACTTCAGAAACGATCTTTTCCACGGTGGAATCGATGCTCTCGAAGTTGCCCAGATCGTTGGCGTAGACGTGCGCCTTGATGCCCAGGCCTTCCAGATGGGTTTTTGCCTCGTCCAGCTCGTTCTGTTTGCGGGCGGTCAGGACCACGGTTGCGCCGTACTCGCCCAGCGCCTCGGCAATTTGCAGGCCCAGGCCGCGCGAGCCTCCGGTGATCAGGGCGGTCTTGCCACTCAGGTCGAACAACGTTTTCAGGGCCACTTTCTACCTCCGGGAATGGGGGGGGATCAGGACAGATTGCATGGACAGCGGACGCCCCCAGCATAGGCCAGAGTTTACGTGTGCGTCAATTCTGGACGCGCGCGGACATTACATATCTCGGTATGCAGACGGCGTGCATAACTGCTGGTAAAGAATAAATCATCACAAAACATTTTAGTGGATGTGAGGTAATTCATACCGATTTCAGCGACCTTTTTCAGATGAGACCCCTGTAAGAGTTCTGTGTAGGCGGCGTGCATATCGTTTCGGGCAATGGGCGAAATCTAAGGCTGGAACCGCATACGTTCCTCAGCGTTCAGACCACCCACCCCAGACCCGTTCACGGGCAAACCCACCCAGCAGCGCCGCACTGCGGCCCACAAAGGAAGGTCACCACATGGCAAAAATCCTGATCGTCGACGACTCCCCCTCCGATATCCGCTTCATGACCGAGGCCCTCAAGGGCACCGCGCACGACTGCGTCACCCTGACCGACTCCAAGGGGGTCGAGGCCGCCGTCGAATCCGAGCGCCCACAACTGGCGCTGCTGGACGTGGTAATGCCCGAACGCAACGGCTACGAGACGCTGCGCGCCCTGAAGAAACTGCCCGCCGCCGAGGGCATGAAGGTGGTCTTCGTGAGCAGCAAGGGTGCAGAGACGGACGTCAAGTGGGGCATGCGGCAGGGCGCAGTCGATTACCTGATCAAGCCGTACACCCCCGAACAGCTCCTGAGCCTGATCGCCCGGCACGTCTGAGCGCTGTGAATCCCAGCCCGGTCAATTCCAGTCCAGTAGCTTCCAGCGCCCCAAGTTCATACCCGGCGTCTGAAACCTACCTGCTGTTCCGCAGCGGCGCACGCCTGCTGGCGCTGCCCACCCGGCAGACGCGGCAGGTCATCCCGCTGGGCCAGCTCTCGCCGCTTCCGGCCAGTGGCGGCAGCCTGCTGGGTCTGATGGGCGCGCAGGGACGGGCCGTACCGGTGGTCAACCTGCCCACCCTGCTGGGCCACCTGCTGGGCGGCATGGCCGAGGCAGCCCCACAGCCGGACGGCACCCGCCTGGGCCTGCTGTGCGAACACGCGGGCGAGAGCCTGCTGCTGCCCATCGACGAGGTCATCGGCAACGTGAGCGCCGAGCTGGCTGCCACCCAATCTCTGGCTGCCCAATCGCCTGCTAGCCAGACACTGCTGCAAAGCGCCCAACTGGGAGACCACCTCGCGGCGCTGCTGAGCCTGAACGCATTGACCGCTGCCATCGCCGGACGCCTCCAGACCGCCTGAGACCGGCGCTCTGAAGCGCAGACCGTCCCTGCTCCCGTCTCATTTCCACAGCTCCGCTGGACCCGCCCCTTTCAAGGAGTCACCCGATGTCGCAAAACGCCCGCCTGGATCCCAGCCTGATCACCAAGGCACGCCGCATACCCGCCACGATGGAGACCGCCCCCAAGGCTGCCAGCAGCACTCTGCTGGGCCGCATCGGGGTGGGTCAGAAGCTGGCCATCACGGCAGGCCTGTTCGCGCTGCCGATCACGGTCCTGCTGTACCTGACCGTCAGCGGCCACCAGCGGGACCTGCACTCCATCGAACGCAAGCTGGCCGGAAGCAGCCTGATTGATCCGTATGTTCAGGTTCAGGACTCAGTCTCCGAGTATGTGCGTGCCCAGACGCGGGGATACGGCTCGACAGCCAAGGTGGCCGCCGAGAAGGTCGACCAGACCCTGCTGGCCTTGCAGAACGCCATGTCCGACCAGGGTCTGAGCGCCAGTCTGGCCGCCACCGAACGGCTGACTAGGGAGTGGAAGGGCTTGCAACAGAGCCGTTCCGATCAGGGGGGCCTGTTCCGCACCATCAGCTACCAGCAGTTCAATCTGGAGCAGATGCTGCCCACCCTGGACGCCGTGCTGGAAGAATCCACACTGGCCCTCGATCCCAGCGAAGTTTCAAACTATGCCACCCAGACCGCCCTGATCACCCTGCCCAGGGTTCTGGCGCGGCTGAGCAGTCTGGCGGCCCTGGCCCAGTCCCTGGAACTCGTCAAGAATCAGCCGGCGCTGGTGGATGTGCTGGCGCCGCTGTACCGCAACGAGGCCAACCGCGCAGGTGTGGCGCTCGACGACGCGTTCGCTGCGGTCAAGCGCGCCGAGGCGCTGGACGATAGCCTGGTCCAGACCCTGGGGGACACCACTCGCAACCTTGAAACCATGCGGCAGATCATCGCCACCGCCGCAAGTGTGGACCTGAGCAAGTCGGTGGAGGGCCGCGCCAACCTGACGGGGCTGGACTCGGCAGTCGCCCAGGTGTCCAAAGCCGTCAAGAGCGGCAATCAGCAAGTGGAGCGATTGCTGGCCAACCGCGAATCGCTGGAACGCCGCGCCCTGATCCAGGAGCTGCTGGCCGTGGGCCTGATCACGCTGCTGGCCGGGCTGCTGCTGCTGGCCGTGGCCCGCGCCATCACCGGCCCGCTGCGCCGTCTGGCCGATTCGGCCCGCGCGCTGGAGCAGGGCGATCTGGGCGTCTCCGTGCCCGTGACCACCCGCGACGAGCTGGGCGTGGTGGGCCAGGCTTTCAACGCAGCAACGGCCAAATTGCGCGTCAACCAGGAGAAGACCGAAACCGAGCGTCAGGATGCCCAGCGCCTCCAGGCGAACGTCGCGGAGTTTCTGGACGTGACCATGAAAATCGCCGACGGCGACCTGACGCAGCGCGGACGTGTCAGCGAAGACGTGCTGGGCAACGTGGTGGACTCGATCAACCTGATGACCGAGGAACTGGCGTCCGTACTGGGTGACGTTCAGCGCGCCTCTACCTCGGTCACCGGCGGCTCACAGGCCATGCTGGACTCCAGCGAGCAGATCCGGGCAGGCACGCTGATCACCACCGAGGAAACCGGGCGCGTGACCCAGCAGGCCAACGATATGACGGTGGCCATCCGGCAGATGTCGGCCATCGCGCAGGCGTCCGCCGATTCGGCGCAGCGCGCCCTGAGCGCCTCACAAACCGGCCAGCAGGCCGTCATCAGTACCTTGCAGGGCATGCAGGCCATCCGTGAATCCTCGCAGGACGTGTCCGTGCGGGTGCAGTCGCTGAGCCAGCGTTCTAAGCAGATCGAGGAAATCGTGGACTCGATTGGCCACATCGCCTCGCAGGTCAACCTGCTGTCCCTGCACGCCAGCATTGAAGCGGCGGGCGCAGGCGAGGGCGGAAAACGCTTCGCCGTGGTGGCCGAGGAAATCCGCGAACTGGCCGACCTGTCCACCGTGGCCGCCGCCCGCATGGCCAGCCTGATCGCCGAGGTGCAGAGCGATGTGCGCGGCGTGGCCCAGAACATGCAGGTCAACAGTGAGCAGGTCGAGCAGGGCTATACGGTGGCCGGACAGGCCGGTGAGGCCCTGCGCGAGATGGCCGATCTGGCCGGTGTCACGGCGCACTTCGCCAGCAACATCTCGGAAGCCGCGCGCGATCAGTTGCGGGACGTGCAGGGCATGAGCAGCGCGGTGACCCAGATCGCCGACGTGGCAAGGGCGTCGCAGCGCTCTGCCGAGACGGGCCGTGAGGTGGCCGAGCAGCTCCAGGAACTCGCCCAGCGCCTTAGCGGCAGCCTGACTCGCTTCCGCCTGCCGGGCTGATTTCCAGCCCCAACCTCCCCAGTTTCTTCCCAGCCCTGACCACCGCCTTCCAGCCCCGCACATCTGCGCCAGACCACCAGGAGACCCCACATGTCACAGAACGCCCGTCTCGACCCCAGCCTGATTGCCCCCGCACCCCGCAGCGGCGCTGCCAAGACCACCCGCCCCGCCCGCCAGACCAATAAAGTGAAATCTGGACTGCTGGGCCGCATGCCAGTGGGCCTGAAACTGGCCACCGCCGGTCTGCTGCTTGGCCTGCCCTTTGCGGTGGTATTGGGCATCCAGATCAGCCAGGTCAACACGAGTGCTGTCCAGGCGCGCCAGCAGCTGTCCGGGCAGGAAATGCTGATTCCCCTGACCAGCATTCTGCAAAACGCCCAGTTGCTGCGCCTGTCGTCGGTGAACGTGCTCAACGGTGCGGCAGGGGCCAAGGCCACCAACGCCCAGCAGCGCGCGACCATGACGGCGGCGCTGGATAAACTCGAAGCCCTGATGAACGAGAACGACTATGTGGAACTGGTGGGCGAGATTACCCAGATGCGCGAAACGCTCGGCGCGCTGAACCGGCAGGTGGACGCGGGCAGCGCCAACGCCGTGGACGTGCAACAGGAATACAGCAAGCTCCTGAACAACGTGATTACCCCCTATTTTGCCGACATTGCCAACCAGAGCGGCATGAAACAGACCGACAACCGCGCCGAGGCCGCCCTGGTCGATCTGGTGACCAGCATCATGCCTCAGAACATGCCGACCTCCGGGGCCATCGCCTCGGGAACCATCCCGCTGCTCAAGCAGGCTGGAAAACCCGGCAGCGAGATCAACCCCACCATCCGAACCGAGGCGCAGCTCCGGTACGACATCGCCAAGACCGCCAACGACAACATCCTGGCCGGGTATGACCGCGCCCTGAGTGGGCAGAGCACCGTGAACATGGACAGCGCGATGAACGACAGGCTCCAGGCGGCGCAGGCCCGGCTCAAAGAAAGTTCGGACCGGATTTTTGGGGCCGTCAACAGCAACCTGCTGTTTCCGCAGCGCGTCGGCATGACGCCCGACCAGCTCACGGCGCTGGTCCCGGCGTTCGCCACCGGCCTGTTTGGCGGCCTGAATGACAGCATCGAGAGCCTGGGAACCATCCTGACGGCCAAGGAAGCCCAGCGCACCGGCGAGGTCGGCAACCTGATCGCATTGCTGGTCATGGGCGCGCTGCTGATGTTCACGCTGCTGTTCGTGATCGCGCTGTCGATCACCCGCCCGCTGGCCCGCCTGACCGAAGCGGCCAACCGACTGTCTAAAGGGGAGCTGGACGTGCAGGTGGCGGTCAACACCCGCGATGAGCTGGGCAAACTGGGCACCACCTTCAACCTGGCCGCCAGCGAGATGCGCGCCAACGCCGAGCGCGGCGAGAATGAGCGGCTGGAGTCCATCAAGTTGCAGGGCCACATCTCTGAGTTCCTGGACGTGACCATGGACATTGCAGAAGGTGACCTGACCCGGCGCGGCACCGTGACCGAGGACGTGCTGGGCAACGTGGTGGACTCGATCAATCTGATGACCGCCGAGCTGGCGGACGTGCTGGGCGACGTGCAGCGCGCCTCGACCTCGGTGACGGGCGGCTCGCAGGCGCTGCTGCTGTCCACCGATCAGATCGGCCAGGGCACGCAACTGACTGCCGCCGAGGCCGCCCGCGTGGCCGTGCAGGTGCAGGCCATGACCGCCGCCATCCGCGAGGTGGCGCAGCAGGCACAGAACTCTGCCGAGACTGCACGCGCCGCGCTGCTGGCCTCGCAGCAGGGCCAGGAAGCCGTGACCGGCACGCTGGACGGCATGCAGAACATCCGCCGCGAGGTGCAGGGCGTCGCCAAGCGCATCAAGGGCCTGGGCGACCGCTCGCTGGAAATTCAGGAAATCGTGGACACCATCTCGCAGATCGCCCGGCAGACCAACCTGCTGGCCCTGAACGCCAGCATCGAGGCGGCGGGCGCGGGGGAAGCGGGCGGACGCTTCAGCATCGTGGCAGACGAGGTGCGTAAGCTGGCCGATACCTCCGGGCAGGCCACGGCGCGCATCGCCACGCTGATTAAAAACGTGCAGGCCGAGATTCAGGACGTGATCGTGAGCGTGGAAGACGGCACCCGCGAGGTGGAGCAGGGCTACCGCGTCGCCGGGACCGCCGGCGAACGTCTGCGTGAAATCGGCGCGCTGACCCAGCAGTCCGCCGAGCTGGCCGAGAACATCGCCGCGTCGCAGCGGGCACAGGTGCAGGGTGTGGAAGACATGGGCAGCGCGGTGGAGCAGATCGCCGCCGTCGCCCGCGACTCGCAGGACTCCGTAACCCAGGGCCGCGCCGCCGCCGAGCAGCTTCAGACTCTGGCCCAGAACCTCAGCGCCAGCCTGACCCGTTTCCGGCTGCCGTCCTGAGTGGTACGGCAACGCCGCGTGGTCTGGTCACACAGCATGATCTGGCAAGACAGGGAGATCTGAGAATGAAGGGGGGGTTGAGAATGCCGGAGGAGAGCGAGATGGACACCAGTGAACAGCGGGGCGAGAACAGCGATCTGCTCAGCAGCTTTTTGCAGGAAGCCGGGGAAGTGCTGGGACGCATGGACGCCGGGCTGGCCGGGCTGAGCGCAGGCCTGGCGGGACCGGACGACACCGCGCACTTGGCCGAACTGGGCGTGCTGGCCCACCGGCTGCGCGGCAGTGCAGGGCTGTACGGTTTCATGCAACTGTCCAAGATGGCGGGGCTGACCGAGCGCATGCTGGAGGCCCGGCCCCTGCTGAGCGGAGAGGCCCGCACCGCTTATCTGGCGCTGCTGACGCACGCCCAGACCCTCCTTCGTCAGGGCCTGGAGCGCATTGTAGAAGGCGAGCGCGAGATCGACCTGGGGCTGGTCTTCGCGCGCGGCGGCGGCGCAGCGCAGTTGCTGGCCCTGCTGGGCAGCCACCCGGAAGCCTTCAAGCCCCGGCCCATCGAAGACCCGCGCCGGATGGTCGACGACGACGGGATCACTGCGCCAGACGCGACCCCGGCGGACGGGGACACCGTCTCGAACCTGGAACAGGAGCTGCGGCAGTTCTGGCGCGAGAACGCCGAGATCTGGTCCTATTTCGCCCCCGAAGTGCGCGAACACCTGGGCGGCCTGCGGGCCGAGCTGGAAGGTGCGTCGGCTGAACACGGCCCCGATCTGGACGTGATGTTCCGCGCCGCCCACACCGTCAAGGGCAGCTCGTACATGGTGGGCCTGCCCGGTCTGGGCGACTTCGCGCACGGCATGGAAGACCTGCTGGGCGGTGTACGTGACGGTGTCCTGCGGCTGGACGGCGGCGTACGCGAGGTGCTGGAAGCCGCGCTGAGCGGCATGGACCGCATTCTGGACGTGGCCGAGGGCGGCGGCGGCGCGGGTGGCCTGGACGCACATCTGGCGGGCCTCAGCGCCCGTATGGCCGCGCTGGCCGGTGGACACACGCCCGCCGCTGTGGTTCCGGCAACCTCCACTCCTCAGCAGGCCAGCGCACCTGCCCAGGACGTGGCTCCGGCCATCAACCAGGAAACGGCCTCGATCCGCATTCCGGCCCGGCAGATCGAATCGCTGCTGGAGCAGATGGGCGAACTGGTCACCGTGCGCTCGCGGCTGGGCCAGACGCTGGGACGGCTGGACAACCTCCAGAGCGCCATGCAGGACTCACAGACCCGCTTCCAGCGCACCGTGCGCGATTTCGAGGAACGTCACCTGAACCCCGACATGGTCCGCACCATACCGGACCGCGCCGCACCCACGGGCGAGGACGGCATGGGCAGGGGCGGCGCTTTTGCCACCAATCCGGCCCAGCAGTTCGACGAGCTGGAATTCGACACATACAACGACCTGAACATCCTGGCCCGCTCGATCACCGAGCTGAGTGCCGACTTCGCGGAGGTGCGCCGCCGCCTGTCGGTCAACGTGGGCGACCTCCAGGGCGACAACGAACTGCTGGGCAAGCTGCTGCGCCACCTGCGGCTGGACCTGACCCAGACCAGCCGGGTGGCCTTCTCGCAGGCTGCCTTCCGGCTGCGGCGCTGGGCGCGTGACCACGAGGCCCGGTTCGAGTTCATCAGCGACGGCGAGGACGTGCGGGTGGACAGCGCCGTGCTGCAACGCCTGAGCGAGCCGCTGATGCACATGATGACCAACGCCCTGCACCACGGTGTCGGCACCGCCGAGTCGCGGGCAGAGGCCGGAAAGCCCGCGCGTGGGCAGGTCTGGCTGCGCGCCGCCGAGCATCAGAATTTCCTGGAAGTCAGCGTGCAGGACGACGGACAGGGCCTGGACCTGGAAACCATCAGCAACCGCGCGCTGGAAAAGGGCCTGCGTTCGGTGCAGGAACTGGACCGCATGTCGGACGAGGACCGGGCGCGGCTGATCCTGCTGCCGGGCCTGTCTACCGCTTCAACCGTCAGCACGGTAGCCGGACGCGGCGTGGGCATGGACGTGGTGGCCACCGCCGCGCGGCAACTGGGCGGCGAACTGCTGATCAAGACCCGGCGCGGCGAGGGCACCACCTTCACGCTGCGCCTGCCGGTCACCCGCCGCGTCATCGACGTGCTGCCGGTACAGGTGGCCGGACACGAGCTGGGCTTTGCCGTGGGCGCGGTGCGTGCCCTGCGTGAAATCCGCGCGGGCGAGGTCCAGCACGGCGAGACTGGCCCGGAACTGGCCTTCGAGGGCCGCGCCGCACCGATCATCGACCTGCGCGCGATCTGGGGCCAGCCGCAAGGCGGCGCGCAGGAGGACACCTTCCGGCTGGTGGTGCTGGCCACCCCCACAGGGGAACTGGCCGCGCGGGTAGACGACTTCGGCCAGATCGAGGAAGTCAGCGTGACGCCGCTGGGCGGGTTGCTCAGCGGGCTGGAATACCTGTCGGGCACGGCGCTGTCGGCCTCCGGCAACGCCTTCCCGGTCCTCGATCCCTCGGGCCTGGGCCGTCTGGCCCGCCGCCCGCAGGATTTCCTGCAAGCCACGGGCAGCGGCGGCGCGGCGGCAAAACGCACCCGCATCCTGCTGGTGGACGACTCGCTGAGCGTGCGCCGTCTGGTGGGCCGCATGCTGGAAAGTGGCGGCTACGCGGTGACCACCGCTAACGACGGCCAGGAAGCGCTGGACCTGCTGCAACTCGACCCCGACTTCGGCGCGGTGGTCAGCGACCTGGAAATGCCGCGCATGAACGGCTACGAGCTGCTGTCCGCCGTGCGCGCCCGCCCCGCCACCGCTGGGCTGCCACTGATGATCATGACCACCCGCGCTGGGGAAAAGCACCAGCGGCTGGCCCTGCAACTGGGCGCGAACGACTACTTCACCAAACCGGTGGGCGAGGCGCTGCTGCTGCGCCGCATCGGCAGTGTTCTGGCCCAGGCTGAGGGTGCCGCCGCCGGGGTGGGCGCATGACCGCCTTTCAGACCGGGCGCTCGGTCCTGACGGTTCTCAACGACCCCTCGCGCGCCGCCATGTACGGGCATCTGGCCGAACTGGCCGGGGTCACCGTGATCCACGCAGACGGCGCGCTGCACGCCCTGACCCAACTGGAGCGGACCCCGGTGGACGCGATCATCTGCGACTCCGTGATGTCCGACATGAGTGGCCTGGAATTTCGCGGCATCCTGAGAGACGACGCCCACACCGGCAGCCTGCCCCTGTATCTGATCGGCGACGGCGAACACGACCCGCCGGACCTGCCCACCAACTCGGCGGGGCCGCAGGTGCTGGCCGAGGCGCTGGAGGCGCTGGGCGTGGACGACGCGGCGTACCCGCTGCCGCTGCGGGCCAATGCCCGGCCCCAGCTCTCGGGCCAGCTCGAACCGTTCAGCCTGAGCGAATTCCTGAACTGGGCGGCGGAACTGGAGTGCAGCGGCCACTGGCTGATCACGGTGGGAGCCGCCGGAAACGCCTCCCGCAGCGGCCACCTGACCATGAGCGCGGGGCGCCTGACCTACGCCGAATGCGCGGGCCGCGCGGGCCGGGACGCCGTGCTGGAACTGCTGCGCCACAGCGAACAGGGCGGCGGCCAGTTCAGGTTCTACGACTGCCTGTCTCTGCCGCCGGGCCTTCAGGCTGACCTGACCGGCCCCACCAACCGCCTGCTGATGGAACTCGCCGTGGATCTCGACGAGACCGCCTCCCGACTGCACTGAGAACTCTTTCAACACTGGCTTATGTGAATTTATGTGAGCGCCAGTTTCTCTCAGCGCTGAGCCTCCCTCCTCCTCTCCCCTGCCCGCCCCCGGCCCACAAAGGAACCCCATGCCCCAGATTTTTATCGTTGACGACAGCATCAGCGTCCGCAAGGCGCTGGAGATCACCTTCAAGCGGCATTCGCTGGATTCGTTTTCCGCCATCAGCGCCGAGCAGGCCCTGGAAACCCTGGCAGGCGACCCGCACTTCGACCTGATGATGGCCGACGTGATCATGCCGGGCATGAGCGGTCTGGATCTGTGTTCCGAGCTGCGCCGCGACGCCCGCTTCGATGGACGGCCCATCGTGCTGATGAGCGGCAATGTCGATGACAATATCCGGCGGCAGGCCCGCGAGGTCGGCGCAAACGGCGTGTTGCGCAAGCCCTTCAGCCCCGACGAACTGATCCCGATGGTGGAGGGCCTGCTGCGCGCCGCCGAGGCCGCTGCCGCGCCCGTCGAGGCTGCCATACCCGAACCTGTCCAGCCCGAACCTGTCCAGGCCGAACCTATCCGGCCAGAACCTGTTCAGCCCCAACCCGCAGCCCAGACCGCCCCCAGCGAGCTGGAACGGCTGGTGGCAGAATACCGCCGCCGGGGCGATGTGGAAGACCTGATCGTGGTGGACGCTGACGGTCAGATCGTGCTGCCTTCCGGCGGCGCGGGTGCGCCCGGCGCGGCGGAGCGCCTGCCGATGTACGCCCGGCATTTCGTGGCCACCGCCAGCGTCATCGGTCAGCACCTGCTGGGCGACGAATTGCAGGCCGTGACCCTGCGCTACGCGGGCCGCGAGGCGATCTTCCATCCGCTGGGCGGACTGCTGGTCATCGCCGTGACCCGCGCGGATCTCAAGACGCTGAACTGAGCGAGAACAGGCAACAATCCCGACTGGCTTGATTGCGCTGCCAGTCGGGATTTCTCATGCCACGACAGACCGGGTAAAAATTGACTACAGTACCCAGCATGACAGCACCCGGCATGACCTCTTCCCCCAACCCCGATCCGCTGATGCTCCAGGAAGCCCGCCAGACGCCCGACGTGATCGCCCGGCAGTTCCGCGAGAACTCAGACGCTGCCGGGGCACTGGCACAGGTGCTGCGCGAACGCCGCCCGCCCTACGCCGTGACCATCGCGCGTGGCAGCAGCGATCACGCCTGCACGGTCCTGAAGTACGCGCTGGAAACCGAGCTGTCGCTGCCGGTGGCCTCTCTGGGGCCAAGTGTCCACACGCTGTATGGGGCGCGGCTGGACCTGCGCGGCGCACTGGTGATCGCCGTGTCACAGAGCGGGGCCAGCCCGGACGTGGTGGAAAATGTCCGTATGGCACGCGAGGGCGGAGCGCTGACGGTGGCCCTGGTCAACGTGGAGGACAGCGATCTGGCACAGGCCGCCGAGTTCGTGCTGCCGCTGCGCTGCGGCGAGGAGCGGGCGGTGGCGGCCACCAAGAGCTATCTGGCCAGCCTGACCGCCTTCCTGCCCGTGATCGCGGAGCTGGGACCGGACGGCAGGCTGAAAGAGGCGCTGAACAGCCTGCCGGACGCCCTGCGGCGCACGCTGGAGCTGGAAGACGCTGCCAATGCCCTGGCTGCACGCTACAGCTTTGCGCAGAACCTGCTCATTCTGGCGCGCGGGCTGCACTACGGCGTGGCGCAGGAGGCCGCCCTGAAGCTCAAGGAAACCAGCGGCATCCACGCCGAGGCGTACAGCGCCGCCGAGTTCAGTCACGGCCCCAAGAGATTGCTGGCCGAGGGGCTGCCCCTGCTGGGCTTTACCTCCAACGACGCCGCGTGGCCTGCGACAGAAGCTGCATACGCCGATCTGCGCGCGGGTGGAGCAGACCTGCGGACGCTGGGGCCAGCAGCGGGCAGCACCTTGCAGACCCCCACGACAGGGCACGCTCTGACCGACACGGTGCCCAGCGCCCTGGCTTTCTACCTGTTCGCCGCGCATCTGGCACTGGGGCGCGGCCTGAACCCCGACGCGCCACCGCTGCTGAGCAAGGTGACGAAAACGCGTTGAGCGGGCGGCGATCAGTTCGGCTTTGTGCATTTTTCAGGCAGCGCCGAGCGATTGATCTCAGAGTGTCAGGGGCGGTGGGGACCGTCAATGAACGGGAATCTGGTCCACCACCACGACGCATAACCGGCGCGGCCCATGCACCCCTTCCACCCGCACCAGTTCGATATCGCTGGTGGCACTGCCGCCGCTGATCCAGGTCAGGGGCTGGCCCGCCTGCACACTGGCCTCTACCAGTTGCACGCCCTCCAGCACACTTTGCACGATCTGTTCGGCGCGAATAATGCAGATGTGCAGGTCTGGAATCAGCGTCAGCGCCCGGCGGCCCTGATCGGGAGCGTGATCGAGAATGATGGTGCCCGTCTCGCTGATCGCCACCGCGCAGCCCGTGACCACGGCTTCCGCGCCGTCCAGCCCGGCATGGCTCAGCGGAGGATCGTCGCGCAGCAACTCTAATCCCGAGGGCAGGAAATCGGGATGGAGTCCGGCGGGAACCAGCACGCGTTTTGCTCCGGCCAGGGCGGCTTCCACAGCTTCCATGACCTCGGCAGCAGGGACGCGCACGAAGGAAGCGCGGTAGTCCTCGATGCGGTCCTGAAACTGATGCAACATGGCTTCATGCTCCAACCGCTGGCCCTGCGGGTAGGCGGGCAACGCCGGAGCCTCCACGCCTGACACCGCGCGGTTGATGCGGGTCAGCATCTCCAATCTGGCCTCGGCGTTACTCACTGCCCTGCTCCCTTTCCTTCCACCACTCGCGGAAACTCTGCGGCGGTACGGCTTTCAAGTCACGGCTCTGGGTCCAGCCGCCCAGCAGGCCGGGTAAGGAGGTGATCTCGCCGCCTTTGACCAGTGGCCCCTGGCCCACACGCGCCAGCTTCAGCGCGCCCTCGAAACGCCAGCCCGAACTCATCGCGTAGCCCACCGTTTTCATTGCCAGCGCCTCGGCGGTCACGCCTTTTTCGGCAGTTACCTCGCCGCGCAGGTAGATCAGCACCTGGGGAATGTTGATCCGCACCGGGCAGGCGTCAAAGCACGCGCCGCACAGGCTGGACGCGCCGGGCAGGGTGTTGGCGTTCTTGTCGGCCATACCCAGCAGTTGCGGGGTCAGGATCGCGCCGATGGGGCCGGGATACACGCTGCCGTAGGCGTGGCCGCCCGTGCGCTCGTAGACCGGGCAGACGTTCAGGCACGCCGAACAGCGGATGCAGCGCAACGTTTGCCGCCCGGTGGCGTCGGCCAGCACCTCCGTCCGCCCGTTGTCCAGCAGGATCAGGTGAAATTCCTGCGGCCCATCCCCTGGCGTCACGCCGCTCCAGAACGAGGTATAGGGATTCATGCGCTCGGCGGTGCTGGAGCGGGGCAGCAGCTCCATAAATACCGCCAGATCTTCCCATTTCTCCAGCACCTTCTCGACGCCCATGATGCTGACCAGCACTTCGGGCAGCGTGAGGCACATGCGCCCGTTGCCCTCGGATTCCACCACGCACACCGTTCCCGTTTCGGCCACCGCGAAATTGACGCCTGAGACGGCCATCTTGGTGGTCAGGAATTTATGGCGCAGATACCGCCGCGCGGCCCCGGCGAGTTCGGCAGGCGAATCGCTCAAGCTCCCCTCTCCGGGCAATTCCCTGTTGAACAGCGCCTGAATCTCGGCGCGGTTGCGGTGGATGGCGGGAACGAGAATATGGCTGGGCGTGTCGTGAGACAGTTGCACGATCAGCTCGGCCAGATCGGTCTCGATGGCGTGGATGCCGCGCTCTTGCAGGGCCGCGTTCAGCTCGATCTCGTCGCTGGTAATGCTCTTGACCTTGATCAGCTCATCGACTTGATGGGCCTGGGCGATGCGGACCACGATCTCGCGGGCCTCCGCCGCGTCGCGCGCCCAGTGAACCTGACCGCCTCTGGCCTTCACGCTGGCTTCCAGTTGCAGCAGGCGGTCACTCAGGTTCGCTAGGCTAGCGTCCTTGGTGGCCTCGCCCAGCACGCGCAATTCCTCCCAGTGCGGCAGTTCGCCCACCGCACGCAACCGTTTCTCGCGGATGGTGTGCGTCACTTTGCGGAGGTTGGCACGCAGTTGCGGCTGATTCACTTTGTCGCGGGCGGCTTCGGGAAAGGGTTTTGCGGGGTGCAGACCGCTCATGCGAAGACCTCCCCTTCAGTACTCGCCAGAATCTCGGCCAGATGCACCGTGCCCGCGCCACTTCTGAGGCGGTGCAGCCCGCCGCCGATGTGCAGCAGGCAGGAATTGTCGCCAGCCGTGCAGACCTCCGCGCCGGTATCCAGGATGTGGCGGGTCTTGTCGGCCAGCATGGCGGCGCTCACGTCGGGATTTTTGACGCTGAAGGTGCCGCCGAAGCCGCAACACTCCTCGCTGCCTTCCAGTTCCAGCAGGGTCATCCCGCGCACGTTTCTCAGCAGTTTGAGGGGCGCGTCGCCCACGCGCAGCACGCGCATGGCGTGGCAGGTGGGGTGATAGGTGACACGGTGCGGATAGTACGCGCCCACGTCGTCTATGCCCAGCTTGTTCACCAGAAACTCGCTGAGTTCAAACACCCTGGGGGCCAGTTCCTCCACCTCGCGCAGCAAGTCCTGATCGCCGCCCCATTTCGCCGCCTCCGGGTACAGTTCGCGCACCATCGCCGCGCAGGAGCCGCTGGGCATCACCACCACCTCCGAGTCGCGGTAGTCGTCCACGAATTTTCGGATCAGCTTCAGGGCATCGTCGCGGTAGCCGGTGTTCAGGTGCATCTGGCCGCAACAGGTCTGGTTGGCGTTGAAGCGCACGGTCTGGCCCAGCCGCTCCAGGAGGCGCACGGTGGCCTGCCCGGTGCGCGGGAACATGGCGTCATTAATACACGTTATAAACAGGTCTATTTGCATGTGAAGGTCTACCTCGACTCTACCGCGTGCGGCGCGCTCTGGCGAGGGAGAAACGTCCGCAAGTCGCACGAATCTCGCACGATCTGACGCGCTTCGGGCAGGGACGCGCCCGCCTGAATCAGCAGATTGCCCATCAACGTCGCCTCCACCGGGCCAGCGACCACCGTTTTGCCGCTGGCATCGGCGATGAGCTGATTCAGAACGCCGATCTGCGAACCGCCGCCCACGATATGAACGGTGCTGATGGGCTGCCCACTCACGTCTTCCAGCACGTCCAGAATCTGCGCCGTTCTGTGGGCCAGGCTGTCCAGCACGCAGCGGGTGATCTCTGCGGGCGTCTGTGGCACCGCCTGACCCGTCTCGCGGCAATAAGTCTGGACGCGCACGGGCATATCCGCGCCAGGCGGTGAAAATCGGGCATCGTCCGGGTCTATGAGCGGGCCTCCCTCGACAGCCTGCGCCTGCGCGTAGAGTTCGCCGTATTCCAATCCCCAACCCTCGTTGCACTGCTGGATGATCCACAGGCCCATCACATTCTTGAGAAGTCGGGTGGTTGCCCCCTGACCATCAACACCCACGCCTGCCTCGTTGGTCAGGTTTTCCGCCCGTGTGCGCGGTGTGATGACCGGCTGGGGCGTCTCGATGCCCACCAGACTCCAGGTGCCGCTGGACACATAGGCCCAGCCTGTACCCTCGGCAGGCACGGCGGCGACGGCAGAGGCAGTGTCATGCGTGGCAGGCATGATGACCTGAACGCCGCCCAGCCCGGTTTCGCGGGACACCTCTGGCAAAAGTTCGCCCAGGACGCTGCCAGCTTCGACGATGCGCGGCAGTATTCCAGTTGGAATCTCCAGCGCGTTCAGCAGTTCCGCCGCCCACGTTCCAGTCTGCGGATTGAAAAACTGCGTGCTGCTGGCGTTCGTCCTTTCGGTCACGGCCACACCGCACAGCCAGAAGTGGAGGAGGTCAGGCACCATCAACATCGTCTGCGCGCGGACCAGATGTTCGGGCGCTTCGGCGGCAAGCTGATACAGGGTGTTGAAGGGCAGAAATTGAATGCCAGTGGCGTCGTAAATCCGCTCGTCGGACAGTTGCGCCCGCACGCGCTCCATCACGCCGCTCAGGCGAGGGCTGCGGTAGTGGTGAACCTGCCCCAGCAGGTCGCCGCGCCCGTCCAGCAGGCCATAATCCACCGCCCAGGAATTGACGCCCACACTGGCGATCTCGCCGTGCCGCGACGCCAGTTTCAGGCCGTGCAGGACCTCGCGCCACAGGCCCAGGATGTCCCAGTAAAGTTGGCCGCGAACCGGAACGCCGCCGTTGGGGAAGCGGTGGAGAATCTCGACCTGGAGTTTGCCGCCTTCCAGCGTGCCGAGGGCGACGCGGCCACTGGAAGCACCCAGGTCAATGGCAATGAAGCGGCGTGTGGCGTGGGACTCGTGGCTGTTTTGATTGGATTGGTTTTGGGACGCCATGCTCGCCTACCCCCTCCCCAACCCTCCCCCATAAAGCGGGAGGGAGCTGACAACGCAGTCCTTGTTTTTCTTCTCCCTCTTCATGGGGGAGATGTCGCGTAGCGACAGACTTGCAAAGCTGCGGAGCAGAGGGGGTGGTGAGCGTAGCGAACTCGCCTCAGCGCACATACGCTGTCGGCACGCCCCCGTCCACCGTGATCACGCCGCCCGTCGTCTTCGCGGCGGCGGGCGAGATCAGCCAGTACGTCGCCTCGGCAATATCTTCGGGGAACACATTGACCTTGAGGGTGGTGCGGTTGCGGTAGAACTCTTCGAGCTGATCGGGCTGAAGGCCATACGTCGCCGCGCGTTCGGCCCGCCACTTGCCGTCCCAGATGCTGCTTCCGGCCAGGATGCCGTCGGGCAGCACCGAGTTGACCCGGATGCCCGCCGCGCCGCCTTCCTCGGCCAGACAGCGGGCCAGATGCAACTCTGCCGCCTTGGCCGCGCTGTAGGCCGCCGCGTTCTTGCCCGCCGCCACGCTGTTCTTGCTGCCGATAAACACCAGACTGCCGCCCGTGGCCTGCGCCCGCATCAGCTTGAATGCCTCACGGGCCACCAGAAAGTAGCCGGTGGAGAGAATGCTCTGGTTGCGGTTCCACATTTCCAGGCTGGTGTCTTCGATGGGGGCGCTGGACGCGATTCCGGCGTTATTGACGGCGATGTCCACGCCGCCGTAGGTCAGGACGGCGTGCTGGTACGCATGGGTGACCTGCCCCTCCTCAGTCACGTTCATAGAAACGGCGGTGGCCCGGCGGTGGCCGCGCCCTTTGGTGACCTCATCCGCCACCGTCTGTCCACCGTCTGCGTTCAGATCGGCGATAACGATGTGCGCGCCGTCCGCCGCGAGCCGGTGGGCAATCGCCCGCCCGATACCGCTGGCCGCACCGGTGACCAGGGCCACATGCCCCTCCAGCGCCTTGGGCGCAGGCTTGAGGCTCAGTTTGTACAGTTCCAGCGGCCAGTATTCAATCGCGTAACTCTCGGCGGCGCTCAATGACACGAAGCCGCCCAGACTGCTGGCCGATTTCATGACCTGAATGGCGCGGGTGTAGAGCTGGCGCGACACGTCGGCCCCCTGAGCGTCCGGGCCGCTGTTGACCATGCCCAGCCCCGGAATCAATACCACGCGCGGCGCGGGCATGAACATCACGTCGCCGTCTCCCTTATTCCCGTCGAAATACGCGGCGTACTCGGTCTTGAAGCGGGTCACGCCCTCCTGCGCGGCAGTTTTCAGGGCGTCCAGTCCCTGTTCCGGGGTCCAGTCCAGGTACAGCGGCACGCGCTTGGTATGCACCAGATGATCCGGGCAGGCCGCGCCCACCTGCGACAATTCGGCGGCAGCGTTGGAGTTGACGAATTCCATGATGTTCGGCGAGGTGTCCACTTCCAGAATCACCGGACGCGCCCCCTTCATCGCGCCGCGCAGAATGGGCAGAACGCTGAATAATAAGGCGTCACGTTCCTCGTCCGAAACGCTCTGGACTTTCGCGCCGCCGAAGGGCTGGGCCTCGGCGTGGGCGTCCAGATATGCCTGCGCCTCGCCGATGATTTTGAGGGTGAATTCGTAACTCTCTTTCGACGTGTCGCCCCAGGTCACCAGCCCGTGTTTGCCCATCACCACGGCTTCCAGCCCCGGATTGTCGCGCACCGCCGCGCCGATCTGCTGGCTCAGGGTGAAGCCGGGGCGGATATAGTCCACCCACGCCGCCCTGTCGCCGTAAATCTCGCGCATGATGTCGGGGCCGTTGGGGGTGCAGGCGATGGCGATAATCGCGTCCGGGTGCGTGTGATCCACATGCTTGGCCGGAACGAAAGCGTGCAGCAGCGTCTCGATGCTCTGGCGCGGGCGGCCCACTTCAAACGCCGTGCGGTCCAGATACGCCGTCATCTCCTCGTCGCTCATGTTAGGGCGGTCAAAGAGGGGGGAGACCTCGTCCAGCTTCAGTCCGGCAAATCCTTTCTCGGTGATGCTGGCGATGTCCGAACCCGAACCCTTGACCCACAGCACCGTCACGTCGCGGCCCAGGTGATCAATTTCGACGCTCTTGGTGCTGGTGTTGCCGCCGTAGATGTTGACCAGCGTGCGGTCCGCGCCCAGCAGGTTGGAGCGGTAGGTCAGGCTGGCAAGGCCGTCTGATTTGGGCGCGGCGTCGTCGTTCCAGTGGTTTTCAGGCAGGCCAGGACGGGTGGAGGCGGTGCGGGTCTGGGTTTCGGTCATGTGGGCAGCTCCTTGATCGGGGTGAGAGACGGCAGCAGCTTTAAGAGATTTGGAGCTTGAGAGTGAGGAGTGGCGCTGGGAGGGCGCTTCGTTTCCCCCCTCCCAGCCTCCCCCGCAAGGAGGGAGGAGCAAAGAGAAAGGCTTTAGACGATTCCAGCCTTTTCCCTGACCGGATAGCCGCCGCCGCCCGTCTGGGTCCCGCGCTCATCCGCAACTCTGGCCTGATAGCCGCTGTCCCGGTGCGCCTTGATCGGATCGAGCGGCAATCCCAGTTCGCCGCGCAGCTCCCGCAGCAGCGGGCGCACATCTGATTTGAAGGCGTCGGTCAGGACCCGGTGGGCGGCCAGCACATCGCCCCTCTCCTGGGCCTCGCGCAGCAGATCGCGGTCGATCAGCAGGGCGGCGGCGTAGGCTTCCTGGCAGTTCAGAACGCTTTGCAGCATGGCCTCCACCTTCGGCTCAATGTTGTGGCTCTGATCGATCATGTAGGCCACGTTCTGCGCAGTGCGGCGGGTCACGTCGTCCGCCGAATTCGCGCCGGAGACCAGTTCGGCGTAGATGCAAAACAGCTCGAAGGGGTTGGTGGTGCCCACGATCAGATCGTCGTCGGCATAGCGGCGGGCGTTGAAGTGGAAGCCGCCCAGCCGCCCCTCGTCCAGCAGAAAGGCCACGATCTGCTCGATGTTCACGCCCTGCGCGTGGTGCCCCAGATCGACAAGAACCTGTGCCTTTTCCCCGATGGCGAGGCAATGTGAGTACGCCGCGCCCCAGTCGAAAAGGTCCGTGGCGTAGAAAGCTGGCTCGAACAGTTTGTATTCCACCAGCATTCGCGCGTTGTCGGGCAGCGCGTCGTGAACCGTCTTCAACCCCGCACGCATCCGTCGTTTTCGCGCCCGTAAGTCGTCCTGCCCAGCGTAGTTGGTGCCGTCGGCAAACCACAGCGAGAGGTCACGGCTGCCGGTCTGTTTCATGACCTCCACGCAGTCCAGCAGGTGCGCCGTGGCCTGTTCGCGCACGGCCTCGTCCGGGTTGGTGACGCTTCCCAGCTTGTATTCCTCGTCCTGAAACACGTTGGGATTGATTGCGCCGATATGCAGGCCACGCGCTGAGGCATAGGTTTTCAATTCCGAATAATCCTCTACCTCGTCCCAGGGAATGTGCAGGGCCACGCCGGGGGCGATGCCCGTCAGGCGCTGGACCTCGGCGGCGTCGTCCAGCTTTTCCCAGATGTCGCGGGCCGCGCCGGGGGCGGCAAAGGTCTTGAAGCGCGTGCCGGAGTTGCCGTAGCCCCACGACGGCGTTTCGATGCGCTGGGCTTGCAGGGCGGTCAGAAGATCGGCGTTCATAGGTTCCTCCAGAGAGCGGGCATCACCGTGCTGGGCATTACGGGGCCACGATCAGTTGAATGTCGTCGTTGTCCAGGCGGGATTTCAGTTCGGCGTCGGGTTCGGCGTCAGTGATCAGGGTGTTGATATCGCTGTGATCGGCAATCGTCGCCAGCGCCTTGCGGCCAAACTTGCTGCTGTCCACCAGCGCCACCACGCTGCTGCCACTGCGGACCAGCGCCCGTTTCGCGCCCACCTCGGGCAG
This sequence comes from Deinococcus marmoris, assembly GCF_001949125.1. GTDB lineage: Bacteria > Deinococcota > Deinococci > Deinococcales > Deinococcaceae > Deinococcus > Deinococcus marmoris_A. The sequence goes on from NZ_MSTI01000091.1 coordinate 127,679, forward strand.
ATGCGGATCGGTGAATCCGGCGTCCGGCGTGTAGCCTTTTGCTGAAAAAAAGACGAGATCGGGGTGCAGCCGCTCGATGGTGTCGGTGAAGAATGCGCCCACGAACGAACGGGCCGGAGCGTGAAAGTTGCCGCCCGCCATCAGGAAGGGCACGCCGCCTGCGGCCAGCACATTGGCGGCGTCCAAACTACAGGTGATCGCCTGAACCTGCCGGGCGGGCAACAGGCGGGCCAGCGCCAGACTCGTCGTGCTGGCGTCCAGCGCCACCGTATCGCCGTCCTGAATCAGATTCAAAGCGGCGCGGGCGATGCGTTCCTTGGCGTCCACGTTCTGAGAAGCGCGCATGGACTGCGACAGTTCCTCGGCGGTGCGCTCCAGCAGTTGTGCGCCGCCGTGGACGCGCAGCAGTTTGCCCTGTTCGCACAACGCATCGATATCGCGCCGCACGGTCATTTCGTGAACGCCGAAGTCGGCGGCCAGATCCTTGATCCGCACCACCTTATCGCTCAGGGCACGGCGCAAGATGTCCTGCTGACGCCCCGGCAGGGGAGCCATGATCTCTGAATGCATGGCGGTATCCTAACATCAAAGTCACAAAATGCAACAGGGTCTTGCAATGTTGTGTGGGCTTGTGCTTAGATACTTTCCGTACCTCAACCCAGCCAGGCCCCGGCGGCCCTTCACTTTCTCAGGAGTCTTTGATGTCCCATCCTGCCCAACCACAACGGGTCTGTTTTCTGCTCCAGGTGCGCCCGGAGCGCCTCGCGGAGTACCGGGAACGCCACCGCGCGGTGTGGCCGGAGATGCTCGCGGCCCTGAGCGAGACGGGCTGGCATAACTATTCGCTGTTTCTGAAAGACGACGGCCTGCTGATCGGTTACTTTGAAACGCCCGATCTTCAGGCCGCCCGCGAAGGCATGTCACAGCGCGACGTGAATGCCCGCTGGCAAAGCGAGATGGCCCCGTTTTTCGTGGAACTGGACGGCAACCCGGACGAGGGCTTCCTGCAACTGGAAGAGGTGTTTCATCTTGACTGAACCTCAAACCACCCAACCGCTGCTGACCCTCAGCCATGCCAGCAAGTCCTTCGGGCCAGTTCAGGCGCTCTCCGACGTGAGCATCAAGCTGTACCCCGGCGAAGCGCACGCGCTGCTGGGCGAGAACGGCGCGGGCAAAAGCACCTTCGTCAAGATTCTGGCCGGGGTTCACCGCCGCGAGGGCGGCACGCTGAGGGTGGCAGGCCAGAGCGCCGATTTCCACTCGCCCGGTGAGGCGACGGCAGCAGGAATTGCCATCATTTACCAGGAACCCACCCTCTTTCCCGATCTGTCGGTGGCCGAGAATGTATTGATGGGACGGCAGCCCCTGGCCGGACTGGGCCGCATCGACACCCGCGCCATGAACGCCCGCGTCACGGAGTTGCTGCGCGAACTGGGCGTGGCCCTCGATCCCTCGCGGCCCGTGCGCGGCCTGAGCATCGCCGATCAGCAACTGGTGGAAATTGCAAAGGCACTGTCGCTGAACGCCAACGTGCTGATCATGGACGAGCCGACGGCGGCCCTCACCCTGTCCGAGACAGACCGGCTGTTCCGGGTGGTGCGCGCCCTGCGCGAACGCGGCGCGGCGGTGCTGTTCATCACGCACCGGCTGGAAGAAGTGTTTGCCGAGTGCCAGCGCGTGACCGTCATGCGCGACGGCACCTGGGTCAGCAGCGGGCCGATCAGCGACTACGACACCGATCTGGTGGTCAAGCAGATGGTGGGCCGCGAACTGGGTGACCTGTACCCGCGCGGCGAGATGACTCTGGGGGAGGTGGCGCTGTCCGTCCGCAACCTGAGCCAGCCGAAAATGTTCTCCGATATTTCCTTCGACGTGAGTCGGGGCGAGATCGTCGCGCTGGCCGGGCTGGTGGGGGCCGGGCGCAGCGAGGTGGCCCGCGCCATCTTCGGCATCGATCCGCGCAGCGGGGGCGAGCTTCGCATCGGCGACGCTGTAATTCCGCCGAACAGCACCCGTGCTGCCATGAGCGCTGGGCTGGGCCTGGTGCCCGAAGACCGCCGCCAGCAGGGCCTGGTGATGGACCTGAGCATCGAGCGCAACGCCAACCTCGCCATTCTGAACCGCCTGACGGGTGGCCTATTAATGAACCGCAAGGCCGAGGCTGAGAACGCGCAGAACTGGACGAGCAAACTCCAGCTCAAGGCGCACCGCCTGAGCGATCCGGTCAGCAGCCTGTCGGGCGGCAACCAGCAGAAGGTGGTGCTGGCGAAATGGCTGTCCACCAATCCCAGCGTGCTGATCGTGGACGAACCGACGCGCGGTGTGGACGTGGGTGCGAAGGCCGAGGTGCATAAGACGCTGGCGGAACTGGCGGCCTCTGGTCTGGCCGTGCTGATGATCTCCAGCGACTTGCCCGAAGTGCTGGGCATGGCAGACCGTATTCTGGTCATGCGCGAGGGACAACTGGTGGGTGAACTGAGCCGCGCGGAGGCCAACGAGGAAGCCGTGATGTATCTGGCAACGGGGCAGCGGGCCGGGGCCAAACAGGCGGGTGCAGCGTGACCGAACGTTCTGTGGCCGCCTCCGCCCCAGCTTCCCCCGGCTGGCTGAGCCGCCTGCTGATGGCCCGCGAGGTCAGTCTGGTGGGCCTGCTGCTGCTGGTCACGCTGGGAACTGCCGTGATCAATCCGCTATTCCTCAGCTTCGGCAGCGTGCGCGATCTGCTGCTGAACGTGTCGATCATCGCCCTGCTGGTGGTGGGACAGACGCTGGTGCTGCTGATGAAACACGTCGATCTGAGCGTGAGCAGCACCGTGGGCCTCAGCGCCTTTCTGACCGGCTCGCTGTTCGTCGCCAATCCTGGAATGCCGGTACCGCTGGCCCTGCTGTTCGGGCTGGGGCTGGGGGCGGTGCTGGGCAGCGTCAACGGCCTGCTCGTCGCTTACGGCAAGGTTCCGGCCCTGGTCGCCACGCTGGGGACGCTGTACGTGTTCCGGGGCATTACCTACGCGGTGGTTCATGGCGGGCAGATCAACGCTTCCAACCTGCCGCCGGGCTTCCTGGGCTTCGGCACCGGCAGCGTGCTGGGCGTGCCCAATCTGGTGTTGCTGGCGGTGGCGGTGCTGATCGGCTTCGCGTTCTACCTGCGCTCATACCGGGGCGGGCGCGAGTACTACGCCGTCGGCTCCAACAGCGAGGCCGCCGTACTGGCCGGGATCAACGTCACGCGGCGCACCATGACCGGGTTTGTCCTCAGCGGGGCAATCGCGGGTCTAGCGGGCGTGCTGTATCTGGCGCGCTTCGGCACGGTAGACGCTACCGCTGGGACGGGGCTGGAGTTGCAGGTGATCGCGGCAGCGGTGGTGGGCGGCGTGAGCATCAACGGCGGCGTCGGCACGCTGCTGGGCGCGGGTCTGGGCGCACTGCTGCTGGGCGTGATGGGCAGCGCCCTGGTCACCCTGCGCGCCCCCGGCTTCTACCAGCAGGCCATTCAGGGCGCACTGCTGCTGGCCGCCATCAGCATCGACATGCTGGTGTCGCGCCGCGCCGCCAAACGCCTGCAAGAGGAGCGCAAATCGTGAACCGCTTCAAGGGTCTGCTGGGCTGGGAGTTCTCCCTGATCATCCTCGTCGGCGCAGCGCTGCTGATCGGCGGCCTGCTGTCACCCGACTTCCTCACCAGCTCCAACATCTCCTTCCTGACCGCCAATTTCAGCGAGGTGGCGCTGATGTCGCTGGCCATGACCCTGCTGATCATCGTGGGCGAGATCGATCTGTCGGTGGCGTCGATCCTTGGCCTGTGCAGCGCGGTCATCGGCGTGCTGTTCGCCGCCGGGGTGCCAATGCCGCTGGCGATTCTGGCGGCATTCGTGACCGGGGGACTGGCGGGGCTATTCAACGGCCTGCTGGTCACACGGCTGGGGCTGCCGTCGCTGGCGGTCACGATTGGCACGCTGGCGCTGTACCGGGGGCTGGCCTACGTGCTGCTGGGCGATAAGGCGATTGCGGACTTCCCGGCTTTCTACACCAACCTGGGCTTCGGCAACGTCCCCAGCACGCTGATCCCACTGCCGATGGCGCTGTTCGCGGTGCTGGCGATCCTGACCATTATCGTGTTGCACGCCACGCCGTTTGGCCGCTCGCTGTATGCGATTGGGGCCAACCAGATCGCCGCGCGGTTTTCGGGACTTCAGGTGGAGCGGGTCAAGCTCTCGCTGTTTGTGCTGTCGGGATTGATGGCCGCTCTGGCCTCGGCGGTCTACACCTTCCGTTTTGCCAGCGCCCGCGCCGACAATGCCAGCGGCTTCGAGCTGAGCGTGATCGCCGCCGTGTTGCTGGGCGGGGTCAGCATCTTCGGCGGGCGCGGCAGCGTGGTGGGAACGGTGGCCGCCGTGTTCCTGATCGGTATCATCAACGGCGCATTGACCATCCTGGACGTGTCCAATGAAATCCTGACCATCGTGACCGGGCTGCTGCTGATCGGCTCGGTGCTGGTGCCCAACCTTCTGACCCATTTCCGCACCTACCAACAACGCCGCCGAATCAAAGGCGACTCCGTGATCCAGTAGGGCATTCCGTCCAGAAACCCCTTCACCCGCCCCCTTCTCTCTCCCTTCGGAGGTTCGTTATGAAAAAGCGCATTCTGCTGTTGTCCGCCCTGGCCCTCGGCCTGTCCACCCTGTCGTTCGCCCAGGCTCCCACCAGCATCAAGAAGGGCCTGAAGATCACGCTGCTGCCCAAAAACATCAACAACCCCTACAACGTCATCGAGACGCAGGGCGGCCTGGACGCGGCCAAGGAAATCGGGGCCGTCGCCAAAGTTGTGGGGCCGTCCGATGCAGGGGCCAGCAGCCAGGTCAGCTACATCAACACCGCCATCGCGCAGCGCCAGGACGCGCTGGTTCTGGCGGCCAACGATGCCAACGCGCTGTTGCCGTACCTCAACCGCGCCAAGCAGGCCGGGGTCAAGATCGTCACGATGGATTCCGACACCGCCGTGTCGGGGCGCACCCTCTTCATCAACCAGGCCAACTCCGAGGGCATTGGCCGCGCGCAGGTGCAACTGCTGGGCAAGCTGATTGGCTACAAGGGCGACATCGCCGTTCTGAGCGCCACGCCCAACGCCACCAACCAGAACACCTGGATCAAGTGGATGGAAGAAGAGCTGAAGCTGCCCAAGTACAAGGACATGAAACTGGTCAAGATCGCCTACGGCAACGACGACGATCAGAAGTCCTTCACGGAAATGCAGGGCCTGATCCAAGCGTACCCCAACCTGAAAGGCGTGATCTCGCCCACCACCGTCGGCATCTCGGCGGGCGCGCGTTACCTGTCCACCAGCCCCAGCAAGGGCAAGGTGGCCCTGACCGGCCTGGGTACGCCCAACCAGATGCGCGCCTTCGTCAAGGACGGCACCGTCACCGCCTTCCAGTTGTGGAACCCCGGCGATGTGGGCTACCTCGCCACCTACGCGGCGGCCTCGCTCGCCAGCGGCATGATCACCGGCAAGCAGGGCGAAACGTTCATGGCGGGCAAGCTGGGCAAGTACACCGTGGGCAAGGACGGCGAGGTTGTGCTGGGGCCGCCCTACACCTTCGACAAGGCAAACATCGACAAGTTCGATTTCTGAGGATGATGTCGAGCCTGTGTTGCAGGGTTGGCTACCACGGTTAACCCCTCCGCCCCTTCGGGGCACCTCCCCTCAAGGGGAGGCAAGGAGATTCCTGCGTGGCAAGATCAATTGCACCTCTTGGCTCCCCTTGAGGGGAGCTGGCGGCGCAGCCGACTGAGGGGTTAAACCGTGGGGCCTACCCCCTAACACCGAATAACTTTCACCCCGCCGCCCACGTCCATCACCGGACTGGGCGGCCTTTCCATCAACATCAGCGAGGTTCCCATGCCCCACCATCCATTCAAAGTCGGCCTCTTCGGGATCGGGCTGGACACGTACTGGCCGCAGTTTCCGGGGCTGGAAGAACGCCTGAAAGGCTACGTGGCGCAGGTGGCCGCGCGGCTGGAGCGTCCCGGCGTGGAAGTCGTCAACCTGGGCCTGATCGACTCGCCCACCGGGGCGCGTGAAGCAGGGCACCAACTGAGACAGGCCGATGTGGACATCATTTTCCTGTACGCCACCACCTACGCGCTGTCCTCCACCGTGCTGCCCGCTGTACAGCGTGCCGGGGTTCCAGTAGTCATCCTGAATTTGCAGCCCACGGCAGCGATTGACTACGCCAGTTTCAACACGTTAGGCGACAGAACAAAGATGACGGGTGAGTGGCTGGCTTACTGCGCCGCCTGCCCGGTGCCGGAAATCGCCAACGTGTTTACCCGCGCGGGCATTCCCTTTCATCAGGTGACGGGCGTGCTGGACGGTGATCCGCATGTCTGGCAGGAAGTGGATGGCTGGCTGGAAGCGGCGCGCGTGGCACACGTCATGGAACATGGCCGCCTGGGCGTGATGGGCCACTATTACAACGGCATGCTCGACATCTACAGCGATCTGACCTTGCAGGCCATCGCCTTCGGCACCCACATTCAGATCGTGGAGCTGGACGAGCTGGCGGCTCTCCGTAAAGAGGTTGGAGAGGTGGAGGCAGCAGAGCGCGTTCAGGATTTTCAGCGGGAATTTGAAGTTCAACCCGACTGCGCCCCCGAAGAACTGGCCCGCGCCGCCCGCACCAGCGTGGCTCTGGACCAGTTTGTCGAAAAGCATGGCCTGACCTCGCTGGCCTACTACGCCGAGGGAACCCCTGGCAGCGACAACGAAGACGTGATGGGTTCGGTGATTCTGGGCTGCTCGCTGCTGACTGCACGCGGCATTCCGGTGGCCGGGGAATACGAGGTCAAGAACGCCCAGGCCATGAAGATCATGGAGGCCTTCGGCGCGGGCGGTTCATTCACCGAGTTTTACGCGCTGGACTTCGCGGACGACGTGGTGCTGATGGGCCACGATGGTCCCGGCCATGTGGGCATCGCGCAGGGCAAAACGAAGGTGCGCCCGCTGGCGGTCTACCACGGCAAGGTGGGCAGCGGCCTGAGTGTGGAAATGTCCGTGCGCTGCGGCCCCGTGACCCTGCTCTCGGTGGTGGAGGACGGCGGAAGCCTGAAGTTGCTGGTGGCCGAGGGTGAGTCCGTACCCGGCCCCATTCTGGAAATCGGCAACACCAACAGCCGCTACCGCTTTTCACTGGGCGCGCGGGGATTTGTGCAAGCCTGGAACGCCCAGGGGCCGGCGCACCACTGTGCGGTGGGCGTGGGACACATCGCGGACCAGATCCGTAAACTGGGGGCATTGAAGGGGCTGCGGGTCATACAGGTGTGCTGAAGGCGCGTTCCCGACTCTTTCTCCAGCAGTCCTCCAGCGCAGTGACCACACCCTGAACGGCAGCAACACGGCTGCAACCCGCTCGTTCACTACCCGCCTTTCAAACAGGTTCCAGGCGGGAAGTGCGGGAATCGGCGCTGTTCCGATGTTTGCCGCGTTGCGGACGGAATCCGTATCACTCGAAGCTGACGCGGCGCTGCAAGGTCAGTTGCGTCTGGCCCACGGTGCGGTCCGAGGCCACCGCCCGACACGCGAAGTGGTGCAGGGGTTCCTGAGCGGCAGTGGCCTGCGCCTCGAAAGTCACCGATTCCCCGGCCCAGCAGAAGTCCTGGGTCTCGACAGTGGCCTGCGGAATCCAGAACGGCTGGCCCTCGCCCAGGCTCAGCCCGGCAAGTTGCGAGAGCTGGCCCATCAGGATGGCCACCGGCATGGCCGGATACCGCTCGAAGTGCCCGGCACAGGCGGCGGCGGGCACCTCGGAAATATGGCGCCTCCAGGTGTCGCCCGAATGAGAGACGTGCCCTTCCGGCAGGAGTGGCATGCGGTCCAGGGTCTGGGCCACGAACTCCGGGCGCTCGCGCGAGCGGAACAGCCGGGCAAAGGCATTGTCGGTCAGGATGGTGTACTGCACCTCCACCTCGGCCAGCGGCTGACCACCTGCAACGGCCTGGATGCGGGCGGTGGCCTCGCGCCGGGTCAGGCCCAGCAGGGTGGCCCTGAGCGTGACCCTGGAGCCGTAGGGGGCGTCGCCCACAAAGCCCCGGTAGCGGGCGCGCTGGGCCAGGTAGTAGCGGCGTTGATCGTCCGGCTGGGCCAGGGCGGCCACGCACAGGCCCGCGATAGCGGCGTGGCGGCTGAGTTCCGCGCCCTGAATGGGACCGAGTTCTGCACTCTGCGGCAATTCCGCCTGGACCTCGGCTAGCAGGTCCTGGCCGTCCAGGTGCAGGTGTTCCAGGGCAAAGTACGGCGGACGGACACAGATGCGGCGAAGCAGCTCGGCAGGATGGACGGGCTGCGGCGTAACAGGGCAAGGCATGGGTATGACGCTGGGGAACATGGAGCCTCCGGGGATGGGTTGGGGTTCCTCAAGATATGGCGTGCGGCTGCAAACACCGTGGGCTATCTTCCCCAGACTCCAGACCCCACGGCCCTGATGACCCCGAAGCTCAGTTCAGCCGCTTGTGGTGGGCTGTTGCGGCTTCAGGCTGCCCACGGTCCAGCAGTTCGGTCAGGCTCGCGGCGTCCAGGGGCCGGGCAAAGTAATAGCCCTGGCCGAAATCGCAGCCAAAACTGCGGACCGCCTCCAATTGCCCCGCCGTCTCGACACCCTCGGCCACCACCTGAAGGTCCAGGGTCCGTGCGATGCCCACGATGGCCGTGATCAGTGCCACGGCGTACTGCGGGGCGCGGCGAGGCGAGGCGATGTCCTCAATGAACGAGCGGTCGATCTTGACGCAGCCGATGGGCAGATCGCGCAGGTACGCCAGCGAGGAATAGCCGGTGCCGAAGTCGTCGATGGTGATTTCCACGCCCAGCCGCCGCAGGCCGCGCAGGGCCGCCTGCACCAGCGCCGGGTCCTGCATCACCGCGCCCTCGGTGAGTTCCAGTTCCAGCTTGTGGGCGGGCAGACCGCTGAGCAGCAGCGCGGCCTTGACCTCGTCGACAAACCCCGGCTGCGCGAACTGGACCGACGACACGTTCACCGTGACCGTTCCGGCCCAGCCGTAGTCTTCGCGCCAGCACCGCGCCTGCACGCAGGCCCGCTCCAGCACCCAGCGGCCCACCGGCATGATCTGGCCGCTGGACTCGGCGATGGGAATGAAGACGGCGGGCGAGACCATACCGAACTCGGGATGGGTCCAGCGCAGCAGGGCCTCCACCTTGCCCATCTCCCCCGTTTCCAGGTGGTAGATCGGCTGAAAGACCAGCGTGAGCTGCTCACGGGCCAGCGCGAACTGGAATTCGCGGGTCAGCAGGACCGTGCGCTCCAGCTCGGCGTCCAGCGCCGCGTCGAAACGCCTCACGCCGTTGCGCCCCGTCCGTTTGATCTGGTACATCGCGGCGTCCGCGTGCCGCAGCAGGGTTTCGGCGTCCCGGCTGTCTTCCGGGAACACACTGATGCCGATGCTGGCACTGAGCTGAACCTGCTGGCCGCGCACCGTGAAGGGCCGCGCCAGCTCGGCCAGAAGCCGCTGGGCCAGGGCGGCGGCCCAGGTGGGGGCGGCCCCCTGCAGGATGACCACGAATTCGTCCCCGCCGATGCGGGCCGCCAGATCCTGCGCTCGGAGACTGGAACGCAGCCGCCCGGCAAATTCACGCAGCACCTGATCGCCCGAGCTGTGGCCCAGCGTGTCGTTGACCATCTTGAAGCCGTCCACATCGATAAACAGCAGCGTGAAGGCTTCACCATGCGCCACAGCCTCACCCAGCTCCTGCTCCAGTCTCAGGCGGCTGGGCAGGCCAGTCAGCAGGTCGGTGTGGACCAGTTGCTCCAGCGCGTCGGCCTGCGCCTGAATGGCCGAGAGCCGATCCTTGTAGCCGATGAACGCCTGGGTCAGGGTCAGCAGCGTCAGGTTGGCCAGCAGCATCTCGATCAGTGCGAACAGGACGCCACTGCTCTGCATGGTCCAGCCGGTGAGGACCGCGTATCCGACACTGACCAGCGTCATGGCCGCGAAGAAGATGAATGTGATGACACGCGCCGCCTTCAGGTTGGGAATCAGCAGGGCCAGCATGTACACCGCCGGAATCCAGAAGAACGATTCGGTCATCTCGGCCTGGATGGACAGACCGGGCGGCAAGAAATACAGCACATAGATCAGCTTGGACAGGAAGAACACACAGGACAGCAGCACCATGCTGGTGGTCACCCAGTTGGTGGAGCGCTCCCTGCGCCACAACACCAGTTCGAGCAGCAGCAGACCCACCGACATCGCGGGATAGGTCCACTGGTCAAAAACCGTTCCCTGCCCACTCAGGGGGTCGAGCCATACGCCCAGGAAAAATGCCAGCGCCGCCACCGGGATGGCCAGCAGCAGAATGCGCCGCCAGCCTCCCCCCCCGACTGAATACGTTGATCTCTGTTGCTCCAGCCGTGTCATGCTGCCCGGACACTAGCGCGGATGCCGTCACCAGACCCTGACAGCGCCGGCCTCATCTGGCACGACAGTCGGCCCAACTGTCAGCACAGTCGGTCAGGCCCCGATCTGGGAGGAAGTGGACTGTCAGCTTCCCAGTTCACGTCCTCCACACCCGGCGCGGTGTTCTAGCCTTTGCCTTTGCATGCGCTTCCAGGCTGGATTCCAAGATCGCAGGTCAGGCTCATCTGCCGCGCCGGACGGCCCAGCCACGGCGTCCACAATTCGGTCTGCTCCGATGCGGCGACGGTGAAGCCCGCTGTTCTGTACAGGCCCAGCGCCGCCTCGTTCTCGTCGGTGGTGGACAGTTGCACGCCGGGCACGCCCAGTTCCCGCAACCGCTCCAGATAGCGCTGAAGCAGCCCGCGCCCCAGCCCCAGCCCGCGCGATTGTGGCAGCAGATTCAGGTGCAGATGCGCCGGGAACCCGGTTTCGGAGGCGTGCGGCGACGGGTAGCGCAGGGTGCGGATCAGATACGGCAGGGCGGCGAGAGGGCGCGCGTAACGCCGGGTCAGGACGCCGGGCAGCACCGTATCCGCCACCACGCGCCCCAGCACCCGCCGATACGCGGCCTCGTTCAGCGAGCCGACGATGTAGCCGATCACGTCGCCCCCTACCTGGGCCACGTAGCCCACCGAATCCGGCAATCGGAAGTAGGTCCGCACCCACAGGTCTGCGAAAAGCTGTGGGTCCGGGAAGTATGTTTCGGCGCTGGCTCCAAAGAATCCTGTCTGGTACGCGATTTCTCCCAGCCGCGCCTCGTCGGTGGGCTGCATGGGGCGGATCAATGGACGGCTCAAACAGTCCTAGCGCTCGCCGCGCAGGTCCGTCACGCGGCGCAGTTTGCCACCCTCGCTGCGGGCTAGGCTGCCCGGCACGCACAGTTCGCAGCGCACGCTGACGCCCACCTGTGTCTTGATCAGGCGCACGATCTCGTCGCGCAGGGTGACGGCCTCGCTCTCGGCCTCTACCTGCAAGGTCAGCTCGTCCATCGGGCCGGTGCGGGTCAGGGTGACGTGGTAATGCGGGCTGACCTGCCCCAGGCTGACCAGCACAGCTTCCAGTTGAGTGGGGTAGACGTTGACGCCGCGCAGGATGATCAGATCGTCGCTGCGTCCCCGGATGATGTCCATGCGCCGCATTGTCCGGCCCGTTTTATTCTCGCCGGGCAGGAGGCGCGTGATGTCCCCCGTCCAGTAGCGCAGGATCGGCAACGCGCTGCGGCTGATGCTGCTCAGGACCAGCACGCCCCATTCGCCGTCCAGCAGCGCTTCCCCGGTATCAGGGTCCACGATTTCGGGGTAGAAATGGTCCTCCCAGATGTAACTGCCGCTCTGCTCGGCGGCGTCCTCGTTGCTCACGCCGGGGCCGATGATCTCGGAGAGGCCGTAGATGTTGGTGGCGGTCACACCCAGGCGTTTCTGGACCTCGGCGCGGGTCTTCTCGGCCCAGGGTTCCGCGCCCAACACGGCGTATTTCAGGGAATTGTCTTCTGGCGCAATTCCCTGGCGTTCCAGCGCCTCGGCCAGCACCAGGGCGTAACTGGGGGTGCAGGCGATCACCTCGGGTGCAAGGTCCTGAATCAGCCCCACCTGCCGCTCGGTGCCGCCACCGGAGACGGGCACGGTACACAGGCCCAGCCGCCGCGCGCCTCCGTCCAGCCCCAGCCCGCCCGTGAAGAGGCCGTAGCCGTAGGCGTTGTGGAACACCATGCCGGGCCGCGCCCCCGCCGCGTACAGGCTGCGGGCCACCACCTCAGCGAAGATGTCCAGATCGTGGGCGTCGTAGCCCACCACCGTCGGCTTGCCCCCGGTGCCACTGCTGGCGTGCAGGCGGCGCAGGGTGTCACGGGGCACGGCGCACAGGCCCAGCGGGTAATTGTCGCGCAGGTCCACCTTGCGGGTGAACGGAAAGCGGATCAGGTCTTCCAGCGTTCTCAGGTCATCCGGCCTGACCCCCGCCGCGTCAAACTTTTCGCGGTAGGCGGGAACGTGTTCGTACTGCCGGGCCACCATGTCCTGAAGGCGGCGCAGTTGCAGGGCGCGCAGTTCGGGCAGGGGCAGGGCTTCAAATTGGGGCTGGAACAAGGGAAAACCTCCTGGGGTGGAGGTCAGTTTAGCGGGCGGGTGGCTCTATGGGGCGGTGGGATAGATTCTTGATTCAGGTCGCCGCCTACCCGGTGGACCCCTTACCCTTCCGTCGCTACGTTCCTACCTCCTCTCACGTAAGGCTAGAAAGAGGAAAATGGGAGTTCGAGAATTGACTTCACATAAAGTCGGCCTGCCATGACAGTACTAACGAATGATGTTCATGGCCCTGTTGTACATCGCGCCCTGGGACGCCTCCTGGCTCTGGATGCGGTAGTGCGCTTCCCCTGCTTCCACTTCGTGGCCGGAGACGTCCACGAAGCAAAGGTCACCTTCATGCCGGAGGTCAAGGAGGTGTTCGACAAGCCGGATGAAATCTGCTGAAGTGTCCGGGGTGTTGAGCAGTCGCTTAAAGGTGCTGAACGACAACTGACACCCATGCCCTTCCCCCTTCGTCCTGCCCTGGTATTGGGGGTGGACCACGCTATGGCAGGCTGGACAGGGCATAGAAAGCCCGATCTGCTGTTCATAAATGAGCCACTCTGCCTGACAGTTCCGGCACATCATGATCACGTCTGGCTGGTCCCGGTCGAGCGGCTGGAAGGGCATCACCCTACCGTACCAAGTTTACTTGATACGTTCAGGGATCAGCACCAAAAAAACCGCCCGGACTCCAAATTCCGGGCGGCTCCACCTTCCTGTTCTATCTGAAGCTGCGCTCAGGCCGGGCGGGTTTCCATCTTTTCCCGGCCCACCGCATCCGCAGAAACGACTCCGCCGGGCAGCATGTAGCCCGCCGCCAGCTCCCGGTAAGCCTTCACTTGTGCGTCCTGCCATGCTTCATCCCGACCCAGTTCCTCGGCCAGGATCGCGGCCACGCGCGGTGCGGCGTCGGCACTGGCGCGGGCGTTCAGCAGCAGGGCGCGGGTGCGACGGGACAGCACATCCTCCACGGTGCGGGCCTGCTCCTGCTGCGCGGCCCAGCGCACTTCTGCTTCCATGTAAGGCAGTTCGGGATGCAGCCGCACGGACGCGCCGGGCAGTGCCTTGATCCGCTCGGCATCGGTGCCGTAGACCTTCCAGGGTTCGGGCAGATCGTCGTGGGTGGCCCCGTGCAGGCTGAGGCCCTCGGTCAGGCTCATGCGTGCAGGCAGGCCCACCAGTTCGGCGGCGCGGGTCACGGCGTCCGCGCCCATGCGGCGGTAGGTGGTCCACTTGCCCCCGGTCAGGGTGAGCATGCCGCCCGCCGAGATGCGGATGACGTGATCGCGCGACAGGGCCTTGGTATCGGTGCCCTCGGCAGCCTTGACCAGCGGGCGCAGGCCAGCGTAGACACTCCGCACGTCGGCACGGCCAGGCGCGGGGTCCAGGTACTGCGCCGCCGTCTTGAGAATGAAATCCACTTCCTCGGGCAGGGCGCGCGGCTCCCAGGACACGTCTGGCACGGGGGTATCGGTGGTGCCGATCACCACATGGTCATGCCACGGCACGGCGAACAGCACGCGGCCATCGTCGGTGCGGGGAACCATCAGGGCGCTGTCACCGGGCAGAAAATGACGGTCCACCACCACATGCACCCCCTGACTGGGCGAGAGCATCGGCTTCACCGCCGGGTCCTCCATGCGGCGCAGATCGTCCACGAAGACGCCTGTGGCGTTCACGACTACCCTGGCACGGGCCTCATGGGTCTGCCCGGTCTCGTCGTCGCGCCAGTGTGCGCCCACGACTTTGCCGCCGTCCATCAGCAGGCCCGTCACGGGCGCGTGGTTGACCGCCACGCCGCCGTGGTCCTCCAGGGTCCGCAGCAGCGTGATCGCCAGCCGGGAATCGTCGAACTGCCCGTCGAAGTACAGGATGCCGCCGCCCAGACCGTCTTTCTTCAGGGTAGGCGCACGCTTCAGGGCCTCCGTTTTACTGATGTAGCGGCTGTTTTGCAGGTTCAGCTTGCCCGCCAGCAGGTCGTACATCTTCAGGCCGATGCCGTAGAACGGCGCGGACCACCACTTGTAGGCGGCGATCACGAAGCCCAGATCACGCACCAGATGCGGGGCATTGCGCTTGAGCAGGCCGCGCTCGTGCAAGGCCTCGCGCACCAGCGAGACGTTGCCCTGGGCCAGATAGCGCACGCCGCCGTGGACCAGCTTGGTGCTGCGGCTGGACGTTCCCTTGGCGTAGTCATGGGATTCCAGCAGCAGCACGCTGTAGCCGCGCGTGGCCGCCTCCACCGCCGTGCCCAGACCGGATGCGCCGCCGCCGATCACCAGCATGTCCCAGGTCTGTGGCCGGGTGGCCGCCGCAATATTGTCGTCACGCGTCATAACACTTCCTTTTGGGCGGAGAAGAGGAATGGGGATCGCTCCGCACGTTTGTTCATTCTATTTGAACACACGTTCACTCGTAGAGCAAGCTGGAAAGCTGAACAGGTCGGGAAGGTGAATGGATGTTCGCAGTTTAGAACTTCGAGTGCTAGGGGTTACGAATGAGCAAAATACGTGCCAGACGAAGTTTCTCAAATACCCCAAGGCAGGGAAATCGTCTGTAGGCAGATAAGTAGGGATCTTTACGTATGGGAAGAAATTTCGACAAAATTCCTCACCTTGGCGTTTTCAAAGAAAAGCGAAAATGGACGTTCTGGACACGAGATTTTGATTTTCCGTAAATCTAGGGTAGTCATCATCCCCTAGCACCCGAAGTTTAGAGGTGGTCAACCCGCCCGGTCCCTGTTCCCGCCGTATGCTGACCCCACGTATGGCGCACGCTCCCGCCCCCTCTGCAAGCCAGGACCTTCAGGCCGTCCGGGTGGCGCGGCTGTATTACGTGCAGGGCCTGACCACCGACGCCATTGCTGGCGAGCTGGGGCTGTCGCGGCCCAAGGTGTCGCGTCTGCTGTCTCACGCACGGCGCAGCGGTCTGGTGGAAATCCGTATCCATGACCCGGAAGGTCAGGCACAGATGCTGGAAGCCCGTCTGCACGCGCGCTATCCCTTCTTGCACGCACAGGTGGTGGGCGTGCCGCAGGGCAGCCCGGAAACGCTGTGGCTGGAACGCACCGCCGCCGCCGCCGCCGCCGCGCTGACCGAATTGCTGCGCCCCGACATGACGGTGGGCCTGGCCTGGGGCAACACGCTGAATGCGGTGGGCCACGCGCTGATTCCGCATCCGGTGCCGGGGCTGACCTTCGTGCAGCTCAACGGCTCGGCCAACGCTGCCGACTTCATGAGCGGCTTCGTGACCGACACGATCCTGCGATTTGCGCGCAACTTCTCGGCAGGGGCGCAGCTCTTTCCGGTGCCCACCTTTTTCGACGATCCGTCCACCAAGCAGGCCATGTGGCGCGAGCGCAGTGTCCGGCATGTGCTGGAGTTGCAGGGGCGGGCGGAGTTGCTGATCTACTCGGTGGGCAGCGTGGACGCCTCCACCCCCAGCCACGTGTACAGCGCGGGCTATCTGGACGCTGGCGATCTGGCCGCGCTGGAGCAGCAGGGCGCGGTGGGCGACATCGCCACCGTCTTCTATCGCGCCGACGGCAGCGACGCGGGCCTGTCCCTGAACGCCCGTGCCAGCGGCCCGCCCCTGACGATGATCCGGGGGGCCAGCGAGTCACTGTGCGTGGTCAGCGGCCTGGGTAAGGCCGCCGCGCTGCACGCCGCCCTGGCCGGAACATTGATGCGCCGCCTGATCGTGGACGAGGTGACGGCGCGGGCCGTACTGGAACTGGGAGACGCTGGGCGCTGAGAAATTCTCCCCTGCCCAGCCTTTCGGATGATGCCGGGCACTCTGGGAGCAGTTACCGTGGGCGAAATCCGCACGGGCAAGGCGAGAAGTGACACAATCTGATCAGGCAGGATTTGAAGCCCAGCACTCTCGGTCAGGCACAGGAACGGCAAGCAGGAATTGCAAAAGGGGCAGACATGAAACGACGGTGGACGCGCGGCGCATTGTTATCCGGCCTGCTGCTGGTGGGGCTGGCCCCCGCCCAGCGCGAGGTTTCCATTTACGGCGGCGTGTTCCGGGGCAGCCAGCCGGTCAGCGTGGAAGTGTATGCGCCTGCCGGGACCGTGTTCACCCTCAGCAAGGTGCTGGACCCGGCGGCCCTGTTCGCTGCCTCGCCCGATCCACACGAACCCAAACTGGGTGCCGTGGGCCGCAGCGCGCCGATCCGCACCATCAAGCTGAAGAAACGCGATCAGAGCCTGGACTTTGGCAAGCTGCCCAGCGGCGTTTACGTGGTGGGAACGGGCAGTCTGGGCGCCGTGGTGCTGGTCAGTAACCTGGGGCTGGTGGTCAAGCGCGACGCGGGGCAGGCCCTCACCTATACGGCAGACCGTGAAAGCGGCCAGACGCGGGCGGCGCGGGTGTGGGCGCTGGGAGGCGGTTCCCCAGTGTTGTCGAGCGCCGACGGCGTGGCCCGTTTCACCAGGAAAGCCAACGCCGACTCGGACAAGGAGACTTTCCTGGCCCGCTACGGCAACGACTGGGCCATCAGCGGGGCGGAATGGAACAGCTACGCGGCCCCGCTGGTGCGCGGTTACGTCTATACGGACCGCCCGATCTACCGCCCCGGCCAGCATGTGGATTTCAAGGCGGTGCTGCGGCAGGCCGACAAACTGACGCCGCTGGCGAATACGTCGGTGCGCGTGACCATCACGTCCCCAGACAGTGACGAGGTCTACCGCAAGACACTGACCACCAACGCGCTGGGATCGCTGAACGCCGGGCTGGACCTGCCGGTGGGGGCCAAACTGGGCGAATACTATTTCTCGCTGAAACCCGACAGGGCCGACGGCGACAGCCAGAGCGACATCGGCGGCAGCTTTCAGGTGGAGGCGTACCAGAAGCCCGAATACGCCGTGACCCTTGCGCCGGACCGCAAACGCGCCGTACAGGGCGAGAAGGTCAGCGTCCGCATTTCGGCCCGCTACCTGTTCGGGGGCAACGTGAGCGGGGCCAGGGTCAATTACAACGTGACCCGCGCGCCGTATTACCCGCCCGGCTTCGACAGCGATTACCTGCCGCCCGGCGACGAGGGCCAGGACTACGGCTCCGATCTGGTGATTCAGGAGGAGACGCGCCTGAACGCGAGTGGCGACCTGGACCTGACGCTGCCGCTGGAGCGTGACCCGGACGGCCAGCCGGTTAGCTACCGCATCGAGGCCGAGGTGGAGGACGAGTCGCGCCGCACGGTCAGCGCCCAGACGCAGGTGATCGCCTTTCCCGCCAACCTGAACGTGGAGGCCAGCACCGACGGCTACGTTTACGACGCGGGCAAGCCCATCCGCGTGTCACTGGACACCCGTGACCTGAAAGATGTGGGCCGCGCCGCCCTGGTCACGCTGGACCTGATCCGCCAGAGCTACGACTACGACAGGAAGAAGAAGATCTGGGTGCTGAGCGAGACGCGCCTGGCCCGCTCCCAGGTGCAGACGAACGCGGCAGGGACGGCCAGCACCACCCTGTCTACCGCGCGCGGCGGCGGGTATCTGGTGCGGGCCACCGTGAAAGACGAGCAGGGCCGCGCGAGTACCTTTGAAAACTTTGTCTGGGTGCTGAAGCCCGGCGAGGACTACGGCTGGAACTACCGCGACCTGACCGTGCAACTGGACCGCAAGAGCTACGCCCCCGGCGACACCGCCACCGTGCTGGTGGGCAACCCCAGGCCCGGCGCTCCGGTGCTGGTCACGCTGGAGGGTGACAGGCTCCGCAGTTCAACTGTCCTGCGCGGCACGGGCGCAGTGCTGACCTACCGTTTTCCGGTCACGGCGGACATGGCCCCGAACATCTACGTCGCGGCGTCTACCCTCAGCGACGGCCAGTTTTACAGCAACGACGCCCGCGTGAAAGTTCCCCGCGTGGGCGCGGCCCTGACGGTCAGGGTCACGCCGGAAAAAGCCCGCTATGCCCCCGGCGACACGGGCAAATTCAGCGTGGACGTGCAGACGGCGGACGGCAAGGGTGTAGCAGGAGAGGTGGCGCTGGGCGTGGTGGATCAGGCCATCTATCTGGTGCAGCGCGACAACAGCACGCCGATTGCCCAGGTCTTTGACGCGCCGCGCAGCAACGCGGTGGGAACCAATTCCAGCCTCAATTTCTACTTCTCGCAGGTGGGCACGGTGGCGTCCGCGCCCAGACAGATAGAATCCGCCCCCGCCTTCGCGCAGGACAAGCAGGCTGGGGCCGGAGCTGCCGCCAGCAACAGCGAGGTCACGCCGCGCCAGGATTTCAAGGACACCATTCTGTGGGTGCCCAACCTCCTGACCGACGCGCAGGGCCACGCCGAGGTTTCAGTCAAGTTCCCCGACAACCTGACCACCTGGGTGGCCACCGCCCGCGCCCAGACGAAGACCCCACGCTTCGGGCAAGCAGTCGCCACCACCATGACCACCAAGGACGTGATCACCCGCCTGAGCCTGCCCACGTTCCTGGTGCGCGGCGACACGGTCACGCTGTCCGGCATCGTGAACAACACGCTGAATAAACCAGTCATGGGCACGGCCAGCGTAGTGCTGAACGGTCTGACCCCGCTGAGTGGCGCGGCCTTGAAAGCGGGCGGCGCACCGCTGAATGTGGCCGCCAACGGGCGCGTCCGCACGGACATGCAGGTGCGGGCAGGCAACGTGGGCACGGCGGACGTGACCTTCACCGCCCGCACAGTTTCCGGCAGCGACGCCCTCAAGCTCCCACTGCCCGTCAAGGCCAGAGGGTACGAGGTCACGCAGACGGCGGTGGGCAGTGCCAGCCAGCCGGGGATCAAGATCAATATTCCGGCAGATGCCAACCTCAAAACGCTGGACCTGAGCCTGAGTCTCACACCGTCGCTGCTGTCCGCTGTGTCGCCCGCGCTGGAGTATCTGGTGGGCTACCCCTACGGCTGCACCGAGCAGACCATGAGCCGTTTCCTGCCCGCGCTGCTGGCGAAGGAAAATCTGGGCAGCGCCGCCCTGCCGCAGAGTGTGGTGGGGGACCTGCCCGACATCGTGAGCGCGGGACTGGCCCGGCTGGAACTGTTCCAGCACGAGGACGGCGGCTGGAACTTCTGGCAATACGACGACAGCACCCTGGAAATGAGCGCCTACGTGGTGGAGGGCCTGCTGCGGGCTAAGAAACTGGGCGCGAAGGTCAACAACGACATGCTGTACAACGGGTTGCAGTACCTCGCTAAAAATGTGCCCAATCCGAAAGGACGGCAGGCCGAGCGTGCCAGCGCCTACCGTGCCCTGGCCGACGCCGGGAAGGTGGACAAGACACAACTGGCCGCTTTCGCCCGCCGCAAGGATCTGGAACCCTACGCGCTGGCGGAAACCGCGCTGGCATTGAATAAAACGGGCCAGACCCAGGCCGCCCGCGATGTGCTGGACCGCCTCAAGGCCAGACGAATCGGCACCAACGAAGGCGCACTGCTGCACTGGGAAACGCCCAAACGGGGGGGCGGCGACTTCTGGTACGACTACTGGGACGACAACAGCGTGCAGGTCACGGCCACCGCGCTGGAGGCCGTCGCCACGCTGGAGCCGAACAGCGCCCTGATTCCTGGCGTCTCGCAGTGGCTGCTGTCCAACCGACGTGGCCCCAAGTGGCTGTCCACCCAGGACACCACCAGCGTGATCGTCGCCGCGCTGGCCCTCAAGCCTCCAAAGGCCATGAGCGGCGACGTGAGCGCCCTGCTGGACGGCCAGAACGCCGGGCAGGCCACGCTGACCGGGCAGGAGGCGGCCACCCTCAAGATTGACGCCAGCACCCTGAAGGCCGGGGCGCACACGGTCACGCTGACGGGCGCACCTGCCGGGCTGACCTTCAGCACCCAACTGAAGTACAGCCGCGAACCCGCCGAACTGAAGGGCGACGCCAGCAAGGGCTTCCGCCTGAGCCGCCAGTATCAGCGTCTGGAACCCGTCTGGGACGCCAAGAACAACAAATATACCTACCGCCGCGTCTCGCTGCTCAGGGGCGGGCAGATGCAGCCGGTCACGGTGGGGGATCTGATTCTGGTGACCCTCAGCGTGCAGCCGGTGGGGCAGAGCGCCCGCTATATGGTGGTCAGCGATCCCATCCCAGCGGGCATGAAGGCGCTGGACGAACGCAGTCTGGCGATTGCGGGGTTGCAGGACCCCGACGAGTACGACTGGGGCAACTGGAACTACTGGTACGCGGGCCGTGACCTGCTGGATGACCGTGTTGACCTGTATGCCGACTACCTGAAGGGCGAGCAGAAGATGACCTATCTGCTGCGCGCCCAGACCCCCGGCACCTTTACCGCGCTGCCTACCCACGCTTTCCTGATGTACGACCCGGACGTGGAAGGTTACGCCCCGGCAACGACGTTCACGGTGCGGGACCGGGGGCAGTGACGGACAAGGGATGAGAAGATCGTCCCTCCGACACGCTGGTACGGCGCTCGTCTGGCTCGTGCTTCTGGCTCCCAACGTCCTCGCCTTTCAGGCCCAGCACGGCTCCCTGACGGTCACTTACGTGGACCCGCGTGACCGTCAACAACTCGGGGCCGTGTTCAAAGCCTGGGATGCGGCGGCGCGAGACTTGAAGGCGCTGGGTCTGTCACCTCCCGCAAAGGTACGGATTGAGGCAGCAGGCAATGCGGCGGACTTCCAGGCCCGCACCGGGGAACCAGTCAATATTGCGGCCAGTACGCAGGGCACAGTGATCCGCACGCAACGGCTCTCGGCGCTGGCGGCGCGCGGCCTGCTGCCTACCACCATCCGGCACGAGGCGTTTCATACGGCCCAGCCCGCCGGAATCCCGCGCTGGCTGGCCGAGGGGCTGGCCCGCACTTTCAGCGGCGAGGGGAAGGCGGACCCGCGCACCCCGACAGGGCTGGAAGGCGTAGCAGACGCCCGACTGGACGCCAAACTGCTGGAGCGTGACCCGACACAGTTGAATGCCGCCTACCGCGAGGTCACCGTCCGGGCGGCAAAGCTGGTACGGGCGCGGGGCTGGAAAGGGGCGCTGAAGTGGTGATGGGCGGCCCATAATTATGCAAGAGTCTGCGTCATGAAAGAGTTCAGGGCGTGAAAGCCGTCGTCTACGAGCAATTTGGCCTGCGTCCCGAACTCCAGACCGTCCCGGACCCCTTGCCAGAAGCGGACGGCGTGGTGCTTCGTGTAGAGGCGTCCGGCGTGTGCCGCAGCGACTGGCACGGCTGGATGGGCCGTGACCCGGATATCCAGTTGCCTCATGTCCCCGGTCACGAGATCGCCGGAACCGTGGTGGCGGTGGGCGCGGGTGTGACCCGCTGGCGCGAGGGGGACCGGGTGACACTGCCCTTCGTATCGGGGTGTGGGCGCTGCCCGGAGTGTCAAAGCGGGCAGCAGCAGGTCTGCCGGGACCAGTTTCAGCCGGGCTTTACCGCCTGGGGATCGTTTGCCGAGTACGTGGCCCTGCGCTACGCCGAGCAGAATCTGGTGCGCCTCCCCGACGGTCTGGACTTCGTGACGGCAGCAAGCCTGGGCTGCCGGTTTGCCACCTCCTTCCGCGCGGTGGTACAGCAGGGGCGGGTGCGCGGCGGCGAGTGGGTGGCCGTTCACGGCTGCGGCGGCGTGGGCCTGTCGGCGGTCATGATCGCCCACGCATTGGGCGCACGGGTGATCGCGGTAGACATAGGCGCGGACAAGCTCACGCGGGCAGCGGAACTGGGCGCGGAAGTCACGGTCAACAGCCGCGAGGTGGATGTGGTGACGGCCATCCGCGAGGTCACGGGCGGCGGCGCACACCTGTCGCTGGACGCGCTGGGGCACGCGCAGACCTGCGCCGATTCCATCCTGTGCCTGCGAACCCAGGGGCGACACGTTCAGGTGGGCCTGCTGGTGGCCGAACACAGCCGCCCGCCACTGCCGATGGACGCCGTGATCTCGCGTGAGCTGGAGATCTACGGCAGCCACGGCATGGCCGCCCACGCCTACCCCGAGATGCTGGGCATGATCGAGAGCGGCCTGCTGCGCCCGGACCGCCTGATCGGCGCGCGGCTGACGCTCGAAGAAGCTATCGATGCACTGACGGGGATGGACTCGTTTAACGCCCTTGGAGTTCAGGTGATTGACCGTTTCGCGTAGGCAGTCCAGAAGCGGACGCCTCAGCTCTGCCGGGACCACATCCCGGTCCTGCACAGCGCAAAAAGCCCTCCGTGACGCCGTACAATCTCGTGCCAGGACCGTCCTGAAAGCACCTGGTCCTGAGGGGGCACATATGTTTCGTATTTTGATGATGTCAAGCGGGCCAGTCACGGGCCACTGTCAGCACAGATGAAGGCGTCTCCACGGCTGATGGGCGGCGTGAGCAGGCCGCCCCCACCCCGGCGGGGCGGCTCGATGCGGCGGCACCAGACCCGCACGGCCTACACCTTCCTGCTGGTCCCCCTGATCTTCTACCTGATCGTCCGCTTCCTGCCCACCCTCTCTGCCCTGCGCCTGAGCCTGTTCGACTGGAACATCCTCAAAGACACCCAGCCCTTCGTGGGCACCGAAAACTATCAGCGTCTGTTCGCAGACGAGAAGTTCGGTCAGGCGCTCAGAAATACCGCGCTGTACACCGTCATCGGCGTCCCAGCGCAGATCGCGCTGGGACTGATCGTGGCCCTGCTCCTGAACAAGATCGTCGCGTTGCGCGGGCTGTTCCGGGCACTGTACTTCGCCCCCTACGTCACCCCCATCGTGGCCGCCGCGTGGGTCTGGCAGTGGCTGTTCAGCCCGCAATTCGGCCCGGTCAACACCTTCCTGATCTGGCTGCACATCACCCCGCAGAACTTTCTCAACTCCCCGGATCAGGCGCTGGCCACCAC
>NZ_MSTI01000030.1 GCF_001949125.1 Deinococcus marmoris
CCTTCCAATCGGAGTTTGTATGACCACGACACTAAACAAACCCGACGCGCGTGAAACTGCGGGCGATCCTCGCCCGCGCCGCCGCCTCAACACGCCGATGCTGCTGGCCTACCTCGTGCTGACGGTGGGCATCGTGGTCACGCTGTTTCCCTTCATGTGGATGCTCCTGACCAGCCTCAAGAGCTTTCAGGAACTGTTCAACCTGAGCTTCCTGCCCGAATCGCCCACCCTGGACAACTACCGTCAGGTCCTGCTGGAAACCAAGTTCATCCAGTGGTTCGGCAACAGCCTGCTGGTGGCCGGTGTGACCACCGCCACCGTGCTGTTCTTCGACTCGATGGTGGGCTACACCCTGGCCAAGTTCGACTTTCCCGGCAAGAACCTCATCTTCATCCTGATCCTCTCCACGCTGATGATCCCCACCGAGATGCTGGTCATTCCGTGGTTCGTGGGTGTCAGCGACATTCACCTGACCCAGAGTGTGCCGGGGGCCTACTTTGCGATCATGTTCCCCGGTCTGATGAGCGCGTTCGGGGTCTTTCTGATGCGGCAGTTCTTCGAGACGCTGCCCGATGACCTGCTGGAAGCGGCACGCATCGACGGCATGAGCGAATTCGGCATTTTCTGGCGGATCGCTTTGCCGCTGGTTCGCCCGGCGCTGGCCAGTCTGGCGATCTTCACCTTTCTGGGGAACTGGAACGCGTTCCTGTGGCCGCTGATCGTGATCCAGAGACCGGAGTTCCGCACGCTGCCGGTGGGCACCGCGCTGTTTAACGGGGAGGCGGGAACGCAGTGGGGGCTGATCATGGCGGCCAGCAGTCTGGCGGTGATCCCGGTGCTGATCGTGTTCGCCATCTTCCAGAAACAGATCATCGAGGGCATCGTTCTGACCGGGATGAAGGGATGAGCGCTGCGGCGTCTCTGCTGGCCGTCTTTGCCCATCCCGACGACGAGGCCCTGCGCTGCGGCGGAGCGCTGGCGCTGTACGCCGCACGCGGCGCGCAGGTTCACCTGATCTGCCTGACGCGCGGTGAGGCGGGCCGCAACACGGACCCCACCCTGGGCAACGTGGACCTGCCCACCCAGCGGGAGCAGGAACTCAAAGATGCCTGTCTTGCCCTGGGCATCCACCCACCCATTTTTCTCGGCTACCATGACAGCGGGCGGGGTGACCGGCTTCGCCGCGATGATCCCCTGGCCACCATCAATGCCGACCTGACGGCGATGGAACGCCAGATTCTGGAAGTGATCGAGGCCACCCACCCTCAAATTATGCTGACCTTCGACCCACATGGCATGTACGGCCATCCTGACCATCTGATCGCCCACCGCGTCGCCACCGCTGCCTATGCCAGCAGCGGGTTCCGGCAGGTGCGCGTTCAGCGGCTCTTTTACACGGTCCAGAGCCGTGAGGAAATGCTGCGCCTCCAGAGTGGACGTTCTCTCGGCGTGCTGGAGGGGCTGGAGCCGGAGACTTACGCGGTCTGCGACTGCACCATCGCCGCCCGGATTGACATCCGCGCCTACGCGGCACAGAAGCGGGCGGCCCTGTTCTCCCACCGCACCCAGACGGGTCCGCTCAGCACCCTGGGCACCCTCAGCGACGAGCAGTTCGCCCCGCTGATGGAGAGCGAGACCTTCAGCCTGGGCGGGATTCGCTCCTCGGTGCCCGAGTATCCGATGCACGATCTCTTTGCGGGCCTGAACGTCGAGTTCCGTCCTGCGGCACCGTCGGAGCGGCCTGCGTGACGCCGCGCGATCTGGTCATCCTGGGCAACATCAACGTGGACCTGATTCTCGGTCCCCTGGACGGCTGGCCTGGGCGCGGCACTGAAGTTCTGGTCGAGGAGTTGCAGTGGCGCGTCGGCGGGAATGCGGGCAACGCCGCCGCCGCCTGTGCGGCGCTGGGCACAGACCACGCTGTGATCAGCACGGCTGGGGATGATCTGGCCGGAAAGTGGCTTCAGCAACAGCTCCCTACCGGGCAGGTCACCTGGCTTCCCTGTGATGGACCAACCTCCGTGACCGTCGCCGTGACCCATTCAGACGGCGAACGGACCTTTATCACCCAGTTGGGGCATCTGGCGGCCCTGGCGTGGGCGGACCTGCGGCCCCACGTTCCCGCCAGCCGCTTTGCCCTGCTGGCCGGGGGCTTTCTCACGCCAGCCCTGCGCCGCGAGTACCCCGAAATATTGACCTGGTTCGGGCGCAGCGGGACACAGGTGGCCCTCGACATGGGCTGGCCCGATGGCGGCTACACCCCTGGACTGCGGCGGGAAGTGCTGTGCTGGCTGCCCCGAACGCATCATCTGCTGATCAACGACCTCGAAGCGCTGGCCCTGACAGGCGAGACCGATCTGCGGTGCGCCGTGGAATGCCTCGCTTCCCACCTCCACCCGGACGGCACCCTGGTGATCAAGCGGGGGGCCGAGGGCGTTTTGCTTCATCACGGCGGACAGGTCAGCACGCATGCAGCCCCGGCCATTCAGGTCAGCGATACCGTCGGGGCCGGTGACATCTGGAACGCCGCGTACCTGGATGCCCTCAGCCGCGCAGAGGGGACAGAGGCCGCCGCTGGGTTTGCTGTGCAGGTTGCGTCCACGGCTGTTTCCACCAGCCCCAGGCGTTACCTCGCCCCAGAGGGTTGAAGTCGCCAGGAAGCCACGGCCTCCGATTGGCAGGTGTTGGGAACATTCTGTGAGCTGTCCCGATTCCTGCACGAAACAAGCGGAACCATTGACAACAACGTGGGGGGAACGTCTGGCCTGTTACCCTACCTTCCATGACCCCCACCGTCTTTCTGGACATGAACGAGACGCTGCTGGACCTCTCGGCACTGGACGGGCTGTTCTTCACGGCCTTCGGTGATCCGGGGGCCAGACCGCAGTGGTTTGGCCTGCTGCTGCAACTGGCCCTGACCCAGACCGTGCTGGGCGAATACCGTGATTTCACGGCACTGGGCGGGGCGGCCCTGACCGCACTGGGCGAGGCGCGCGGTCAGGATGTGCCTCAGCAGCTTCACTCCGAGCTGGCGACCGGCATGCGGATGTTGCCCGCTCACCCCGACACCCGTGAGGGCCTGGAAATTCTGCGTGCGGGCGGGGCGCGGCTGGTCTGCCTGACCAACAACCCACAGGCCGTGCTGGACGCCCAACTGGAAAACGCGGGCTTTGCCGATCTGGTAGACGGAGCGGTGTCGGTGGACCCTGGCCGGATGCTCAAGCCGGGGCGGGCGGCCTACGAATACGGCCTGTCGCGCACAGGCGCACATGCCCACGAAAGCTGGCTGCTGGCGGCGCACGGCTGGGACATTGCGGGGGCAAAGGCGGCGGGCCTACACACAGCTTTCGTGGAACGCCCCGGTCAGGCCCAGAACCCGCTGATGCGCGCCGATATTTCCGGGCCGCTGCCCACCGTGGCCCGCGCGCTGATCGGACGGTTGGGCGGGCAGGCGTGATTCCAGCCCGGTCCCAGATTCGTGCCGGCCTGGATGTGGACATCGTTCAGAAGCACCACCAGCGCAGCGGAGATCTGACTCGCGGCGTGGTGGCGCAACTGCTGACTTCCTCTGCCGCACACCCGCATGGCATCAAGGTCCGGCTGACCACGGGCGAGGTGGGGCGCGTTCAGGCGCTGGTCATCCCGGACGCGGGCGGGTGAGCGAACTGAACAGACCTTCTGGAGCCTGGTTTCCTTAGCCCTGCGCCCGCCGACGGGGCAGCGTAATGCCCAGCCCCAGCAACAGGCCCCCGATCACTGCCAGCGCGTAGGTGATCAGCACGTTGTTCAGTGGGCTGGGAAAGCTGGTAGAGCGGTTGGCGTTGGCCACGGCGTGAAGCTGGTTGATGTCGATCACGTCCTTGCCCAGCAGCAGCAGCGAAACGACGAAGACGACAAGGCCCAGCGCCACGACGATGCGGGAAACGATTTTCATACCCGTATCTTACGGGCTGGCCTGTCACCCCGTCAGGGACCCCCCGCCCCCCCACTTCACGGGGGCTTCAGAGGGCACCTTTCAGCGGCGGCAGCGGGGTATGCTGGAAGGCGTTATGACGCAGCGGCAGACCATCATGTCCGGCGGGAACGCGGCCTTTATCGAGGGGCTGTACGAGACCTACCTGACCGACCCTGGAAGCGTGGACGCCGAGTGGCGGGCCTACTTTGACGAGTTGCGCGGCGGGACCCAGGAGGCCCTGCACTCGCCCGTCCAGCAGGCATTTTATGAGCTGGGCCAGAGCCGCCGGGGAGGCGCAGCCCCGGCCCCCAGCGGCGGCGGCGCGCATCAGGCGGGCAGCGCGATGGTCACGGCCTACCGCGTGTACGGCCACATCAGCGCCCGCAACAATCCCCTCAAGATGCGCGGCCAGCCGGTGGTCCCCGAACTGACCCCCGAGTTCTACGGCCTGTCCGAGGCAGATCTGTCTGAGACGGTCAGCGAGGGGCCGTTCAACGGGTCTTTACGGGACGTGATCGCCCAGCTTCAGGACACCTACTGCGGCTCGATTGGCTTCGAGTTCAACTACCTGCCCGCCAACGAGCGCCGGTGGTTCCAGGAGCGCATCGAGAAAGAAAAGGGGCAGGGCCGCTACTCGTTTACCCGCGAGGAGCGCCGCCGCACCATGCTCAAACTGAACGCCGCCGAAGGGCTGGAGCTGTACCTCAAAAACAAGTATCCCGGCGTCAAACGCTTTGGTCTGGAAGGCTCAGAGAGCTTCATTCCGCTGATGGACCGCCTGATCCAGCAGGCCGGGGTATACGGCGTCAAGGAAGTGGTGATCGGGATGGCCCACCGTGGCCGCCTGAACATGCTGGTCAACATCTTCGGCAAGCCGCCCAGCGCGCTGTTCGACGAATTCGACGGCAAGAAGAAGCTCAGCGACAACCCCGACGTGGCTGGGGACGTCAAGTACCACATGGGCTATTCCAGCGACGTGCGTACCCCTGGCGGCCCGATGCATCTGGCACTGGCCTTCAACCCCTCGCACCTGGAAATCGTCTCGCCCGTGGTCCACGGCAGCGTGCGCGCCCGCCAGGACCGGCGCGGCGACACCGAGCGCAAGACCGTTCTGCCCATCACCATCCACGGCGACGCGGCGGTCAGCGGGCAGGGCGTGGTCATGGAAACGCTGAACCTGTCGCGCCTGCGCGGCTTTGCCACTGGTGGCGCGGTCCGAATTGTCATCAACAATCAGGTGGGCTTTACCATCAGCGATCCGCGCGACACCCGCAGCAGCCGCTACTGCACGGATATCGCCAAGGTGGCCAACGCCCCCGTGTTGCACGTCAGCGGCGACGATCCAGAGGCGGTGGTCTTCTGCGGTGATCTGGCGCTGGCCTACCGCCAGGAATTCGGCAAGGACGTGTTCATCGACCTGATTTCCTTCCGGCGCAACGGTCACAATGAGGGCGACGAGCCGCGCATGACCCAGCCGATCATGTACCGCGAGATCGACAAGCACCCCGGCACCCGCTCCATCTACGCCGCAAAGCTGGAACAGGAAAGCGTGCTGGAAGCGGGCGAGGGCGACGCGCTGATTGACGGGTTCCGCGACAAGCTCGACGCCGGGGAGCCGGTGGTGACTGAGATGGAAAACCTGGCTCAGAGTGAACTGGCCGTGGACTGGTCGGCCTACACTGGCACCCACTGGCGCGACGAGGTCTCCACCGCCGTTCCCCGCGAGAAGCTGGAGGAGCTGGGCCTGAAACTGGCCAGCGTGCCGGAAAACTTCGTGCCGCACCGGGGCGTCGAGCGTGTGCTGAAGGCGCGGGCGGCGATGGCGCGCGGTGAGCAGCCCCTCGACTGGGGCATGGGCGAGAATCTGGCCTACGCCACCCTGCTGGACGAAGGTTACGGCGTGCGGCTGGTGGGCCAGGACAGCGGGCGCGGCACCTTCGTTCACCGCCATGCCGTGCTGCACAACCAGAACGCCGATGATCCCCTGAACGAGGAATACATGGCGCTGGCGCACCTCTCGCCGGATCAGGGGCAGGTCGAGGTCATCGACAGCACCCTGTCGGAAGAGGCGGTGATGGCCTTCGAGTACGGCTATTCCACCTCTGAACCCAAGGGGCTGGTGGCGTGGGAAGGCCAGTTCGGCGACTTCGCCAACGGCGCGCAGGCGGTCATCGACCAGTTCCTGAGTGCGGGCGAGAGCAAGTGGCTGCGCCTGAGCGGCCTGACCCTGCTGCTGCCCCACGGCTATGAGGGCGCGGGGCCGGAACACTCCAGCGCCCGTCTGGAGCGCTACCTGCAACTGTGTGCCCAGAAAAACATGCAGGTGGTGGTGCCCAGCAGCGCCGCCCAGATGTTCCACCTGCTGCGCCGTCAGGTGCTGCGCCCGTACCGCAAGCCGCTGATCATCATGACCCCCAAGAGCCTGCTGCGAAACAAGCAGGCCATGAACCCGCTGAGCGACTTCACCGATGGCCGTTTTTCCGAGGTGATCGGGGATTACGACGTGACCGGCGCACACCGCGTGGTCATCAGCAGCGGCAAGCTGCACTGGGAACTGGTGGAGGCCAGAGACGCCGATCAGGACGCCTACGCCGGAACCGCCCTGATTCGCCTGGAACAGCTCTACCCCTTTCCCGCCGAGGCCTTGCGGACCGAACTGGCCCGTCATCCCGGCGCGCAGGTGGTGTGGGCGCAGGAGGAACCGGAAAACCAGGGCGCATGGCTGATGATCTGGGAAGATCTGGAAAGCGTTCTGGCTCCCGGTCAGGTACTGAGCCACTCCAGCCGCCCCCGCAGCGCCAGCACCGCCGCCGGATACGCCAGCGTCCACGCCCGCGAGCAGGCCACCGTGATCGCCGCCGCACTGGGCGAGAGGATCGATCCCGAAGTTGTGGAAGAGCAGGAAAAAATCGCCGAGGAAGCTGCGCAGCCGGGCTGAACTGGGGATAAGGAAGGGGGCCGGAGTGGAGGATGCTTCGGCTCTGTTTCGTTTTGGATGAATGGGGCTTCCACGTTTTAGCCCCTCTGTTTGGCAGCCCTGCAATTCCGACTATGTGGGGCAACCTTTGGGGGAGCTGGCGGCGAAGCCGACTGAGGGGTTAACCGCAAGCACCCACCCCGCAACCTCCATACAAATCCCCACCGTCCCCTGGTGATAGCCTGCCCGTGATTCAAAAATCCAGCCCGGTCCCGCGAGGTGTTCATGACGCATGAAGCAGTCCTTCCGCCCGATGTCGCCGCTGCCCCTGCCGACTTTACCTATGACCTGCTGGTAATCGGCTCCGGCCCCGGCGGGCAGCGTGCGGCGATTCAGGCGGCCAAGCTGGGCAAGAAAGTGGCCGTGGTGGAGCGCAAGGCGGTGGTGGGTGGCGTCTGCACGAACACCGGAACCATCCCCTCGAAGACCTTCCGCGAGGCGATCATGCATCTCAGCGGCTACAACGAGCGCGGGCTGTACGGCGCGAGCTACAGCGTCAAGGACGATATCGGCGTCGAGGATTTGCTGCGCCGCACCACCAGCGTGATCGGCCACGAGCTGGACGTGGTGCGCGCCCAACTGCACCGCAACCGCGTGGAGGTCATCTCTGCCGAGGCCAGTTTTATCGGCCCGCACACGCTGCGGCTGCGCGACGTGCGCGGCAAGAATACGGGCGACTCCTGGCGCGACGTGACCGCCCGCCAGATCGTGATTGCGGTGGGGACCAAGGCGGCGCGCGATCCGGGCATTCCCTTTGACGGCAAACGCATCCTGATCAGCGACGACATTCTGGATTTAACAGAGCTGCCGCGCACGGTGGCGGTGATCGGCGGCGGCGTGATCGGCTGCGAGTACGCCAGCATGTTCGCCGCGCTGGGCGTGCGCGTCACGCTGATCGACAAGCGCCCGCGCCTGCTGGACTTCATCGACCACGAGATCACTGACATTCTTGCTTACCAGCTTCGCCAGAACCGCATGACCCTGCGGCTGGGCGAGGCGGTTCACAAGGTTGAAAAGGTGCAGGGCGCACGGTGCGAGCAGGTGCGGATCGTCCTGGCGAGCGGCAAGGAAGTCACCTCCGATCTGGTGCTGTATTCCATCGGGCGCATCGGGGCCACCGCGCGGCTGAATCTGGAGGCGGCGGGCCTGAGCGCCGATTCACGCGGGCGCATCGACGTGAACGCCCATTACCAGACCGCCGTGCCGCACATCTACGCGGTGGGCGACGTGATCGGCTTTCCGTCCCTCGCCAGCGTGAGCATGGAGCAGGGCCGACTGGCTGCCTGCCACGCCTACGGTGTTCCCACCCAGAGCGTCCCCGAACTGTTTCCCTACGGCATCTACACCATTCCCGAGATCAGCACGGTGGGCAAGAACGAGGAAGAGTTGACGCAGGCTGGCGTGCCCTACGAGATCGGCAAGGCGCAGTACCGCGAGATCGCGCGCGGGCAGATCATCGGGGACGAGCAAGGCACGCTGAAGCTGATCTTCAACATGGATACGCGCGAACTGCTGGGCGTGCATATCATCGGCACGGGCGCAAGCGAGCTGATTCACATCGGGCAGGCGGTGATGGCCTTTGGCGGCACGGTGGATTACTTCGTGAACACGGTTTTCAATTACCCCACCCTGGCCGAGTGCTATAAGACCGCCGCGTTTGACGGCATCAACCGCCTGGGCAGCGCCCCCACGCTGGAGCCGAAGCTGGAACCGGTGCGGGAAGTGGGGGTGGTGGTGTGAGCGAGAAAATGCAGTTGGTCATTGATGGCGATTCAGTTGCCTTCAAACAGTCAGCGGGTTTTGAATTCCGCTTAAATCTCAGTGAGTTTCCAGACTTGGTTAAGGCGCATCTTGCAAAGGTCAAACCCACCGCGAACACCAAAAGCACTCAGGCTTGCGAATCACTTGGGGCGGAAGTTCTGGAGAAAGATTTCGAGTGGGAATTTTTAAAGCCATTCATCCGCGATGTTTGTCGTTGGGGCGGGTTCGCTCTAATATATGCGAAAGTTCTTAACGAGAAGTGAAAGCCAGAGGAAAGGATTCCTCCAAGATTCTTAGCTGCTCATAATTTTATGAATGAGAGTAATCAGCGCATTGATCTCGCAATAAAGGAGGTAGTAGATATACCGGGCCTGGGAATTTCGTTCGGTTCTAAGCATCTCCGCTTTCTGTACCCTGAATTTTGTCCAGTTCTTGACGTGAACACAGTCAAATTAGGCTATGAGCAGACGCCACAGGGCTATCAAAAATTCGCCCAGGATTGCCGATTGATCGCCAACACCTTAACCGAACGAGGAACACCCAACCCCTTCCCAGAACGTCCTAAAAAATGGTTCGTCAGCGACATTGATATGGCCCTATTTGCCCGTCTGAGTGGCTGGAAGTAAACCTCACTCACCTAAAAGGAGATTCAAATGATCCTGTCCCACGGAACACTGACCGCCCCCGAAGCCCACGCCGACGCCACCCGCCAGATGCTGCGCCAGATCGCGCAGGCCACCCGTCAGGAAACGGGCTGTCAGCTTTATCTGGTCTCGGAGAATCTGGAAACGCCGGGCCATTTCGTCATCACCGAGCAGTGGGCCAGCATGGAGGACATGCAAACCCATCTGGCGCTGCCTGCCGTGGGCGAGGCCATCGCCGCCGTACACGGCATGGGCATCACGGACCTGACCATCACGGCCTGGGAGGCGGGAACGCAGACACAGATCATGTAAAGCGTGCGCTGAAAACACTCTGGGCGGCGGGATGTGCCACCATAAAGCATGCCCCGGCAAAGAGACCCTTCGGAACTGCTGGCCCTGCTGCGAAGTGCGGTGGTCGCCCCCAACCCGCCGCCCAGCCTGATCAAGCAGGCCAGAAAGCTGCCGCTGGAGAAGAACGGCGTGTGGCTTTTGCTGACCCATCCGTTGTTTGCGCCGGGGGTCGAGGAAGCCGTGTCCACCGTGGTGGTGCTGCTGGACTTCGGCAGTGGCGCGCTGCTGTATCAGGACGTGATGGAAGACCTGGACACCGCCGAGCTGACCGAACTGGTGCTGGAAACCATGCTGGACCCCATGCCAGCCACGCCCGACGAGGGCGGCCTGACCATGACGTTGCAGCCAGCGCCCGCCCGGCAACCCGCGCGCCTGCTGGCCTCCGACGCCTATGTGGCGCAGAGTCTGGCAGCGGAGTTGTCGGCCCTGAAGGTGAAGGTCACCCACGACGATTCGCCCGAAACGGCGCAGATGCTGGCCGCGCTGGCACAGACGTTCCAGGCCACCCTGACCGAGCAGATCGAGGCCATGCGTGCCAAGCCTGTACTGGCTGGCCATTCGGACGACGCCGTGCGCGCCTTCCACGCGGCCATGACCGACTTCTGGCACGCCGAACCCTGGGAGGTCTTTGATCCCTTCAAACTGGTGCGGGCGGGCTGGACAGATGAACATGGCGAAATGCGGCAGTGCTGCGCCACGCTCATGGGCGACGCGGACGAGGAATACGGGCTGGCCCTGTTCGCCCGCGCGGGCGAGTGGGCGGTGCTGGCGCAGGGGGCCGGTCCCATGTCGGCCCTGAGCGTGCTGGGCGGCATCGAGCGCGTGGCGCTGGCCGAGGCGGCGGAATTGGACCCGCAGGATCTGGCAACGTTCCGGCGTCTGGGCCTGAAGCCGCTGGAAGAGAGTGAGGACGCAGTCTGGCCGGTGTTGCAGCGCATGACCCTCGACACTGCGCCAGAGGCCAGAATCGGCGTCCAGACCGTGCTGCCCGTGACGCCCCTGCCCGTGGTTACGGCGCTGCTGCAAACCCTGGCAGACCGGGCGCGTGCCAGACCGGGCCGTCAGGTGACCTCTTTGACTGCCGAGGTGGACGGCGTGAGCGTGCGCTATCCCTCGCCGCCTGCCGATGATTTCGGTGAGCAGGAACGGCGCGGGGCCGTGCGCGTCACCCTCGCTGGCGAGTCGGATTGGAACCACTCCGCGCCCGAACATCTGACCCTGACCGCCCCTGCTTCCATGACCCTGCGCGACGTGTGGAGCGGCGTGGAGAAGAAATACGGGCGGGCGCTGCTGCCCTTCCGCCTGGAATTTCCAGACGCCGAGGGGATAGAGGAACAGGAGTTTGGACCTGTGCCCGCCACCTTCTGGCACTCGCGCTCCGGCTCTCCGCTGCTGATCATGCGCCACCTGCCCGACGCCGGGACGCTGGACGGCGGGGGCCAGATGGTGCGCGCCGAATGGCTGCCCGATCTGGAAGTTTCCGATGTGGAGCTGGAGGTTCGGGCTGAGGGCGGAACCAGCGCCGCGCCCGCGAACATCCCGCTGTCTGCCGAATCACTCAGCAGTCCGGTGCAAAAGAAGGCGGCAAAAGAAAAGGTGATAAAAGCGGCAGCCGCACCGCAGAAACGCGCTCAGCACGAGGGTATGTGCCGCCTGTGCGGCTTCGTGGGCAACAAGGCCAGCATGACCCGGCATCTGGCAAAGTGCGAGAACCGCGCCGCGACCGTCAAGGGCGAACATGAGGTCTACCGCCTGCGCGTCACGGACAGCCGCCGCCCGGACTACTGGCTGGACGTGGAGATGCCCGTCACCGCCAATCTGGACGATCTGGACGGCTTTCTGCGTGGGATCTGGCTGGAGTGCTGCGGCCACATGAGCGCCTTCACGATTGGGCCGGAAGACGATTACGCTGACTTTGATCCTTTCAGCGGGCCACCGAAAAAGAGCAGGCAGCCCACGCTGGAAAAATTGGGGCTGGACAAGGGCGACAAATTCGGCTACACCTACGATTTCGGCAGCAGCACTGACCTGAACGTGCAGGTGCAGGCCCGCGAAACGGTGGCGGGCAAAGCCGGAGAGAAGGTGCGCCTGCTGGCCCGCAACATTCCACCCGCGCTGACCTGCTCGGAGTGCGGCAAACCTGCCGTGTGGGTGAATTCCTGGGAATATGACGAGGAAACCGGGCGGGCGGTCCTGTACTGCGCCCAGCACGGCGAGGATCAGGACGAGGAGGCACTGCTCCCAGTGGTCAA
This sequence comes from Deinococcus marmoris, assembly GCF_001949125.1. Classification (GTDB taxonomy): domain Bacteria; phylum Deinococcota; class Deinococci; order Deinococcales; family Deinococcaceae; genus Deinococcus; species Deinococcus marmoris_A. The sequence continues at coordinate 11,941 of NZ_MSTI01000030.1, forward strand.
TTCGCCGCGCATGGGCGTCTGCGCTTACGAGGGCGGCAATCTGGACGAGTGGCCCCCGGCGGTGATCGGCTAACGGATTCGCGTCACCCGCCGCAGGTCTTCCTCACCCTCCAGATGCTCCAGCCGCAGGATGGGTGCGTCCGGGTAGTCGGCGTACAGCCGTTCGCCCCACTCCACCACGCTCAGGCGGCTGCCCGCGATCAGGTCTTCGAGGTCCAGTTCGTACAGTTCCTGCACCCCGCGCACGCGGTAGGCGTCCACATGCAGGGCGCGGCCAACTGGGGTGGGGTAGGCGTGGATCAGGGCGTAGGTGGGGCTGGTGACCGGACCGTCAAACCCTAGTGCCTCAATCAGGCCAGAGGTCAGCGTGGTCTTGCCTGCGCCCAGTTCGCCTTCTAGAAACAGGACGGTGGCGTGCGGCAGGGCCGGGGCCAGGGCCGCGCCGAACCGCCGCTGTTCTCCGGGGCCGCGCAGCAGGCGAGACTGGCCCGTTTCAAAAGAGCCGGGTTCAGATGGGCCAGTCTTCAGAGGATCGGTGTCAGGCGGAAATGCAGGCATCGCCGCCGATGCTAGCGCCGGAGATCGGCGGCGTGTCGGGTCAGTGGCGTACCTGGTCAGGATTAACGCTGCGTGCGGGTCACCCGCCACAGACCCTCGGCGTCCTGCTGGGCTTCCCAGCGGTGTCTGGCGCTGTGCATGGTCACTTCGGTGACGCCCATGTCCTCGGCCACGGTCATCAGGTTGGTCAGGGGGACGGTGCTTTTGTCGTAGGGACCACTGAGCAGCATGCAGCCCTGAAAGGTCCAGACCTCGGCGGGTAGTTCTGCGGCGTCCAGCTCAAAAACGCCCAGCAGGCCGCTCAGGGCGTCGTCGCCGAAAGTGGCCGTGACTTCCTGGGCGGCGCGGTACTCGGCCTGGGCCTCGGCCAGCAGCGTCTCGGCGTCGGTCAGGGTCTGGGCGTAGCGGGCGCGGGCGGCGGCGCTCATTGGCCCCAGGCGGCGCTGGGCACGGAGGGTATCGGCCAGACGGCCCAGGCGCTGGGTGGTTTCCCCGGCCAGTCCGCGCACGGCGTCGTATTCGGCCACGATCCCGTCGGCGCGGGCGTCGAAACCCTCGCGCTCCTGGGCCGCCACGCCCATGTGGCGTTCCAGCACCGCCCACAGCGGGTCCAGATCCAGCGCCTGACCGTTCGAGAGGGCCGCCTGGGCCTCCGAGAGCAGCGGGGCCAGCTCGGCGGCTGCCGCGCCGGGCAGATCGCGGGCGGTGCGCTCGATCTCCAGCAGTTCGCGGCCCGCGTGCAGGCCCGCCTCGCCGCTGAGGGCCGCGCCGTCGGGGCTGGCCTGCAACGCGCCGCGCGCCGTACTCAGGGCGCGCAATTCGTCGCTGGCCAGGGTGCCGCCGTCCAGCAGGTGGCGTGCAGCGTCCAGCGACACGCGTACACCCGCGCCCGCCGGGTGGCCGGACAGATCGCTTTCCAGCGCGGCCAGCGCGGCGCGCTGTTCGCTCAGGACCTCGGCCAACACGGCGCGCAGGGTCTCGCACCAGCCCTCTACCACCTGGGCCGTCAGCGGTTGCTGCTCGCCGCCCCCACGCAGCGCTACAAGTTGCTCACGCAGGTCCGGGCGCACCAGCAGCAGCGGCGCGAACTCGCGCTCGGCAGTGTCCAGCGCCTGTCGGGCGTGTTCGCGTTCCAGTTCCAGGACGCGGGCCTGCGCCTGCGCCCCCTCGGCGCTGCGGGCACCGCTGCCCAGGCCCTCCACCACAGAGGATTCCAGTTGTTTACGCAGGTTGTAGGTCAGGGTGCGGGCGCGGTCCACCTCGCCGGGCAGCAGCGTACTCTGGGTCTGGGCCTCGTCGATCTGACCGATCAGGGTGTCCAGACGGCGCACCTCGCGGCCTCCCAGCCCCTGCACCCGCGTGAAGACGGCGCGCAGCTCGGCCAGATCCTGGGCCTGCACCACCAGCCCCTCCTGAAGGCGGCGGTCCATTTGCGCGATCAGGTCCTGGCCCTCCTGCACCAGGGCCGCCGTGTCCTGGCCGCCCTCCTGTTCCTGGCGGGCCACCCCCAGCAGGCCGCGCAGGCGCTGGGTCTCGGGCCAGTCGAAGTACAGCGCGAAACGCCGGGCCTGTTCCTCCAGTTCGTCCAGCGCGGCGTCGTTGGCGGGCAGGCGTTCCTGGGTGACCTGCGACAGTTCCTCCAGCACCTCCGAGACCCGGCGCTTGGCCAGCGTCGCGGGCACGCTGAGTTGCAGCCGCTTGAATACCTCGCGCTTGAGGATACTTTCCAGCGTGCGGACGTCCATGCGCTCCGGCGTGGTGCCGCGCTCGGCGGCGGCGTCCTGGAGAATGCGTTCCAGCGCACGCGGCGAGATCAAGTCACCCAGCATCTTGACCGGCAACTGGTGCAGGCTGGCGTTCATGGCTGACATGGGCACGTCGCCGGATCACGTCTGGAGCGCGCCCGAATCCTGGGCGACAGGCTAAACATCACTGCCCCGGAGGCCCGGACGGGCGAGAGAGGCCACGTTAGACGGAATCCGTATCAGACATAGCCTCCATTCCATCACAGGTCCTCGTCCCAGTCCAGGCTCTGGGCGGCGGCGCTTTCCTGCTGCGGCGCGCTGCGGCGGCCCAGCAGACCGAATTGCTGGCACAGCCCCCGGAACCCGAAGGTGGTCAGGCCGATGGCGAGGGCCGCCGACAGCGCCCACAGCGGTAGCCCGTAGGCGTTCTGGGTCAGGGTGAAATTGCTGGCGGCCCGCAGCGCGCCCACGCCGGTCAGGTCACCGATGGCCCCCAGCAATCCGAACAAGCCTTCCAGAAACACCGGCAGCAGCAGCAGCGCCAGCCCCGAGGCGATGGCCCGCCAGTAGGTGTTGCGCCCGCCGAAAGCCAGATTCAGCAGGTACAGCGGCACGAAGGCCAGGGCCGCCAGCAGCGCGAAGACCAGCACCCGCAGCCAGCCCCCGAAGCCGCGCGCCGCCCCGGCTGAAACGTTATCCAGCGTGCTGACGGGTTGACCGGCGGCGCGGCGTTCCAGCCCCGACAGGGTAGCGATCAGGGCCTGTACGTCGTCCGGGCGCAGCGCCGTGCGGGCCTGCGCCGCGCCCAGATCGAACACCAGCGCGTCGTAGCCCTGTGCGCCGCGCAGGGAAATCGGTGCGGCGGCCAGCGCGGTTCCGGCCAGTCCCAGTTGCTCGCGGGCCAGCGCGGGATCGCCGTGCCCAGCGGCGGTCAGTGCCCGGCCCAGCGCGGCGTAGACCTCGCCTGCGTCCGTTCTGGCCGGGCGCGCATTAGTGCTGGCCGTGGGCCTGGACGCATTAGAGGGCGTCGCTGCGCTGGGATTTGCTGCTGCGGTATTCGGGGTCCTGGCGGGCGTGACCGTCACCGGGACGGTGGGCGTGGTGGAAGGGGTGACCGCCGCGCCGCTCGGTGCGGAGGCCAGAGACTTCACGAATCCGGCGTTGCCCTGGCGCAGTGCTGTCAGCGATGTGCCCAGCGCGCCCACGTCGCCCACGGTCAATTGCCGCAGCGCGTCACCGAACTGCGAGACCTTCAGGTCACCCGCGCCAGGGGCGTCCTGCACCGCCGTGAACCACGCCATCCCACGCGACAGGTTCAGGTACGTGGCGGGGGACTGGGTGGGCTGGGCCGTGTTCAGGGCCGCGCCGATCTTGCCCGCCGCCTCGCGTTGCAGCCGCCAGGCCACGCGGGGCAACTTGCCCGCCGCGCCGTCGTCCAGCAGCGCCTGCGCTGCCGCGCCGCTCAGGCCGAATTCGCCGGCCAGCAGCCGCAGTTGCGCCGTACCGTTGGCCGGGGCGCTGGCCAGCAGGGTCAGGGTCTGGTCATACAGCGCCTTGCGCATGAAGCCGCGTGCCAGCAGGACCTGGGCTTCCAGTTCCGCCGGACTGCGCGCCAGCGAGCCGCGCGCGCGTTCCAGCGAGCCTTGCAGGGCGCTGACCAGTTGACGGTTTTGCAGGCTGGGGGCCAGCTTTTTCAGATCGGCGTCCGCCGCGTCCAGCCGGGTCAGTGCCTGAGCCGCTGAAGTCGCGCGCGCTGTCACGGCCCCGTCCAGATCGGCGGCCAGCGCCCGGTAGGCTCCCAGGTCCTGCGCGCCCGCCGAACCCGCGCCCAGCAGCGCCGCCGTCAGCAACCAGCCTGTGCTGCGGGAAGTCATGCGGCCACCTGAAGGCCCTGCAATTCCACCAGCATGCGGCCCACGTTGGCCTGCGCGCCCACCACCACGGCCACGCAGTACTCGCCCAGCGGGCGCATACAGACCGTGCGCCCCCCCAGGTCCGCCGACATCAGCCGCAGCGTGCGGCCCCCCAGCAGCAGCGCCGTGGCTGCCACCACCCCGCCCAGGCCGCTGGCTCCGGCGATGGCGCGGCTTTGCAGCACCTCGCCGCTGGCCCGGCAGACCATCACGCCCTGCACGCCAGAGAACCGGGCCAGCTCGCGCAGCAGTTCCTCCTGCCCGTCCGCGTTGCTCAGGTCATAGGTGCGGCCCAGCCCCACGGGCACGTATTCGGGATCGTCGAACTCGAAGTCGTCGGCCCCCAGGTTCAGGTGTTCCAGCGACAGGCCATTGACATCCGAGTCGTCGTCCCAGGCGGCAAAGGGGGCCATCTGGGTCATCAGCGTGGGAGCTTTGGGGTATTCCGCTGCCAGTTGCCTGGCCAGCGTAAGCAGCTCCTGGCGGGCACGCGCCTCGGGCAAGACCATCGACAGCCGCGCCAGCAGCGGCCCGGACAGCAGGCGCTGAAGGTCCTGGGCCGTCACAGTCTCGGGTTTCAGGCGTTGCTCGCGCAGCAGGGCCTGAAGCATGGTCTCGGCTGCTCGCGCCGATACGACGCCCGCCAGGGCACGAACAGTCATGGTGTACACCGCATTGGTCATCTCAGAAAACCTCAAGTGAGTGTAGACAGAGCGGGCTTACATTTTTGTCTCACGCGGTTGCCCGCCTATTCCCCTGCCTTTGCTATACTCCCTGCGGTCTGGATCTGCCCAGCATTGAAGGCCAGTTCTGCCGTTCTGTACACTGCCTTTGAGAAACAGATCCCCGCAGGCACCCGTAGCTCAGTTGGATAGAGCGGCCCCCTCCTAAGGGGCAGGTCACTGGTTCGACTCCAGTCGAGTGCACCACGTCCAGTACGCAAAAACCCACTCCGCCAGGAGTGGGTTTTTGCGTGTCCGGCGCAGGTCCAGTGGAGTAGGCCGTTAATTCAGCAACGTCGGGGCGTCCTGCTGAGGCGCGGGCAGGGTGGGCAAGAGGTTGATCACCGTCGCGTGCTGCCCGTCGTCTAGGACAGCCTCGGCTGGTTCAATGCCACTTTTGCCAATCACCAAAAATCCGGTTGAACATGGGCTGGCAATTCAAGCCGGGCGAGAAAGAGATAATGGGCGTCATTCCTTGCCCCTACGCAGAAAACAGCGCCCACCCCCGCAGGAGTGAGCGCTCTCTCAACACTCTGGGTGCTTACGCGGTGACGAGTTCGCGCTCCAGGCCGAACATGCGGTTGTCCACGGCCAGCGGCTCGTTGCCCGCCTTGATGGTGGCGGCCAGCGCCTTGATCTCGGGGAACAACTTGGTGAAGTAGAAACGCGCGGTCTGGACCTTGCCCAGGTAGAAGCCGTCCTTGTCCTGCCCGGCGTCAATCTTGGCCTGGGCCACCTTCGCCATGCGCGCCCACAGGTAGCCGTACACGACGTGGCCGAAGAAGCGCAGGTAATCCACGGCGGCGGCGTTGACCTCGTCGGCACCACCCTCTCCGCTCATGGCTTTCTGGCCCACCACCATCGTGATGCTGCCCAGTTGCTGCGAGGCCTTACCCAGCGCCGTGACGTACTCGCCAATATGCTCGTCAGATTCGTTCTCGTCCACGAATTCCTGGAGCATTCCGGCCAGTTTCTGGAGCTTCTTGCCGCCGTCCATCAGCACCTTGCGGCCCAGCAGGTCCAGCGCCTGGATGCCGTTGGTGCCTTCATAGATCTGGCCGATGCGGGCGTCGCGCACGAACTGCTCCATGCCCCACTCGCGGATGTAGCCGTGGCCGCCGAAAATCTGCTGGCTCTGCACGGCGATGTTGAAGCCGTTGTCGGTCATGAACGCCTTGGCAATCGGGGTCAGGAGGGCCACCAGATCGCCCGCTTCCTGGCGCGCGGCCTCGTCGGGGTGGTGGTGTTCGGTGTCGATGCTCAGGGCCAGCCACATCGCCATCGCGCGGCCTGCCTCGGTGTACGCCTTGCCAGTCAGCAGCATGCGGCGCACGTCGGGGTGGACGATGATCGGATCGGCATTTTCGGAAGGACTCATGCGCGGGTTGTGGCGCATCTGGAGGCGGTCCTTGGCGTAGGCCAGCGCGTTCTGGTAGGCCACTTCGCCCAGGCCGAGGCCCTGTAAACCGGTGCCCAGACGGGCCGCGTTCATCATGATGAACATGTGGTTCATGCCCTTGTTGATCTCGCCCACCAGGAAGCCGGTTGCGCCGTCAAAGTTCAGCAGGGCGGTGGCGTTGCCGTTGATGCCCATCTTGTGTTCCAGGCTGCCGCAGACCACGCCGTTGCGCTCGCCCACTTTGCCCTCGGGCGTGGGCAGGTACTTGGGAACTAGGAACAGGCTGATGCCCTTGGTGCCCTCGGGGCTGCCCTCCAGGCGGGCCAGCACCAGATGCACGATGTTGTCGGCCATGTCATGCTCGCCCGCGCTGATGAAGATCTTGGTGCCGCTGACCGCGTAGGTGCCGTCGCCGTTGTCCTTCGCCTTGGTGCGGATGATCCCCAGGTCCGTCCCGGCGTGCGGCTCGGTCAGGCACATGGTCCCGGTCCACTCGCCCGAGACGATCTTGGGCAGGTACAGGTCTTTCAGCTCGTCGCTGCCCACCGCGTGCAATGCCGAGTACGCGCCGTGGCTCAGGCCGGGGTACATGCTCCAGGCCACGTTGGCGCTGTTCAGCAGTTCCACCAGCACGTTGCTCACCAGATGCGGCATGCCCTGTCCGCCGTAGTTGGGATCGGCGTCCAGCGCGGTCCAGCCCGCCTTGCGGTACTTGTCGTAGGCGGCCTTGAAGCCGTCCGGGGTGGTTACCTCGCCGTCGTCGTGGCGCACGCAGCCCTGCTGATCGCCCACCGCATTCAGCGGGACCAGTTCGCCTTCCACGAAGCGGGCGGCCTCGTCCAGCACCTGTTCCATCAGGGCACCGTCGGCGGTCTCGTTCTCGGCGTAGTACGGCATCTTCGCCAGTTCGGCGGGAGCGTCGAGCAGTTCGTTGATCAGAAACTTGATGTCGCGCAGCGGTGCTTTGTAGGTCGGCATGTGGACTCCTTCGTGTGTAGAACACGGCGGTGCAGGACCCATGCCCCTGCGGCACGATTACCCGGCACTGTTTAGACCGAGTATAAAACTTCTGGAGGCAAAAGTCACGCAGATTTCTCCCGTCTTCTCTTTATGGACGCTCAAATGGGGACTGGTCCGAGAGGTCCCCAGAACCAGCAGAGGAGGCAACGGGGGGAATGACCTCGTGTTCATCCTCTCTTGATCTCCAGCATGCCTGCCCGGCAAGGTACATCTGCCCCCTGGACCGCCCAATTCGAGTATCCTGCGAAGGATCATGAATTATCCGAGCCTGGTCTGGCACCTCAAACGCACCGAGCTGTTTGCCGACCTCGAACTGGCAGAGCTGGAAAAGGTGGCTGCCACGACCCCCTACCGTCAGTACGGGCCGGGTGAGGTCGTCTACCGCATGGACGACCCCGCCGACGCGCTTTATTTCGTCAAAAGTGGGCTGGTCAAGATCAGCAAACTGTTCCCCAACGGCAAGGAGGCCATTCTGGGCGTGATCGGGCAGCACGACACCTTTGGTGAGCTGCTGCTGCAACCCGAGGAACGTCGCCCCACCCAGGCCGAGGCGCTGGAACGCACCACCCTGATCGTGCTGCCCCGCAGCGAGTTGCAATCCCTGCTGAGCAGCAAACCCGATCTGGCCATGAAACTGATTCGCCTGATGGCCGCCCGGTTGTTCGAGGCCCAGGCGTGGAGCGCCACCGTCAGCGCCTACAGCGCCCCCGAGCGCGTCGCCAGCCTGCTGTACCGTCTGGCCCGCGAATTCGGCAGACCGCACAGTCAGGGCGTCGAGCTGAACCTGAAACTCAATCAGGAAGACATCGCCCGGATGGTGGGGGCCACCCGCGAGACGGTCAGCCACTCGCTGGGCAAGCTCAAGCAGGAGGGGGCCATCGTGCGTGCCCGCGCGCCGATCATCGTCCGCATGGAAGCGCTGAAGGCGTACATCGAACAGGGCAACTAGAAAAAATCTGACAGCCCGCCCCTCCGCAATGGAGGGGTTTTTTCGTGCCGGATCAATTCAGAAAATAAGCCAAGGCTAAGCTCCCAGGCGCATCTCAGCCTCAGCCATTCGGCACAGGCGGGGGCGGCAGGGTCAGCTCTAGGGTAATTGGAGAGGAAAGAGCGACATCTTTCCCGCACCTGGACCTGAAATCATGAACATCACCGAACTTTCCAACATTCTGCACACCTTCTGGACCGAGCTTCTCGGCACGGCGCAGCACACGCTGGCCACCAACGAACTGGCGCAGGGCGGACTGCTGATCGGCCTGCTGAGCGCGGCGGCCATGTACGCCCGCACGCTGCCCACGCAACTGATCTCGCGGCTGGACCGCCGGTTTACCGTCACGCTGGACATTCAGGGCGACGACCCGGCCTTTCCGTGGCTGGCGGCGTGGCTGGCCGCCCAGCCGGTGGGGCGCAACCTGCGGCATCTGGGGGTGGTCACGCGTTTCAACGAGCAGATGGGCGGCCACAACGTGGCGATTGGCACGGACCGCGACGGCGACGAGATCACCGCCCGGCTGGTTCCGCTGAGCGGCGCGGCGTTGCTGCGCTTCCGGGGCCACTGGATGCTGGCCTACCCGCAGCGCACCGAGCGGCAGGGCGCGAACCACGGAGCGCTGGGCTTCACCCACAGCCTGACCTTCCGCATGCTGTCCGGGGCGCGTCCGGTGATTACAGACTTGCTGCGCGAGGCCTACGACTTCACGGCGGGCCGCAGCGACGGGCGCGTGGAAATCTACGTGCCCGAATACCAGAGTTGGAAGCTGGTGGAACGCCGCGCCGCCCGCCCTCTGGAGAGCCTGATCTACGCCGAGGGCCTGCTGGACAACCTGCACGCCGATCTGGGCGGCTTCTTCGGGGACCGTGAGTGGTACGCGGGTATGGGCATCCCGTACCGCCGGGGCTACCTGCTGCACGGCCCTCCCGGCAACGGCAAGAGCAGTCTGGTGTCGGCGCTGGCGGGTGCCTTTGGCCTGAACGTGTGCGTGCTGAACCTCGCCACGCCGGACCTGAGCGATGACCGCCTGACCGCCCTGCTGGCCGAATTACCGCGCCGTGCCCTGCTGCTGCTGGAGGATATCGACGCCGTGTTTCTGGGCCGAGAACCGAGAACCCCCAGCGTCAAACTGTCCTTCAACGGGCTGCTGAACGCGCTGGACGGCGTGGCGGCGGGCGAGGGGGGCCGCGTGACCTTCATGACCACCAACGATCTGGCCGGGTTGGACGCCGCGCTGATCCGTCCGGGCCGCGCGGACCGCCACCTCTTGATAGACAATGCCACCCGCGCCCAGGTGGCCGGGATGCTGCGCCGCTTCTGGCCGGAGTGGAACGAGGCAGAAGTCGGCGAACTGGCTGCCCGTCTACCCGAAGGCACGCTGAGCATGGCCCGCATTCAGGAATACCTGCTGGAACGCCGCGCCGACGAGGCAGGCGTGCGCCGGGACTGGGCGGATCTGGCGGGCGTGGAGGAAGTTGTCGCGCCCTGCCCCACGCGGCTGCGGTTGCTGGCGGGCTGAACCGATTCAATCCACCCTCTTCCCCGCGAAGGGGGATTTTTCATGTCTGCCGATTACGGCGGACGGCCCTTCCACACTCTGTTTGTGCCAGGATACTGGCTGAATGTTCCAGGCCCTGAGCAACGTCCTGCTGCCCGTGATGATCGTCGCCGGTCTGGGGGCCCTGCTGGCCTCGCGGATGAAAATCGATCAGGTCACCATCTCGCGCATCACCATGTACCTGCTGATTCCGGCGCTGGTGCTGGACGTGATTTTGCGGACCCCGGTCAAGGCTGCCGAGGCTGGGCAACTGGGGCTGGCCTTCCTGCTGGTGATGGCCGTGTCGCTGGGGCTGGGCTGGCTGGCCGGGCTGGGCCGTCCCGACGCAGAACGCCGCAGCCTGAGCGCCTCGTCGGGCATCTGGAACAGCGGAAACATGGGGCTGCCGATTGCGCTGTTCGTGTTCGGTGACAGCGGGTTTGACCGGGCCACCGTGGTTTTTCTGGTGTCCATCGTCGCCATGTATATCGTCGGCCCGGCCATCTACGGCTCGGCCTCTAAAACGGGGCAGAAGTACGGCGTGGCCGACATTTTGAAGTCGGTGTTCCGGCTGCCCACCATCTGGGTGGCGCTGATCGCCGTGGCGCTGCGGGTGCTGAACGTGCCCGTTCCGCAGGGCGTGACGCGCGGGGTGGCGCTCTTGGCACAGGCCACGCTGCCGCTGGTGCTGCTCTCCCTGGGCCTGCAACTGGGAGCCGGAGGCTGGCCGCCGCTGAACCGCCGGGTGTGGCTGGCGGGTGCGGCGCGGCTGATCGGTGGACCGCTGATCGCGCTGGGGATCGGCTTTCTGGTGGGGCTGCGCGGCGAATCGCTGGCGGTGCTGATCCTCTCGGCCAGCATGCCCACTGCCGTCAATGCCCTGCTGATCGCGCAGGAATACGGCGGCGACTCGGAGACGGTGGCCGGGGTGGTGCTGGTCACGACGCTGGGATCGGTGCTGAGTATCGCGGCGGTGGTGGCGCTGCTGCCGATGCTGGGGTAAGGGCCGCCTGCCCGCTACACTCCGGGGGTGAGAGCAGACGCGGCGGCGGAGGGTCAGAAGACGGTGCTGGTGATCGTGGGCGGCAGCATGGCCGGCATCAAAGCGCCCTCTGTGCTGCGGCGGCTGCGTGAGGGTGGCGTAGGGGTCAGCGTGATCGCCACCCGCGCCGCGCTGGCCTTTATCACCGAGCTGAGCCTGTCCACCGCCGCCGACGGCCCGGTGGGAACCGATGCAGCGTGGTTCTCGCCCCGCCCCGACGCTCTGCATCTGACGCTGGCAAAGGCCGATGCCGCCTTGATCGTGGGAGCCTCCGCCGAGTTGCTGGCGGGGGCGGCGCACGGTCACGCGAACGATCTGGCGCTGGCAACCCTCCTGAGCGTGCCGGGGCCAGTGCTGTGGGTTCCGGCCATGAACGCGGCCATGTGGCACAACCGGGCCGTTCAGGCCAATGTGGCGCGGCTGAGGGACTGGGGCCATCACTTCCTGGGACCGGAGGTGGGCGCGTTCGGCACACGTGGTGAGGGCGCGGGCATCGGGCGCATGGCCGAGCCGGAGGAGATTGCCGCCGCCGTGCTGAAGCTCCTGACACCCGCCGCGCCGCGTGATCTGGACGGCCTGCATGTGGTGGTGTCGGCTGGTCCTACCCGCGAGTATCTGGACCCGGTGCGCTTTATCAGCAACCCCAGCAGCGGCAAGATGGGCTTCGCGGTGGCCGAGAACGCGCGGGACCGGGGCGCACGCGTCACGCTGGTGACGGGTCCGGTGAATTTGCCTGATCCTTCCGACATGCAGGTGGTGAGGATCGAGTCTGCCCTGGAGCTGCGCGACGCCGTGATCGGGGCAGCCCAGGACGCCGATATCGTGGTCATGACCGCCGCCGTGGCCGATTACCGCGCCGCCGAACTCAAGGGCGAGAAACAGGCGAAGGTGGCGGGCGACGTGAGCATCCACCTCACGCCCAATCCCGACATCCTGGCCGAACTGGGGCAGAACAAGGGGGAGCGTGTGCTGGTGGGTTTTGCGATGGAAACGCACGCGGGCGTGGAGCGGGCCGCCGCCAAGGCCGCGCACAAGAACGCCGATTTCATCCTGCTGAATTACCCCACGCAGGAGGGAACGGCGTTTGGCGGCGATGACAATCAGGTGACGCTTGTTCGCGCCGACGGCTCCCACCAGGACTGGCCCCGCGCCAGCAAGCGCCAGGTGGCGCGGCAATTGCTGAACGAGGCTTTGCGGGTTCGGGGCCAGCGAACAACAGATTAAGCCCCTCCGGCAATTGCATTATTCATCCGCACTGCATAGAGTGGCGGGCGTGCCAGGCAAGCTCAGCAAGGAACAGCGTCAGAAGCGCATTCAGGACATCATCGCCCGCGAAAGCGTCTCCACGCAGGGCGAACTGGTGGAATTTCTGCGCCATGAGGACGTGCTGGTCACGCAGGCCACCGTCAGCCGCGACATCAACGAGCTGCGGCTGGTGCGCGTGCCGGTGGGCAAGGGCCGCCACCGCTACGCCCTGTCACAGTCGGGCGGCCACGGCGACGTCAAGGGTGAGCTGGGCCGGTTGTTCCAGAACTTCGTGCAGGACGTGGACCGGGGCGAGAACGTGCTGGTGGTCCGCACCGCCGAGGGCCACGCGTCCGGGGTGGCGCTGCTGCTGGACCGCCTGCGCCGCGACGATATCGTGGGCACCATTGCCGGGGAGGACACCATTTTCGTGGTGGCCCGCACCACCGATGAGGGAGAGGCCCTGATGGAAGAACTGCACGCGTTGATGCTGGGCTAGAGAAGTTCAGGGATACAACCCCGCCACAATCACAATAAAAACCCCCGCCTGGATGGGGATGGTTTGCGGTTCCGTGCGGTTCTATCCCACATGGTTGACGGTGCGGCTGGACTGCCAGTAATCCAGGAACTTCTCGATCTGAGACAGAAATTCAGCAAAACTCGACGATTTGACCAGATATGAGCTGGCGTGCAGCGTGTAGGCCTCGCTGATGTCCTGCTGGGCGCTGGAGGTCGACAGGATCACTACTGGAATGCGGATCAGACGGGGGTCCCTCTTCATTTCGCGCAGCAGTTCAAAGCCGCTCATGCCGGGCATGTTGAGGTCCAGCAGGACCACATCGACCTGAAAATCCCGGTCCTGAAGGAGTGCCAGCGCTTCCCGCCCGCTTCCGGCACAGGTCAGGACGCATTCCGGGCACAGGTGCTCGAAAGCCTCCTGTGCCAGCAACTGGTCCTGTGGACTGTCATCCACCACGAGGTAATTGAAAGGCAGCATCATGCCCTCAATGATAAAGCTTTCTTAATGCTGACCATCGGTCTTCCTAGAAGAGAAGCTGAGCCGCTCTGTGAGCGTTGAGAGCCAGCCCTGTAAATAGACCTCAGCCCGCGTGTGGTCTGGTCCGCTTGGCGGAATCTGCGCGGGAGCGCCCCGGAATTGTGGAGTCGAGTCGCGCCACTGCACTGAACGGCACCGAAGGGCGCGGGGCCAGCAGAAGCGCAATGGCCAGGACGCCGAACAGCACGATCAGGAGGAGACTCACCATGACTGGAAGTATGGCAGCGTGACCCTGCCGAGACCATTGCGGATCGCTTCATAGGTCTCTGGCTGGACGCTCATGGTGGGCTGGATACTCATGCGGACAGCAAGTAAAAACCCCCGCCGGGGCGGAGGCTTTGTGGATGGTAGACCCGAGCAGATTTGAACTGCTGACCCCTACAGTGTCAATGTAGTGCTCTACCCCTGAGCTACGGATCTGAAACGAGGTGCGTCTTTAAAAACGGGTGCTGCTCTGGAGGCGCTGACCGGACTCGAACCGGTGGTGGAGGTTTTGCAAACCTCTGCCTTACCACTTGGCTACAGCGCCGCACTCTGGCAAAGCCTTATTTTCCAACACGGTCCTCTCCAGCGCAAAGAATGTTAGCACGGTCTTTGGAAGCTGTAAACCGGGGTCCAGCCCGCAGCCCACAGAGCGTAATTCTGACACGGCAAGGGTCTGTGGACTGCCAGTAACGGCTCAGAGGCTCGTTCGTCGAAAGCCACCGGGGAGAGGTGGTCCAGTATTGAGGCGATGCTCTCCCTTACGGCGTTGCCTCAGATGGCTGCGTACCTGCTGCGTCGTGGGGGAGACTGGCAGGGGGAAGGTCTGCTGCCAAGTAGTTCCGCGCCACGATGGATTTGCCGTATCTGGAGCAAGTACTGACTTTGCAGACACCTCTACCTGCCTCTTTTCCCCGCTCGCTCCGGCGTGCTACACTTCTCCAGTTTGCCCCCTGAGTGGGGGCGGGATTTGCTGCTTTTCTCAGGGCAATCCACGCAGAACTGGCCGCGCCCACGGCATGACCGGGTGGGCCGCCTGGAAGGAGAACGACCATGAAGCGTACCTATCAACCCAACGTCCGCAAGCGCGCCAAGACCCACGGCTTCCGCGCCCGCATGAAAACCAAGGCTGGCCGCAACATCATCGCGCGCCGCCGTGCCAAGGGCCGCCAGCAGCTAACCGTCGCCGACGAGTAGTCGTTAAAAGCGGTTTTCTATCGCCCACGAAGAACAGTCCAGCGCCACGCAGGTACGGCCCCGCCGTCCGGTGGCGCTGGATTCTTTGCGTGGTGACCGCGAATTCCGCAAGGTCCGCAACCACGGTGTGGCTGTGCGAGACCCGCTGTTCACCCTGCGCCTGACCGAATATCGCCCGCGTTACGGCGAGGTCTGGCAACCACGCGCCATCATGGGCATCGTGGTGTCCAAGAAAACACTGAAGCGTGCTGTGGACCGCAACCGCGTGCGCCGCCGCGTGCGCGAGGCGTTGCGGACCCTGCCGGGCGGCCTGCCGCCGTGCCGCGCGATTCTGCTGCCCAATCCAGGCGTGTTGGCCGTGCCGTTCACTGAGTTGCAGGCTGCGCTGGCCCGCGCGATTGCCAAAGCGCCCAGTCAGGCGAAGAGTCAGGGCAAGCGCGGCGGCAAAGCCGGGAACCCCCGGCAGTCTGCCCGCGTATCTGAGCGCGTGACCGCTGTTTCGCCCACCCCGCCCAAGGACCGTCCGTGAGCCTCGCCTCACGCGGCCTGGTGGGGGCTGTGCGCTACTACCAGCGGGTGCTATCGCCGCGCAAGCCGGTGCCCACCTGCCGTTTTTCGCCCACCTGCTCGGAGTACGCCGCGCAGGCCATCGAACTTCACGGTGCCGTCAAGGGCGGCTGGCTGGCCGCGTGGCGGGTGGCGCGCTGCAATCCCCTCGTGCCGGGGGGCTACGATCCGGTGCCGGACCATTTTCCGGCGCAGCATCATTCGGAGGGGGCCAGCAATGCCCCGCCCCCAGCTTCTGTGTCGCTGACTTCCCCGCCCCCGCCTGCCTCCCAGAAAAGCCCTTCCTCCACCCCTAAAAAGAGACGCGTATCCTGATGAAACCCAGACTGCTCCTACCTTTAATCGCCGCCACGGGCGCGCTGCTGCTCACGGGCTGCGGACAGACCGGGCCGCTGCCGGTGTTCGGCAAGGCCATCATCTCCGGCTGGATCAAGGCCGACTTCGACGGCAAGCCCGGCGACGAGTACATCGCCACCAGCAACCTGCAAGACGTGGTGTTCAATGAGCGCGGCGAGGTCATCGGCTGGTTCGTCAAGAGCTACGCGGGCACGCCGTACATCAAACGCAAGGCCGATGGCACTGTTGATCTCAGCGGCCTGAAAGCGCAGGCCAGTCTGGTCAACATGGTGGGAGACCGCAAGGCCTTTGCCCTGACCGGCGGCGGCCTCGATCCGGCAAAAGCTGCCGAAACCACTGTGCCGCAACTGTCCACAGACCTGCCCGCCAACGAGCAGACCGCCGTCTTCAAGTACACGCAGGGCGGCGTGAGCGTGACCAAGACCGTGGTGCTGCACCCGCGCAACTTCAAGATCGACCTGAAGACGGACGTGACGGGCGGCCCGGCCACCGTCAATATGCTGTTCCCCGGTCTGGGCAAGAACGACAATCCCAGCGTCAAGGCCGTCCCCGTGGGTGGGGAACCCGTCACCGTGCAGGGCAGCGGGACGCAGAAAGTCCAGAACATCCAGTACGCCGCCCTTCAGGAAAAGCCCAACCAGCTCGCGCACGCGCTGATCATTCGCCCGCAAAAGGGCACCACCGTCAATACCACGCTGACCGGTGGCGAGCAGGGCCTGATCACGGCCAGCCTGCCGGCCGCCAGCAACCTGGAAGTCTACGGCGGCAAGAACGAGCTGATCCACCTGTATCAGAGCGGCTACAGTGAATTGCCGGGCCTGTTTGCCCCCAACGTCTTCGGCAAGATCAGTCTGGTGATCGTCAAGATCATGGAAGAGATCTACAAGGTGGTGGGCAACTGGGGCCTCGTGCTGCTGCTGCTGACCGTGCTGCTGCGGCTGATCATGTGGCCGCTGATGCAGGCGCAGGGCCGCACCACCGCCCGCATGCAGGTGATGCAGCCCCGGATCAAGGAGATTCAGGACAAGTACAAGGAGCGCAAGGACCGCGATTCTCAGGTGGCCATGCAGGCCGAGATGCAGCAGCTCTACAAGCAGTACAACTTCAACCCGGCGGGCTGCGTGTCCACCTTTATCCCTTTTCCGGTACTGATCGCGCTGTGGTCCACCATCCGCAACTTCGAGTTCGACAGCGGTTTCCTGTGGCTGCCGGACCTCGCGATCCCTGATCCCTTCTACTTCCTGGCGCTGCTGTACCTGATCGTCAACATCGGGCAGCTCTATGTCATGACCCGCAAAAACCCGCAGATGTTCAAGCAGCAGGCGTTCATCTACCTGATCTTCCTGTACTTCGCCCTGACCTTCCCGGCAGGGGTGACCATCTACATCATCGTGTCCACATTGATCGGCATCGTGCAGCAGGTGATCATCAACAAACAGGTGGAGGCCGAGACCGCCACCATCGGTCAGCGGATTCAGAAAACCGTGGCTGCGGGTGCAGGCGGCACGGGCAAGGTCGTGATCGCCAAAACGGCCCCGAACATGCCCGGCGCTACCAAGACCCGCAAAGCGCCCAAGACCCTGGACGCGCCCAAAGACTGAAAGCTGTCCATAGGAAGCCGCCCTGCCGTAATGGTGGGGCGGCTTTTTTGATCATTAGCTCCACTGCTCCATTCGTCCTACTGCGGTCCTACTGCGCCAGCCGTCCCCACGCTTTCAGCGTCAGCAGGGCGTCCAGCGTCAGGGCGCTGCGCCACTCGGCCTCGGCGGTGGGCCAGTCATCGGGAAACTGCCCGAACCAGTTCCAGCTCGGCCCCCACGAGCCATCTTCCGCCTGGGAGGCGATCAGATGCAGCAGGGCGGCGCTCAGCGGTTCCTCCAGCGCGTGGGCCAGCGGATGCTCCGGGGTGGGGGCGGCCATCAGCGGATTCAGACCGTGTGCGGCAAATTCATCAGGAGTGGCCTGGACGCGGCCCGGCAGCACATCGGCCAGATACTCCAGCACGGGCAGGCGGTGATCGTCGGAGATATTGAGGCTTCCGGCAAACACCGCCGCCGCCGCGTGGCCGTTCACGTCACCGTCTTCCAGTCCGGCCAGCATGGCGTCGCGTGCCTCGATGGTCAGTTGGGCCAGCAGGCCTTCCGGCAGCAGCGCCGGCCAGTGCCACAGCCGCCCCACGATCTCGGCGCGCGGATTGACCCGGAAGCCGCCGAAGGTCCGCGCCAGTTCGCCGGCCCTGCCCTGGTTCCACCACGGCGCGTGTGGATGCGCCTCGGCCTGTGGGGGCAGAAAGGGCCACACGCTGCCGTCCAGATCGGTGTGGAGGTGGGCGTGCAGCCAGTCCACGGCGTCGGTCAGCAGGGGTTCATGCGCCGGAACCTCCAGTTCGTGCAGCACGCGCAGGGCCATCATGGTGGCCAGCACGCTGCTGTCCGGGGCGCGGCAATCCGGTTCCAGCGCCTGCCCGAAACCGCCGTTCTCGTTCCGGTAGGCGCGCAGGGCTTCAAGCACCTCTGGCTTCTCGGCACCTTCAAAAGCGTGGTGGAAGCGGGCCGTGTCCAGCGGCCTCCCTTTCTCCTCCAGAAAAGCGCGGGCGCGGGCGAAAGCCTCCGGCGTCAGATCAGGTGTGGGCATACGGGAGCGTAGCACCGGGGCCGGAATGCCAGGGCTGAGAACATCCCTGCTGTCAGCGGCTGACCGTCCAGATGCCCGCGAAGTCCGCCAGTTGGGTGTTGTTCTCGGGCGTCGCGTAGGCGCTGATGCTGCCGTCCAGATACAGCGCGTCGGGGCAGTTCAGGCGGTCCCGGAAGAATACGGCGAAGGCGTAGAAATTGACTGGCCCGGCACTGACCGCGAAGCGCACCCGTCCGTCCTTGCACACCCCCACGCCGCTGCGGACCTTGAACGAGCTGCTGCCTTTGTTGAAGGCTGGATGCACCTGCCCACCCGCCAGCAACAGTGGCCCGGACTGTGTGGCAAACGTCGGCTGCGGATTCAGGCGTTTGTAAGCCCCCGTTTCCGTCACGCCCGCCCGTTGCCCCCTGATCCAGAAAACCCCGTTGGGCAGCAGCGCGAAGTTGCCGCCCGAACGGGCATTGTTGATCCCCACCAGCGTCTTGCCATTCTCCACATGCAGGCCCAGCGGACGCAGCCCCGGCGCGTAGATACCGCTGTTGGTGGCGAACAGTATCGTTTTCCCCGTCTTCCGCAGCCGCTGCTGTACCTGCGAGAAGCTGGCGTAAGGCTGGCCCGTGGTGGGATTCAGCCAGTGCAGTTCCAGGCTGTCTTCTGTCAGATCAACCTCGGCCACGGTGTACAGCATGCCGCCGGACACCACTTTTTCTAGTTTGAAGGCGTGGGAGGCGGGGCTGCACGACATCAGCAATATCAGGGGAAGAAAGCGGAAGACGGTCATCGGGAAGCATCATGCCGTTCGGCGGGCGCTGGGGGAAAGGGCAAGGCAGCCCCCGCATCGTTTTCGGGACGTGACGATAGAAGTGTTCTTGCCCCGCGCCCATCAACGTTGTCGACATGCTGGTGACGCGGGAGGCAATTTTTGGCTTGGCAGCTCCTCACCAGTCTTCGATACGGAAGCAGTGTCCCTGAACCACCGATCCGAGCCGTGCCTTCCGCGTCAGCGAGAGATTGGAGGATAGCGTCAAGCAGAGTGGCTATGGCCGGGAAGGCGGCCCCTGGGGCATTCAGGCATATCTGAAGACCTAGTACTTGGGCATGACCGTGCGCCGATCTCCCAGTTGCTCTGGGTGAAGGTGGGCTGCGTGGATCGTTCGCGCGGCCCCCACTCTTTATCTGGAGCAGGAGAGCGTGAGGAAAAAAGCCGTCAGCAACGCATTTTCCGGTCTGAGGCAGGCTCCAATCGGGCCAGTCGATGCACGCCGATGGCGAGGGGGGTTGACAGTTCTCTGAATCCCCTGTATCTTTTCTGAGCCTCCAACGAGGCGGGAAGCATGACAACCGAGCGTGAAAGAGCGAGAGAGACGCGAAATAACCTGCGTTGACCTCCATCCCAACCGGTCTTCGGACTGGAGCAGATAGAGGCCACGCATTGAGAATCAGAAGGAAAGGTCAAGATACTAAGGGTCCACGGTGGATGCCCTGGCACTGGAGCCGATGAAGGACGCGATTACCTGCGAAAAGCCCTGACGAGCCGGAGATACGCTTTGACTCAGGGATGTCCGAATGGGGAAACCCACCTGTTTACAGGTACTTCCG
>NZ_MSTI01000015.1 GCF_001949125.1 Deinococcus marmoris
GGCAGCGGAAACTGTCGAGTGAGGGTGATTGCATACGTCCGGGGATACGCCCCGGACGCCCCTCATGTCAGGCATGTCGGTTATGATTCCAGCCTTCTACCGATTGGGAAAGTCTCAATTTTTTTCAGATTTTCGATGGTGAACCACGTCTGGGCCTTGAAATCTAGCTCCCATCCCTGGAACTGCGCGTCTGAATCTGAATACTTTTTTGTCTCTCCACGTCCCTCACGCCACGCCCGCTCAATCCAGTCACGTTGCACAGACAAGTGGGTGCTGAGCCACGCCTTCCTTTCGGTGTCAGAGTTGAAATCGCTGGCAAGATGGATGTCTACAATATCCGCTGTGTAATGACACATCAGAGGCAACTCGTCGTCTCCCGACTCTCGGATGAATACAGCCAAACGGCCTTGCTGCTTAACCAATTTTTTTGCGCTAACCCAGGGGCGGACACTTTGAAAAGTACCTGATCCGCCTGCATGTATGCAAGCTTCCAACCAGATAGGTTGCAAAGTCGTGTAAACACATTCGCTCATCAGAACTCCTTAGCTATGAAATGGGCTTGAGTCTATCATTCCCCCAGATACCGCCTCAATTCGTCAATGTTGTGACTCGTTCCGATCAGCACCAGTTTGTCGTGGGGGCGCAGCTCGTCCTCGGCGCGGGGGGTGACCTCAATCTTGCCCGCGCGGCTGATGGCGATGATCTGCACGCCGAAGCGCCCAGTCAGGTTCAGGTCGCGCAGGCTGCCCTTCAGGCGCTCGTTGGCCTCGATTTCCACGATGGCGTGGTCGCCGCCCAGGTCCAGCGTGTCCACGATGTTGGGGGTGGCAATCTGGCGGGCCAGCCGCACGCCCATGTCGTGTTCGGGCCGGATCACCAGATCAGCGCCGATGCGTTCCAGCACGCGCCGGGCCATCTCATCCACGGCCTTGGTGACCACATAGGACGCCCCCAGGCTCTTGGCATTCATGGTGGCCAGGATGTTGGCCTGCACGTCGGTGCCGATGGCCACCACCACCACGTCGAAATCGCCCACGCCAATCGAGCGCAGCGCCCGCTCGTCGCTGGCGTCCACGATGGCCGCGTGCGTCACGAGGTTCATGACCCGCTCCACGTTTTCCTCGTTGTGGTCCACCGCCACGACTTCGTGGCCCATCTCGTAGAGGGTGGTGGCGACGGCGGTGCCGAAACGGCCCAGGCCGATCACGAGGCATTGTTTGGTCTTCATTGGTGGGGGGTTTCCTTTGTTCGGATGTGTAGGCTTGGCACTTCTTTGGAGAGGGTCAAGGGTCTGAGAGTCGAAGGGTCTAAGGAAAAAGAGGAGGGGTGTTCTTGCTGTTCTTAGACCCTCAGACCCTTGACCCTTAGACGGCCCCGCAGGAGGCCAATCACCCCACCAGAATATCGCGCTCCGGTGGGTATTTGACGTTGCGCTTCTGGGTGCTTCGCAGGCTGAAGGCCACGGCAAAGGTCAGCGGCCCGATCCGGCCCAGGTACATCAGCACGGTCAGGATCAGCAGGCCCGGATCGTTGAGCAGGTGGGTGGTGTTCATGCTCAGGCCCACGGTGGCGGCGGCACTGACCGTCTCGAACAGCAGGTGTGTGAAGCCCAGCTTGGGGTTGGTGGCCAGCAGCAGGAAAAAGGCCCCCGCCACCAGCAGCGTGTACAGCGTGGTGATGCTCCCGGCCCGCACCACGTTCTCGTTCAGTACCCGCCGCTGAAAGACGATCAGCTCGCCGCGCCCGCGCACCATGCTCCAGGCGCTGCCCACCAGGATAGCGAAGGTACTGGTCTTGATGCCGCCCCCGGTGGAGCCGCTGTTCGCGCCGATGAACATCAGCCCGATGATGGTGAAGATGGTGGCCGTGTTCATCGATTCGATGTTGACGGTAGAAAAGCCCGCCGAGCGCGGCGTCATGCCCTGGAAGAAAGCGGCCAGGAACTTGCCGGATGTGGGCAATGCTCCCAGCGTCTTGCTGTTCTGCCATTCCAGGAGCAGGATCACCAGCGTTCCCAATGTCAGCAGAATGGCGGTGGTCAGCACGGTCAGGCGGCTGTAGACCAGCAGGCGGTTCTTGCGCGGGTGCAGCAGGTGCGAGACGTAATTGAGCTGCACCAGAAAACCCAGCCCACCCAGAATCACCAGCGCGCTGATGGTCAGGCTGACCAGCGGGTCACTGGCATACGGGGCCATCCCACCCGCCAGCACCACGAAACCGCCGTTGTTGTAGGCGCTGACTGCATGAAACACCGCCTGATACAGCCCCTCGCCCAGCCCGTACTGCGGCACGAAGCGCAGGGACAGCAGCACCGCGCCCACCAGTTCGGTGACCAGCGTGTAGGTCAGGATGGCCCGCAGCAGCGGCAGCACGCCGCCCACGCTCAGCGCGTTCAGTTGCGCCACCAGTCCCTGCCGCTCACTGAAATTCAGCCGCCTGCCCGTCAGGAAGGCGAACAGCGTGCCGAAGGTCAGGATGCCCAGCCCGCCGATCTGCACCAGAACGATGATGATGACCTGCCCCAGCCGCGTGAACGCCTCGCCGGTGTCGGCCACCACCAGCCCGGTGATGCAGATGGCGCTGGTGGCCGTGAACAGCAGCTCCACGCTGTCCAGAGCTGTGGCCCCGGCCCGCTGAACGCCCGGCAGATGCAGCAGCGCCGTACCGATCAGGATGCCCGCCGCATAGACCAGCGCCAGCAGTTGTGCGGGCGTCAGGCGGGCACTCAGGGCGCGGCGGGGCAGGGCGGCGGGGCGACGGTTCACAGGAGAGGGCAGTCTAAGCGGCTGGGGGTGGGGGGTCAAACAGGAACCCAAACAGGAAAGATGTCAAACCGTCCGAAGGTCTCACCGTCTAACCGCACAGTGGGGAGCGTGGGTGTCTCTCCTTTCCGACAACCCACGCCCCACAAACCACTTACCCGATCAGAATGTCGTTCTCTGCCGGATAGCGCACCAGCGTCCGCGAGTCCGGGCGGCTGAAGGCGACGGCAACGGTCAGCGGGCCGATGCGTCCCAGGAACATCAGAAAGATCAGCACGACCTCCTGATTGGAGTTCAGCAGCGGGGTGGTGTTCATGCTCAGGCCCACGGTGGCAAAGGCGCTGATCGTCTCGAAGAACAGTTGCACGAACTTCACCTCCGGGTTGGTGTTCAGCAGCAGCATCAGCAAAAAGCCCAGGTTGACCAGGCCCAGGCTCAGCAGGCCCACCGTCATGGCCCGCAGAATCGTGGTGGTGCCGATGCGCCGCCGGAACAGCGTGGTGTCGTGCCGCCCGCGCACCATGCCCCACGCCGAGGCCATCATCACGTAGAAGGTGGTGGTCTTGATGCCGCCGCCCGTGGAGCCGGGATTGGCCCCGATGAACATCAGCAGGATGGTGAAAAAGAGGGTGCCGTAGTGCATGGTGCTGTAATCCAGCGTGTTGAATCCGGCGGTGCGCGGCGTGACGCCCTGGAACCACGCGGCCAGCAACCTGTCGCCCAGCGGCAGCGTGCCCAGCGTGGCCGGGTTGTTCCATTCCAGCACGGCAAAACTGACGGTGCCGATCACCAGCAGCGCCGCCATCATGGTCAGCGACAGTTTGCTGTTGGAGTTCAGGCGGTTGCGGCGGCGGTCCCGCAGATAGGTCAGCACGTTCAGTTGCACCAGAAAGCCCATGCCGCCCAGCACGATCAGCAGCGGAATGACCAGGTTGATGATCGGGTTGGTCACGAAGCCGGTCAGGCCGGTGGAATACAGGCTGAAGCCCGCGTTGTTGAAGGCGCTGACCGCGTGGAACAGCGAGAAGTACAGCCCGCGCCCCAGCCCTTCTTGTGGCACGAAGACCGTGGACAGCAGCACGGTCCCGGCCAGTTCCACCAGCACCGAACTCAGGACAATCGTGCGGACCAGCGCCACCACGCCGCCCAGTTCGACGGCGCTGACCTGCTGCGCCACCTGAATGCGGTCCGAGATGCCCACCCGCCGCCGCAGGGCAATCGCAAACAGTGTGCCCAGCGTGATCAGCCCCAGTCCGCCGATCTGGATCAGCAGCAGCATGACCACCTCGCCAAAGGTGGTAAAGGTGGTGCCCACATCCACCACGCCCAGCCCGGTCACGCACACCGCGCTGGTGGCCATGAACAGCGCCTGAATCGGGCGGATGCTCTGGCCCGGCTCCAGGCTGATCGGCAGCAGCAGCAGCCCGGCCCCCACCAGAATGGCCAGTGCAAAGGTCAAAGCGATCAGTTGTGGTGGCCGCAGCCGCGAGAGCAGGGGCTTGCGCCGCAGCCCGGAGGCGGAAGGTTTCGGAAAACGCGGGTCAGGGGCGGAGGGCCGGGTCATATACGCGGCCCGGATTGTACGCCTGTAGGTGGGGGATGTGGGCGCTGGTTCTGATGCGGGTACAGGGCTACCGCAAAGTCAGGAGGCGGGGCGGAATATGCGGCAAGCTGCAAGGCAAACCCCTCAGTCTGCTCCGCAGCCAGCTCCCCTCAAAAGGGAGCCAGGGGGCCTGAAAGATCGTCCAGCGCAGGAATCTCCTTGCCTCCCTTCTAAGGGGAGGTCCCCCGAAGGGGGGGAGGGGTCAAGCGGGCATGGCGATTTCAGAACCGGATTGAGGACTTTGCGGTAGCCATGAGCTAGTTGTATCGAGTACGCCCTTACCTTCTTGAGCGGGCTATACTGCCCTGCTATGCCTCGCCCCCAAACAGACCGATTTCAGCCCGCCGGGAAGAGGAAAAGTCGTCCCAAGACCGATTACCGCACCCGCCAGCCCGCCCACGAATACGAGCTGGAGGTGCTGCCGGGCCTGGAACACGTCGCCGCCACCGAGCTGGCAACCGTGCCGCTGGCCCGCGATATCCGGGGCCTGCGCTTCTGGTTTCCCGGCGATCCCGAACGCCTGACCCGGCTGCGTTCGGCGCTGGCCGCCTACCGGATTCGCGCCTGGGACGTACCGCGCCCGCGTGGGCTGCTGGGGAACCAGCAACTGGGCGAGCTGACCGATTTTCTGCGTCAGGTGATCGCGGTGGGCGGGCATACCTCCTTCCGGCTGGGCGCAGCGGGCAAGGAATCCAGCGTGATGCAGCGTCTGGCCGAGGAACTGGAGAACGCGCTGGAAATCCCCTTCCGCCCCGAGGACGGTCAACTCCTCATCCGCCTGCGCCCTGAACAGGATGGCCCCGGCTGGGAAGTGCTGGCCCGCACCACGCCCAAGCCCCTGAGCGCGCGGCCCTGGCGCGAGTGCAACATGCACGGCGGCCTGAACGCCACGCTGGCCTACGCCACCCACAAACTGGCCGGGCAGCGCGACGTGGACCGGATCTTCAACCCGATGTGCGGCAGTGGCACCCTGCTGATCGAGCGCGATCTGCTGGGACCCTGCGACGCGCTGGTGGGCGTGGACATCGAGCAATCGGCGGTGGACTGCGCCAAGACCAATATCGCGGCTGCCGGGCGCAACATCGAGGTGGCGCGCATCGACGCCCTGCAAACGGGGCTGTCTGCGCGCTCGTTTGATCTGATCGTGGCGGACCTGCCCTGGGGCGACGCCGTCGGCACGCATGGCGGCAACGCGGCGCTGTACCCGGCCTTCTTGCAGGAAATGCACCGCCTGCTGAGCCGCCAGGGCCGTCTGGCCGTGATCACCCACGAAATCCGGCTGTTCGAGGGCCTGCTGGAAGGTTCGACCCAGTGGAACGCCCGCGAACTGCTTCAGGTGGCCAGCGGTGGGCACAACCCCAAGGTCTATCTGCTGAACCGTCGCTAGCGCGAAAAGCCCAACCTCTTCCCGCCGCCGTGACATGCTCAGCCATGACAATTTCTGGCACAACTGCTGCTCGTTCAGGCTCGGGACTTCGCTGGGGCCTGCTGGGCGCGGCGCGCATTGCGCGGGCGCTGATTCCGGCCATCCGGGCCAGCGGGGGAGAGGTGGTGGCGCTGGGCGTGCGCGATCCCAACTCCGAACATGCGCGGGCTTTCGCGCAGGAATGGAATGTCCCCATCGTGGGCGGCTACCAGGAAGTGCTGAACGCCGATCTGGACGCGGTGTATAACCCGCTGCCCAATGACCTGCATCTGCCCTGGTCCCTGGCCGCCATGCGCGCGGGCAAGCACGTTCTGACCGAGAAACCCCTGGTCCTGAACGCCGCTGAGGCGCAGGAGCTGGCGGACGCGGCACGGGAGACGGGCCGGGTCTTGCTGGAAGCCTTCGCGTACCGCTTTCACCCGCACATCACGCGGCTGCGTCAGCTCGTGCAGGGCGGCGAACTGGGCGAGGTGCGGTCCGTGCGGGCGGCCTTCGGCTTCATGCTGGACAACCCTGAAGACTTCCGCTGGCTGGCCGATAAGGGTGGCGGGGCGCTGTTCGATGTGGGAACCTACACGGTCAACCTGGTGCGCCTGCTGCTGGGCGAACCCACTGCCGCCGTCGCCCGCGCCCGCTGGACACCAGGGAATGTGGACCTGGGCCTCAGCGGCGTGCTGGAGTATCCGGGGGTGCTGGCGGGTGTGGACTGCGCCTTCGACTGGGCCGAGCCAGCCCCCCAGCGCCTGACCATCCTGGGCACGCGCGGCACGCTGGACATGAACGGCGTCTTTCATAGCAACACCCACTCGCCCGTGTCGTTCACCGTCACCGACGCCGCCGGGGTACGTGAGGAGGAGTTCCCGCCCTTCAACGCCTATGCCGCGATGGTGGAACACTTTCAGCAGGTGGTGCTGGGCGAGGAAGAGGCCCTGTATCCGCCCCAGGACAGCGTGAGGCACGCGCGGGTACTGGACGCCCTGTTCGCCTCGGCGCGGACGGGAGGGCGGGTGGAAGTTTAGCTCTGCTCAGGGGGCGCTCCGTTAGTGATTACAAAGCCAAGATGGCGCACCAGATCGTCAATGTGATCTCCCCAGTGTGTATCGGCAGTGAAGCGCAGCCAGGACAGACCTCCGGTCAGATCCGTCGCAGCGAGATGGGCCGCCTCGCTCAAATCCTTGACGAGATCGGTAAGGTTATCGAGATCGTCGCCCACTTCTGATGTGTCATCCGTTATTTCGTTGGACAGACTAGCCATGTCATAAAAACCCAGTTCGGGCCATTGATGTTGGATGATCGTTCGTAGTTCCATATAGCGGGCCAGCGCCGTTGAAGTAACTCCGAAATCATCGGGCCAGCAAATCGTCATTGGGAGTTGGGAAACCACCTGCTGGAGCTGAGTAAGCTGGTCTCTCAAAGTCGCCAGGGTGGCCCCTTCCCGGTTCAGAATGAGTTTGATCGTCTGTGCGGCAATGTTTAGAGCGTTGGTCGAAGATGACGACATTCTCAGTAACTCCCAATCACGGAATCGGCCAGCGGATCGTCCCCATCTGATCTGTTCGCCAGACCTTGACGCCCGCCGCCCCCAATCGCCCCAGCATCTCCGGGTTTGGGTGGCCGTAGGTGTTGCGGCCCACGCTGATGATGGCGTCGGTGGGCGTGGTTTCTTGCAGCAATGCCTCGTCCGTGGAAAAGCGGCTGCCGTGGTGCGCGACTTTCAGCAGGCTCAGGTGGCCCAGGCCCAGATAATTCTCGGTGGGATCGGGCAGGTCGCCCAGAATAGCGGTGGACCACGCGCCAGACTGGACGCGCACGGCCACGCTGTTCTCGTTGTCCTCGGTACTCCAGACTTTTCCGGTGGGCCACAGCACGGTCAGGGTCACGCCGTCCGAGGCGATCTGGTCGCCGCGCCGGGCCTCGCGGACGGGCACGCCCTCTTCTTTCGCCACGGTCAGCACGGTGGTCAGCACCGGATCGTCGGTCTTGCGCTGGCCGATCCACAGTTCACCCACGGGCAGGGCGCGCAGCACGCCGCTGATCCCTTCTATGTGGTCCGTATCGGCGTGGGTGCCGATCACTATGTCGATTTTCCTCACCCCCAGCGCACGCAGGGCGGGAATCACGGTTTTGCCTCCCACATCAAAATCACTGTTCACCGAGCCGCCCGCGTCCACCAGCACGGTCAGGTGGGGCAGGCGAATGAGAGTTGAGTCCCCTTGCCCGATGTCCACGAACACCATCTCTCGCGGTGGGTGCAGTCGCCCCGGCAATAGGGTCAGCACCGTGCAGGCCATCACCACGCCCAGCACAGCCCGGAAGCGCACGCGGCCCCATAGCCACAGCACGCCCGCGCCCGCGCACACCGCGTAGGCCACGAATCCAGCCGCCGAGACCTGCCCCCAGGTCAGCACCGGGGACTGCCCAAAGGTCTCTACGATGCCCAGCAGCAGGGCGGCCAGCGGGCCGACCAGCCAGTTGACCAGAATGGCCGCTGGCCCCAGCAGCCCGGCGAAAAAGCCCAGCGGCACCAGTGCGGTCATCACCACGCCCGCCGCCAGATTCGCGGGCAGGCCCACCAGGGGCATCTGCCCAAAGGTGGCGGCGATGACGGGCTGGGTGCCGAACTCGGCCAGCACGGTGGCCACCAATGCCAGCCGCAGCCACAGCGGCCAGCGCTCCGGCAATTTGCCCGCCGCCTTCAGCGACAGCGTCAGGGCCAGCACCGCCAGAAACGACAGTTGAAAGCCGATGTCCAGCAGCCACAGCGGAAAGAGCAGCAGGCAGACGGTGGCGGTCAGCGCCATCAGGCCGTAGGGATCGGGCCGCCCACGCCCCAGCGCCAGGGCCGCCAGCACGGTAAAACCCATGATTACCGCGCGGGTGATGCTGGGCGACACCCCCACCAGCACCAGATAGGGCAGCAGCAACAGGGCGGGTATGCCGTAGCGCCACAGCGGAGGCCAGCCGAACCAGCCGAAAATCCAGATCAGCACCACCGTGATCAGCGCGACGTTCTGCCCTGACAGTGCCATCAGGTGCGCCAGCCCGGCGCGGTTGAAGCCGTCGCGG
This sequence comes from Deinococcus marmoris, assembly GCF_001949125.1. Taxonomy (GTDB): domain Bacteria; phylum Deinococcota; class Deinococci; order Deinococcales; family Deinococcaceae; genus Deinococcus; species Deinococcus marmoris_A. Next base: position 8,858 of record NZ_MSTI01000015.1, read on the forward strand.
ATGCGGTAGCCCTCCGCGAAGTCCTCGCGCCCGATGTCGTTGCGGTCTCCCAGTTCGATGGCCGTCATCAGCGCCGCCTCGCGCTGGGGCAGACCTGCCGTCAATCCTCGACGAAACCAGCCGCGCAGCCCCTTTTCAGCCTGACTATCGCGCACCTTCGCGGCCACCAGAATCGCCGTGGGCGTGGTCAGAAAGACGCCGCCCTGGGCACGCAGCCACGCCGCCTGATTGAAGCCGCCGGGGGTGCGCTGGCCTTCCGGGGCCACCAGCCGCCCGCTGACCACCAGTTTGCCCGGTTTGACGGCAGGCTTGGGGGCCACCGCCAGCCGCGCACGCGGGTCTTCCAGGGTCAGGAATTGCCCGTCCCACTCGCCGCTCAGTGTAACCTGCGCGCCCAGCCAGGGGGCCAGCGGATCGGCCCGCCCGGTCACCAGCCGCTCGGAGCCGAAGCCGAGGGCCGCGCCCAGTAGCGCCAGCGCGGCCAGCAGGGGGCGTGCATCGCGAAGGGCCAGCCCAATGCCCAGCAGCAGCGTCAGCACGCCCCACCACACGCCCAGTCCCAGTTGAATGCCGCCCATCACGCCAAAGACGGTGGGTACGGACCATGCCAGCCGCCCCGCTGTTCCCTCGGAGGTCAGGGAGGTGATTGAAAAGGCGGCTTCCCGTGTCATGTCCTAGTAACTAACCAGTGGAGAGAGCAGTTTCAGCGTCGCCTCGCCCACGCCCTTGATGGCGTCCAGATCGGCCTGCGAGCGAATGGGCCGCGCGGCGATGATCTTGAGGGCCATCGACGGGCCGACTTTGGGCAGGGCCTCAAGTTGCTCCTGACTGGCCGTATTGAGATTGACCCTACCCGAAATCAGCGGCGCGATGCTGGCGGTGGTGGGAAAGGTGGGCGGTTCGGCGCTGGCATTCGGGAGGGCAGGGACGCCCGGTGCGGGCAGCGTGATACGCGTGACCGTCGGCACCTGCGGGCGAGGCAGCAGCACCGGTCCCAGCGCCAGCGCGCCCACCAGCAGCACGCCCGCGCCCAGGCCCAGCGTCCAGCCGCGTTCGTTGTTGATCACGCGGTCATTGTAGGGGGAGGCGGGTGGAGGTGCCGCGAGGGTCATCTACAGCGGAGACGCTACAACCCCCGCACCACGAATTGCGCTGCCCGCGCGCCGATCATCATGGTCGTGGCGTTGGTGTTGGCGTGGATGATGCGCGGCATGACACTGGCGTCGGCTACCCACAGGCCCTGCGTGCCGTGGACGGCCAACTGGCGGTCTACCACCGAGTCCTCGCCGTCGCCCGTTGCCGCTGTGCCTACCGGGTGATACAGCGTCGCCGATTCGGCGCGGATGTGGGCGGCGATGGCCGCGTCGCTGCGGATGCCGCCGCCGGGCAGCGCCTCGCCCCCACGGTGGGCCAGCAGCGGCGGCGTGTCGGCGATCTCGCGGGCCAGCTTGACTCCGGCGATCAGGCTCTGCATGTCGCGCACGTCCATCAGATACTGCGGATCGATGTGCGGGGCGTCCCCCACATCCGCCGAGGCCAGCGTGACGCGCCCCCGGCTGTGCGGGTCCACCAGCACTGGCCCCACCGAGAAGTGGTGGCCTGCTTCCTTGCTGAAGCCGTGGTCCCGGAAATAGGCCGGGCCGAAGTGGTATTGCAGGTCCGGGTCATCGTTCTGCGGGTCTAGGCCGGGGCGCGCGTGGGCAAAGGCCGACGCCTCGGCGATGTTGCTGGACAGCGGCCCGCTGCGGTTTCGCAGGTAGTGGGCCAGTGCCAAGGCTTCCGGCATGGATTCCAGCGACGGCGTGTGAGAGCGGAAGATCACCGGGACCGCCAGATGGTCCTGCAAGCCCTCGCCCACGCCAGGGAGGTGCTGGCGCACGCGCAGGCCGTGTTTCTCCAGTTCGGTGCGTGGCCCCACTCCCGAGAGCATCAGCAGTTGCGGCGTTTGCACCGCTCCCGCCGCCAGGATTACGCCGCCTGCCGGGGCGTCCAGCGTGCGGCCCTGCCAGCGAAAGCGCACGCCTACAGCTCGCGGTGTCGCTGATTGGGGGCCGTCCCATAGCAGTTCCAGCATCTGCGCCCCGGTCAGCACCGTCAGGTTGGGGTGCTTCAGCACCGGCTTCAGAAACGCCCGAAAAGCGCTGTAGCGTTCGCCGTGCAGGTGGTTGCTTTCCAGCAGGCCCGCGCCCTCCAGCGTGCCGTCGTTGAAGCTCTTCGCCTCTGGAATATGCAGCGCGCCCGCCGCCGCCGTCACGAACGCCTCGCTCAGCGGGTGGGAAGCGGCCCGCGCGCCCACCGGGAGTTCTCCATCTGCCCCGCGCGTTTCGGAGGCCCCGCCCCGGAAGTTCTCCAGCGCCTTGAAGGTGGGCAGCACTTCATCCCAGGTCCAGCCCTCGCCCCAGCCGTCGTAATCGCGTTTTGACCCCCGGATGTAAATGGTGGCATTGATGGCGCTGCTGCCGCCCAGCACCTTGCCGCGCGGCCAGTAAAAGCTGCGGTCATCGGCGCATTTCTGGGGCACCGTCTGGAAATTCCAGTCCACCGCCGAGCGGAACAGGCGTGGAAAGCCCGCCGGGGCGCGAATAAACGGGTTGGTATCGTGCCCACCGGCCTCCAGCAGCAGCACCCGCAGCCCCGCGTCCAGCAGCCGCCGCGCCGCCACGCAGCCCCCCGATCCGGCCCCCACGATGATCACGTCTGCTTGCATTTTTCCTGTCTGAGCTGTCATTGCAGCGAGTATAGACGGGGCGTCTTGAAGTTCAGACTACGCCAGCAGACGTTCCGCCAGTCCGGGCAGCAGGCGGTAGATGTTGACGCCGCACTCACGGTCAAAGTCGGCTTTGAGTTGCAGCTTCGCGCGCCATTTGTCAGGCGTGTGGGCGTTGAAGGTGTAGCGCAGCGCGATATCCACCAGCCGCTCCTCGATGGTGCAGAAGCCGCTGGCCAGGCCCAGCATGTCGCACAACTGGATCAGGCGGTCCTCGTCGGTCTGCCGCGCGCCCAGCATCACTTCGCTCAGGCGCTGCCATTCCTGCGGCGTGCCGTCCCAGTCGCCCTGCAAAGTGTCCATACTGGGAATCACGAACGAGTGCGTCACAGCGATGCGGGCGGCGTCTATGAATCCCAGTTCGGTCAGAAAGTCGTATCCATCCAGCAGGTGGCGGTCCCGGTTCGGCCCCGTCCGCCGCCCGATGTCGTGCAGCAGGCCCAGCGTGTAGGCACGTGTGGGATCGAGGCGCGGGTGGGCTTCCGCGATATAACGCGCGGCCAGGGCGACGTGGCGCGAATGGTCCACCCACGCGCCGGGGTTGAGGGCGGCAGCGTCCAGCAGAAGTTGCTCGGCGGTCTGGACATCCGGCAGGCTCAAGCGCGGCTCCACTGCGCGGCCTGCCTGAGAGCGTCTGCGGCCCCATCGATCTCCGCCTCGGTGGTGGCCTGTCCGAAGCTGAAGCGCAGGCTGGCGCGGGCGTCGGCGTCGCTCAGGCCGATGGCGCTCAGCACATGGCTGGGCTGCATGGTGCCCGCACTGCATGCGCTCCCGGCGCTGGCCGCCACGCCCAGCAGGTCCAGATTCATCAGCAGGGCCTCCCCATCCGCCCCCGACAGCGTCACCGAGACGACTTTGGGGCTGCCGTCCGGCGGATGGTTAACTCGCAGGCTGGGAATGCTGGACACGGCAGTTACGAAGCGTTCCCTCAACCCGGAAAGGTGAGCGAATGTCGCCCCGCGCTTCGCCTCCGCCGCACTCAGGGCCACCCCAGCCGCGTAGACCCCCGCCGTGTCCTGGGTGCCGGGCCGGGTGCCACCCTCCTGCCCGCCCCCGAAGGTCACGGGGGGCAACTCCGCGCCGCGCCGCACGTACACGAAGCCCACGCCGCGCGGCCCGCCCCATTTGTGCGCGCTGAAGGTGGCGTAGGTGACGCCCCACTCGGGCAGATTCACGGGCAGCACGCCGGGAGCCTGCACCGCGTCGCTGTGGTACGGCACGCTCCTGGCAGCGGCGACAGCAGCCAGTGCGGGCGTGTCCTGCACGGTGCCCAGCTCATTGTTGGCGTGGTGGATGGACACCAGCGCGGTGTCGGGGCGCAGGGCGGCCTCCAGTTCCTGCGGCGAGTAGCGTCCATAAGCGTCGGGGGTCAGCCACGTCACCGCCCAGCCGCGCGCCTCCAGCCAGCGGGCCGGGGCCAGCACGGCGGAGTGTTCGGTGGGCGTGGTGATCAGGTGGCCGGGTCTGCCGTGCTTTTCCTGCCACGCCCGCGCCACGCCCAGCAGAACAGCGTTGTCGCCCTCGGTGCCGCCGCTGTTGGCGATCAACGTGCGGGCGTCCACCCCAAAAGCGGCAGCCACACGCGCACGCCCCTCCTCCAGCAGTTCGCGGGCCGCCTGTCCCGCCGCGTGGATGCTGGCGGGATTTCCGGGCAGGGCGGCGGCACGGGCATAGGCCGCCAGCGCTTCAGCGGTCATGGGATGGGTTGCGGCGTAATCGAGGTAAATCATGCGGGCACGCGTTAATTGGGCGCAACGGTGGCATAGTCCGCCCCGTCACGGCGCACGATGAACACCGCGTCGCCCACCACCTGAACGGGCTGCGAACTGTTGGCGTTGCGCCCGGCCAGTTGCGAGGCGTCGGTGGCCTGCAAAATCTGGCGTTCGCCGCCCGCGTCGCTGACCACCACGCTGTAGGTGCCCGCAGGCAGATCGGCGGGAAAGGTGTACTGGAAACTGACGCTGCGGGTGGGCGGGGCCGTGTTGTCCGGGCTGGCAGTGTCTGGCGCAGTGGGGACAGTGGTGTCCGGCGGAGTCGCCGGAATTTCCTGCGGCGTGGGAACCGTGGTGCCTGGCGGCTCCTGCGGGGCTGGAATCTGCTCCTGCGGCAGCGGCTGGGGGTCCTGTGGCACGGGCTGCGGCTCCACGGGGGTGGGTTCAGGCGGCGGCTTGGGCACCGGGGGCGGCGGCAGGGGCAGGCTGCCCGCCGCGCGGCTGGGGGCGCTGTAGCGGGCCACCGCCACGCTCAGGGTCACCGGACCGCCCACATCTACCCGCACGAAGGGCGCGGGCGTCTGCTCCAGTACGGTGCCGGGGGGTTTGTCGCTGGGCTGCTCGCTGACCCTGGTGACCACCAGTCCGGCCACGCGGGCGTACTCGCGCGCCTGATCCACCGTCAGTCCGGTCAGCAGGGGCAGCCAGGTTTCCTTGCCGCTGATGCCGGTGCTGACCATCACCTGAATGGGCTGGCCGCGCTGGGCGGGCGAACCGGCCTCGGGCAGTTGCGAGACGATGCGGCCTTCCGGGGTGTTGGTCAGCGTGCCGTCCACCTTCAGCACCTTGCCCAGCACCATCGAGCGGTCCTTGAGGGTGTTTTTTGCCTGATCCAGGTTCTGCTCTTCCAGCTTGGGCACTTCGATGGACGGCGGATTGTTGACCGTCAGCGTGACCAGTCGGCCTATCGGCAGGTTGGTCCCGGCGGGCGGGTCCTGCCGGATAATCGTGCCGACGCCCTGGTTGCCCGCCTGTCCCTCGGTGTAGGCCACCCGGAAGCCCGCCCCAGTCAGTTTTTTTGCGGCGGCCCGCGCGTCCTGGCCGCCCACACCCGCCACCTCGCGCACCGGGGGATTCAGGTAGATCTGCGCGGCCTGCGCGCCCAGGTAGCCTGCGCCGCCCAGAAACAGCAGCCCTGGAATGAAAGCCAGCCACGCGCCGGGCTGCCGCTTGCGCCGGACCTTGCCGTCCTTGAGGGCCGACAGCACCTGGGCGTTGCGCGAGGCGATGTCCTCGGGCGTGCGCGGCAGTTGCAGGGCGCGCAGGTAGGCGATGCGAGGCTCGTCTGCGTCCATCACGATATCGGCGTCGCTGAGGGCATAGCCGTGTTCGGCCAGTCGAGCGGCCATGCTGCGGATGTTGTCCACCGTCTCCTGACGCTTCTTGGGCTGCGCCAGCACGCCTTCCAGCGGGGTGCCGTTCACCGTCTGCCAGACCGCGTAATACGCGCCGGGCCGCGCCACGATATCGGTCAGGCCCAGCGGATTCAGGGCGCGCAGCACCGAGCGGTACGCGTGGAACGCCTGCCGGTCCGCCGGGGTGGCGATCTCGAACCACGCCACCTGCCGGGTCACGCCCTCGGCGGCCCGGACCTCCGACAGGGTCACGTTGCCGTGCCTGGAGAGTTCGCGCAGCACGCCGTACTTGCCGTCGATGGTGGTCATTCTGGTGGTTGCCCCCACCCCGTCTGCCTGCCCCGTCATTCGCCCCCCAGCATAGCGCGGGCCGTGTGTGCGTTGTGGGATTGCTCAGAGATGAGCAGGACTGGAGGTCAATCCTCCCATTTTTTCAGCCTCCCAGCGCCCGCACGGCCCAGTACGCCGCGAAGCCGCCCAGGATGCCCAGCGCGAGGTTGCCGCTGCGCCAGACGATCAGGCCGCCCACCACGCTGGCCAGCAGGCGGCGCGGCCACTCCGGGCTGCCCAGCACTTCCGGCACGATCAGGGCGGCGATCACGCTGACGGGCACGAAATTGAGGAAGGCCAGCCAGAACGGCGGCAGTTTCACCCGGCCCAGATTCAGCCCCAGCCAGCGCATGGGGTAGGTGACGGCCCACATCAGCACGATCACGGCGGCGATGCTCATGCGCCTGCCCCCTGAACGGCGGTCTTTTTGCCCGTCAGCCACGCGCCCAGCAGTGCCCCGCCTACCCCGGCCAGCAGGATCACCAGACCGCCGGGCAGCACGCGCGACAGGCCCCACGCCGCCAGCCCGGAGGCCAGCGCCACCAGCACGGTCACGCGGCCCCGCAGCATGGGCACCAGCAGACCCAGGAAGGCCAGCGGAAAGATCACGCCCACCCCCAGCGCTTCCGGCGAGGGCAGTACCGCGCCGCCCAGCGCGCCCAGCAGCGTGGAGGCGTTCCAGACCACGTACAGGCTGAGTTCCGCGCCCAGCACGTAGCCGAAGCTGGGGCCGCCCGGTTCCTGTCCTCCCTTGACCGTGACCATGCCGTAAGCCTCGTCGGTCAGAAATTGCGCGGCGATCAGGCGTTGCGGGCGGGTCAGCGTGACCTGCCGCGACAGGCTCAGGCCGTACAGCAGGTGCCGGGCGTTCAGCAAAAAGGTGGTGGCGACGATGCCCAGCGCCGACGCCCCGCCCGCCGCGCCGTACCCCGCGAACAGGCCCGCCGCCGCGAACTGCGAGGCCCCCGCGAAAACGGTCAGGCTCATCATCTGCGTTTCCCACACGCTCAGGCCCGAGGCCCGCGCCGTGACCGCGTAGGCCACCGCGAACGGCACCATGCCCAGCCACAGCGGAATCATGACCCGGAAGCCGCGCCAGAACGCGGGCCAGAACGGCGGAACCTGGGTAGACGGGGGCATGACCGCAAGATTAGCGGTTGTTCATCCGGTCAGGCCAGGGAAAGACCGTCTATGCTCTGGGGCATGACCCGTCTGACCGCCCGTGGCCGCACCCGCCTCGCCCTGCCGCCGCGCGCGCGCTTCTGGCTGGGGGTCATCCTGGCGCTGGTCCTGGGGTACCTGATCGCTCTGGGCCAGAGCGCTGTCGTGCGCCCCCCGCTGGTGATCGGGCAGGATGCCGTGCCGCCATCGGGTCAGGCGCAGGGCGTGACCTCCACGCTGGAAAACGAGGGCGGCGCGTTTATCAATATCAAGCCCAGCGGCGAGGCAAAAACGTTGCTCGTGTACTACCCTGGCGGCCTCGTTCGTCCGCAAGCCTACGAATGGCTGGGCCGTGCCCTGGCCGCAGACGGCGTGCAGACCGTCATTCCCGTGTTTCCCCTGGATCTGGCCGTGACCGGAATCAACCGCGCCGACGCGCTGATCAAAAAGTTTGGCGCGGGCAAGACGGTGGTGATCGTGGGCCACTCGCTGGGTGGGGCAATGGCCGCGCAGTACGCCAAAGGGCACACCGATCAACTGGGCGGCATGATCCTGATGGGCGCGTATCCGGCAGGCAACGTGAGCCTGAAGGACACCAGCCTCCCGGTGCTGTCGCTGCTGGCCGAGAATGACCGGGTGGCCGATCCCGCCAACGTGCGCGACGGCCTGAACCGTCTGCCTGCCAGCGCCCAGTTGACCGTGATTCCCGGCTCGGTCCACAGCTTTTTCGGGCGTTATGGCCCCCAGAAAGGCGACGGCCTGCCCACTGTGACCCATGCGGCGGCGGAAGCCGAGATTCTGAGTGCGGTCAGGGCGTTTCTGGCCAAGTTGCCAACTCCGTAAGGCCCACGCCAGAGCGTTTTGACCACATAGAGACGGCCCTCGATGGATTCAGGGCCGTCTCTGTCAAACGTGGTTTGTAATAGCGGGTTTCAAGCTTACTGAAAGAGCTGCGCCACCTTGATCAGGGTCTGCCACACGCCCCACACCAGGGGAATTCCGGGAACCAGCCACACCAGATAGGTCAGGGGAGAGGTCTGTTCGGTGTCCGTTCGGTTTGTCATGTCGCTCTCCTGAAGTGATCAGTCATCGGCGGCCTGCTGCCTGGCGGTTGGGGTGGGCTGACCATCTGGGGGGCTGGCCCAGTACCGGCTGGCCACCGGGCGAATAAGCAGGTTGGTGATAAAGCCGATGACCAGCAGGCCCGCCATGATGTACATGACCGTCGAATACGCCTGGGCGGCGGGAATGCCCGCCTTGATCTGGCTGTCGCGGAAGCCGTTGACCAGGGTGGGTCCGGCGATGGCCGCCGCGCTCCAGGCCAGCAGCAGCCGTCCGTGGATGGCCCCCACGTTGGCGGTGCCGAACAGGTCTCGCAGGTAGGCGGGAACGGTGGCGAAGCTGCCGCCGTACATGCTGATGATGACGCAGAAGCCTGCCACGAACAGCACCAGGCTGGCCATGTTGCCGAACAGCGGAATCAGGAAGTACAGCACAGTCCCCAGCACAAAGAAGATCATGTACGTGGGTTTGCGTCCGAGGCGGTCACTGGTCGTGGACCAGAAGAAGCGGCCACCCATGTTGAAGATGCTGAGCAGGCCCACGAACCCGGCGGCGGCGGCGGCGGTCACGCCGTTGCCAGCCCCAAGCACCTTGTCGCTGAACATCTCCTGAATCATGACGCTGGCCTGCCCGAGAACGCCGATCCCTGCGGTCACGTTCAGGAACAGCACGGCGAACAGCAGCCAGAACTGTGGGGTGCGGAAGGCCTGATCCACCAGAACGTTGTGGTTGGAAATCATGCCGCCCGCCGCATTGACCTTGGGCACAAAACCTGCTGGCACCCAGCCATCGGCGGGCACGCGTACCATGAGCGCACCGAAGATCATGAACAGGAAATACACCGCGCCCATGATCAGGAACGTGGAGCCGACGCCCAGCGTGCCGTCTCCGGCGAAGCGGGCCATCAGCGCGGTGCCCAGCGGACTGCCGATCAGCGCGCCGCCGCCGAAGCCCATGATGGCCATGCCGGTGGCCAGTCCTGGTCGGTCCGGGAACCATTTGATCAGTGTGCTGACCGGGCTGATGTACCCCAGGCCCAGGCCGATCCCGCCGATCACCCCGTTGCCCAGCAGCACCAGCCAGAGCTGATGCTGACTGACGCCCAGTGCCGCGATCAGGAAGCCGCCGCAGAACAGCAGGGCGCTGGTGAACATGGTCTTGCGCGGTCCCTCGCGTTCCACCCATTTGCCGAACAGCGCCGAACTCGCCCCCAGGAAAAACAGCGCCACGCTGAAGATCAGGCCGACCTGAAACAGGGACCAGTCTCCGGGCGCACCTGTTTCGGCCTTGACGTCGCCGCTGATCAGGCGCGAGAGGGGCTTGTTGAAGACCGAGTAGGCATAGATCTGCCCAATGCTCAGGTGTACGGCCAGCGCCGCCGGCGGAACGAGCCAGCGGCTCCAGCCCGGCCCAGCGACGGAATGTTCACGGTCCAGAAATCCCATAATTTCTCCTGCCCTCTTTTGGTTTAATGTGGAGCGATAGTAACGGGTAACAGGGCGGATTTGTCGATTTCGTCAGTGATGTGCGATTCATGAAGTGACAACGGATACAGGTCTTCCCAGGTGCTGCTGGTCACGGCCTAGAGGACTTCGCCTGTCCAGCTCAGTCCGTGTTCCCCTCCACCCGGTCTGCCCCCGAATACACCGTGAGCCGCCCTTCGCGGGTAAAGCCGCAGAGGGTGACCCCGAAGACGGCTGCCGTATCCACCGCGAGACTGGTGGCCGCGCCCACCGCCACAACCACCCCAATTCCGGCAGTCACGGCTTTCTGCACGATCTCGAAGCCCGCACGGCTGCTGACGACCAGCACATGGTCAGTCAGAGGCAGGCCGGGTCCCTGGGACCCCACCAGCTTGTCCACGGCGTTGTGCCGCCCGACGTCCTCGCGGGAACACAGGAAAGTGCCCGCCCAGGTGAACAGCGCCGCGCCGTGCATCCCGCCGGTGTCCCGGAACCCGGTCTGGGTCTCGCGCAGCCGCTCCGGCAGACCCGCCAGCAGGGCGGCGCTGATCGGCCCGGCTGTCCAGACTGGGGCAGCGGCCCGGCTCAGGAGTTGCTCGACGCTGCCCGAGCCGCACACTCCGCACGCACTCGACGATACGGCCAGCCTGGCCCCCGCCGCCAGCCGCTCATGCTCGGGGGTGTGCAGGTGCCAGACGTTGGCGTTCTCTGGATCGACGCCGAGCGTGAACTCCCGTGGCCATAGACCTTCGGACACCAGCCAGCCCAGCAACAGTTCGCGGTCATGGCCGGGCGTTCGCATCAACACGCCCAGCGGCAGTTCGCGGTCCGGGGTATGCAGGCGCAGCTCCAGCGGCTCCTCGACGGCGACGGCGTCCTCACGGCCCGCCCACCGCTCATCCCGGTACAGCCGGACAGGCAGGTGAACAACGCCCTGTGCAATTACCTGTGCATCCACCCTCCCGCCGTCTGCATCGTTCAGCGGCCCACCTCGGCCTGATTGGCGGTCTTGACGGTGTCGCCGTTGGCCTCACGCAGCGCCCGGCCCGCGCCCTTCAGAACCGCCATCAGCGCGCCCAGGGCCACCTGCACGTCCCGGTCTTTCAGCAGGCCCAGCAGTTCGCCCAGGCCGATGCCCTTCCCAGCGGCGACGTGCCGCGCGCCCTCGTTTACGCCAGTCGTCACGGCCTGCCCCAGGACGCTGACCTCGCGTGGGTCCAGGGCCGAGAGCGTCTTGCCCAGCTCCGTGACATTCCGCAGCAGGGTGGTGCCGCTTTCCCCGCCAGTGATGTGCAGCAGGGCCGCGATCAGGCCCTCGCCGCCGCGCACGGTCTTGCCCAGCACGTCCAGCACCCCATGCTCGTGCAGTTGCCGCAGCAGGTACAGGCCCTCTTCCAGCGCGGCGGTCGAGTCCTCGACGCCCGAGTGCAGGCGTTCCTGCGGCGTCGGTTCGCGGGGGGTGAAATCAAGCGCCTTGGCCATGACAGCTCCTTACGTTGGGAAACATCAGTCTTGTGGAAAATCTCGGTGTGGTAGAGAACATCAGTCGTCCGCGCCCAGGGCGTCGACCCGGGCGTTGAGGCTGTCGCCGAGCATCGGCAGTTCGCCGCCCGGATAGACGTAGTCGGGCCGCGCCCACTTGCGCTCGACCTCCACACCCGTCTGGGGCGTGGGGTGACCCCAGCGGAAGTTGCGGGCCGGCAGCGGGTTCGCGCCGACCTCGCCCAGGATTTCCATGCGGACGCGGTTGTCCTTGTAGGCGGGCGTGTTGGTGATCGCGTCACCCTGGGAACCGGTCAGGTGGTTCACGGCGTCCTGGGCCTTGCGGGCGTTCATGGGCACGTACAGCTCGTTGTCGCTGACACGGCCCGTCACCAGGGCCTGAAGCCGGACCGCGCCGTGCGCGCTGACCAGCCGCACCCACTGCCCGCTCTGGATCTGGCGCTCGGCGGCCAGTTCCTGACTGACCTCCACGAACGCGTCGGGCGCGGTCACGGCGATGCCCTCCACCCGGAAGGTCATGTTGCCCTCGTGGAAGTGTTCGAGCATGCGCCCCGAGTTCAGGTGCAGGTCGAACTCTTCGTTGGGGGCCTGCTCGCGGGGGCGGTATTCGCCGGCGTACAGGCGTGCCCTGCCGTCCGGGAAGTTGAAGCGCTCGGTGTACAGCAGCGGCTGGTCCGTACCGTCCTCGGCTACAGGCCAACACAGGGTGTTGTAGCCTTCCAGGCGCTCGTAGGTCACGCCCACAAAGAAGGGCGTCAGGCGCGCGATCTCGGCCATGATCTCGGAGGGGTGGGTGTAGCCCCAGCGGTGGCCCATGCGGTCCGCCACACCCATGTAGATCTGCCAGTCGGGCCTGGTGCCCTTGAGGGGCGGCATGACCTCGTATAGCCGCTGCATGCGGCGCTCGGTGTTGGTGAACGTGCCTTCCTTTTCCAGCGAAGCGGCAGCCGGGAAGACCACGTCCGCGTACCGGGCGGTGTTGGTGAAGTACAGGTCCTGCACCACCAGGAATTCCAGCGCCTCGAAGCCCTCCTGCAAGTGGTTGGCGTTGGCGTCGGTGAGGCTCATCTCCTCGCCCGTGATCCACATCGACTTGAGCTTGCCGTCAATGGCGGCGTCCAGCATCTGCGTGTTGTCCAGGCCGCGCTCCGGGCGCAGGGTGACGCCCCACTCGCGCTGGTGGCGCTGCACGGTCAGTTCGTCGGTCACATTCTGGTAGCCGCTGACCTGATCGGGCATGGCCCCCATGTCCGACGCGCCCTGCACATTGTTGTGCCCCCGCAGCGGGTACGCCCCGGTGCCCAGCCTGCCGTAGTTCCCGGTGATCAGCAGCAGGTTGGAGATGGCGGCGCTGGTGTCGGTGCCGCCGCACTGCTGGGTGACGCCCATCGCCCACAGGATGCACACGCGCTCCTCGGCGGCGATCTGGCGGGCCAGGGCTTCCAGGGTGGCGGCGCTCAGACCGGTTTCCTTCTCGGCATACTCCAGCGTGAATTCCTTAATGGACTCGCGGAATTCGTCCAGGCCGTTGACGCGCTCTGCCAGGAAAGCCGTGTTCTCCAGACCGTTGTCCAGGATGAACTTGCTGACCGCGCCCAACCAGACGAAGTCGGTCCCCGGCTTGGGCCGCAGGAACTGATCGGCACGCTTGGCGAGTTCATGCTCACGGATGTCGAACACGATGACTTTCGTGTGGCCCAGCTTCTGCGCCCGCTTGACACGGGTGGCCAGGACCGGGTGGCTCTCGGCGGTGTTGCTGCCCACCGTGATGATCAGGCTGGCGTTCTCGATGTCCTTGATGGTGCCGCTGTCGCCGCCGATGCCCACGGTCAGCGACAGGCCCTTGCTGGCGGGCGACTGGCAGTAGCGCGAGCAGTTGTCCACGTTGTTGGTGCCGATCACCTGCCGCGCGAACTTCTGCACCAGGAACGCTTCCTCGTTGCTGGCCTTGCTGCTCGCCACGAAGGCCAGCGCGTCCGGGCCGTGCTGTTCCCGGATTTCCATGAAGCGGCGGGCCACGAAGTCCAGCGCTTCGTCCCAGCTCGCCTCGCGCCAGGCGTCGCCGTCGCGGATCAGGGGCGCGGTCAGGCGGTCGCCGCTGTTCACGTAGTCCCAGCCGAACTTGCCCTTGACGCAGGTGCTGATGCCGTTGGCGTGGCCCAGCCCCGGCTCGACTTTCAGGATGTGCCGCTCGTCGGTCCAGACGTCGAAGGAGCAGCCCACGCCGCAGTACGTGCAGACGGTCTTGGTCTTCTTGATGTAGCGGTCACGCGCCGCCGACTCGATGTCGGAGAGGTTCATGATCGGCTTCAGCCCTGTGCTGATCTCTACGCCCTTGACCACGTCAATTGCCGCGTTGAAGACCGGCAGCGGAATGCCGGTGAGCAGGCCCGCCTGCCCCAGCATGGACTTTTCCTGGAGCGCGTTGCAGGGGCAGACCGTCACGCAGTGGCCGCAGCTCACGCAGCTCGATTCGCCGATGGGCTTGCCGCCGTCCCACAGCACGCGCGGCTGCTCGGCTTCCCAGTTGATGCTCAGCGTCTCGTTGACCTGCACGTTCTGGCAGGCCTCCACGCAGCGCCCGCACAGGATGCACTGGTCCGGGTCGTAGCGGTAAAAGGGGTTGCTGTCGTCCTTGGCGTAGCCCTTGGGCTGAAAGGGCCGGGCCTGGTGTTGGGTGCCCAGGATGCCCAACGTGTTGTGGACGGTGCAGTTGCCGTTGTTGTTGTCGCAGACCGTGCAGTACAGGTCGTGGTTGCTCACGATCCGGTCATAGGCGTCCCGCTGCGCTGCGCGCGCCGCAATGGTCTGCGTGCGGACCACCATGCCTGCCGCGACGTTCGTGCCGCAGGCCCGCCCGATCTGCCCGTCGATCTCCACCGAGCAGGTGTCGCAGGTCTGGATCGGCCCCAGTTGCGGGTGGTAGCAGACCTGCGCCAGTTCGATCTGGGCGCGGTTGATGGCGTCTACCAGGGGTTCGCCGGTGAACGCCGTGAACGTGGTCCCGTCGATCTGAATGTCCACGGCTGGCCCGCTGGCTGGACGTGTCGGTCCCAGCGTGGAGCGGATGTGGGCGTCGTTGGGGGTGGGTAGATGGTCCGTTTGCTGCATGATTGAAAGCCTCCCTGCACTGTCGAAGCTGTATTGCCAAATCTGTATTGCCAAATCTGTACTGCCGAAGCTGTACTGCTGAGCTTGCGCTGCTGAAACCGCACCGTAAAACTGTGCTGCCTGACTGCGCCGATTTGTGAACCCCAGGAGTATAGGAGGTGGCACGCGAGAAAAGATGGCTCCCAGATTACGGAAACCCTATCTTTTGACTGCTCTCCTGACTGCCTGCCGATGGTGTCTCCCGCGCTGTTTCGGGACGCATGCAGGCGGCAGAATAGGGGCGATGCCCGGTCCCGCCCTGCTGACACCGCCCAATTCCGAGCTGCCCACGCCCAGGGCCACCGCCGCCGAATTGACGCGGCTGGCGTACAGCGTCACCGCGCCGCACCTGCTGGAAGCCGTCGCCCGCCATCCCAACACCCCCGTCACGCTGCTGGGCGAACTGGCCGCACGTTACCCGGAAGCCGTGCTGGACAACCCGGCCTTGCCGTTGCTGCGGCTGGCGCACGGGCAGCAGATCAGAATGTGGACCGGACTGGCCGTGTCACGGCTGGCGGCGGTGGACGCGGCCCCGGAGTGGGTGCAGGAGCTGGCGATGCGCCATCCCGAACCGCAGGCCCGCTGGGCGGTGGCCGGGCGGGCGCGGCTGAGTCAGGAGCGGCTGGGGCAGTTGGCGGGGCGGGGCGAATGGCAGTTGCGCGCGGCGGTGGCGCAACATCCTGACCTGAACGCCGAACTGATCGAGCGACTGTCCACAGACGCCGAGTACAGCGTGCGGCTCTCCCTCGCCACCCGGTCTGATCTGCCGCCCGAAGTTCTGAATCACCTGCGGAAAGACCCGCACCCGCTGATCCGCCGCCGCCTTCAGATGGGGCGCTAGGCTGCTTCCCATGTCTCTGACCCTGCGCCAGCCGATCATCTTTCTGGACGTGGAAACCGGTGGGCGTGACCCGGCCCGGCACCCGCTGCTGACCATCGGCGCGGTGACGCTGGGCGAGGACGGCCAGATTTCGCGCCCTATCCATCTGCTGGTCAAGCACCGCGAATACTGCGTGGAACCGGGTGCGCTGGAAGTGACGGGCATCGACATCCTGGAACATGACCGCGCCGCCCAGCCGCCGGAAGCCGTGGCCGACGCCCTGCGCGAGTACGCCGCCGGGGTGGGCCGCGTGATGCTGGGCGGGCATAACTTCAACTTCGATCTGCGCTTCCTGCGCCCCCTACTGCCCGATCTCCGCAAGGTGTTCAGGAGCGGACATGTGGACACCAAATTGACTGCCCAGTTCCTGATCCACGCCGGGGTGCTGCCCCACCAGATCGGCACACCGCTTTCCCAGCTCACAGAACATTTTGGGATCGAATACACGGCCCATGACGCACTGGAAGACGCCACCGCGACGGCCAGTGTCTACGTGGAATTGCTGCGGCTGGTGGGGGCTGGGCGCGGGGCTTCCACCTAGCCCTCCGGGTGCCTGACCGGGGCCTGACGGCGCATGTGAAGCGGCTGTGAAGGGCTTCATTCCGCTCAGGAAACAGCGTGCTAGTTTTCGTTTCATGAAGATCACCGCCAAATCCCTGGCCCCTGTGGCCATCGTCGCCGCCTTCGGGCTGGGCACCCTCGCCCCGCACGCCCAGACCCCCGCCCAGAAGATCGGTTTCGTGAATGTGGCCACCCTGCTGGCCGCCCACCCCAACGACAAGGACATCAAGGCCATCCAGGCCAAGGCCGACGCCGAGTTGCAGGTTCTGGACACGCAGGTCAAGGCCATCGACGCCAAGGGAGCCGCCGCCACCGCCGCCGACAAGCAGCAGCGCGACACCCTGGTCAAGACCATTCAGGCCAAGGCCGCCGACTACGACAAGCAGATCGATCCCAAGATCACGGCAGTCGAGAAGGCCGTGGACACCGCCGTGGGCGTGATTGCCAAGTCCAACGGTTACGCGGTGGTCATGGACCGCGACGTGGCTGCCAAGAGCGGACTGGTCATCTACGCCGATCCCGGCACCGATGTCACCGCCGCCGCCGTCAAGGCCCTGAAGCCCTGATCCCCCGCTCCGGCTGAGAAAACGCCCCGCATGCTCAGGCGCGGGGTTTTTTCATGGCCCCCGCAAAGTGCCTGACCGTTGGAGGTTGTCCCTTGAATAAATTCCTGATCCTTTTCCCCCTGGCCCTGCTGGCCACGGTCCCCCACGCCCAGGGGGCCAAGAACCGTGTCGGCCTGATCGACGTGCAGGCCGCCGTCAAGGCGCTGCCCGCCAGCAAGGCGTACCTGGACCTCTCGGCCCGTGTGGACGCGGACCTGAAAGACAAGCGCAGCAAGATCGACGGTCTGGCGGCCAAAGCCGGGGCCACGGGGAGCGCGGCAGACCGCAAGGCACTGACCGACGCCCAGAAGGCGTACAGCACCGCCCAGAGCGGCTACAGCGGACGAATTGCCACGGCCTTCCAGCCGCTGGCCGTCAAGGTGAACGCGGCGGTGGCCCAGGTGGCCAAGGCCAACGGCTACAGCGTGGTCATGGACCGGCAGATCGCCGCCCAGAACCGGCTGATCATCTATGCCAACACCAGCACCACGGACCTGACCCCCGCCGTCATCAAAGCCCTGAAGTAGTTCCGCCCTTTTCAGTATCTGCCCGGAGGCACGTCCCAGACGTGCTTTTTTCGTTGCCTGTCGCAGTCCTGCTCCGGGCCTGTTCCCCACAGAGTGTACGCGCACGTCTACTATGAACGCTGACGTATTTGACCAGAGGCGGGCGACATGGAAGCATGGACGCCTCAGCACCACGCACAACTCAAGGAGGCTCCAAACATGACCAGCGCGCAAGCAGAAATGGTTCAACAGTCCCGTGACGGCGAAATTTTGATTCTTACGATCAACAATCCGCCCGTGAACGCCTTCTCGCCCGGTGTGCCAGAGGGCCTGAAAGCCGGGCTGGACGCCGCAGCCGCCGACGACGGCGTGAAGGCCGTGGTCATCATCGGCGGCGGGCGCACCTTTGTGGCCGGGGCCGACATTAAGACCTTTGGCCGCCCACGCGAGGAAGCCCCCGACTTGCGCGGCACGATTGAGAAGCTGGACGGCTTCGGCAAGCCCACCGTCGCCGCCATTCACGGCACGGCGCTGGGCGGCGGTCTGGAGCTGGCAATGGGCTGCAACTACCGCGTGGCGGTCAAGGAAGCGCAGGTGGGCCTCCCCGAAGTCAAGCTGGGCGTGCTGCCGGGCGCGGGCGGCACGCAGCGTCTGCCCCGCGTGGTAGGCGCACAGAAGGCGCTGGAGATGATGCTGTCCGGCAACCCGATCAAGGCGGGCGAGGCGCAGAAACTCGGCCTCGTGGATGAGATCGTGGACGGCGATCTGCTGGCCGGGGCCGTCGCTTTTGCCCGCAGCCACGCCGACGCCCGCCCGCTGCCGCGCATCAGCGAGCGCAGCGTGGAAGGTGGCACCCCCGAGGTCTTCGCCGCCGCCCGTGAGGGGATCAAGAAAACGCACCGGGGTCAGCTCTCGCCCTCGCTGATCGTTGATCTGGCGGAAATGGCGGCCAACAAGCCCTTCAAGGAAGGCTGGGACGCCGAATCCGGCAAGTTTCTGGAGGCCATGAACAGCCCCCAGTCGCGTGGATTGCGCCACATCTTCTTCGCCGAGCGTGAGGCGGGCAAGATTCCCGGCATTGACAAATCCACGCCCACCACCGAGATCAAGTCCGCTGGAATCATCGGCGCGGGGACGATGGGCGGCGGCATCGCCATGAACTTCCTGAATGCCGGGATTCCCGTGACCATCGTGGAAACCCAGCAGGACGCGCTGGACCGTGGCCTGGGCGTGATCCGCAAGAACTACGAGAATACCGCCAAAAAGGGCCGGATCAGCATGGAGGACGTGGAGAAACGGATGTCCATGCTGACGCCCACACTGGACATGGGTGACCTCAGGGACGCCGACATCATCATTGAGGCGGTCTTTGAGAACATGGACGTGAAGAAAGACATCTTCACCAAATTGGACGGTATTGCTAAACAGGGCGCGATTCTCGCCAGCAATACCTCCACGCTGGACGTGAACGAGATTGCCAGCGTCACCAAGCGCCCGGAGAGCGTGATCGGGCTGCACTTCTTCAGCCCGGCCAACGTGATGAAGCTGCTGGAAATCGTGCGGGCCGACAAGACCTCCGATAGCGTGCTGGCAACGAGCATGGCGCTGGCGAAGAAGATCAAGAAAGTGGGCGTGGTGGTGGGCGTCTGCGACGGTTTCGTGGGCAACCGCATGGTTCACCGCTACGGCGACGAGGGCCGCAAACTGGTGGAGGAAGGCGCGAACCCGCAGGACGTGGACGCCGCCATGAACGCGCTGGGCCTGCCGATGGGGCCATTCCAGATGGGCGATATGGCGGGCCTGGACATCGGTTACGCCATCCGCCAGCATCAGGCGAAGGTGGCGGGGCAGCCCAAGCCCGACGGCTGGATTGACCGGATTGTGGAGAAGGGCCGCAAGGGCCAGAAAACGGCGGCGGGCGTCTACGATTACGGCGAGGACCGCAAGCCCAAACCCAATGCCGAGATGACCCAACTGATCGCCGACTACCGCACCGAGAAGGGCATCACGCCGCGCGAGATCGGGCAGGATGAGGCCACCAAACGCCTGACCTACAGCCTGGTCAACGAGGGCGCGAAGATTCTGGAAGAGGGCATCGCGCAACGTGCCGGGGACATTGATGTCATTTACATCTACGGCTACGGCTTTCCCGCCTACCGGGGCGGCCCCATGCAGTACGCCGACGAGCAGGGCCTTGCCAGCGTGGTGGCCGACTTGAAACAGTACGGCCAGACGCCCGCGCCCCTGCTTCAGAAGCTGGCCAATGAAGGGGGAACGTTTGGGGGATGGGATAAGAGATAACCCCTCAGTCTGCTTTGCAGCCAGCTCCCCTTAAAGGGAGCCGAGAGACCGCTGCTGGCCGGGCAATTCCGCAACTCTTGCCTCCCTTCTAAGGGGAGGTGGCCCGAAGGGCCGGAGGGGTTCAACCGTGGGAGCTATCAAGCAAACTCTGAATCTCTCTGAGGTTGAACTCGCCCAGCGCATCGGCAGCCGCTGCTCGGCGGTCAATCGCCTCGTCAACCCATTTTACTGGGGCCATTCGCTGGACGTGCTGCGGTGCGTGGCGGAGACATTGGACGCTGAGGTTCAGGTCAAGTTTGCGGCGAAGGCGTCTTGATTCGGTGCCGGCCATTCTCTGTAAATGCGGAACGAAGTTAAGTTGGGCCAAATACCGAACCCGATTGAATGGCTTATGGTTTCAGACGAGACTTTTGACACGCTGACAGACGCGGAAACAGACAGTTTATCCGCCGATGCCCTTCACAATCAGATGAAGCATTTGCTTCTTTGCCCTCACTGCGGAAGGTTATGGGTGTTCTGGAATGGTTTTTCCAGCGATCCGCAAGTTTTTCTACCTGAAGCCAACGAGTCATAAACCCTCATCCTCAAAGGAGTTCCCCACATGCCCGAAGCAGTCATCGTTTCCACCGCCCGCACCCCCATCGGCAAGGCTTACCGGGGTTTCCTCAACAACACGCACGGTTCTGATCTGGGCGCGCACGCCGTTATGCACGCCGTTCAGCGGGCCGGAATTGATCCCGCCGAGATTGAGGACGTCATCATGGGTTCGGGCAACCCCGAGGGCGCAACCGGCAGCAACATCGCCCGCCAGATCGCCCTGCGCGCCGGGCTGCCCGTCAGCGTGGCGGGCGTGACCGTCAACCGCTTTTGCTCCAGCGGCCTGAACACCATTGCGCTGGCGGCCAACCACGTCATGGCTGGACAGGGCGAGATTTTCGTGGCGGGCGGCCTGGAAAGCATCAGCCTGACCCAGAACGAACACGCCAACAAGTTCCATCTGCGCGGCGAGTGGCTGATGGAACACAAGCCCGACATCTACATGCCCATGCTGCAAACGGCAGAAGTTGTCTCTAAACGGTATGGCGTGTCGCGGGAGGCGCAGGACGAGTACGCCCTGAGAAGCCAGCAGCGCACGGCGGCGGCCCAGGAAGCCGGGAAGTTTGACCACGAGATCGTCCCCATGACCGCCACCATGAAGGTGCAGGACAAGGCGACGGGCGAGATTTCCGATCAGGAAGTGACCCGCAAGCTGGACGAGGGCAACCGCCCGGAAACCACGCTGGAAGGCTTGCAGAAGCTTAAGCCTGTCATTGAGGGCGGCGTGATCACGGCGGGCAACGCTTCGCAACTGTCAGACGGCGCGGCGGCGGTGGTGGTCATGGACGCCGACATGGCCCGCGAGCGCGGCCTGCAACCGCTGGGGCTGTTCAAGGGCTTCGCCGTGGCCGGATGCGAACCCGACGAAATGGGCATCGGCCCGATTTACGCCGTGCCGAAGTTGTTGAAGCGCCACGGCCTGACCGTGGACGACATTGACCTGTGGGAGCTGAACGAGGCGTTCGCTGTGCAGGCGCTGTACTGCCGCGATCAACTGGGCATTGACCCGGAGAAGTACAACGTCAACGGCGGCAGCATCAGCATCGGCCACCCATACGGCATGAGCGGCGCACGCCTGACCGGCCACATTCTGCTGGAAGGCAAACGCCGGGGCGCAAAGCATGTGGTGGTGACCATGTGCGTGGGCGGCGGTATGGGCGCGGCGGGACTGTTCGAGGTGTTGTAACCGTCTGATCGCTGCTGGGCTGTGGGAGGTCTTTTCTGGATCTCACAGCCCTCCGTGATTTCACTGCCTTTCCTCAATCCCGTGGAGGTTTCCCATGCCCCTTGATCCCGCCTTAAAAGAAGTCCTGCTGCAATTTGCCGCCGCACCCCAGCCGAACGGTCTGGACGAGATGCGTCAGGCCGTTATCGCCACCTCGGCCCGCACGCCCAAAAGGACGATTACGGGCGGCTCCACCCGTGACCTGACCATTCCCGGCCCCGCCTCGGCGCTGCCCGCCCGGCTGTACACGCCGGAAGGAATGGCCCCGGCGCAGGGCTGGCCGCTGACCGTGTTCTTCCACGGCGGCGGCTTCGTGGCCTACAACATCGAGACACATGATCAGGTGTGCCGCGAATTGTGCGCGGGCGCAAAGAGCGCCGTGCTAAGCGTGGAATACCGTCTGGCCCCTGAACACAAATTTCCAGTTCCGGTGGATGATGCCTACGCCGCTTTTACCTGGGCTGCCGCAAACGCCACCGAACTGGGCGTCAATCCGGTCCGACTGGCGCTGTCGGGCGATAGTGCGGGCGCAAGCCTGTGTATCGCCGTGACACAGCGTGCCCGCGACGAGCATGGCCCGGCCATTGCCGCGCAACTGCTGATCTATCCCGCCGCCGATTTCGTGAACACGGACCGCTATGCCTCACGCAAAGAGAACGGAGAGGGCTACTTCCTGACCGAGGAGCGCATGAAGTTCTTCGGAGAGATGTACCTCGCGGAGGCCGAACACGGCGCGCACCCGCACGTTTCCCCGCTGCACGCCGCCGATCTTAAAAATCTTCCGCCTGCGCTGGTGCTGACGGCTGAGTTCGACCCCTTGCGCGATGAGGGCATCGCGTACGCCGAGGCGCTGCGGGCGGCGGGCAACCGCGCCGAACACCAGCCCGGTCCCGGCATGATCCACGGCTTTGCCAACATGACGGGCGTGTCCCCGGCAGCGGCGGCCCTGATAGATGAGGCGGCGGCGTGGCTGGGCCGCGAACTGGCGTAGGCCTGACCCGTTTGGACCACAGCCAGATGGGATAGGTCTGGGCCAGCCTTCCCCACATCGGAGGGAGGGCTGGCCCTTCTGATGTGCTGACCTCGTCCGGTCCCCGCCTCTTTTTCAAAACCCATCCCCGGAGGCATTGGCCCCATGTCTCCGCCTCTACAATGCCCCCATGACCGATTCCTCTCCCCGCAAGTCCCCCGAGGTCAGCCGCGACGATCTGGTGCGCTGGCTCAATGACTACCTCAAAATCGACGCCTACCCCGATCCCAGCATGAATGGCCTTCAGATCGAGGGCAACGCCACCATCACCCGTGTGGCGGCCAGCGTGGACACCAGTATCAAGACCTTGCAGCACGCGGCAGACAGCGGCGCGGACATTCTGCTGGTGCATCACGGCCTGTTCTGGGGCGATCCGCTGGCGATCACCGGGCCGCACCGCACCCGCCTGCAAACGGCGCTGGCCGCAGACCTGAACCTGTACGCCGCGCACATTCCGCTGGACGCCCACCCCGAAATCGGCAACAACGCCATGATCGCCAGAGCGCTGTCGCTGGAAAACATGGAGCCGTTCGGAGACTGGCAGGGCCACAAGATCGGTCTGGCCGGGGACTTGCCCTTCGAGCAGTCGTTGCAGGACTTTGCGGACCGTGTGCAGAAGCTGACGGGCGAAATCTGTCTGGTTCACGGCGGCGGTCAGCCCACCGTCAAACGCCTGGGCATCGTCAGCGGCAGCGGCGCAGACCGCATTGCCGAGGCCGCAGCGCTGGGCCTGGATACCCTGCTGACGGGCGAGCCGGAACACAAGCACTTCAACGATTCTTTTGAATATGGCGTGAACGTGGTCTTCGCCGGACACTACGAAACGGAAGTGTTCGGCGTCCGCGCCCTGGCCGCCAGAATCGAGGAAGAATTTGGCCTGCCGTGGCAGTTTCTGCACCATCCGACGGGCCTGTAGTCGGTGTCCTCGCCACCCGTGAGCCAGCCTGATAGGGGCCTCTTCATCTCCTTTGAAGGCCCGGAAGGCGCAGGCAAAAGCACCCAGATTGCCCACCTGCTGCGGCATCTGGAATCGGAGAGCGTGCCCCACACCGTCACCCGTGAGCCGGGTGGCACCCCCCTGGGAACGCGCGTGCGGGAGGTGTTGCTGGACCCCGAACTGACCATTGACCCGCTGCCCGAATTCCTGCTCTACAGCGCCAGCCGCGCCCAGCTCGTTACCAACGTCATTCGCCCAGCCCTCGGCAGGGGAGAGGTGGTGGTCTGTGACCGTTACGCCGATTCCAGTCTGGCGTACCAGGGCTTTGGGCGCGGCCTGAACGCTGGACTGCTGCGCGGCATCACGGCGGCGGCGACGGGTGGGCTGTGGCCCGATCTGACGGTGTTGCTGGACCTTGACCCCGTTATCGGTCTGGAACGGGCAGCGCGGCGCGGCCAGCCAGACCGGTTGGAGCAGGCAGACCTCACTTTCCACCAGCGGCTCAGACAGGGTTTCCTGAAGCTGGCCGAGGCGGAGGCTGAACGGTTTCTGGTGCTGGACGCCACCCTGGACGAAGCCGATCTGGAAAAAACGATCTGGGAGGCGGTCCAGTCACGCCTCCCAGCCTCAGAAATCTAGAGCCTCAGCGTCGGGGCTGAGCGCGCCCGTTCGTGGCTCCCAGTCCAGGCACCTTGACCTCAAAAATCGTCCCCCAGCGCTTGCCGGTCAGCAGCAGCGTGCCGCGTTCGGGGACGTACGCGATGCCGTTGGGAATGTCGTCGAAGGTCAGGGGCTTGCCCAGTCTGGCGGCGCTGGCGCTGGCCTCGCGGGTCAGGGCGGACACGTCGATCCAGGCGGTGACCTTGCCCGTCTGCGGGTCGATCCGGGCAATCCGGTCCGTCAGCCAGATATTGGCGTACACGCTTCCCCCGGCGTATTCCAGCTCGTTGATGTTCCTGACGGGCTGCCCGCCATCGGTGACGGTCACGCTCCGTTTGACCGCGAAGGTTTTTGGATCGCGCCAGACCAGCGTGGGGGTGCCGTTGCTCATGATCAGGTCCTTGCCGTTGGTGGTCAGGCCCCAGCCCTCGCCGCCGTAGCGGTAACGCCCGACTTCCTTCAGGGTTCCGGCGTCGAAGGCGAACGCCAGCCCGTCCTGCCAGGTCAGGTGGTAGGCCACGCCGCCCACCACCGTGACGCCCTCGCCGAAGGCGGTGGACAGCGGCGTGGCCACCCTGCCCAGCACCTTGCCAGTTTTCAGGTCCACCCGCCGCACGCCGGATTCGCCCACCAGTCCGGTGCTTTCCATGTAGGTGCCGTCTCCCAGGTACTGAAACCCCTCGGTGAAGGCGGCGCGGTCATGCGGATACCGGTTGACGATGGTGGGGGTCAGGATGGCTGGAACTGAATTGACCGGGGCTGAATTCGCCGGAGCGGCGCTGGCTGGGGCAGCAGCGGGTGAGGAGGCACGAGGCGTGGACTGGGCCAGGACCGTGTTCAGGGACACGAGACCGAGCAGGGAAAGCAGGAAGACGGCGCGCACAGCTTCATGGTAGGCAAGTGGGGCGTCAGGTATCTGACATTTGCCCCAAGATTGTTGATCCTGGCCCATGCAGACTAGACAACTGCGGGGTGGCCAGTATCCGCGCTGCGCCCGCCCGCACCCCCTCGTCCGGGTCATGGAGCAGCGCACGCACATGGTCCATCTCGCCCCACTGGCCCAGCGCCCAGGCGGCGGCCTCACGGACCTCGGGGGCCGGGTCTGTCGTGCCTGCCAGCAGCAGCGGCCAGCCCTCCGGCGCACGGGTGTTGCCCAGCACCGTCAGCGCGTTGCGGGCCATGCCCTTGCGGCGCGGGCGCAGAAAGGCCGTACCAGCAAAACGGCGGTTGAATTCGCGTTCTCCAACCCCGAAGAAAGCGCTCAGATCGGGGTGGGCCAGCTCAGGCTGCGGCCTCAGCAATTCCGCCAGCGGCCCAGCTTTCCGGGACCACGGGCAGACCTCGCTGCACACGTCGCAGCCGAACAGCCAATCGCCCATATCCGCGCGGAACTCGTGCGGAACGGGGCCACGGTGTTCGATGGTCAGGTACGAGATACAGCGCCGGGCATCGATGGTCCGGTCATTGCCAATGGCGTTCGTGGGGCAGGCGGCCACGCAACGAAAGCATTTGCCGCAGCGGTCAGGATGCGCCGTGTCGGTTCCCTCGAAAGGCAGATCGGTCAGCAGCACCGCCAGCGTCACAAAGGCTCCTAACTGCGTACTGATGGTCATGCCCGATTTGCCGCGCCACCCCAGAAACGCCCCGGAGGCAAACAGGCGTTCCATCACCGGACCGTGATCTACGTAGCCACGCGCCCGGATGCCCAGTGCAGCGGCCTCGGTTTCCAGACGGGTCAGCAGCGGCTGCAATTGATCGTGGTAATCGGGGGTCCAGGCGTAGCGGGCCACGCGCCCCACGCGGATGCCGCCCGGTGGTATGGGCGGTTCCTCGAAGGCGTGTGAGACGCCCAGCACCAGCACGCTGCCCACGCCCTCCAGCCGCGAGGACGGATCAGCCCGTGCTGGAAGCTGCCGCTCCAGGTAAGCCATGCCCGCGTGCCGCCCAGCGTCCAGCCAGCGGGCGTATTCGTCTACGGCACTGGCCGGAACGGTGGCCGCTGCCCAGCCCACCGCGTCCGCGCCCAGGCTCTGGGCCAGATCGGCGAGGAGTTCGGCGGGCGCGGTCATGGCGCAAGTATGGCGCGCCCGACCACATCAAAAAGGAGTCTCCGTCAGATGCGGGACTCCTTTCTGGGTGGGACTTGGTTTTACTTCCCGAACGTTCCCGCGCGCACCACCACCAGATTTTCAGGGGTCACGTACTTGTTCAGGGCAGCCTTCGCCATTTCGGACGTCACGGCGCTGATCTTCGCTTCCAGCTCGGCGTTGAAGGCGTAGGTGCGGTTCAGGTACGCCTGCCGCACCAGACTGCCCACCAGCGTGGCGTCGCTGCTGCGGGCCACGCGGGCTTCCTGCAAGATGGCGGATTTGGCAGAAGTCACCTCGGCGGGGGTAAAGCCGTCCCGCAGCGCTTTCGCCAGTTCCTCGCGCATGGCGGTCACGACTTTCTCGGTCACGTTGGGGTTGAAGATCGCGTAGGCGCTGTAGCTGCCTTTCTGGTCCTCGCTGCTGGCGCTGACGCTGCCGCCCGCGCCGTAGCTGAGGCCGTCCTGCTGCCGCAGCCGGTTAAACAGGCGGGAATCGGTCCCCGAACCGAAAATCCGCATGGCGACGATCAGGGCCGGATAATCGGCGGCGTCGTCCCGAAGCGGGAAGTTGAGGCGCGAGACGTACACGGCGTTGGCCTTGTCGGGCACGTTGATCACGGTGTCGGCGCTCTTGGGCGTCACCAGTGGAAGGCTGATGCGCTCGTACTTCACGCCGCTCTTGAAGCCGTCCAGAATCCCCGGCAGCGCCGCTGTGATGGTCTGCGGATCGAAGTCGCCCACCGCCGCCACCTGCACCTGCGCCGCGCCCCAGACCTTGTTGTAGTAGTCCTTGACCTGATCCAGAGTGACGGCTTTCGTATCCTCGATGGACTCGTCCAGGGTGGAGACGTAGCCCAGATCGCCGCGTTTGGCTCCCGGCTGCGCGAAGGCGCGGGCCAGCGCCTGACTCGCCACGCTCTGCGGATCGCCCCGCCCGGATTCCGCGCCGTCGATTGCGCCCTTCTTCAACTCGTCGAAGTCGGCCTGCGGGAAGACTGGCTCGCGCAGCACCTTCTTGACCAGTTCCAGCGCCTCGGCCAGATGGGTGCGGTCCGTGCTGACGCGCACGCTGGCCCCGGATGCCCCGCCCGACACGCTGAGCTGCGTTTTGATGGCTTCCAGGCGATCATTCAGTTGCTGCCGGGTCAGGTCCTTGCTCCCCCGCGTCAGCAGCGGCGCGATGAAGTCAGCGGCGTCTCCACCGTCCTTGACCGTCTGCGCGTTGCCGAAGTCCAGGTTCATCACAAATTCGATGCGTTCACCGCGCGTCTTCTTGGGCAGCAGGGCGACTTTGGCCCCGGCCACCTCGCTCCTCACCGTGCGCGCCTCGATGGCGGCGGGTTCAGGGGGAATGTTCTCGCCCGCCGTCTGCGCCGCGCGGCCCACGTAGCCCTTCAGCAGCTCTTCAGCACTAGGCGCTGCCGTGACTGTCACGCGATCTGGCTCGGGCGTCGGCACGAACACGCCCAGGGTGCGGTTGGTGGGCTTCAGGTAGGTCTTCGCCACGCGGGTCACGTCCGCCGCCGTCACCTTTTCCAGCTCGTCACGCAGTTTGAACAGCAGCCGCCAGTCGCCCGCCGCGATGTACTCGGACAGGGTCACGCCCACCTGCTCGGGCTTGGACAGCAGTTGCTCGTAGCTGCCCACCACGCGGGTGCGGACGCGGGCCACGTCCTCGTCGGTAAACGCCGTGTCGCCCGCCGCCTCCAGCGACTTGAGCAGCGTGGCCTGCGCCGGGGCGGTGTCGTCGTCCTTGCCCAGCACGGCGGCGTACATCAGCAGGCCCGGATCGGAGGCGGTGTTGGTCAGGCTGCCAATCGCGGTGGCCTGCTTGGTCTGCACCAGCGCCTTGTACAGCCGCCCGGCGGGTTCGTCGGCCAGAATCTGGTCCAGCACCAGCAGCGCGGGCATGTCGGGATGGCGGATGCTGGGCATGTGGTAGGCGGTCAGCAGAATGCGCTCGTCGCCCACCCGGCGCACGGTCACGCTGCGCTCGCCGTCCTGCGGGTTTTCCACGGTGTACTCGGCGGGCAGCGTGCGCCACGGCTTGCGGACCCTGCCAAAGTCTTCGGCAATCTGCGCCAGCGCCGCCTCCGGGTCAAAGTTCCCGGCCAGCGTGACCACGGCGTTGTCGGGCTGGTAATACTTCTTGTAGAAGTCCTGAAGCCGCTTGATCGGCACGTTTTCCACGTCGCTGCGGTTGCCGATGGCCGTGTTGCCGTAGTTGTGCCAGTCGTAGGCCACCGAGCGCACCTGCTTGTACAGCAGGCCAAACGCACTGTTCTCGCCGCTCTCGAACTCGTTGCGAACCACCGTCATCTCGGTGTTCAGATCGGTCTGGGCAATCTTCGAGTTGACCATGCGGTCCGCCTCCATGCCCAGCGCCCAGCTCAGGTTGTCGCCGCTGTTGGTCATGGTCTCGAAGTAATTGGTGCGGTCCTCGCTGGTGGTGCCGTTGAAATCCGCGCCGCGCTTGCCCAGGCTTTCCAGGATGTTGCCGCTGGTGGGCGTCCCCTTGAACAGCATGTGTTCCAGCAGGTGCGCCATACCTGTCTCGCCGTAATTCTCGGAGCGGCTGCCCACCTTGTAGGTTACGTTCAGCGTAAACGTGGCCGCCGAGGTGTCGGGGAACAGCAGCACATGCAGACCGTTGGGCAGGCGGTACTCGCGGATGCCCTCCACCTCGGTCACGAATTTGACCCCGGCGGGCAGCGTCATGGTGGGGGCGGCAGCGGGGGCGGTCTGCGCCCAGCCTGTCGAGACGGGGGCAGAGGTGAGCAGCAACGAGGACAGCAGCAGGGCGGCGGTGAAGCGCAGGGAACGTGACGACATGGAACCTCCGGGGGAAAGTGTTGGGGAAATAGACGGCAACCAGCCTAGCGCCGGGGCGAAAGGGAGGTGGGCGAGTTTGCCACTTTTGGGGGTGATTTGAGATTTGGTGTTGAGGGGTGGCCGCCACGGTTTGACCCCTCCGCCCCTTCGGGGCACCTCCCCTCAGAAGGGAGGCAAGAGTTGCGGAATTGCCATGCTAGTCGCATTTCTCGGCTCCCTTTAAGGGGAGCTGGCTGCTTAGCAGACTGGCTGGCACAGCTCCGAAGGAGAGGGGTTATCTTTGACGAAAAAAGAAGGCCCCGCACCCGGCGAGGCCCCTCTTACTTCTAGTGAAACTTTTTTGCTACAAGCTCAGACGCGTACAGGCAGCTTCAGCATGGAGGCCAGCGCGTCGCTGAACTGGTCGTATCCGGCGAAGTCCAGTTGCTGTTCGTTGTCGCTCAGGGCAGTGGCGGGGTTGGGGTGGACCTCGATGTGAATGCCGTCTGCGCCCACGGCCAGCGCGGCTTTGGCCAGTGGGATCAGCAGGTCACGGCGTCCGGCGGCGTGGGTCACGTCCACGATCACGGGCAGGTGGGTTTCCTGCTTGGCCAGGGCCACGGCGGACAGGTCCAGCGTGTTGCGGGTCCACTTCTCGAAGGTGCGGATGCCGCGCTCGCACAGGATGACCTCGTTGTTGCCTTCCGACAGGATGTATTCGGCGGCGTACAGCCATTCCTCGATGGTGGCGGAGAGGCCGCGTTTGAGTAGCACCGGGCGGCGGGCACGGCCCACTTCCCGCAGCAGGGCGAAGTTGTGCATGTTGCGCGCCCCGACTTGCAGGATGTCGGCGTACTCGGACACTACTTCCACGTCACGGGTGTCCATCACTTCGGTAATGAACAGCATCTTGTTGGCGCGGGCCACCCGGCTGCCGATGATCAGGCCGTCCACGCCCATCCCCTGAAAGCCGTAGGGGCTGGTGCGGGGCTTGTACGCGCCGCCGCGCAGGATTTTCACGCCTTTGCCCGCCAGGTACTCGGCGGTCTGCTCCATCTGCTCCTCAGATTCGATGCTGCACGGCCCGGCGATGATGATGGGCGGGGAGTCGCCGCCGATCTTCACGCCGTCGATGTCCAGTACGGTGTCTTCCTTCTTGACCTTGCGCGAGACCAGCAGTTGCTTCTTGTCGTTGCTTTCTTCCAGCGCCAGACTGGCCTTGAAGATCTCCTTGAACAGGTGCTTGACCGTCGCGCCTGTGAAGGGACCGGGGTTCAGCTCTTCCAGCTCACGCAACTGGCGGTCCTCGCGGGCCGGATCATAGTGGTTAGGGCGGCCTTCCTGGGTCTTGGCGTGGCCGATCTGGGCCACCACCGTGGCGCGCTGGGACAGCAGTTTCAGCAGGTCACGGTTGATCTGATCGATCTCGGTGCGGAGGTCCTCGATGGTGCGGGGTTGTGTCATACCCCGCAGTCTAGGAAAAGCGCGCCCAAAAAGACATTCACGCGGCTAGTCAATTGAAAGGAGTTGTCCAACTTTGCCGTCCGGTGTGCCGTCGTCGTCAGGGGTATTGACCATGTGGGCCGCCACCCGTGCGAGGGCCGCGTGCAGTTCCCGCGCCTCGGCCTCGCCTATCTGGGGCGTGTCCTGCAAGGCGTTTTCCATACATGCCAGCCACGCCCGCCCGCGCGTGGGCGTGATGGCGTGCGGCACATGACGCGCCCGCAGTCGGGGCGGCCCGAAGTTCTGGTGATACAGCGGAGGCCCCCCCAGAAAACCCGTCAGAAAGGCCAGTTGCTTCTGGGCAGTGGGAGTCAGGTCGGCGGGAAAGATGGGGGAGAGGTCCGGGTCCTGGGCCACCAGCGTGTAAAAGCGCGTGACCAGGGCGGCCAGCGCCTCCGGCCCAATGCGCTCATACAGGGAGCCGCCCGCCGAGAGTTGAATGGGCGCAGTCATAAGGGGCAGGCTAGCAGGCCAGCAAAAAAGAGAGGCGGACAAAATGCCCACCTCCCTATAGAAATTTGATTCGGTGAATTTGATTCGGCGCTAGACGTCGCGGCGGTCAAAGGCGTAGATCGCCATTAAACCGAAGCCCAGGGTGTAGATCAGCAGCAGGATCAGCGGCTGCCCGATGTCGCCCTGCTGCACGTAAACCCCGAAGTGCGAGGTCAGCAGGATGCGCTGGAGGGCTTCGGGCAGCACCACCAGCAGGCGCATGACGATCAATGTGGCAAAGGTGGCCAGCGCCGAGGCCGCCGTGTTCAGGAACAGCACGCCGAACAGCAGCGACAGGGCGGCCACCGGCATCAGCACGATGGCGGCCAGGAACGCGCCGCGCAGCACCTGCCCGAACGCCTCGCCGCCCGAGAGCTGGCCCACGCCCACGAACAGCCCTGGCCCCAGCCCGGTGCCGCCCGTGAAGTTGCCGAAGCCCAGCGGAATGCCCGCCAGCAACGATCCGGCCACGGTGGTGATGATCAGCAGAAACGGAAAGACCAGCGCGGCGATCAGCTTGCTGGCAATGACCTTGGTGCGGTCCACTGGGCGCAGTAGCAGCGGCGCGAGGGTGCCCTGCGCCGTTTCCGAACCGATGGTCTCGGCCACCGTGACCGCGATGAACAGTGGCAGCAGGTACTGGATGGTCACGCCGATGCTGACGGCGGGCAACTGCCAGCCGCTGATCATGTTGACCTGGATCAGCGCGCTCAGGCGCGGGGCGAAGGCCCAGATCAGCGGCAGCAGAAAGGTCACGATCAGGGCCAGTTTGGCGCTGCGCGATCCCAGCAGTTTGCGAAATTCCAGCAGCAGCAGGGTCAGCATGGCTGCCGCCGGGACACTCGGAGAAGGGTGGAAAAAGAGGGGGTGTTCATCAGGCTTTCTCCACGCGCTCGCGGTAATACTCGTACAGGTCGAAGTGATCGGGGCTGGCCTCGAAGACCCGGATGCCCTCCTCGCTCAGGCGGGCCAGGGCGTCGGGCACGCGGGCCTCGCCGCCCAGGTGCGCGATGGCGAACGGAGTGCGGGTACTGACCTTGCGGACAAACGGCAGCCGCTCCAGCACCGCCGCCGCGCCCACCGGATCGTCCACCCGGAAGCGGTAGGCCGCCTGCCGGGCACGCAGGTCCACGGTGTCCACCAGACGGCCCCCGGTCAGGATGCCCACGGTGTGCGCGTAGGTGGCGATTTCCCGCAGGTGGTGCGTGCTGAGGACCACCGCGCAGCCGTCGGTGGCCATGCTGGTCACGATCCGGTGGATCAGCCCGATGCCCAGCGGGTCCAGACCGCTGGTCGGCTCGTCCAGGATCAGCACCTTGGGATCGGCCAGGATGGCGCTCGCCACGCCCAGCCGTTGCCGCTGGCCCAGCGAGTACTCCTGCACCTTGCGGTCCGCCATGCGCGTGAGTTCCAGCAGCGCCAGCACCTCGCGCAGCCGTTCGCGGGGCACCCGTCTGCCGCCGGGGGCCATTGCAGACAGATTGGCGTGGATTTGCAGGTTCTGGTTGCCGGTGAACTGCGTGTAGAACTTGGCCGGAGCCTCCACCACCGCGCCCAGGAATGCGCGGGCGCGGGCACCGTCGGTATGCACGTCGCGGCCCATCAGACGGATCTCGCCGTCGGTGGGAAAGGCCAGGCCGGTCATACAGCGGATCAAGGTGGTCTTGCCGGTGCCGTTGGGGCCGGTCAGGGCGTAAACCTCACCGGGGCGGACGTTCAGGAAGATCTCTTCCAGAACGCTGTGGTTGCCATATCTCTTGTTTAGCCCACGCACCTCAATGGCGGGAATGGCGGGCGCGCCTTGCTTCGTCACTCCGATACCTTAACGCGGGATGAATCAACAAGTTCTTACAATTGCGTTCGCCCATGTTGAAGGGCGGTGGGGAGAGCTGCGCCGCCCCCTCCGATTTGAGGTCGGCTTCCGTCCAGGCTGGAATCGGCCCGCCTGATCTTCAGGGACGCTCCACGAACAGCGGTAAATCTGACGCCTCCACCGCGCCCACTTCCACGGCCCGGCGGTGCAATTCCTGCACGGCGCGCGTGCCTTCCTCGCCCACGTCCAGGCTGAACGGATTCACGTACAGGTCGATGTGCGCCTGCATGACCTCGTCGGCCATTTCCAGCGCGTGCTGCCGGATATAGGCGCGCGAGGCTTCTGGGTTGGCATAAGCGTAATCCAGGCTGGCCCGCACCGAAACGTTGAGCGCCCATTGCATCTCCGGGGCCAGATCACGGCGGACCAGGATTGCGCCCAGTGGCAGCGGCAGGCCGGTCTCGCCCTCCCACCACGCGCCCAGATCCAGATGCTTGCTCAGGCCGTGCTGCGGGTAGGTGAAGCGCGACTCGTGGATGATCAGGCCCGCGTCCACTTCACCGCGTTCCACGGCGGGCATCACCGCGTCGTAACGCATCCGCACGACGTTGACTTCGGGGTAGACCAGCCGGAGCAGCAGTTCGGCGGTGGTGAGCGCTCCAGGCGAGGCCACCGTCAGCCCGTTCAGATCCCCGATGTCGCCGCGCGTCACGATCAGCGGTCCCACGCCGCGCCCCAGCGCCCCGCCCGCGCGCAGGGCCACGTACCCGTCCATCACGCCAAAATACGCGCGGTAACTGATCTTGGTCATGGGCAGGCGGCCATCCACGGCCCAGTCGTTCAGGGTCTGCACGTCCTCCAGCACCTCCTGCACGGGCAGGGGCGCGGGCACCAGCCCGGCGTGCAGCGCGTGGAAGATGAAGGTGTCGTTGGGGCAGAAGGAATAGCCCAGTTGCAGGGGAGCGGGGGTCTGGGGGGGGAGGTTCATTGAGAATCAGGGTACGCCTGAACCCGCGCCCCGGTCAGCAATTCAGCGCACGTCCTTCAGGACTGCCCGCGCCTCATCCGCGTCGCGGGCCAGTTGCGCCTTCAGTTCGTCCAGGCCGCCGAATTTCTGCTCGCCGCGCAGGTGCGAGAAGAACTTGACCTGAAGCTCCTTGCCGTAGAGGTTGCCCTCGAAGTCGAACAGATGGACCTCGAAGCGGCGTGTTTTACCGTTCACGGTGGGCCGGAAACCCACGTTCGCCATGCCGTGCCAGCGCTCGCCCCGGTCTCCCAGGGCCACCACCGCAAATACGCCCAGCGGCAGCGCCTTGCCGTCCGGCACGCCGATATTGGCGGTGGGCCAGCCAATCGTGCGGCCCAGTTGATCGCCGTGGATCACCACGCCCTGCGCGTCGTAATGGCGGCCCAGCAGGCGGCCTGCGCCGTCCACGTCGCCGTCTGAGAGCAGTTCGCGGATGCGGGTACTCTTGATGTCCTCGCCGCCCAGTTGGTGCATCGGCAGGGCCACCACCTCGCCCGCCACGCCGCGCAGGTCTTCCACGCCCCCAGCGCGTCCGCGCCCGAAATGAAAGTCCTCGCCCACCACCACGGTGCGCGGGCGCAGCGTCCGCAGATCGTCCAGAAACGCCTCCTTGGGGCGGGCGGCGAATTCGGGGGTAAATGACATGGCAATCGTTTCATCCACGCCGTAGCGGGCCAGCAGGTCCAGTTTCTCTGGCAGGGTGGACAGGAATTCCACGCCCTGGGTCAGCACCCGCGTGGGCGGATCGAAGGTATAGACCACGCTGGGGACGCGGTGTTCGCGCGCCTTGGCCTTCAGTTGCGCGATCAATGCCTGATGTCCCAGATGCACGCCGTCGAAGGAGCCGACGGCCACCACCGTTTCGGTGTCGGGGCGCTGGGCGGGCGAAACGTAGGTCTTCACTCGTCCGCCACCGGACTCTGCCCATGCAGGCTCTGAAGGGCGTACAGCGCCGCTGCAAGGGTTGTCGCGCTGCCGATGATGCGGCCCTCGCGCAGGCCGTCCAGCACTTTCTGGGGGGCCATCCAGACCACCTCGATGTCCTCGTCGTCGTCCTGGGGCAGGCGGCTCTCGCGCAGGTTCGTCGCCTGAAACACGTACAGTTGCTCGTCGCAGAAGCCGGGGCTGGAATAAAAGCGGGTCAGCAGGCGCATCTCGCCGTCCAGTCCGGCCTCCTCCTGCAACTCGCGGCGGGCGGCGGCCTCGGGCGATTCCTCGCCGTCGATCAGGCCCGCCGGGGCTTCCAGGGTGTGGGCGTCCACGGCGCGGCGGAGCTGGCGCACCAGCAGCATCTCGCCCGCATCGTTCAGGGCCAGCACGGCCACCGCGTCGGCATGGCGGATCACCTCCCACTTGTTGTCCAGCAGTTCCAGTTTCAGGATGTGTCCGTCGTAGATGGTCCGGGCGTCGCCAGTCATGCGGGCATTGTAGGGATTTGGGGCTGGGTGGCCTGTGGGCGGGGAGGCCAAGCGTCCTGGAAGGCTGAGGCTTTAGCTATTTGCCCCACCCCCCAGCCCCCATCCCCAGGGGGGACGGGGGAGCTAACGTTGCACTGGGCAGGGGTTATCGGGTGTTATCGGCGGGAAAGGGCGGTGGTCTTCGGGTCTGATGCCCGGCTCCGTCACGCTGACTGCGGCCCGTCCGCTTCGCGCCCGACGGCCTTCGGTTGCTGTCTCGGTGTCGATTTCAGGGCTTGCATGAAACAAGATGGCCTGGCTTTTAGCTCCTCCCCCCTTGCGGGGGACTGGTACAGCTCGCACTGCGAGAGGCTGGGAGGGGGGTGGCAGGCGGAGCCTGCTCTTGCTCATCCACCTACAGTTAGGCTGTCTGTCCAGAACCCTCCACCCTGACCGCCCCCAAATACAATGCCTTCCATGTCTGCCCTGCCCCCTCACCTTACCCAGCCCCTTGCCCCCTACGCCGGGCAGGTTGTGGCCGTGGGCGTGTCGGGCGGGGTGGATTCGGTGGCGCTGCTGCGGGCGCTGGTGCTGGCCGGTGTGCGGCCTGTCGTCGCCCATCTGGACCACGCCCTGCGCCCCGAATCGGCAGAGGACGCGCGGTGGGTGGCGGAACTGGCTGGGACGCTGGGCGTTCCTTACGAAGCCGCGCGGGTGGATGTGGCGGCGGTGGCGGCGGCGCGCGGTTGGAATCTGGAGGACGCCGCCCGCCGTGTGCGCTACGAATTTCTGGGCCGTGTGGCAAAGCGACACCGCGCAACAGCCATTCTGACCGCCCACACCCGCCGTGATGTGGCCGAGACCGTGCTGATGCAACTGCTGCGCGGCGAGGCGGTCCTGAACGGCATTCCCGCCGAACGGGGGCGGGTGCGTCGCCCGTGGCTGGCGGTGCCGCGCGCCGATCTGGAAGCCTTTCTGCACGCGCTGGGACAGGACTGGCGCGAGGACGCCTCCAATGCCGATCCCGCCTTCACCCGCGCCTGGATTCGCCGCGAGGTCATGCCGGTGCTGAGCGCCCGCTTTCCAGGGACAGAGGCGAGTCTGGCACGGGTGGCGAACTACGCCGCGCAGGACGACGCCACACTGACGGAACTGGCCGCCCGGCTGACCTCGCATGCTCCACTGCAAAAGCAACCCGCCGCCGTGTTGCGCCGCTTCGTGCGCCGGGAGTTGATGGGGGCGGGGCTGCACTTTCACGCTGATCATCTGGGATCGTTGGCGGAGGCGCTGGCAACGGGCGAAACGGTCCATCTCACCTTGCCAGGAGCGCGGGCGGTCACGGCCACGGGCGGGCGGCTTTCCCTGGCTCCTCAGCACTGGCCCGAACCGGATTTCCCCTTTTCCCCCGGCTGGCAGCGTCGCACCCGGCAGGACGGGGACCGCATCCGCCTGCCCGGCGGCACACGCAAGCTCAGCGACGTGCTGACCGATCTCAAGATTCCGCGTGGAGAGAGGGAGAGCGTGCCGCTGCTGGTGTCCGGCGAGGGTGTGCAGTGGGTGGGCGTCTCGCCGCCAGTCTGGGCCGTGGGCGCGCGGGAGGCGGCTGGCGTGGCTCCAGACCCCATCCAGGCCGCGATGGGCGAGGCGCTGACACTGGCCCGGCAATCGGCAGCCGGGAACGAGGTTCCGGTGGGCGCAGTGGTTCTCGATTCTGGCGGCGTGGTGGTAGGCCGAGGCCGCAACACCTCCCGCGCGGACGGCGACATGACCCGCCACGCCGAACTCGCCGCGCTGCGGAAGGCTGCCGTCACGCTGGGAACGCCGTATCTGGGCGGTTGCACCCTTGTCGTGACCCTGGAACCCTGCCCGATGTGCCTGGGGGCGGCGTTGGAAGCGCGTGTGGGCCACATCGTCTACGGCGCGTCCAACCCCAAAGCGGGGGCGCTGGGAGGCGTGACCGACATGCTGGGTCACCACTGGGGCCACGCGCCCACCATCACAGGCGGCGTGCGGGCGGCGGAGGCGGCGCGGCTGCTGCGGGCCACGTTCCAGGGCATCCGGGGGGCCAGCAAGTCCTGATTCCGTCCCAGTGTCCGGCCCGACTTGCTACCCTCCTCGCGTGACCCTTCCCACCGCTGCCCTCCATGACGCTGCCGAACGCTTCGGCACGCCGCTGTACGTCTACGACGCCGCCGAGTTGGACGCCGCCCTGGCGCGGGTGCGCTCTGCCTTTGGCCCGGCGCGGGTTTACTACGCCATGAAGGCCAATCCCAATCTCACGTTGCTGCGCCGCCTGAATGCCGCCGGGGTGGGCTTCGAGTGCGTCAGCCCCGGCGAGATCGCCCGCGCGGAGGAAGTCGGCGCATCTGGCCCGCAGATTCTGGTCAACGGCCCCGCCAAATCCGCTGCCGAATATGCGACTGGCGCGCGGCTGGGCGCGACATTCATTGTGGACCGTGAGGAAGAGGTGGCCCTGCT
This sequence comes from Deinococcus marmoris, assembly GCF_001949125.1. GTDB lineage: Bacteria > Deinococcota > Deinococci > Deinococcales > Deinococcaceae > Deinococcus > Deinococcus marmoris_A. Next base: position 46,333 of record NZ_MSTI01000015.1, read on the forward strand.
GCCCCCCGCCTCACGCGCGTTGGTACGTGTGAATCCAGCGTTGGAGGTCAGTACCCATGACCATCTGGCCACAGGCGCGGCGGGCAGCAAGTTCGGCGTGACGCTGCAACAGGCCCCGCGCGTGCTGGAGGCGTTGCGTGCCGCCGGACACACCGCCCTGGGCCTGCACGTTCACATCGGCAGCGCCATCCGGGACGCCCACGACTTCACGGCGGCCTTCGGGCGGCTGACCGAGTTGCGCGAACAGACCGGACCGCTGGCCGTGCTGGACGCGGGCGGCGGCTGGGGCCTGGACGCCGATCTGCACGGCATTGCCCGTGAGGCGCGGGCCGCTGCCTCGGCCTTTGGCGCGGAATTGTGGGTGGAGCCTGGCCGCTATCTAGTAGCGCGTGCTGGAACGCTGCTGACCCGCGTGGTGGGCACCAAGCGCACCGGGCGCAACTTCTGTCTGGTGGACGCGGGCATGACCGAGTTGCTGCGGCCCATGCTGTACGGCGCGGAGCACCCGGTTACGCCCCTGTGGGACGGCGACGAGGTGGGGATATGGGACATCGCCGGACCTGCCTGCGAGAGCGGCGATCTGCTGGCCCGCGACATTTCCATGCCTCAGCCCACGCGCGGTGCACTCGTCGCCATCGGGGAGGCGGGGGCCTACGGCGCGGCCATGAGCAGCAATTATCTGACCCGTTCCCGCCCCGCTGAGGCCCTCTATGAGCCGGGAACAGGGGACGGCCAGGACTGGACCCTGATCCGCCGCCGCGAGACGCCTCAGGACGTGTGGGCGGCTGAAATCTAGGCGGACTGCCGTCTGCTCAGGGCCGCAGGTCTGCCTCGTCTACCAGAAAGTCCACCGCGCCGCTGCCGATTTCGTAATAGCCGCCGATCACCTGAATCTGGCCGCTGGCCTCCGCTTCCCGGATCACGGGTTGCTCGCGCAGCATCTGCACCTGATGGCGCACGTTGTTCAGAACGGCCTCGCGCATGCGGGCCTTCTTGTCGCGGATGCGCGGCATGTCCACCAGACTGGGCGTGATGCGGTGGATGATGCTCTGGAGGTTGTCCGGCTCCTGGGCAATCTGCTCGGGGGACAGCATGGCGGCGGCCACTGCCCCGCACGACTCGTGGCCCATCACCATGATCAGATGCACGTCCAGATGCCGGATCGCGTATTCCAGCGTGCCCAGCCCCGCCTCGCCCACCACGTTTCCTGCCACGCGCACCACGAACAGGTCTCCCAGGCCCACATCAAAGACCAGTTCCACCGGCACGCGGCTGTCGCTACAGGCCAGCACGGCGGCGTAGGGCGTCTGACCCATGATCTGCGCGCGGCGTTCGTTGACGTCCAGCTCGGGCCGCCCGCTCTTGCCGCTGAAGAAACGGGCGTTGCCGTCCTTCAGCGCCTCGATGGCCCCGGCAGGCGTCTGGATATCGGTGTGGTGGCGCAGCGCGGCGATGTCTTCCATGCTGGCCCCGCGCCGGATCGCGTCCAGAATGCGGCGTTCCAGTTGGGCGGTGGACTGCCCAGCGTTCTGCGCGGGCGCTGGGGCGGCAGGAGAAGTGGTCATCTGTGCCGAGTCTAGCCGCTCTTCCGCCCCGTACCCACGCCCTGTCCACAGCGGCGCACCTCTGCCCTATGCTCAGGGCATGACCGACACCTCAGACGAATTCGGGGCCGAGGAGCTGACCACAGACGAACTGCTGGAGCGCTACGCCATGCTGCGCGACACCATCCAGGGCCTGGAAACCGAGCGCGAGGCGCTGGGCACGCAGCTCAAGGCCGCCCTGGCCGGAGGCGAGCGCGCCGAGACCGATCTTTACCGCGCCGTGTTGAAGGTCTCGCGCCGCGTCGAATACCCGCTGGACCGTTTCCGCGAGGTCTTTGGCGACGCCGCCGCCCTGGAAGTCGCCACGGTGGACCGCAAAAAGGCCGACGCCCTGGCCGGGGCAGGCGATCTGGACGGGGACCGCCTGCGCGAACTGGGCGTGGTGCGGGAGATTCAGGTGCTGACCTTGCAGCCCAAGACGCGCTAACAAGGGAAGGTTGAACAGATCAAAGTTTGGAGGTCTGAACGCCCGAAGGTCTGAACGCGCAGGAGAATTTTCCCTTGACATTCAGACCTTCAGACGGTTGGACATTTTGATGGGCGGCGCAGAAAGGGCCACCAGATAGACCAGAAAAAGCATTGCCGGTGAGCAACGGCACCCGCGAATCATCCCTTATGGCTGCTGCCTTCCGGCCCTGACCAGGTTCAAGCGTCCGCGCTGCGCTGCGCCAGCAATGCGCCGTAGAAGATAGCACAGCCGCAGCGAAAGGCAAGACGCGGCGCAGAAGTCGGGCGGTCATCTGTCCGGCGGACCACTTTGCAGTGAACCTCTGACTGCTGTGGGTCGGCATGCGGCGAGCAGAACGTTCCGTGGGCAGACGTGCGCTTCATGTCATAAACTTCAGGCAGTCATTCTCAATTCAAAAGATTCAGGTGGGGCAAAAGGAGCGACATGACCTCGACGACGGAACTGATTGTGCGGCTGTGTCTGGCCGTCGTGCTGGGCACGCTTCTGGGGCTGGACCGCCTGCGGGTGGAACCGGCGGCGGGGCCGCGCACGCACGCGCTGGTGGCACTGGGATCGGCGCTGCTGCTGATCGTGTCCAGCGAGGGCTTCATGCGGGTGATCCAGTTGCCGCATGTGGTTCTGGACCCGTCACGCGTGGCGGCGCAGGTGGTCAGCGGCATCGGCTTTCTGGGCGCGGGCGTGATCCTGCTGCGGCGCGAGACCGAGACCATCCGCAACCTGACCACCGCCGCGAGCCTCTGGGTGGTGGCGGCCATCGGTCTGGCGGTGGGCGCGGGGCTGTACGTGGGGGCCGTGGTTTCCACCGTGCTGGCCCTGCTGATCCTGCGCGGGGTCAAGCGGCTGGAGCAGACCCAGAAGAGCCTGACCCGCCGCCACAGCCTGACCCTGCGCTTCGAGACCGGCGCAGAGGGCGCTGCCGAGATCGAGCGCCGGGCCGTGAAGGCGGGCGCTCGCTGTCGTTACCGCCGCCTGCAACTCAACAACAAAAAGGGCTACGACGAATACGAGCTGGAGGTCAGTCACCTCAGCACCCCGGCCCTGATGGCCCTGAGCCGCAATTGCCGCAACGTTCCCGGCCTGCTGGATCTGTCGATGCGGTGAGGCGGTGGGGGAAAGCATCCGCATCCGGGTGCATAACTTGACGCCGCCCGCATACTGCGCTATCTTTTTTATCAACACCGCCGAAGAGGCGGATTTTTTATGGCTTGAGTTCTGAACTGAGTGCCGCCAGATCGTCCGGCGTGTTCACGTTCCGCAAGGCGGGCGAGAGGCCGGACACCAGAACCGTCTTTTCGGGCGGGGCGGCCAGTTTCAGCCGCCGCTCACCAGCTTCCAGCAGCCCAGTCACGCGCCCCAGCACTTCGCGGCGGTACAGCCCGGCCAGTGGTTGAGGGCGTCCCTCACTGTCCAGCGGCAAGACGGCCAGAGCGTCCGGCGTGCGCGCCTGCGCCAGCGTGGCCCAGAAGTCGGGCGTCAGGCCCGGCAGATCGACGCCCGTGAAGGCCAGCCACTCGGTTGAGCTGCGACTCAGAGCCGCTTCCAGTCCGGCCAGCGGTCCCTCGCCGGGGCGGGTGTCGGAGATGATCTCCCAGCCGTCCAGCACATACTTTCCGGCAGGGGAGATCAGCAGGCGTTCAGGGCAGCCCTGCAAGCTGTCGGCCACATGGCGCAGCAGCGGTTGCCCACGCAGCAGCGCCAGCGCCTTGTCCGATCCGAAGCGGCTGGAACGGCCCCCGGCAGTGATGGCCGCCGTGAAGTCCGGGGTCACCTGCCCCTTACTCGCGCGGCCCGGCCTGACGCTCCAGCAGGCGCAAGGCCCAGGCGGTCAGGCGCGGCAGCGGGCGGCCATAGGGCGGGTACATCAGCCGCACGGGCGAGGGCTTCGGCTCGCGCAGGATGGCCCGTTCGTGGCTGAAGGTGCGGAACCCGTGTTCGCCGTGGTAATTGCCCATGCCGCTGCTCCCCACGCCGCCGAAGGGCAGGTGCGGGTTGATCAGGTGGATCACGGTGCCGCCCACCACCATGCCGCCGCTGGTGGTCTCATGTTTGACCTGCTCGACGGCGGCCTCGTCCTCCGCGAACAGGTACAGCGCCAGCGGGGGGTCCAGACGGCGGATCAGCGCCAGTGCGTCCTCGAAGGTGTCGTAGGTCAGCACCGGCAGCACCGGGCCGAACAGTTCCTCGCCCATCAGGGGCATCTCCGGCATGACACCTGTGACCACGGTGGGCGAGATGAAGCGCGCCTCTGGATCGAACTCGCCGCCCAGGGCCACCCGCGCGCCCTGCGCCACGCTGCCATCGGTCAGCTTTTGCAGGCGCTCCACGCTCGCCGTGTCCACCATGCGCCCGTAGTCCGGCCCGGCCCGCTGCCACGCGTGGTCCCCGTAGCGGCGGGCGATCACCGCGTCCAGTTCCAGCACGAAGGCGTCTCGCATATTGGTAGGCAGCAGCACGTAATCGGGGGCCACGCAGGTCTGCCCGGCGTTCAGTAATTTGCCCCAGGCGACGCGCTCGGCAGCCGTCTTCAGGTCCGCGCTGGGGTGCAGCAGGGCCGGGGACTTGCCGCCCAGTTCCAGCGTCACGCTGCTCAGGTTCTCGGCGGCGGCGGCCATCACCTTGCGGCCAATCGCGCCGCTGCCGGTAAAGAAGATGTGATCAAAGGGCAGCGTGGTCAGCGTATGGGCCACCGCGCCGTCTCCCTCCACCACCGCCACCAGCCGTGGCTCGAAGACGCCTTCCAGCAGTTCTTTCAGGGCGCGCGAGGTGTGCGGGGCCTTCTCGCTGGGCTTGAGGATCACCGTATTCCCCGCCGCCAGACTGGCGATCAGCGGTGACAGGGCCAGATTCACCGGGTAATTCCAGGGACTCAGGATCAGCGTGACGCCGCGTGCCTGGAACCGCACCTCGCTCTGCGCCCCGGCCAGCATCAGCGGCGTGGCAATTTTGCGCGGGGTCATCCAGCGCGGCAGGCGGCGGATGATGAACTGCAATTCCTCAAGCACCGGATGAATCTCGGTGAGTTCGGACTCGGCACGGCTCTTGCCCAGGTCCAGGGCCATCGCGTCGGCCAGTGCCACGCGCCCGGCCTTGATGGCGTCGTGCAGCCGCCGTAACACGGCCTGCCGCTCGGCCACGCCTGTCTGCGCGGCCCGCCAGCGCCACTCCTGCTGGGTCTGAAACAGGGTCTTTAGCTCGGTCTCGGAAGGTTGCGATACGGCGGGAGGGAGCAGGGTGGCAGTCATGTCAGAACCTCGCAGAAGGTGAGAAGGAAGAGCAATTGAACTGAGTATAAGTCGTGGCGTCGATGCCGCGTATGTGTGATCGCGACGCCTCTCTTTACCCAGGGACGCCGTCTTAAGCTCTCCGTTACAAAGCAGGCGAAACGACACTCGTGGTCAGTACGGCGAAGCACACTGCGAGACGAAAGACAATTCAATGTCTACGGAGGTACACCCATGAAAAACATTCTTATTCTGCCCGTAATGGCCCTTGCCCTCAGCTCCTGTTCGATGATGGCCGGCAACATGATGATGAAGCCCTACACCCTGGCCAAGCAGCCCGCCGGAATGGCCCTGGCCTCCAGCGGCACGGTGGAGTCCAAGATGAGCGGCACGATGGTCATGACCACCGCCAAGGTCACGGGCCTGGCCCCCAGCACCTATTACGTGGCCCACTACCACCTGATGGGCACCAAGAGCGCCAACCCCTGCGAAAGCGGCGGCGACGCTATCCTGGCCAGCAAGATCGTGGGCCAGACCGACGCCACCGGCATGGTCACCCTCAGCGGCAGCGTCGAGAAGTCCGTGATCATGGACGCCAAGTACTTCAACATCCACACCGCCTCGGGCGCAGACGGCACCCCTGCGGACGCGGGCGTGAGCTGCACGGCGATTGATGTCGCCATGATGAAGTAAGCCCCACCGTTTCTGAGCGAACCCCTGTCTGGCCCCGTGCCGGGCGGGGGTTTTCTCTGTTCAGGGAATGCAGCTTTTAACCAGGGTGTCGGACGTCCGCACAGGGCCAGAACCTTCGGGCCGTCTCCTGGCCCGCTATCATGGCCCGCGATGACTCAAGACGGCGGCAAGGGCAACAAGGGGCAGGACAAGAAGGCGCAGCAGTACGGCGTCACCCCCCAGAGCGTGGATTTCAACGACTGGTACAACGAGGTGGTCAAGAAGGCCGATCTCGCCGACAACAGCCCGGTGGCCGGGGCGATGGTGGTCAGGCCCTACGGCTCGGCGCTGTGGGAAAACATCGTGCGCTGGCTGGATGACCGCTTCAAGGCGTCGGGCCACGAATCGCTGATCTTCCCCACCCTGATCCCCATGAGCTTCATCATGCGCGAGGCGGACCATGTGGAGGGTTTTGCGCCCGAACTGTTCACGGTCAGCAAAATCGGCACCGAGGAACTGGCCGAACCCTACGTGATGCGCCCCACCTCCGAGACCATCATCGGGCACATGTGGTCTGGCTGGCTCAACAGCTACCGCGATCTGCCATTCCTGCATTACCAGTGGGGCAGCGTGTTCCGCGCCGAGTTGCGGACCAAGGCGTTCCTGCGAACCTCCGAGTTCTACTGGCACGAGGGCCACACCGCCCACGCGGATGAGGCCGAAGCGCGGGCGGAAGTACGGATGATCCTCGATCTGTACCACGAGTTCTGCCGTGACGTGCTGGCCCTGCCGGTGGTGCGCGGCGAGAAGTCGGCCTCCGAGCGCTTTGCCGGGGCGGCGGCCACCTACAGCATCGAGGGCATGATGCGCGACGGCAAGGCCCTTCAGAGCGGCACGTCCCATTATCTGGGGCAGGCGTTCAGCAAGGCGTTCGACGTGAAGTTCCAGACCCGTGAGCAGAAGGAAGACTACGCCCACACCACCAGTTGGGCCATTTCCAGCCGCATCATCGGCGCGCTGATCATGACCCACGGCGACGATGCAGGCCTGATGATGCCCCCGAACATCGCCCCGATTCAGGTGGTGATCGTGCCCGTGGGCCGCAAGGACAACTTCGACGAGATGGTGGCCGAGGGCGAGCGTCTGGCCGCCCAACTCACGCAGAACGGCATTCGCGTCAAGGTGGACAAACGCGACGGCGTGACCAACGGCTTCAAATACAACGACTGGGAATTGAAGGGCATCCCCGTCCGCATCGAGTTGGGGCCGCGCGATCTGGAGGCGGGCGTGGTGGTGGTCAAGAACCGCAACTCCGACGAGAAGGAGACGCTGGAACGCGATCTGGCGGTGGGTGGCATGGCCGAGCGGCTGGAGGGCATTCAGGCGTGGCTGCTGAAACGCGCCACCGATTTCATGCTGGACAACACCGTCACCGTGGACAACTACGACGACTTTAAGGCCGCCATCGAGGACGGCAAATGGGTGCGCGCCTTCCACTGCGGCGATCCCGAATCCGAGAAGGCCATCAAGGACGAGACCAAGGCCACCGTCCGCAACGTCCCGCTGGACGACGCCGAATTCTTTGCCGAGCGCGAGGAGGGTGGTGTGTGCTTCCACACCGGGAAGCCTGCGGCGTATGGCAAGCGGATTCTGTTTGGACGGCAGTACTGAGGGTTGTCTGACGGGTTGAGTGGGTGGCTGTTCGCGGCTTAACCCCTCCGGCGCTGCGCGCCACCTCCCCTTAGAAGGGAGGCAAGAGTCTCGGAATTGCCATGCTCGTCGCATCTCTCGGCTCCCTTTTGAGGGGAGCTGGCTGCGAAGCAGACTGGCTGGCACAGCTCCGCAGGAGAGGGGTTTCCTTTCCGCTCCGCTATCCTCCCCCCATGCCTTCCTACTCGCCCGCCGAAGTCGCCGCGCAGTACGCCACCGAGCGCCACCTGCGAACCCGCATCGGGACGCATGAGCGCTACAGCGTGGGGCCGGGGCTGGAGGGCACGGTGGACCGCCTGCTGGCCCTGAGCGGCGACGAGGCGCTGCTGGATGTCGGCATGGGTCCGGGCGACTTTCCGGGACGGCTGCGGCAGGAAGGCCACCGGGGGCGCATCGTCGGCGTGGATTTCTCGGCAGGCATGGTGGAGCGGGCCTCGGAACAGTATCCAGAGGTGGAATTCTTGCAGGGGGACGCGGCGGCGCTGCCCTTCGCCGATGCAAGTTTTGATGTCGTGACTGCCCGCCACATGCTGTACCACGTTCCTGATGTGGCGGCGGCACTGGCTGAATTCAGGCGCGTGCTGAAACCTACCGGACACTTTCTGGCCGTGACCAATGCCTCGGGCTACATGGCCGAATTGTGGGAGGCGGTGGCGGAGGCGTTGCCCGGCGAAACCATCCTGACCGAACTGCTCTCTCATCGGGGCGGCTCGGAAGTCTTCTCGGAGGTCCACGGGGAAGCATTGGTGCGGGCGGCGTTCGGCAATGTCCAGCTTGATTTCGTGGATGGGGCGCTGGCCTTTGACGGCCCCGGGCCAGTGTTGGCCTACCTGGAATCCATGTCGCCCATGCACAGGCTCACGCCTGACGGGTTGGAGCGCATCCGGGCGGCTCTAACGCAGGTATTGACGGCCCGCACGCAGGGCGGCGAATGGCGCGTGTCCAAGCGCGTGGTCTTTATCTCGGCCCAGCGCTAAGACCGGGGCCAAAAAATACGATCACCGCTCAGGCTTTTTCCACGCCCCACGCCCCACGCCCCACCTCCCACAACCTTCTAAAACACCCGCCAGCGGTAAAACAGATAGCCCACCCCCGCCGCCAGTCCCCCCGCCAGCCCCAGTACGATCCACATCCCGTTGGGATTGTCGTGGAAAGGCACCGGAACGTTCATGCCGAAAATACTGGTGACCAGCGTGGGAATCGCCACCAGAATCGTGGTGATGGTCAGCACCTTGACCACCTGATTGACGTTGTTGCTGATCACGCTGGCAAAGGCCCCGGCCATGCTGGTCAGGATGTTGCTGGCAATCGACGCCATCTCGATGGCCTGCAAATTCTCGATCAGCACGTCGTCCAGCAATTCGCTGTCTTCCTCGTACATCTCGAAGATCCGGTCCCGTTTGACGCGCTCCATCATGGCCTCGTTGGCTTTCAGGCCAGTCATGAAGTACACCAGACTCTTTTCCAGCTTCAGCAGGTTCAGCAACTCGCGGTTCTGCTGGCTGTTTTCCAGCTTGTCCTCGATCACGTCCACGCGCTTGTTGATCTGGCGCACGTCGATCAGAAAACGCTGGGCGTTTCGCAGGAACAGTTGCAGCGTCAGGCGGTTCTTCTTGACCGTGCTGACGCGCCGCACCAGACCGCTGATCACGTCCTTGATCACCGGGTTGTCTTCCAGCATGCAGACGGTGACCAGACAGTGATCCGTGTGCAAAATCCCCAGCGGCACGGTGTCATACGGGATGTCGCTGGTGTCGGGCAGGCGGTAACTGGTCTGCATGATGATCAGCAGGTTGCCGTCCTCGCGCTCGAAGCGGGAGCGTTCGTCCGGGTCGAGGGGGTACGACAGGTAGTCCAGCTCCAGGCCCGTCTCGCGGCTGATGCGGGCCAGTTCTTCCGGGCTGGGGTCGGCGGCGTTGATCCAGCAGCCGTCGATATAGCCCTCGGCGAGGGTCAGCTTGCCGCCGATGCTGCGGTAGTACGTCAGCACGGGCCGCCCCCCGCGTTCAGTCTGGTCTGGATTGTGGTCTGGTGCATGGCGTCCTCCAGGCAAGGGATGGCGTGAGGCTTGATCTTGCGGGGCGACAACTGGGGGGTTCGGCTTCCAGCGGTTCAGGGTTCACGTCTTCACCTCCTTGTGCGGGGGACGCGGTTGTGGGGACTCTGTTTGAATGTTCGTCTCGGGTGTTCGTCGCAGTTGCTCGCAGGCCGAGGCCCGGCGCAAACGCCATGCTAGCCCCCAGACAGGTTAGAGACAAGCAGGCCATAGACAAGCAGACCGGAAAAAGCAAAGACCCTTGCGTCAGGTGTGGCGCGGGTCAGGGCCTGCCGCGCCGATCACCCCGGCATACGCGTCCAGCACACTGTCCACCAGTTGCTGGGCACTCAGCACCCCGGACATGTCCAGCGCCGTGATGATCTCCTGTGGGTTGAGGCTAGGATTGGCGCAGGCGCGCAGCAGGGCGTGGTTGACCAGCGCGGTGCCGGGGCGCACGCCGCCCGCAGGCAGCCAGGCTTCGGGCAGGCGCGGCAGCAGGCGGGTGGCAAAATCCAGAATGTCGGCCCGGCCCCGCCGCAATTCGCCCAGCAGCCCACCCACCGAATGCACGCCCACGTAATGCAGCAGCGTGGCCAGCCGCTGGGGCCGTTCCGGGTCCGGCCAGCGCGTCAGCAGGGGCACGCCCAGGGCGGCGGCCACCGCCTCGTCCAGATCACGCACTGGCGAGACGCCCAGCAGATGTTTGATGCTCTGGGCGTCGATAAATACGCTGTCCGGCTCATCACGCACCCGTTCAGGCAACGTCTCGGCGTAGTCGCGAGACAGGCGGTCTAGGGCCATGAATTCCTCGTCGGCCATTTCCAGCAGCCCGGCCAGCCGGTAAAAGCGGCGCTGCACCTCGCGCGGCACGGCCTCGCGGCTCTTGTAGCCCAGGTCATGCTCGATCTCGGCCCAGGCGTGCTGGAGGATCGAGCGAATCTGCACTTCATAGTGCTGCGGCGGCTCGGTGACGTGGGGCACGAACTGCTTGACCAGATGCGGCACCCTCACCACGTAATGCACGCCCATGTACCCGAAGCGGTCCGGGTCGTGCATCATGCTCTTGTCTACCGAATGCTCCCAGTTGATCTCGTGGTGGGCTTCCAGCAGCCTGGACACGGCGGCCACGTCCGACTCGAAATAGGTGATGACGCGCACGGCCACCAGATCGGTCACGTCTTCCAGCGTGCGGTAGCGTCCCGGCTTGCGCCGCAGCTTGTCGGCCAGACTTTCCGGGCGCTTCAGGCGGCCCGTGATGTTGTGGATCTTGAGGCCCGCCTCGCCGATAAGCTGCGTGGTGTGCGCCAGCGCCGCGTCCCGCAGGGCGGCGTACTGGGCCTCGCGGGCCTGATAGGCCGTGACCAGGGGGTCATTCATGGATAGGCGCAGAATACGCTGCCTGCGGGCTGCCCATGTGCCGGGCGTGCTAAACATTCGCTTATGCGTTTCCGCCGCACTCTGTCTGCCCTCGCCCTGCTGGCCCTGACCTCTGCCGCCTGGGCCGCCCCGAATGTGTTTGTCGCCTACCCGGATGCGGGCCACCGCGTCGCCTACGATCACGTCATTTTGGAGGGCAGCGTGACGCCCGGCGCAAGCCTGACGGTGGACGGCAGGGGTGTGAAAGTCGGGGCGGACGGTCTGTTCATGGAGTGGTGGCCGCTGAAGCCCGGCACCAACGATCTGCGGCTGGTGGCGCGTCAGGGGGGCCAGTCCGGCGTGACCACCCTGAAGGTCATTCGCACCGTCTTCAAGGCGACTCCGGCGCGGCCCACGGCCATCGACGCCGGGAGCGCCCTACCCAGAGAAGTGCGTGAGTTCTGGGACTTCGCCGGAGACTCGCCCGCAGAGCGCAGCGTGTCCCTGGCCTTCCAGGGTTCGCCGGGGGGCCGCGCCGCCTACCGGCTGGGCAAGGCCGCCCCCGTCGCCATGCGCGAGGGGCCAGCCGGAACGTATCGCGCCACCTTTGTCGTGCCCACCCAGGCGGAATTCAGGCAGGCCATCTTCACCTTCACGCTGACGGGAAAGGACGGCAAGACGGTGACGGCGGTGGCTCCGGGCCGCGTCAGCACGGGCGGTGGAATACGCCTGGGCACGCAGAAACCTGGCAGTGTACTGGGGCTGGGCCTCAACCAGTCCAGCTTCACGGTCACCGATCTGGACGGCGGCGCGATTCTGTATCCACGCGGCGGCATGACCTTCGCGCTGGTGGGCCGTCAGGGCGAGGACGTGCGCGCCCGGCTGGCCCCCGGTCAGAGCGCCCTGATCACGGCGGAGCAACTGGAGATCACGCCCGGAGCTGTGGCGCTGGCTGCTGGTGGAGTCATCACGCTGGATGGGGTGGCCGCGCCGGAAATGCCTGCCACTCCCGAGCCTTCCGAAGAAGTTCCGACGCCGCAGCCGGATGAAATTGCGCCCGTCGAGAGCGTCCCTGCCGTTCCCAAACGCAGCGGTGAGCCTGTCTCCATCGCCCCCACCGCTGACCTGCGCGTGCGGATTCCGCTGGGCGGCGCACGGCTGCCCTTCAAGCTGGAGCAGGAGGACGGTGGGCGGCGGCTGGCGGTTACCCTTTACGGAACACTCGCGCAACCCCTGTCCGGGCCGGAGGGCGCAGACTTGCTGCTGGCCGGGGTGGAGGTCCGGCCCGTGGCGCTGGGCGTGACGCGCGTGGCGCTGAATCTGAATGCCGCGCAAGCCTGGGGCTTTACCGCCAATTACGACGGCCCCGATCTCGTTCTGAGCGTCAGGCGGCCCCCGACTCTGAATCCGCTGCGGCCACTGGAGGGGCGGACCATCACCCTTGATCCGGGCCACGGCGGCAGCCAGAACGGCGGTGCAGGTAGCCTGCGCGTGCCGGAAAAGGGGCTGGTGCTGCCCATCGCCCTGCGCGCCGCCGAACTGCTGCGCGGGCTGGGGGCCACCGTCAACCTGACCCGCACCGCCGACGTGACCCTGGGCCTCTACGAGCGCGGCCTGAGTGCTGAGGCTTCCCAGTCCGATCTGCTGGTGTCCATCCACGCCAACGCCCTGCCCGACGGGCGCGATCCGCGCGGCATTCGTGGCCCGGAGGTCTATTTCACCCACCCGCAGGCGGCGGCGCTGGCTGGGGGCATCCTGGGGCAGTTGCGCGCCCGCTTGCCGGACATCGGCCCCGGCGCGGGCCTGAAACCCGGTGCGGACCTGGCCCTGACCCGGCCCACGGCCCAGATCAGCCTGCTGGTGGAAACCGCTTACCTGACCGACGCGGGCAACCTGCGGGCACTGAGCAGCCCGGAAGGCCGCGAGCGCTTTGCCCAGGCCATCGCCGGGGGAATCGCGGATTTTTATGCCGGGCAGGTGGGAAGGTGAGGGAACATGGAGCCGCTGCGGGTTGTGTTTTCTGGCGACTAGACCGCTTGACGGTCATGGGGGGCGCAAGCTCGTGACTTCAGTCATGAGTTAGCCCCCCTCGCCCCGAAAGGGGCGACGTAGAGCGAAAGCTCTTGCCATTGTTGCTCAACATATGTTACTTTTCTGACAGCGATGAAAAAAGGCCGGGGCTATGTTTACAAACTGGAGTATCACCTCATCTGGGTGACGAAGTATCGTCATCAGGTGTTGGTGGGAGAGGTGGCGGACGGGCTGAAGGACATCCTGCGGGACATCGCCGCTCAGAACGGGCTGGAGATCATCACGATGGAGGTCATGCCTGACCATGTTCATCTTCTGCTCTCCGCCACTCCACAGCACGCCATTCCCGACTTCGTGAAGGCGCTAAAGGGGGCGTCTGCTCGCCGGATGTTCTCCACCTTCCCACAGTTAAAGCAGAAGCTGTGGGGTGGCAACCTGTGGAACCCGTCCTACTGCATCCTGACCGTCTCAGAGAACACCCGCGCTCAAGTTCAGCACTACATCGAGAGCCAATCGTCGCAAACGGACGCCCCTGGGTACGCCGCTCCTCAGCATGATCAGAAATAAGGCGTTCGTTGTCCGGCTATACCCGAACGCGGCGCAGACCGAGTTGATCAACCGCACGCTGGGCTGCGCTCGATTCGTCTACAACCACTTTCTTGCACGCCGTCTTGAGACCTACCGCCAGGACGGCAAGGGACTGACCTATGCTGCGACAGACAAGGCGCTGACCCTGCTCAAACGCAATAGACCTCTTGCGAAAGTCAGGCACATTTAGCGGTGGCGTTGCAGATGGCGGCGATGAGGTTGACTCGGAGGCTGAACCGCTTTCGCCGATGGCGATACGTTTCCTTCAACACTCGAAAAATCTTGAGCCGACGAATAACATGCTCAACAGCGATTCTGAAGCGTGCCAGTCGAAGATTTTCTGCTTTCTGTGCCGGAGTGAGCTTGCGTTTCTTGCTCGCTTTGTGCGGTGTATGGCACAGCGGGTGTTGGTGTTGAACGCCCTGATAGCCAGCATCGGCAACCAATTCAGTTTCAGGGTGAATGGCGG
>NZ_MSTI01000129.1 GCF_001949125.1 Deinococcus marmoris
GCGCGTCATCGTCGCTTCTGATCTGCCCCTTTACGACGTCTTGCAGGTCTACCGAATGCGCTGGGGGATCGAATGCACATTCAGCGGTATGAAGTCTCGCGGTCTGGGTTTGGAGGACACCCACATGACCGCGCCAGACCGCATCGGACGCCTCTTTCTTCTGCTCAGTCTCGCGTATGCCTGGATGGTGCGGATCGGCGCATGGCGCGCAGATGCGCTTCCCATCGCAGTCAAAGCCCACGGGCGCAGGGCCATGAGTCTGGCCCAATATGGCTGGGATCTGCTGTGTGACGCCCTGCGCTGGCAGCGTCCCCTCTTCCAAACTTTTCTCGCACTCTTGATGACCGCTTTTCCCTCACCCAGTCAGCCTGACTCTGAAAGTGTCAGGTACTGAGGATCTGGTCAATGTGGATTGGGTCATTGATTGCGATCATCAGAATCGCATCAGCTAAGATCAATGCATCAATCTGATCAGGCCGAATTTATCTAACCAGGCTCAGGTGTCTACGCCTTGTTGTTGCTGGAGGTTCTCCAGGACTGCTTCTCAGGTTCCATCCGCCTAATTCACCATCTCGTTGCGAAGGAATGCTATCAAGTCGCGCCGTGTGGTGTTGACAACCCTACTCTCGCCCGGAGTTCGCGTCATGCAGGATCTGCGGTGCTGCTGGGTGCCAGGGACCACCAACATGATCTCTTTGAAATCAGTGGCGAGCCTGGAGGGGAGCAGGTCATCGAGTTGACCAGCCGCCGCCTCAGCCACATTTTTGGCAAGGAAGTGATGTCTGACCTGTACCTCAAGGGCCGCGTGAGGATCAGCGCCACCCTCCAGCAGATGGCGTTACTGCGAGGGCCAGAAGATAGTTGCCTGTCGCCCTGACCCTTCATTTACTGGTATCTGATTAGCGCCGAAGGGCCATCAGCACGGCTACGGGATCTTCGTTCCGCAGGCGGGCCGTCTCTGATCTGTCAAGGGTTTGGTGGAGGCTCAGTTCGGGATGGGGGCTTGCTCCTCAAAGGCCGCCGGGGACCGGTAGCCCAACGCGGAGTGACGACGCTGGCGGTTATAGAACATCCGGGTCCACTCAAAAACTTCTGTTCGTGTCTGGACACGACCCCACTGCGCCTTTCCAAGCTCCAGTTCCGTCTTCAACGTCGCGAAAAAGCTTTCCTGAACGGCGTTATCCCAGCATTCTCCTTTCTCACTCATGCTCTGAATCGCGCGCAGTCTGTCCAGCGCCTACTTGTAGACCTCACTCGTGTATTGGCTCCCCCTGTCTGAATGGTGGAGCAGCCCTCCTGGTGGCTGTCGACGCTCGACGGCCATTCCCAACGCCGCTGTGACCAGCGGCGTGTGAAGTCGCTCATTCAGCGCCCAGCCGACAATTTTCCGTGAGTACTGGTCCATGACCGTGGCCAGGTACAGCCAACCCTCCTGGGTGGGTAAATACGTGATGTCCGTCGCCCATTTCTGATTCGGACCGTCGGCGGCAAAATTCCTGGCAAGAAGATTTTCTACGAGTGGATGCGAAGATTTCGCTTTGGTGGTTGTGCGGAACTTCCTCTTCCCACGC
>NZ_MSTI01000119.1 GCF_001949125.1 Deinococcus marmoris
GCTGATCACGACGGGAAATATTCAGGACCGTGATGGCGGGAAAATGACGCTGTGGTACGCACGGAGGCGCTTTGTGCGCCTCCGTCATGTCTGGGCCGATGGTGGTTATCTGGGCAAGCTGGTCACCTGGACGCTGGAAACACTGGGCTGGACACTGGAAATCATCAAGCGTAGTGACAGGGCCAAAGGGTTTCAGGTGCTGCCTCGCCGCTGGGTGGTGGAACGCTCATTGGCGTGGTTGACGCGCTCACGTCGGCTGAGCCGGGACTATGAAGGCCGCTGCCACACCTCCGCTTCCTGGTGCTATCTCGCCAACATTCGCTTGATGCTCCGTCGTCTTGATCCTTCTGTCGAACCTTTATAAACGCGCTCTGAGATAAAAGCCTGCGTCACAGCGGCAACGCTTGGCACAAGCAGCAGGTGCGCGACTTGCTGGAGAATCCTGCCTACCATGAATATGTGATGCGGGCTGTCATCGCCAAGGAAGGGCGGCTGTTCAACGAGTACTGGGGGCGGTTGAAGATTGCCTGGATGTCCTGCACGGCCTGTGGGCGGCGCGAGAAAACACTCGCCGCCGCCGATCTGGACGAATATGCCCCCAGCGGCGACGAACTCTGGTGGACCACTCAGAACCCTGAGATCCTGCTGCTGCAGCGCTGGCAGGTGCCAGTCCCGAGGATGGTGCTCTTCGACGAAGAACATGGCTACCAGCCCTCTTCGCAGCCTTAATACCCAGCGGCGCGCGACCGAACGCTTCACGCCCTGGAACTGATCAGGCACCAGATCTCAGGACCACACGTTTCACTCGACTTCGGCAAAATCGAGTTCCACCGTCCAGGTCCAGCCGACATCGCTCCACACGCGCTCGACGGAGGCCCAGCCTGAATATTGAATCTCGACTGTCTTCTGCGCAGTAGAGCAGGACTCGTCGGCCACTGGGCCGCGCTTTAAGGCGTCGCGTGCCCAGTCTGGCATCTGCTGCACCTCAGCCTGCACCTCGCCCACACCTTCGACGCTCAGCGTGTCTGGTCCCCCAGAAAGCACCAGACCGTGTCCGGCGATGCTGCGGGACCCGCTGACCTGCGGCAGCTCTTGATGACGCCTGGCATGAACGTTCAGAAGGCACTGGAACGACGAAATGGCGTGTTCGAGCGCACTGCGCGGACAGTCTGCGAACAGCGGCGTCTTTACAAGAGCGGCGGCCTCGCCCGCAGCCGTACGGTCCCGGTGGTCCGGCCCGCCGACCAGAGCGGCGAGCGCCACGTCACTGCCCTCGCCCGCCAGGTTGGCCTGCTCCAAGACGAGCAGTTCAGCCAGACTGCTGGCATGGCTTATGCGCAGCAGGTTGAGGACCTGGGCCGGCGTGGGGTGCAGCAGCACTTCCATCCAGTGAGACAGCAGCGGATTCAACATCACTGGCCTTCGCGGAACATGGCGGCGGCGAACGGGACGTCACCGGACGCCGGGCCAGCATGGGCGGACTGGGCGCAACGAAAAAGGGCAGCTCCCTGGCCGGCGCCGGCGACAAACAGGCGCGGGGCATGTCCGGCTGCACGCAGACTCAGGAATGCGGACAACACGTGTTTTCTGCTCAGGGACGGCGGCGGGCTGATCCAGATGGTTCGGGGGTTTTTCATGGAGTCTCCTGGAAAAGTTGCGGCGCAGCCGCGCCGGGTCCACTGCCCGTGTTGGCGGCCTGACAACTCCTCTCATCACCCTTTCTCTATTTCAAATCTTCGGAGCTTACTCCCCCCTGTTTCCCCGTGTTGTTTTAGCCAATTTCACGCCTTGGCTTGCCTCCTTTTCCCCGAATAGCGCGGACTGCCTCGCTCTGGCCACCGGTTTCCAGTCGTTTCTCTTTCCAGACCCAGCAACTGTTTCTCACAACTGCGCGCTGCCTCCCAGACCGGTGCCGGCGCTGGGTAGAATTCGACGGAAGCCGCCGATCATGGACCAATCAATCGCAACAGCGTTCTCTCCACCATGCGTTGCTCCACAAATGTCGCCTCCGAACAAAAAGCCTCTAAACCCACCCATGCCAAGATTTGGTCCATGAGCGAAAAAAATCTCTGGTTGGTTGACCGCAACGACCTGATTGGCCCCCTCAAATTTCTGATCGCAGGCATCAACGCGCAACTGGTGCAAGCGCGTGCACAGAAGCGCAATCGCAGCATGGAGAAAGAGTTTCTGCTGAAGGCCATGGAAATCCGTGAATGCGCCTTGGGGGTGGCACGCGCGCTGGATCAGGAGCACCTGCTGCCGTTCGTACCAGTAGTGGAAGAAAACCCTGTTGTGGCCTGCTGCCCAGAGTGCGGCTACGAAGACCGTGAAAATAAGGAGTGGGAGGAGAAGGGGATCTGGCAATTGGGAGTCCAGTCCTGGACCATGACCCAGATGCGTGACTTGTTGCCGGACCCCCTGCACCAGCACTACGTGGTGTATGGACTTGAGCTGAGTATGGGCTACGAGGTCAACGAAGACCGTACGAAGCTGAAGGCCACTGAGATGCTGTGCAGGGTCTGCAAGCACCGCGAAGAAACTCTCGCTGCGGACGGCGCCCGATGCCCGGGCAGCGATCATGAACTGTGGATGCTCACGCAGCACCCTGAGGTCCTGCTGCTGCGCCGCTGGCAGGTGCTTGGCCCACGGATGGCCCTGCACGACAACTAAGTTTGGAGCCATGTTCACGGCCAAAGTCATCCAGCCCCCAGCGACAATGCGCTGGGGGCTTTCCTCTCCAGTCTTTGCTCGCAGGGCCGACTGGCTTTCCAACTGACCTTGGACCTGGAAGGCGGCGCAACCCGATCAAAACGCGCAGATAGATGCCGCCACCGCCTCGTCATGGGCTAACCTGCGCTCAGATTCATGCCAAAAATTCTCGACAACATCGACCTGAAACTGATTGACGATCTGCGGGTGTCCATGCAGTCCGCTGTACGCGCCGACTTCTGCGTGGGCTATTTCAACCTGCGTGGCTGGAAACTGGTCGACGATCTGGCCGAGCAGTGGTCCGGGAAGGGCGATGCCAGAACCCGGCTGATGGTGGGCATGCAGGAGCTGCCTGAAGGCGAGTTGCGTTCCTCGCTGACCCTGCTGGAGCAGCCCGGCGGCCTCGACAACCAGACTGCGGTGCGCCTCAAGCGCCGGGTAGCCGAGCAGTTCCGCCAGCAACTGATGCTGGGCGCCCCCTCGAACAGCGACGAGGCCGGGCTGCGCCGGCTGAGCCGGCAACTGAAATCGGGCAAGGTGCAGGTCAAGCTGTTCCTGAAATTTCTGCTGCACGCCAAGCTTTACCTGGTGCACCGCAACGATCACGCCGCGCCGCGCATCGCCTATGTGGGAAGCAGCAACCTGACCTTCGCGGGTCTGAGGCGTCAGGGCGAGCTGAACGTCGATGTCCTGGACGGAGACTCCACCCAGAAGCTCGCTGACTGGTTCGAGGACCGCTGGAATGACCGCTGGGCGCTGGACATCACCGCAGAGCTCGCGCAGATCATCGACGAGAGCTGGGCCGGCGAGCAGGGCCACACGCCCCACGAGATCTACCTCAAGATGGCCTACCACCTGTCGCGTGAAGCGCGCGCAGGCGTCGGCGGCTTCCAGATCCCCAAGGACCTGGCCCGCATCCTGTTTCCCTACCAGACCGCCGCCGTACAGATCGCCGCGCACCACGTGAACAAGCGTGGCGGTGTGATGCTGGGCGTTTGAATTTGCTGAGGTGATGGAGCGCGGGGGTTTTGACGCCGTGATCGCCAACCCGCCGTGGGATGTGGTCAAGCCCAACGGCAAGGAGTTCTTGCAGTCCTTTGCGCCCACGATCAGTAAAAACAACATGACCATCAAGGACTTTGAGAAG
Source organism: Deinococcus marmoris (assembly GCF_001949125.1). Lineage (GTDB taxonomy): Bacteria > Deinococcota > Deinococci > Deinococcales > Deinococcaceae > Deinococcus > Deinococcus marmoris_A. The sequence continues at coordinate 3,857 of NZ_MSTI01000119.1, forward strand.
GAGAAAGGCAAGCTGCTGGCCGATCCCGCCATCCGCGCCGAGTGGCTGGCCTACCAGTCGGGCTACCCGCACCTGAACGCATATTTTCGCAGATCAGAGCAATTTAGCTCGCAAACCAGCGTTGTAAATGGGAAAACGGCAGGTACAGATTTGAACCTGTACAAGCTCTTTTTAGAGCAGACTTTCCGGCTTCTACGCGACAGCGGCGAGTGCGGCATCGTTATTCCCAGCGGCATTTACACCGATCTGGGCGCGAAAGGGCTGCGAGAACTGTTATTCGGGAAAACCGAAGTGACGGGTCTGTTCTGCTTTGAGAACGGCAGCAGCAACGGCGTTATTTTTGAGAACGTCCACCGCTCATTCAAGTTCGTGGTTCTCAGCTTCCGCAAAGGCGGCGAAACCAACGACTTTCCCGCCGCTTTCATGCGCCATGACGTGCGCGATCTCAAAGACTTCCCCGGTGGCATCGGCATGACCCTGAATATGGACCTAGTGCGCCGCCTCTCGCCCGACAGCCTGAGCGTGATGGAGTTTAAGAGCGAACTGGACGCCGAAATTGCCGAAAAGATGTTGCGATTTCCGCTGCTGGGTGAGCGGTTAGACGAGGCTTGGAATCTTAAACTAGCGCGTGAACTTCATATGACTGATGACAGTCATATGTTCCGCAGCGAGCAAAAGCCGGGACGCTTGCCGTTATTCGAGGGCAAGATGATCCATCAATTTCGGCATGACTTTGCCACACCGAAATATTGGATTGACGAGAAGGAAGGGCGGGCGGGTCTACTCAAACGTAATGAGATTGAATCTGGTCAGATCATGCACTATCAAGGCTATCGTTTAGGTTTTCGTGACATCGCCGCCAGCACCAACGAAAGAACGCTCATTGCTACAGCCCTGCCCGCGAATGTCTTGCTCGGCAACACCATCAATTATTCTGCTTCGCTGGAGGATTCCAATCTTCTGTTTCTGGTAGGCGCTTTGAACAGTTTTACTGCCGACTGGGTTATGCGGCAAAAAATCTCCTCCCACGTCAACCAATTTTATTTCTATCAACTCCCCATTCCCGGGTAGAAGGCTGGAATCATGACCGACATGGGTTCTTCATGACCACGGTGCTGAGCAGGCGCAGCACGCTCCACACCGTGTCCGTGATCCCGATGGCCATTGCTGGCGTCCGTTGCGCATATTGACGACGCCCCACCGGTTCATTCAACTTGACTCGCAGGCTCCGGTTCACCCGACAGAAGTTATAGATCCCATTGACCAGATCACTGACCGTCTGACGGACGTGGGGAAGCCTCGCAAACGCGAGGCTTCTGCGGACTTGGTGCGGATTCATACGCCGGGCCGTCCCGTTGTGCCGTTCCACTGCCGAGGTGTTGGGGGTGTTGTATCCGAGAAAGGCCAGCTCCTGATTG
>NZ_MSTI01000071.1 GCF_001949125.1 Deinococcus marmoris
GACCATGTAGGGAATGCCCACCTGACGGCCCAGCAGGATATGTTCGCGGGTCTGGGGCATGGGGCCGTCAGCGGAGCTGACGACCAGGATTGCGCCGTCCATCTGCGCGGCTCCGGTGATCATGTTCTTGATGTAATCGGCGTGACCGGGGCAATCGACGTGCGAGTAGTGCCGGGTGGCGGTCTGGTACTCGACGTGGGAGGTGTTGATGGTGATGCCACGGGCCTTTTCTTCGGGGGCCTTGTCGATCTGGCTGTAGTCCATCGTTTCGATGGTGGGGTCCATCGCGGCGGCCGTGAAGGTGATGGCAGCGGTCAGGGTGGTCTTGCCGTGATCGACGTGTCCGATGGTGCCGATGTTCACGTGCGGCTTGTTGCGCGAAAAAGTGCCTTTTGCCATGCTGGTGTCCTCCTGAAAAAGACTGAAAGGGGGCTTGGGGTCAAGACTGCCCTGCTGTTTAAAGTCAACGGCGGGCAAGCCTGAACAGTGTATCCGCCTGCTTGACCTGTGCCAAGACTTGCCTCACGTTGTCGCGGCGGGGTTCATCAGAAGCGGCCCACACAAAAAACATGCAGGCCGTCTGGGCAAAACCATGGAACTCTGGTAAAGATTGCTGGAGCTTCTGATCAGGTTCGAACTGATGACCTCTCCCTTACCAAGGGAGTGCTCTACCACTGAGCTACAGAAGCGCGTCTGAGAAGGGGCGAAAAAGGATAAGCGGGAAACGAGACTTGAACTCGCGACATTCAGCTTGGGAAGCTGACGCTCTACCAACTGAGCTATTCCCGCAGGATGAAAGGAGGTAAAGCGCTGGTGGGCAGGGGCGGATTCGAACCGCCGTACACTTACGTGAACAGATTTACAGTCTGTCGCCTTTAACCACTCGGCCACCTACCCGCAGTTGTCATGGTTTCACCGCCGATTGAAACTGACGCTGAAACTGTGGAGCCACCCATCGGAATCGAACCGACAACCTTCCGATTACAAATCGGGTGCTCTACCAGTTGAGCTAGGGTGGCTGGAGCGAAGGCAAAGCTGTCCCATCTGGGTGCGGAAGAGGCCGCGCAGGCACGTTCACTTCCGGCTGGGAATAGTAGCACTGGTTATAGAGGGTGTCAAACCTTGCTGGCGGGAGCTTCCTGGGCGGCCCCCAAAAGGCTGGCCTGGCTGTTCGGCCCCCTTCCGAATCTGTGGAGCAGCGCGACTTTTCTCGCCTTCCACACAGGTCTGCTCAGGGTTGATCTGCGGGCTGTCCAGCATAGGTGGACCTTCCCGGTGGACGGGTCAGGTAGCCGCCCCCACTTGCTGGGCAGCTCCGGGGCTATGAGCCATTCGGCGCATTCCCTGCCAAGCCATGCGGCGTATGCTGTCCGGCGCACGAGTTGTTTCTGGACGCCTTTTCCGGCGACCCAGACCCGCTCTTTGATTCTCTCGCCCCCTTTTCTGACATGCCCATCGTGTCACCCCAACGAGGTTTTTCTCTTGGACAGTCTGCGTTCCCTGTGGCCCTATCTGAAAATGCACCAGCGCCAGTACATCATCGGCATGGTGCTGGTCATCTTTGCCAACAGCATCAACCTGTTGCCCTTCTATTTCATTCGTCTGGTCATCGACGGCCTGACCGGGGCGCGCGACGGCGATCCCGGCACGCCCGGCATCACGCTGGCGCAGGCTGGATGGTACGCGCTGGGCATCGTGGTGGCGGCGGTGGCAGCGGGCGTGTTCATGCTGTACATGCGCCGCCTGATCGTGGTGGCCTCGCGCCAGACCGAGTACGAAATCCGGCGCGACATCTTTGCCCACCTGCAAGGGCTGGACAAGCCGTATTACGACCGCGCCAGCACCGGCGACCTGATGAACCGCCTGACCGGCGACCTGAGCGCCGTGCGCGAGACGCTGGGTTTCGGCCTCTGGCAGATCGTGAACATCGTGTCGGGCTTTCTGACCTCGTTCGCCGTGATGTTCAGCCTGAGCTGGCAACTGACCCTGATCGTGCTGGCGGTGGTGCCGATCATCGTGGGCGTGCTGACCTATCTGGCGCGGCTGATCAACGTGCGCCACCGGCTGGCGCAGGAGCAGAACAGCAAGATCGCGGGCAAGGCGCAGGAAAACTTCAGCGGCGCGCGGGTGGTCAAGGGCTACGCCATCGAGGACCGTGAGATCAGCGAGTACAAGGCCATGAACCTGGAACTGCTGAAGCGCAACATCGCATTGACGAAAGTGGACGGTCCCCTCAGATCGTTCATGAGCCTGCTGCTGGGGCTGGCCTTCGCGCTGATCCTGCTGGTGGGCGGGCGGCTGATCCTGAACTCGAACGGGGCATTCACGGTGGGGATGTTCGTGCAGTTCGTGGGCACCCTGGAACGCCTGACTTTCCCGATGCTGATGATCGGCTGGATCACCGGCGTGACCCAGCGCGGACTGGCCTCCTGGCTGCGTCTGCGCGAACTGTACGACGCCCGCGCCCAGGTGCAGGACGTGCCGGGGCGCACCGACACCAGCATTCGCGCGCTGGACGGCGACTTGCGTTTCCGGAATGTGTCGATGAATTACGGCACCCGCGAGGTGCTTAAAAATATCGACCTGCATGTGCCCGCTGGTACGTTCCTGGGCATCACCGGACCTACTGGCAGCGGCAAGACCGTGCTGGGGCAGCTCATCACGCGCAGCATGGACCCCAGCTCCGGCGTGGTCCGCATGGACGGCCACGACTTGCGGGTCATCCCTCTGCGGGTGCTGCACGACGTGGTGGCGGTGGTGCCGCAGGAACCCTTCCTGTTCGGCGATACGCTGGCCAACAACATCGCCTTCGGGGTGGAAAAGCAGGAGTTGCCCCTGGTCAAGACTGGCGTGAGCGTGGTGGGTGCGCCGCCCGTGCCAAATATTCCCCAGCAGCCCGACCCGGAACGGGTCCGCAACGCCGCCCGACTGGCCGGACTGCTGGAAGACATCGAGGGCTTTCCAGACGGCTTCGAGACGCTGCTGGGCGAGCGCGGCGTAACGTTGTCGGGCGGCCAGCGCCAGCGCACGGCGATTGCGCGGGCCATCGTGCGCGAACCGGCCATTTTAATTCTGGACGACAGCCTCTCGGCGGTGGACACCGAGACCGAGCGCAAGATTCTGGACGGTCTGCGCGAGGTCAGTCAGGGCCGCACCGTGATCCTGATCGCCCACCGCGTCAGCACGTTGCGCCACGCCGACAAGATCGTGGTGCTGGAGGAAGGCCGCGTGACCGAGCAGGGCAGCCACGACGAGCTGCTGGAATTGAACGGCCATTACGCCGAGCTGGAACGCCTGCAACGTCTGGCCAGCGATCTGGACGAGGAAGACGACGCCATCGGTGATCCCGAAGCGGCGGCGGACCGTCTGGCCGCGCGCCGGGAAGCCATCCGCGACGCTCAGGCTACGCAAACCCAGGCGACCCAGACCCAGCCCACGCAAACCCAGACCCGTCAGGAGGTGCTGAAGTGACCGCTCCCGACGACAGCTACAAGAAGGAATTCGACGCCCAACTCACGCGGCGCGTGCTGCGCTACGTTCAGCCTTACCTGAAGCTGGTGATCGGCGGCATCGTGCTGGCGCTGCTGATCTCGCTGGCCTCCCCGGTGTTCGCGCTGATCCAGCGCCACGCCATCGACAGTTTCCTGACGCCGCTGGCCCTGCAACGCGGCGGCAATGTGGACGCGCTGTACCGGGGCCTGACCATGACGGCGCTGCTGTTTGCGGGCCTCAAGGTGCTGCAATTTGGCCTGCAATACGCCTTCGCTCTCGCCATCGGCTACCTGGGCCAGAACGTCCTGCGCGACATCCGCGCCGACGTGTTCAGCAAGCTGCAACGCCTGCAACTGTCCTACTTCGATCAGAACCCGGTGGGCCGCCTGATCACCCGCGTCACCAGCGATGTGGACGCCATCAACCAGTTCATCACCAACGGTCTGGTCAGCCTGATTCAGAGCAGCTTTATCATCGTGGTGTACGTGGTCATCATGCTGTCGGTCAACTGGCGGCTGGCGCTGATCAGCTTCACAGTGCTTCCGGTGCTGTACTTCGCCACCAACTTCTTCCGCACCAAGTTGCGCGACGCCTTCCGCGATACCCGCACCCACCAGGCCACCGTGAACAGCAAGCTCAACGAGAACATCACCGGGATGCTGACCGTGCAACTGTTCGGGCGCGAACGCCGTAGCGCGCTGGATTTTGACCACAGCAACCGCGCCCTGCTGACCGCCAATGAGAACAGCGTCCACTGGTTCTCGCTGTTCATGCCTGTGGTGGCGGTGCTGGGACAGGTGGCCGTGGCGCTGATTCTGTTCTTCGCCTCGCGCCAGATTCTGGGTGTGAACGTGGATGCCAACGGGGCTTTGCAGACGGGCGTGGTGGCCGGGGCGATCACGGTGGGCACGCTGTTCGCCTTTATCCAACTGTCGCAGCAACTGTTCCAGCCGATTCAGGATCTGGCCGACGTATTCAACACCCTGCAAGCGGCGATGGCCTCCAGCGAGCGCATCTTCGGCGTGCTGGACACGGAAGAAGAAATTGCCGACAAGCCGGACGCCAAGACGCTGCCGAACTTCGAGGGCCGGGTTGATTTCGAGCAGGTGTGGTTTGCCTACGATCAGACCGTCACCGCCGAGACGCCCGACAGCGACAGCCGCTGGATTCTGCGCGGCATCGATCTGCACATCCAGCCGGGCGAGAGTGTGGCCCTGGTGGGCGCGACGGGCGCAGGCAAGACCAGCGTGACGGCCCTGGTCAGCCGCTTTTACGACGTGCAGCGCGGCGCGGTCAAGGTGGACGGCGAGAACGTGCGCGATCTGGCGCAGCACGACCTCCGCAAGCATGTGGGGGTGGTCTTGCAGGAGGTGTTCCTGTTCGCCGGGACCATCGAGAGCAACCTGACCCTGAACAATGAGGAAATCCCTCACGAGCGTGTGGTGGAAGCCTGCAAGTACGTGGGGGTCCACGACTACATCCTGTCGCTGGAAAACGGCTACCAGACCGAGGTGCGCGAGCGTGGCGCAACGCTGTCCACCGGGCAAAAGCAACTGCTGGCCTTCGCCCGCGCGCTGATCCAGAACCCGGACATTCTGCTGGTGCTGGACGAGGCCACCGCCAACGTGGACACCGAAACAGAGCTTCGGATTCAGCAGGCGCTGATCAAGGTGATGTATGGGCGCACCAGCGTGATCATCGCCCACCGCCTCAGTACCATCGAACACTGTGACCGGATCGTGGTGATGAAGAAGGGCCGCGTGGTGGAGCAGGGCAGCCACAGCGAACTGCTGGAGCAGGGCGGTTACTACGCCCGCCTGCACCGCCTCCAGTATTCGCAGGCCGACGCGGCGGATTGAAATCGGGAAAAGGGGAGAGGCCGGAACGCATATTGCTTCCGGCCTCTTCCTTTGCCCCGCGCTACTTCAAGGTCTTGCTGATAAACCCGTTGCTGTAATAGTCCGTCGCCTTCGCTCCAGCCGGCAGATTCCCCTGCTTGACCAGGACAGCCACCGCTTTCGTCCAGGCATCGGGATTGCTTGCGCCGATGCCGTTGGCCTGCGTGTAGGCACTGGTCATCAGCGGCGTGCTGGCCTTGAGGATCTCCAGCGTCCCCGCCTTGCCGAACACGGGCTGGGCCAGTTTGAAGGCGCGGGCGGGGTCCGCCACCGTGAATTTCAGGCCGCGCTGGCTGGCCCGCACCACTTTGGCGGCCAGATCACCCGTTAGCGACTTGCCGGAGGCGATCAGGCCCACGCCCACCATCGGGTACGCGGCGGAAATGTCGAGAGTGTAGACCTTCTTGCCCACCGACTGCTCCAGCAACACCACGTCGTTGTTGATGTACCCCACAGCGGCGTCCACCCGCCCGGCCCGCACCGCGTCCTGCTGCGTGAAGCCGATGGTGGCGAGTTTGATGTCCTTGCCCTCTTTTAGCTTGGCGCTGTCCAGTACGGCCTGGATGGCGTGATAGGTGCTGCCGTAGGGGCCGGGAATGCCCACTGTCTTGCCCTTTAAGCTGGCAATCCCGTCCAGTGGCTTGAGGCTGAAGACCGTCACCGGATTCTTCTGATACATGGTCATGATGTACTTCACGTCCGCGCCCTGATTGCGCGCAAAGATGGCGTCCTCGGGATCGCCCACCACGAAGTCCAGCTTGCCTTGCAGCAGCAGCGGCAGCAGTTGGGTCACGTAGCCGTGCTGGTAGTTGACCTTCAGGCCCTCGGCGGCAAAGTAGCCCAGCTTGTCGGCCACGTAAAAGGGCGTGAACTGCACGTCCGGGTTGTAGCCCAGGCCGATGTTGACCGTGCGTGTGGGCGTCTGGGCCTGGGTGGTCTGGGTTCCTCCCAGCAGGAACGCCAGGGAGAGGAGGGCAAATCGCTTCATGAGACCGAGTATAGGAGTGCGGCGTGACGCGTCTGTGATGGGCCACGCTAAGCCACTGTCTCGCCCATTGCCACGCCATTGTACGGATGCCGCCGCGCCTGTCCATGCGGCACAGTGGAACGTGGAAAGGGAGGTGGACATGCCAGCAGACCGAGGTTCGGATCAAGAAATAGATCGGCGCGGCGACGACGCCCCCGATCAAGCACACTTCAAGAGGCGCAAGAGCCTCTGATCAATGGTTCGGACAGTTTTGACCAGCTCTAAGCTGCTTTGACTCCCAGATCCAGCGGCCTGGATGGATGTTTTTCCAATTCAGCAAATCTCGCCTGAAGACCGAGATTGCTCAGTATTCGCCACGCAAACAGTCGATTGAAGGCCCGCCGCTTGATGTCCTCGTAGGAAAACACCAGCGAAGTGACCGGGCGACCCTGGAGGCCGCTGGCCTCCAGGAGCATTTCAGCCCGGCCCAGACTGAGTGCAAAGAACGCAGCATTCCAGTGATTTTCCAGAGCCTGCGTCTTGCGGAGCTGGCATGTGGTCAGCCCTGCGAACTGCTTGGCATCGCGAAACAC
>NZ_MSTI01000064.1 GCF_001949125.1 Deinococcus marmoris
AGGGAAACGCCGCTGGCGAATCGAAGCCTTTTTCAAAACGATCAAGGGCCGCTTCGGACTTGAACGCTTTGCGCAGCACAGCAAACAGGGTGTCTTGCGCTGGTGGTGCCTCTCCGGCTTGGCCTTCCTGCTCTGTCATCTCCAGGACCTTGACCTCCCTCTTCGCCTGCCGGGCATATGGCCTGACTGGGGCGACCTGGCGAGAACCGTGAGGTTCTCGTTCGTCCCCGACGTGCATCGTCGTGCGCTTCAATTGGAGCTAGACGCGCTCGATGCCTTCCAGCACGCATCCCCTGCCCTCATTGTCTAAACTGCAAGATGTCAGGTAAGCCTGTTAGCCGCCCATCCGGCCCAGATACGCCTCGCCCCGCGCCGTCAGCTTGAGCAGTGACATCGGCGCACTCTCGCCGTCCGCATTCCGGCACATGCTTTTCAGGGCGCAGGGGCCGCAGGAGCAGCCGTCGGCGGCGGGCATGGCTTCCTGCACGTAGCCCCCGGTTTGGAGGGTTCGCAGCATGCCGCTCAGGGCGGCTTCGGAACTGCCCAGATCACGCGCCAGCTCTGAAGGTGTGCGCGGCTCTCCAGCCACGGCGCGCAGAATGACGGCCAGGGGAGCCACTACAGCAGCCTCACGGCAACTTGGTACACGGCGAAGGCCACCACCCAGGCGGTGAGCATCTGCCAGCCCACGGTCATCCAGGCCAGCCGCCGCCCATGCTCCTGCGCCATCGCGCCCACCGTGGCAATGCAGGGCGTGTACAGCAACACGAAGACCAGATAGGCCAGTGCGGAGGCTGGGGTAAATGCCTTTGCCAGGGCCGTTGCCAGCGGAGTTTTCGTTTCAGCGGAGGCGTCTGCGCTCAGGCTGGGCAGCGCCAGCACGGTGGGCAGCGCAGAAACGCTGGCCTTGATGGTGTCCCAGGTAGCAACGGCGGTCTGCGTGATGCCGTCCAGCACACCCAACGGTTCGGGGTTGGCGGCGATCTCGCCCAGGTAAATCTGACCCAGCGTTCCCACCACGACTTCCTTGGCGACAAAACCGGGGATCAGCGCCCCGGTGGCCTGCCAGTCCCCGAAGCCCAGCGGCGCAAAGATCGGCGCTATCGCGCGGCTGACCGTGCCGAACAGGCTGTCCTGCGGCGGCACCGTGGCGAACTTCTGCCCCGAAACGGCGGGTAGCGCCAGCAGCAGCCAGACCACCGCCACCGTCCCCATCACCGTGGTGCGGGCGCGGCGGGCAAACGAGGCGGTGCGGCGCGAGGCGTGCTTCCACAGCACCTTCCAGGCGGGGAAACGGTACGGCGGCAGCTCCAGCAGCACGCCGCCGCCCTCGGCGGGCAGGGTGGTGCGGCGCAGGATGAGGGCGAAGAAAAAGGCCACGGCCATGCCCAGCACATACATGCTCCAGACCAGCCAGCTTCCCGAGCGCGGAAACAGAGCGGCGGCGAACACCACGTACACGGGCAGCCGTGCCGAACAGCTCATGAAGGGCAGGATCATGCTGACCAGCACGCGGTCACTGCGCCGCTCCAGCGCGCGGGTAGCGTAAATGGCCGGAACGTTGCAGCCAAAGCCCAGGATCAGCGGAATGAACGAGCGCCCGTCCAGCCCGATACTCCGCATGGCGCGGTCCATCAGAAAGGCGGCGCGGGCCATGTAACCGCTGTCCTCCAGAAAGCTCATGGCGAGGTAAAGAATCAGCAGCGTGGGCAGGAAGCTCAGGACCGTGCCCACCCCTGGAATGATCGCGCCCACCACCAGATCGCGTCCCAGCGGGAACCACGCCAGCGCCGCCGCCGCCCAGCCACCGATGATGGTCTGGAGCGGCCCGCCGATCAGGTCCACGAAGGGCGAGGCCACGCTGAAGGTCAGCCGGAAGACCAGCAGCACCAGCGCCAGGAAAATCGGGATGCCCAGGACGGGGTGCAGCGCCAGTCGGTCCAACTTCTCGCTGAGGGTGCGCCGCGCCTCCGCCTGTGGAACAGCCACCCGCGCCAGATCACCCGCGCGGGCGTAGCGGGCCTCGGCAATCTCGATCAATGCGTCCACGCCCTCCGTTTCCAGCGCCGCCAGATGGGCATCTGCGGCGTCCAGCAGCGCGGTGTGCCCGGTGGCCGCCAGTCGTCCGCGCACGCTGGGATCGCCTTCCAGCAGTGCGAGGGCCAGATAGCGGTGGGCGTGCGGCGGCAGGGTGGGCACGTTGACCATGCGGGCGGTCAGGTCATTGGCGGCAGCCTCAATGGCGGGCGGATACCGAACCGCAATGCCCAGCGTCGCGCCCTTCAGCACGTCGCCCATCAATTCGGCAGTGCCCTGGCTCCGGCTTGCCACCGTCTGCGTGACGGGCACCCCCAGCGCACGGGACAGCGCGGCAGCGTCCACGGTCATGCCCTTATTCTTCGCCTCGTCCACCAGATTCAGCGCCACCGCCACCGGCAGCCGGAAGTCCAGCAGTTGCAACGTCAGGTAGAGGTTGCGTTCCAGATTCCCGGCGTCCAGCACGTTGAGTACGGCATCGGGGGCCTCGTCCAGCAGGGCGGTGCGGGCAATCAGTTCTTCAGGGGTGTGCGGGCTGAGGGAATACGCGCCGGGCAGGTCCAGCAGATGCACCGCGCGCCCCGCGTATTCCAGTTTCGCCTCGCGCTTTTCAATGGTCACGCCGGACCAGTTGCCCACCTTCAGGCGCGTTCCGGCCACCGCGTTGATCAGCGTGGTCTTGCCCACGTTGGGGTTGCCCACCACCACGACTCTGGGTTCGCTGGCCTTCTTGAGGCGGCCCAGGGTGGCAATGCAGGCGGCCTCATCGGGAATGTGGACGCTGGGGGGAGGCAGAACCGCCGTCATTGCCGCACCCGGATGCCGTGCAGATCGGCGGCGCGCAGGGCCAGATCGGTGCCGTTGACGCGCACCTCGAAGGGGTCACCCATCGGGGCACGGCGCACCACCGTCACCGGAGCGCCGCGCACGAAGCCCAGTTCCAGCAGGCGGCGGCGCAGCGGATGGGCCGGGTCCAGCCCCACCACATGCGCTTGTTCACCGGGAGTCAACTGATCCAGCGTCCGTTCGTTCATCCCTGCTCCCCTGTGGGAAATCCCATACCCGATCAATTTACTCGGATTGAACAGGATTGCAAGGGCGGGAAAATTACACTTCCGGTTCGAGTGCAGCCCAGAATCCCGCCATGTCTCCCGGCAATTCGGCCTCGGCCACCATCTGCGCCCCAGCCCACGGAAAGGCGATGCGGGCGGCGTGCAGCGCCTGACGCTCCAGGCCCAGACGGGCCGTGAGTTCGGGGGTCTGCCCGGTTTCGATGAATTCCACGAAGGCATCCCGCTCCGGGCCGTAAATCTTGTCGCCCACCATCGGCAACCCCAGATGGAACAGGTGCGCCCGAATCTGGTGCAGGCGGCCCGAACGCGGATGCGCCTCAATCAGCGCATGTCCATTTCGTTTTTCCAGCATGCGGAAATCGGTGATGGCGGGGCGTCCGTTGGGGACCACCGCCTGCCGCATCAAAACCCGGTTGGCCGCGCCCAGGCCCAGATCGCCCAGCGGGGCGTCCAGTGTGCGGCGCTCCCAGTCCGGCGTGCCGCGCACGATGGCCAGGTAAGACTTGCCCACCAGATGCGTCTTGAACAGCGTGAAAAAGCGCCGGGCGGCATCGGTGTCGCGCGACAGGACCAGCAGGCCGCTGGTTTCGCGGTCCAGGCGGTGCGGGGGCGAGAGGTCCGGCTCCCCGGTTTCGCGCTGCATCCAGCCCAGCACATCCGGCACCTCCACGCGTCCACCACGGTGAACCCGGTGCGTCAGCCACAGCGCGGGCTTGTGGACGATGTAGAAGTCGGGATGCTCGGTGACGATGCGCGGTTTTTCAAGTGTGGAAGCGGTCAAATCTCCCACACGCTCTGATACTCGCGCCCGCGCAGGCGCTCGGAGAGGTCAATGGTGCGGCTGACCGTGCGCGCAAGTCGCCCAGCCAGCCATTTCCCCGGCACCTCCGGCGCGTCCCAGTGGGCCGAGGTGGCGTAGACGAAATGCGGGTTGATGACGCAGCGGAAGTCGTACATCAAACCAAGTGCAAAGGCCCCGTGGCTGAGATAGCCGTGGTCCAGTCCGCCGGACACCAGAAAAGTGACGGGCTTGTCGAACCACGCGCCGTGCAGATTGCGCTCCGCGTCGCTGCTGCCCGTCAGTTCCACCAGCGTCCGTGCGCCGGACCCCAGCCCCCAGTTGTAGACCGGAACGCCCAGCAACACGCCGTCCGCCTCCAGAATGGTGCGGTGGTACAGGTCCGCGTTGGGGTGGGCGTAACAGGTTAAGTTGTCAAACGGAGGCAGCGGCGTCTCGCGCAGGTCCAGATGGGTGACCGTGTGGCCCGCCTCACGGAGCTGCCGCGCGGCCAGCGTACACAGCCACGCGCTGCGGCTCTCGGGGTCCAGGCTGGTGGACAGAACAGCAAACTTCATACGAGGAGGCTAGCGTTTCGTCGCGGGTTTGCCCTCTGCCTCAATCCGTTTCAGGTGCGCGATGCGGTCTGACGTGCCCGGATGGGTGCTGAGCAGATCGAAAATGGACGGGCCGGACTTCTTCGTTGAAGTCTGCGAATCCTTCGCGTCGTCCTTTTCCAGCCGGGCCAGCATGGTTTGCAGGGGGTGCGTGGTGCCGTAGGTTCTGAGCATGTACCGGCCCGAAGCCTCGTCCGCCTGGGTTTCCGCCGCGCGCGAGTAGCCGCCGCTGAGCAGGGCCGCCGGAACCGCCGCCGCGAACGTGCCCGCGCTGATCAGATCGCCCGTGATCACGGTGGTCACCAGCGTCAGCCCCAGCGCCTGATACACGCCCGCCAATCCGTGCCGGTTGGTCACATGCCCGGTTTCGTGGGCCAGCACGCCCATCAATTCGCGGTCACTTTCTGCCAGCGCCACCAGTTGATCGGTTATGACCACCGTGCCGCCGGGCAGGGCGAAGGCGTTCGCGCCCAGTTCGCTCGCGCCGCCCGCCTCGCCGTCGCGCAGCAGCAGGCGGTAGGGGTAGCCGCCCCCCGCCCAAGCCGCCACCTTACGGAACTCGGCCTTCAGTTGCTTCTGCCGCGCCGCACTGAGTTTAGATGGCCCAAAGTAATCGCCGTTTTCCAGCACGCCGATGGTTTCGCGGTCAAAGGTGGCCAGCACACTTCTGGGCGTGGCGAGGGCGGCCTGCCGCGCCACCGCCGGAATGCCGTAGACGACGAACAGCGCCAGCGCGGCCAACGAAACCCCCAGCGCGGTCAGCGCCGCCCACCAGCGCGATTCCAGGGCGCGCACGCCGCTCAGGGCGCGGTTGCGTCCAGTGGCGCGTTCCCAGGCGCTCACGCCCGCGTCGTCGCGGGTCTCGAAACGGCCTGCACCGGGGAAGGTGATGGCACGCCGCACGCCAGGAATCGGGGCCTCCACGCCCAGCGTCCGCGCGGGCCAGCTCTGCGCGAAAGGCAGCGTGCCAGGAAGGCCCAGACCGGCGCTCGCGGACACACTCAGCGACGCCGTCTGCGCGTCCACGGTCAATGTCGCGGGCTGATCGCGGCTGCTGCGGCCATCGAAGTACACGCCCTCCAGAATGATCGGTCCATGCTGCTCTGCCATTGCTAGAAGCCCACCTGAATGTCCAGCAGTTCGGTGGCTGCCTCGCCAAACGCCGAGGTTTCGCCGCCCACCCCCGCCGCAAAGTCGTCCAGCGAGGCGATGGCGCGCACGGTCAGGCCGCCCAGCACATAGCGGTTCTGGCGCACCGCCGCCCACGGCGAGGCCAGCCCCAATGTCAGCACCCGCGCGGCGCTGTTGGTCACGCTGATCCACACCAGCCGCCAGGGGCTGAATGTCGCCCGCGTTCTCACCACGCCGCCCAGTTCCATGTTGTTCAGGACGTAGACCATCGTCGCGCCGCGCACGTACTGCCAGCCCACCACGTACAGGACCAGCACTGCCAGATAGCCAGCCGCTGCCGCCGCCAGAAAGGGTGCGGAGGCCGCCAGATTCGCGAGGTCGATGTCGGCAAAATCGAAACCGCCCAGCAGCGTGGCGGCCAGCGCCACCAGCGGGATGCCGATCACCATGCCGCCCGCGATGGTCAGCCCCAGCGCGGTCAGGCCGATCAGGTAAAAGGGGCCGACATCGCCCCGGAACGTGGCACGCGCCGAGCCGTAGGCCAGACCGTCCACCTGATAGCGCCGCTGCATGTACCACGCCCACGGCAGTGCCAGCCCAAAGGAAATGCTTGCCACGAAGTTTGCCAGCATGTAGGCCACGTAAGCCCCGCCCGACGTGCCGTGAAAGCGGAAGCGCAGGCCCCGGTGAACCGTGTTGACCGCCTGAAAGCGCATGGACTGGCGCACCAGCAGCGGATAGGCGGCGGCGTAGACCAGCGCCAGCACCACCGCCACCCACTTCGTCCGCTCGAATTGCCCCGAAACCGCGTAGGCCACGAACAGCGCCGCCACGATCAGGTAACCGCGCAGCAGCGCCGCTGGATTGGCGCGGTATTCGAAGTTCTGGCCGTCCACCCAGGTATGCCCGTAAAAATACTGTCGGTTGCGAACGCGCGCCCACGGCAGGTACAGCCCCAGCGTCACGAAGGTCAGCGCGATGTTCACGATCCACAGCCGGAAATACTCGCCTGCCGTGCCGGTAAAGCCGACGGGGTATTCGGTGACGGTGGCGGGGCCGGATTGAAGGGCTTCGGAGGACAGAGCTTGAACGTGTCGGCCCAGATTCGGAACGTCGTTCGGGGGCGCGGCGGGATCGATCATCTGCCTGTCATGCTATGCGCTGAAAAGGGGCAGTGAACAGTCGGAACGAGGGGGTCGAAGGGCGCTCTGGGGGTACACCACCCCCACTGCATGGGGATCACCTTTGATGGGGAAGGCTCAGAGACCTCGGGGAAAGCGCACAGATGACGACGTTTCCCCCGATCCCACCTATTTTTTCGCCGCCGCCACGATCTGCGGCAGATGATCGGGCAGCTTCAACATCGGCAGGTCAAAGACCGTTTTCGCCGGTTCATTGGGGGCGGTGTTGCCCTCCTTGAGCATGGCGTACTGGTCTTTGGTGATCGGCGGGTTGGGCAGCAGGTTCATCATCGGCACGGCCAGATTCATTAGCATGATCGGCACCGGCACGATGGGCTTTTTCTTGCCCAGTGCGCCCAGTTCCAGCTCCAGCAACTGCCGGAAGGTGTATTCCTCGGGGCCGGTCAGGGCGTAGGTCTCGTTCAGGCCGGTTTCGGATTCGGCGGCCCCGGCGAACGCCTGCGCCACGTCCTGCACGCTGACGGGCCGGAAGGGAAAGGTGCCGTCGCCGATCTGCGGCACGATGGGGGCCACGCTGACCAGTTCCCGCAGCACCCGCCCAAAAAAGTCGTCGCCCAGGCCGAAGATCAGGCTGGGTTCAAAGATGGTGTAGCGCAGGCCACTGCTCTTGACCAGTGCTTCGGCGCGGCCCTTGCTGGCGCTGTAGCCGCTGGCGCTGTTCACGTCGGCCCCCAGCGCACTCATATGGACATAGCGTGCGCCGCGTGGCACGGCGGCCAGCACATGCCGCGTGCCCTCCACATGCACCGCCTGAAAGGTCTGTGCGCCCTTCTCGGCAATGATGCCCACCAGATGAACCACGGCTTCGGGGTCCACTTTCGCCACGGCGTCCAGCACGCTGGCGGGATCGGTCACGTCTGCCCGGATGGCCTGGCCCGCGCCGCCCTGCTTGCCCTCGCGGCTGCCCGCCCAGACCTGATGGCCGCGCGAGACGAGTTCCTTCACGACGGCCTGCCCGACGAATCCGGTTCCCCCGGTCACGAGTATCTTCATGGTTGTTCTCCTTCCTGGTCTGATTTTAGGTTCTGGCCTGATTTTGGGTTCTGGTCTGGCCTGGATTTCCGGCCTGATTCCGGCACAGCCTGCGAGGCGTGGTTCAGCGCCTCGGAAATAATGGATGTGGCCGCCGTGGCGTCGGGTCCAGCATAGATGCCGCCCAGTTCGGCGGCCAGTTCGGGCCGGGCGTTCATCAGCGCGCCGCCCAGAAAAACCGGCAGCCCCAGCCGTTGCAGGATGGGTCTGCTGGACGCCGGAGCCAGGGCATTGCCTGCGCCGTTCAGCATCCGCCCCCTTCCCGCCCCGCGTGCTGGCGCGCCCTCTGCCGAAGAGGAGTCCGGCACCCAGCGCTCGCCGTTCCAGTCCCCGGCCACCCAGCCCTGCAAGGCCCATTCGCCGTTGACCCCCAGCAGGATGGCCTGCGCCTGCCGCTCATGGGCGAAGGTGGTCAGGTCACCCAGCGGCACGTTCGCGCCCAGGTAGGCCACCCGCACCCCCCGGCGGCGCAGGGCCAGCGTGAGCATCATCAGACCCAGTTCGTGCTGCTCGCCCGGCGCGCAGGCGGCCACCACCAGCGGGCCGAAGCTGCCGCCCTGGCCTTCCTCACTCCCCGCAATGTCCATCAGGGCCGACAGCCGTGAGCGCAGGTAATGGCTGGCGGCGCGCTCGTGGGCGATGGTGATCTCGCCGCCCGCCCACAGCGCACCGATCTCCACCAGGGCCGGGGACATTACATGCGTCATGACGTCTTCCACGGGCAACTGGGCGTGGGCCTCGGCCAGCAGGTCCCCGGCCCGCGTGTTGTCGGCGGCGATCAGCGCCTGTGCCAGCGCGTGGGCCAGTTCCGATGTCTGGACCGGGGCGCGGGCGGGCGTAGGCTGCGGCTCGGGCGTGGGCTGCTGCTTCCCGGCATGGCCCACGGGTACGCCGCGCAGGGTCAATTCCGCCGCCAGTCTGGCGCTGACGCCGCGCCGCTGATGCTCCAGCATGATGCCGATCTCGCGCACGTCGCCCGGCGAGTACAGCCGGTAGCCACTGGCATTGCGAACCGGGCGCGGAAAGCCGTAACGCCGCTCCCACTGCCGCAACGTCGCGGCGGGCACGCCAGTCTGCGTCTCCACCTCCGAGGCGGTGAACATGGCGGTCTGCGCCCACTGTTCGTTGTTCCCGCCGTCTGCTGTCATTGCCGCCCATTGTGGCCCAAAGCAGGCCAGGAGGACCGTAATGCTTCGTGCCTAGACAATTCCTTGAGACCCGCCTCACGCGGATTCCGTCTATTCCGTGCAGGATTTGGGACAGCGCCGACTCCCGCACTCCATGCCCGGAACCCGCTTTTCTCCTGCTCACTCTCGTCATGAACAGACGCCCATGACTGGTACAGCTCGAAGAGAGGACGCTCTTCCTCTGCGGCGCAGCTCTGCGAGTCTGTCGTCATGAACAGACGCCCATGAGGACGCTATTCCTCCCGTTCGGATTTCCAGGTGTTTCCACCACCTCTCAATCGGAGTCCGTATGACGCGGCAAACTCCGCTAGACTGCGGCCCACATGACCCGTCTGCTGCCTCCCCACCGCCCCTTCGCCCCGGTCCGCCCATGAGCCACCTGTCGCGCACCCTGCCCGTCAAGCGCGCCGCGCATGTGTATCTGGTCCAGGACGGCAAGCTGCTGCTGGTCGAGGAACGTATGGACGACGGCAGCATCTTCTACGGCCTGCCCGGCGGTAAGGCGCATCCCGGCGAAACCCTGGGTGACGCCGCCGTGCGCCAGGTGCTGGTGGAAACCGGTCTGACCGTCACCGATCTGGTCTTCCTGAGCCTGCTGGAAGGCGAGTTGCTGACCGGTACCCGCAACGAGTGTTACGCCAACTTCGGGCGTTTTACCGCCACGTTCTCGGGCGAGCTGAACCCCACCGACCCGGAAGTGGTGGGCATCCGCTGGGTGCCGTTTGAAGAGGTGGAGATGCTGGTCCGCTACGGTCCCCCGCCCGAGATCGAGGAGCGCAACCCCCTGATCTGGGTGCCCACCCGCGACTTTGTGAAAGGCCAGCCGCGCGCCTATTACCCGATTTAGGCTGAAGTCGGGAAGCATGACTTACACCACGGTCAGATCGTCCTGGAGGCTTTCCAGTCTGCTGGCTCTGGCCTTGCTGGCTGGCGCTCAGGCACAGACAGTCATTCCTGCCGTTATCCCCACGCTGCCGCCGCCCTCGGCTTCAGTCGCGGCAGCGCCGATTGGAGACTCGATCTTTCCGGCGCTGGGACAGGCCGGGCTGGACGTGCTGAATTACGATCTGGACCTGACCGTGGACCGCCCTGGCACCTCCGAATTGCGCGGCACAGTGGTGCTGACGGTGACCTCTACCCAGCCGCTGCCCGTGCTGAGCCTGGATTTTCTGGGGCCGCAGGTGCTGGAGGTGCGCTGGAACGGCCTACCCGCCCCTTACCGTCATGATCAAACCGTGGGCAAGCTGATTGTCGAACCGCCCCAGTCGCTGCTTCCCGGCACGAAGGCCGAAGTCACGGTGCGCTTCGCCGGACAGGTGGGGGTGCGGCCTGACCCGGACCTGCCGATCAACGTGGGCTGGCAGGCGGTCCCGGCACTGGGCGGGCGCGTCGGCGCAAACTTCACCCTCAGCGAACCGGACGGCACGCGCACCTTTTTACCCGTCAACGATCACCCGTCTGACCCGGCCACCTTCACCACCCGCATCACCGTTCCCGCCGGATACACGGCGGCGGCCAGCGGCGTGCAGCGTTCCGAGGTCGCTGCGCCGAACGGGGGCCGCACCTTCACCTTCGAGCAGGCGCAGCCGATTCCCACCTACACGCTGGCGATCCATGTCAACCGCTTCGAGCGGGTAGATTCCGCCGCCGTGCCGGTGGGGGAGGGCGGCGCAGACGTGATCCGGCGCGACTACTTCCCCGTCGGTGTCCCGGCGGATACGCGTGATGCCTACGTCTCCACGGGCGAGATTCTGAAGGTGCTGGCCGACTGGTTCGGGCCGTACCCGTTCAGTGCTTACGGTTCGGCCATCGTCACGCCGCGCATTCCGGCGCTGGAAACCGCCACGCTGTCCACCATGCCGGTCACGTCCAGCAACGTGCGTGTGCTGGTCCACGAAACCGCCCACCAGTGGTTCGGGGACCGCGTGACCCTGGCCGACTGGTCCGGGGTCTGGCTCAACGAGGGCTTTGCCACCTACGCCGAACTGCTGTGGGCGCAGGCGCAGGGCGAGACCGGGGATGACATGGTGCGCGGCTGGTACGCCCGCGTGGGCCGCAGCCAGACCCGTCCGCTCGTTGCCACCACCGAATCTCAACTGTTCGAAACCACCGCGTATATCCGGGGTGCGCTGGCCCTGCAAGCCGTTCGTGTGACCGTGGACGACACGGCTTTCAAGGCGTACTTGCGCGGCTGGGTCTCTGGGTTCTCGTCTCAGCCCGTGACCACTGCTGATCTGCTGACCTACACCCGCACGCGTCTGGGAGCAAAGGCAGAGGCTGCGCTGCGGCTGTGGGCCGAGTCGCCAGAATTGCCGCCGTTGCCGCAGAGATAAAGAGGGTCAGACTGTCGAATGGCCGGAGATGATCAGGCTACCCCGCAGGCCCGCTGCAACAGCAGATGCAGTTCATCCCGCCCCAGCCGCCTAGCGTCCAGCGGCAGGCCGTCCGGCAGGCTGCTCAGGCCCTGCACGATGGGGGTGAAACGGAATTCGGGGCGGGCGATCAGGTCACGGCGGGCAGTGAAGGCGATCACAAAATCGGCGCGCAATTCAAAATGGGCGTTCAGTTCGGCGCGCAGCGGGAAGGGATCGCCCGACAGCAGGTCCACCAGCGCCGGGTGCGGCTCAAAGCCGTCCTCCAGTTCCTTGAGCAACCGGGAGGTGTCCAGAAAAATGGAGGCGTTGGGCAACGTATACCCGGTGATGCGGCGGCGGCAGACCTCCGGCGGGTCACCGCGCACGGTGCTGACGCTGCGTGTGGCCCGCACAGCGCCCCCCAGCAGCGCCCAGAAACGGGACAGGCTGGAATAGCGCGCCAGCTCCACATACCCGCCGGGCTTGGTGGCCAGCGGGCGGGTGGGCCGCTCGGCAGAGGCGGTCATGGGTCCATCTTACCCGCTGGCTCTGTTTTCCCCGCTCGTTTCGTCCACAAGCCCTAAAGAAGTCCACAGGCCCTAAAGAATCGGTAAACATGGGGCTGGGCGCTTTCACCCTGTCGGAAAATGCTGAACGCGGTACAAAGATGTATGACCAAATCTGCTCCCAATCCGATGGCCCTGCTCGCGCAGATCGACATGGACGCCCTGGGCCGCCTGAGCCAGAAGGTGGACCTGCCTGCCCTGCTGAACGCCGCTTCCGGCATGAGCGATGGCCAGCTCAAGCAACTGACGCGCATGCTGGCAGGCGGCAAAGAGGACAAGGCGAAGGAACTGCCCGAGGCCAACGGCGACTTCTACGGCCAGATGGACACCCTGACCGGCGAGGAGCGCGAGGTGGCGATGGTGACGCGCAAGTTCATGCACGACCATGTGGCTCCCATCATGAACGAACACTGGAGCCGCGACGAATTCCCGCAGCAGATCATCCCCGAACTGCGCAAGCTGGATCTGCTTCGCAAAATCTGGAACGAGGACGGCAGCCGCAAGCCCAACGCCACCGTCATTGAGGGCCTGATCACGCTGGAAGGCTGCAAGGTGGACGTGTCCACGGCTGTCTTCTTTGGCGTCCACGCGGGTCTGGCTTTCGCCAGCGTCGCGCTGGGTGGCAGCGACGAGCAGAAGGCGGAGTGGCTCCCGAAGATGATGGACTTCGAGGCCATCGGCGCGTTCGGCCTGACCGAACCGGAAGGCGGCTCGCAGGTCAGCCAGGGCATGCGGACCACCTGCAAGCGCGACGGGGACGGCTGGACCCTGCGCGGCCAGAAAAAGTGGATCGGCAACTCCACCTTCAGCGACATGACCGTGGTGTGGGCGCGCGACGTGGACACCCAGGAGGTGCGCGGCTTCATCGTGCGCGCCGGAACGCCGGGGTACAGCGTCGAGAAGATCGAGGGCAAGATCGCCCTGCGAATCGTGGAAAACGGGCTGATCACCCTGGACGACTGCCGCGTGCCGGACAGTGACCGCCTCCAGAACGTGCAGGGCTGGCGCACCACGGCGGAAGTCCTCAAGCTGACCCGTGCGGGCGTGGCGTGGCAGGGCGTGGGCTGCGCGATGGGCGCGTATGAACTGGCCGTGAAATACAGCCAGGAGCGCGAGCAGTTCGGCAAGCGCATCGGCGAGTTCCAGCTCATCCAGAACCATCTGGTGCATATGCTGGGCAACGTGACCAGCATGTTCGCGCTGTGCCTGCGCCTGAGCCACATGGCCGACGGCGGCGACATGAAGGACGAACACGCCGCGCTGGCCAAGGTCTTCACGGCGGCCCGCTGCCGCGAAACGGTGGCCTTTGCCCGCGAAACCTTCGGCGGCAACGGCATCCTGCTGGAATACGGCGTCGCCAAGCACTTCGCCGACACCGAGGCCATCTACTCCTACGAGGGCACCAACGAGATCAACACGCTGGTGGTGGGCCGCGCCATCACAGGTTTGAGCGCTTTCGTCTAAACGGCTGAAGGTAAAAGGGGATGAGAGCTGCATACACTCATCCCCTATTTTCGGACCATTCTTTTAACCATTCTCAATGCAGTATTTCGCTGTTCCATACAACGTTTTCATATGAGCAGCAAGTTAAGCACAGGGGTGGAAACGCTCTGCGGACTGGCGGCTAAGTTGGGGGCATGCAAGGCGTTCTCCGAAACCACAGCGGTTCGGAAGCGCGGCGCTGGATTGAACCCATATCCCTCGATCCGGCGCGCAAGGAGCAACTATGACTTTAAACCGTGACTTCAATTCCCACCGTCTTTCCTGGCGCGGCATCATCGCCGGTCTGGTGGTTGGACTCGTCTCGACCCTCACCATCATCGCGCTGGGTCTGGTCATCACCGCCCTGACTGGCCTGAGCCTGAGCGGCGTGGGCATTGCCGCTGCCATTTGGACCGGCATCGCCGCGCTGGTGGGCGCGTATCTGGCAGGTCTGACCGCCGTGCGCTCCAACGCCCCGGCCAGCCGCGACGGTGTGGCCGCCATGACCAGTGACGACGCGGGCCTGACCGGTCTGGTCATGGGCAGCGTGCTGGTGCTGCTGACCACCCTGTTTGCCTTCAACAGCGCCTCGCGCATCGTCGGCACGGCCACCAGCGCCATCGGCGGTCTGGTGGGCACCGCTGCTACGGCCACCGCTGCTGCTGGTGTGGGCGGCGCACAGGTGCCTGGCATCCAGAGCTTCTTCAACGGCATCACCCCCGCCGACGCCGAAGGGCTGATCGCCGACAACACCAACCTGGATCAGGAACAGGTGACGGCCAGCGCCAATGTGATCTCCGGCATCGTGCGCCGCGCCAGCAACGATCTGGGCGACGTGGACCTGACCAACATCGGTGACTTTGCCCAGGCCCGTGTGGACTCGATCAAGAAGGCCCTGAGTGGCCCGCAGTTCGTGACCCGTCTGGAGCGTCAGGGGCTGAGCAACGCCCAGGCTACCGAAGTGCAGACCGAAGTGAACAAGTCGGTGGACCGCATTCAGAAGCAGGCCGAGCAGACCGCCAAGAACGCTGAAGCTGCTGCCCGTGGCGCGGCCAGCACGGCAGGCTGGGCCTGGTTGCTGGTGGCGGGTCTGACCCTGCTGGCAAGTGTGTTCGGTGCGCGCAGCGCGGCCACCACCCCCGTCACCAACGTCGCCGCCCGCCGCCCCAACTAAGCACTCTTCCAACGAGGCACTCTCAGAGCAGGACTTTTTAAGGCTGCACCTCCAATCGGGGGTGCGGCTTTTTTGATGTCGCTGGCTTTGCCAGAGCTGGCACGCCTGAACGAATTTACGACGGCGAACGTGACCTGTGGCATCATCGGCGAAATGAAACTCAGCTCTCGTCCCCGTCTGCCCCTGCTGCCAGAGCGCCGCATATGACCGCGCCGAAAGCCTTTCGTCCTCCCGCAGCAGGCGGACCGTCTATTTTCCTGTGGCTGCTGGGGGCAATAGCCGCCTTCCTGGCCCTGTTTTTTGTGATCACCTTCGTGCTGCGCCTGATGCCCGATCCGATTGGCCCGCGCGCCGATCTGTTTGCCGAGGGCGCGCGCGTCACCGTGCAGCTCACGGTGGTCAGCGGCCTGATCGGGCTGGTGATCGGCATGATCGCGGGAATTCAGAAGACCAGTGAAAACGCCTGGGTCCGTGCGCCTGCCAACTTCTTTATCTGGCTGGTGCGCGGCACGCCGCTGCTGGTGCAGATTCTGTTCGTGTACAACGCGCTTCCCGGCATTCTGGCGGCCATCGGCATCAACCTGCAACTCAACGAGTTCTGGTCTGCCGTGATCGCCCTGTCGCTGAATGTGGGCGCATACAACGCCGAGGTGATCCGCGCCGGGATTCTGGCGATTGCGCGTGGCCAGACCGAGGCGGCCCGCAGCCTGGGTCTCAGCGGCGCGCAGACCATGACCACCGTGGTGCTGCCGCAGGCGCTACGGATCGTGGTGCCGCCTCTGGTCAACAACATCGTGGCGCTGCTCAAGGACTCCTCGCTGGCGTCCAGCATCGCCCTGCTGGAACTGACCCTGGCCGGATCGCGCGTCAGCTCGGAAAGCTTCCAGCCCATCCCAGTGCTGACCACCGTGGCCGTGGTGTATCTGGCCCTGACCACCGTGCTGACGCTGTTCACCGATCAGTTGGAGAAACGGACGAAGATCGCGAGTCGGTGAGAGAGGGTCAAAGGGTCTAAAAGTCTAAGAGCGCGTTTATAAAGGTTCGACAGAAGGATCAAGACGACGGAGCATCAAGCGAATGTTGGCGAGATAGCACCAGGAAGCGGAGGTGTGGCAGCGGCCTTCATAGTCCCGGCTCAGCCGACGTGAGCGCGTCAACCACGCCAATGAGCGTTCCACCACCCAGCGGCGAGGCAGCACCTGAAACCCTTTGGCCCTGTCACTACGCTTGATGATTTCCAGTGTCCAGCCCAGTGTTTCCAGCGTCCAGGTGACCAGCTTGCCCAGATAACCACCATCGGCCCAGACATGACGGAGGCGCACAAAGCGCCTCCGTGCGTACCACAGCGTCATTTTCCCGCCATCACGGTCCTGAATATTTCCCGTCGTGATCAGC
>NZ_MSTI01000042.1 GCF_001949125.1 Deinococcus marmoris
CCCAGCCGCTGTAGCGGCTGAGATTCAATGCATTGATTCGGCCAGGAATGGCCTGCCACAGCGGCATCAGGTGGAGGAAGAAGCGCTGTTGGGTAAGAGGAAGATGAAGCAAAGTCAGCAGTACGGGTAAAATGGTCATCGGGTCTCCTGGGGGCAGTCTTGAGAACTTCACCCTAGCGGAGACCCGTTTTTTGGTCCATTTCAATTTTTCGTCAAAACTGTCCGAACCATTGATAAGGGCCGTTGATGTGTGGGCTGGTGCTATGGGGGCGGGCATACTCGCTTTGTTCCCCTCGCCCATATGCCCTGCCTCCTAGCCCGTACACTGCCCTGTTATGTTGCGTCCCCGAGTCAAGCCTGAAGTCATGAGTCCAGTGGGAGGCTTTCCCCAACTGAAGGCAGCGGTGGAAGCCGGGGCCGACGCGGTGTTCTTCGGCGTCAATCCGGCGAGTGGCGAGGGCCGGGCGGATGGCGCGGGCTTTCACGCGCGGGCCAAAGTCGGTTTTGACGCCGAGGCCCTGCCCGAGATCATGCGCAGCCTGCACGCGCGCGGGGTGCAGGGCTTCGTCACCTTCAACGTGCTGGTCTTTGACCGCGAATTGCGGGATGCCGAACGCCAACTGATGGCGCTGGCTGAGGCCGGTGTGGACGCCCTGATCGTGCAGGATCACGGTGTCGCCCGCCTCGCCCAGCAGATCTGCCCCGATCTGCCTATCCACGGCAGCACGCAGATGAGCATCACCTCCGCCGAGGGGGCCGAACACGCCCGCCGCTTCGGGGCCAGCCGCGTGGTGCTGGGCCGCGAGCTGAGCCTGAAAGACATTGAGCGCATCGCTAATCAGACGGACGTGGAGTTGGAAACCTTCGTTCACGGCGCACTGTGCGTCAGCTATAGCGGCCAGTGCTTTTCCTCCGAGGCGTGGGGGGGCCGCAGCGCCAACCGGGGCCAGTGCGCCCAGGCGTGCCGCCTGCCCTATGACCTGCTGGTAGATGGTGAATACCGTGATCTGGGCGACGCCCGCTACCTGCTTTCCCCCGGTGACCTCTACGCGCTGCATCAGGTGCCGGAACTGGTGCGAATCGGCGTCAACTGCCTGAAAATCGAGGGGCGTTACAAGGACGCCGAATTCGTGGCCCTGACCACCGCCGCCTACCGTCAGGCCGTGGACGAGGCGTGGGCGGGCCTGCCGCTGAGCATCACGCCGCAGCAGGAGCAGGATCTGGAGCAGGTCTACTCGCGTGGTCTGGCCCCGCATTTCATGGCCGGGACCAACCACCAGACGGTGGTGCGTGGGCGTGCGCCGAGGCACCGGGGCGTGCCTGTCGGCACCGTACGGGGCGTCACTGAACGCGGTGTGCTGGCTGAACTGTCCGAACCCCTCAAGCCCGGCGACGGTCTGGTCTTTGATCCCGCCAACTGGCGCACACCCGAGGGCCGCGAGGAAGGCGGTTTCCTGTACGGGTTGTGGCAGAACGGACAGCAGACTGAGGACGTGCGGGCCGGGGGCGTCTACGAACTGCGCTTCGGGCGCGGCGCGGTGGACGGCTCGCGCGTTCGCGTGGGCGATCCGGTCTGGCGCACGCATGACCCCAGCCTGAATGCCCGCGTCAAAGCGCTGATCGAGGCGGGCGATCCGGTCTATACGCGCCCGATCAGCGCCCATTTCGTGGGCCATGTCGGGCAGCCGCCCCAGCTCACCTTGACCGATGAGGCAGGCCACAGCTTCACCGCCAGTCTCCCCGAACCCCTATCGCCTGCCCGCAACCGTGCGCTGGACGAATCCGGTTTGAGAGAGCAACTGGGGAAACTCGGTGGCACTGGCTATCACCTGCAAGAACTGAGTGTGGATTTGCGCGGCGAGGGCTTTTTGCCCGTCAGCGCCCTGAACGGACTGCGGCGGGAAGTGGTGGAAGGATTGACCGAACTGCGGGCGCAGGCTCCGGCACGGCGGATCGAGGGTGTGCTGGACCATGTCCTTTCCACCGTCTCACGTCCAATGGATGAACAGAGGACTGAAAACCCGCGTCTCCACATCCTCGTCCGCACCCCTGAACAACTGGACGCGGCCCTGGCCGAAGCGCCGGATTCCATCACCCTGGATTATCTGGAACTGTATGGCCTGAAACCCAGCGTGGAGCGCGTGAAAGCTGCTGGAATCGCCGTGCGGGTGGCGAGTCCGCGCATCCTCAAGCCCACGGAACAGAACTTGCAGAAGTTCCTGCTGTCGCTGGACGCCGGGATTCTGGTTCGCAGCGGCGGTCTGCTGGAAGGCTTGCAGGACGCGGGCGAAACCGAGTTGACCGGCGACTTTTCCCTGAACGCCGCCAATGTCCTGACCGCCCGTGCGCTGCTAGAGCTGGGCCTCGACAGGCTGACGCCCACGCATGACCTGAACGCGCAGCAGATCACGGAACTGGCCGGATTGGTTGGCCCCGGACGACTGGAGGTCATCGCCTACGGTCACCTGCCCGTTTTTCACACCGAGCATTGCGTGTTCTGCCGTTTCCTGAGCGACGGCACGGATTACACCAACTGCGGCCACCCCTGCGAAACCCACCGCATAGCCCTGCGCGACGAACGCGGGCGCACGCATCCGGTGATGGCCGACGTGGGCTGCCGCAACACCGTGTTCGAGGGCCGTCCGCAGATCGCCGCCGCTCATCTGAAGGACTGGCTGGCGGCGGGCCTGCACGACTTGCGCCTCGAATTCGTTCACGAAACGCCAGAGCAGGTGCGCGAGGTCATCCGCGCCCACCGCGCTTTCCTGGCAGGAGAGATCGGTGCAGGTGAACTGGAGGCCACCCTCTCGAAACTTTCGGAAGGCGGGACCACCGAGGGCAGCCTGTTCATACCGCACGACTTCGGAATGCTGGACGCGCTGCCCATCGTGTAATCTCCAGGCAGTCCCGGCATTCCGAACGGGGATGTTAGATTCCTCCCGGTCAATTGGGGCGTCTTCGGGTACGCTGGCCCATGCTTCCTCACGCGCATCCGGTCAAGGTGGAGCGGCACGATGTTCAGGCAAAATGTCATTACACAAATACCGGCGTGCGCGCCGTGAAAACCTACCGAGAGACGAGCGCGGGCCTGTATGTGGCCCGCGATTTCGTTGGGCATCCGCGCATTCGCCACTGGCAGGCGCACCTGCTGCCCGCGCAGCATCTGGTGGTCTGCCGCTACGCCTTTCACGGACGGCGCGAGCATGATTATTACATCGACGTGGCCCAGATCACCCGCGAGGGCGGCGTCTGGAGCGTGCGTGACCTGTACCTGGACATCGTGTTGCACGACGGTCTGGGCGCAGAAATTGCCGACACCGATGAATTGCTGGCGGCCTGGGAGGCGGGTTTCTTGACCTCCGACGAATTGCGGCAGGCCATCGAGGTGGCCCACGGCACCGTCTCGGAACTGGCCCGCGCCGAGTACACCCTGAACCACTGGCTGACCGCGCAGGATTTGCGGCTGGAATGGCAGAGCGATGTTCAGGACGAGCAGATGGACGAGGCCAGACACCCGGCCCTGTCCTGACATCCGCCTGTCCTAAAATCTATGGGTGAAGATCGACGGCAGTCCCCATCAGACCCGCCTGGAAGCTGCACTGCCCGCCGTTTTGAAGCGCATTGCCGCCACACCGGGCGTTTACGCGGCGCTGTGGTGCGGCTCTGCGGCGCGTGGGGAGGCCAACGTCTACAGCGATCTGAATTTTCACGCGCTGGTGACGGGTGATCACCGCTGGCGCAGCAATTTCGTGGTGGACGGCGTGCCCGTGGAGGTCTTTCACAATCCGGTCCGCAAGGTGCGTGCCATGTTCGCCGCAGAGGACGCCGCGACGATCACCATGTTTGCCCAGGGCCGGGCGGTGCTGCCTCATCCTGATCTGGACGCGCTAATGGCCGAGGCCTGTGCCCTCTATGCCGCTGGCCCCACGCCCAGACCTGTCAGTCCATCCACACAGTTCATGCTGGTGGACGTCGTGATGGACGCCCGCGCCAGCCGCCAAACTCCGGTTCACGCGCTGACTGTCATGGCGGCGCTCGGCCCGCTGGTGATGCGGTCCCTGTACGCCGCTGGTGGCTGGTGGGACGTGAAACGTGAACATTGGCTGGACGATCTGGAGGCCAAGGCTCCAGCGGTTGCCCAGGAACTCCGGCTCGTGCTGGGCGCAGCGACGGATGACGCGCGGCAGGAGGCGTTCGAGGTTCTGGCACGGCGGCTGACCGGCCAACTGGAGTACACGGACGGCGCAACTGAACCCGAACCCGTCCCCTGAATCCGAGTCAGTCCCCTGTCATTCCGCCCGGCCTAAACTTTACCCAATGATCGAGGTCAGCCACTACAGCAAACGCTACGGCGCACACGAGGCCGTGCAGGACCTCAGCTTTACCGTGCAGCCCGGCGCGGTCTTTGGCCTGCTGGGCAGCAACGGGGCAGGGAAGACCACAACCATCCGCGCGCTGGTGGGCCTGACGCGCCCGACTTCCGGCACCGTGCGCGTGGCTGGGTTTGACGTGTGGAAGGAGCCGGTGAAAGCAAAAGCTGCCTTCGGCTACATCCCGGATCGTCCGTACCTGTACGGCAAGCTGACCGCCCGCGAATTGCTGCGCTTCGTGGGCCAGCTCTACAAGGTGGAGGGCGCAGACGCCGAGATTGACCGCTGGCTCACGCTGTTTCGCCTGGAGGACTTCGGCAACGAATTGATCGAGACCTTCTCGCATGGGATGCGGCAGAAGGTGGCGATCATCTCCGCCATGCTGCCCGATCCCGGCGTGCTGATCATTGACGAGCCGATGGTGGGCCTGGACCCCCACGCCGCCCGGCAGGTGCGCGAACTGTTTCGCGCCCATGCAGACCGGGGCCGCACGGTGCTGCTGACCACCCACAGCCTGCCGCTGGCCGAGGCCGTGTGTGACCGCCTGGTGGTGCTGGACCGGGGCCGCGTGCTGGGCGAGGGCACGATGGATGACCTGCGCACCCGCACTGGCACGGCAGCCGGGGGCGTCCACGGCGACAGTCTGGAACGCATCTTCTTCCGCCTGATGGAAGAGGAGCAGGAGGAAGAAAGGCAGCGGCGGGAAGTGGTGGCGGCAGGATGAATGGCTTGCTGAGGGCCGCGAGCTTTTCTCCCTCCCTCCTCGTGGGGGAGGGCCGGGGAGGGGGGGCCACCCAGAAGCGAACCTGTCCCATCCGTGTCCGCCTCCATCAACCATCACCCTTCAACCATCAACCCACCCCATGACCACCCGCCCCGCCCCCACCATCCAGCCTCTGCGCCAACCCAGCCTCCTGAACCTCAAGCTGACCGCCCTGCGCCACACGCTGCGGCGGGGGCCGAAGTGGGGCTACGTCTTCGTTGCCCTGCTGGCGGTGTTGCTCGTCTGGGGCGAGGTCTACGGCATCTGGAGGGCGCTGAATTTCCTGGGGTCATTCGGCAGCATCGGCACCAACGTCTTTGCCCGCGTGCTGGAAATCGGCCTGATCACCCTGTCCAGCGGCGTGACCTTCAGCGCCACCACCGCCGCCATTTCTACTTTGTATCTCAGCGAGGACCTGAATTTCCTGCTCACCCAGCCGATCAAAACATGGCGCGTCTTTGCCCTGAAGGTTTCCGAGACCTTCCTGAACACGGCGATGGTGCCGGTGTTCCTGACCATTCCGCTGCTGCTGACGGTGGGCGTGTTTTTCCACGCGCCAGTCTGGGCCTACCCGCTGATGGTGCTGACCGCCCTGATGACTTTCGCCGCTCCGGTGGGCCTGGGCGCATTGCTGGCCGTGCTGCTGATGCGTGTGGCCCCGGTGGGCCGCGTACGCGAGGTCAGCACCGGACTGGGTGTGCTGATCAGCGCCGGACTGGTCTACGCCATCCGCGCCCTGCGCCCCGAGGTCCTGATTCAGAAGATGCAGGACCCGGCGCAGTTTGAAACCCTGCTCAAGAATTTTGCCAGCCCTAGCAGCCCGTTTCTGCCCCCGGTGTGGGCCTCGCAGAGCATCTGGGGCGCGGCGCAGGGACGGCTGGACTGGGGGTTGCTGCCCCTGCTGATCCTCACGGTGGGCCTGCTGGCCGCCGCCACGGCCCTCGCCACCCGCGCCTATCAGGACGGCTGGGCGCGGGCGCTGGATTCCAGCACGCCCCGGCTGGACCCGACGCCGAAGCGGGCCACGCTGACAGAAAGGCTGTTTGCTCGCCTCGGCCCCGGCGGCAGCCTCGCCTACAAGGACCTGCGCGTGACCCTGCGCGATCCGACGCAGTGGAGCCAACTGCTGGTGGTGGTGGCGCTGGCGGGCGTGTATCTGGTCAGCGTGAAAGCTGTGCCGATTCCCATTCCGCAGTTCCGGGGCATCCTGGGCTACGTGCAACTGGCCTTTCAGGGCTTTATCGTCTCCGGTGTGGCCGTGCGGCTGGCCTTTCCCGCCCTCAGCACCGAGGCCAAGGCGTACTGGCTGCTGCGAACCGGCCCGATCAGCGCCCAGCAGATTGTGCTGAGCAAGTTTTACGGCGTGCTGCCCGTCACACTCACGCTGGGGCTAGTCATGGGCATTGCCAGCGCCCGCAGCATGGACCTGGGACCCACCCTGCTGCTCCTGAGTGTGCTGGTCAGCGTCAGCAACGCCTTTGTGATCACGGCGCTGGGTGTGGGCCTGGGTGCGGCGGCCCCCAAATTTGACGCCGACAACCCGGCAGAAATCGGCGTCAGTCCCGGCGGGCTGGCCTTCATGGGCCTGAGTCTGGCGTACTCGGTGCTGTGCCTGCTGCTGCTGGCGCGTCCGGCGGCGGGCAGCGTGCTGCGCCCGGACCTCTTTCCCGGCCTGTATGCGCTGGGAACGCCTGAGGGCGTGCTGGGACTGATCGGCCTGACGCTGGCAACAGTGCTGGGAACGTGGCTCAGCTTGCGGCTGGGCTGGCGACGGCTGGACGCGCTGGAATAGCGTTGGGCGAAGCGCACAGCGGCGGTGGGGTGCATAATCGCCGCAAGATGGCCGACGATATTGAAAAACAGCAGCGCCGGGCCGAACGCCGCGCCCAGCGCCGGAACGATCCGCTGTCCATGCTGGGCGGCACACTGATTGCGCTGTTTGCGATTGGCCTGATCTTCAGCGAGGGCAACGCGGTGGTAGGGTTCACCCTGCTGGGACTGGTGGCCCTGCTCACGGGGCTTTACTTCGTCTCGGCGCAGGCGCAGCGGGGAATGACCACGCTGCTGACCCTGCCGGGTTTCCGGCGCACCTTCCGGTTGATCATTCCCGTGTTCGCGGTGGCAGGCATCTTCACCGAGGGCAATCCGGCACTGATGATCCTGGTGCTGGTGGTGGCGGCTCTGGCACTGGCCGCCGCCATGCTGACGGTCCGCACTGGCTCGGCTTCTGTGCCGGACGTGGAAGAGATGAAACAACCCGCCGCCGTTCCCGCCCTCCCCGTCCAGTCCAGCGGCGAGACCATCTCCGAGATAGACATTCGTGCGCTGTGCCGGGGCCTGCCACCTGCTGTGGCCGGACAGGTCTTTGCCACCGTGGAGCATCTGGAGACGGTGGCCGCCGAGGCGGGGAAGAATGGCGATACCCGCCGCTCCTACGACGCCCGGCAGGGCCTGACGGATTACCTGCCCAACACGGTCAACGCCTGGAAGGCCCAGGCTGAGGACCAGCGCGATCTGAATGAGCTGACGCGGGCGCTGGAGCAGGTGCGCCAGATCGCGGGCGTGGACGATTCCGGCGGCGAGGCCGGGCGGCGGGCCTGGGAAACCCAGCAGCGCTTTCTGGCGTCGCGCAAGGGTGAGAAAGAGTGAACGTGTGGGTGGCGTTGGGATTCACTTTCGGGTGACGTTCTCCTGCCCCCGCCTCCGCTATAAGGGAGAGACGTAGTTTCACTTTCCCCCTTTCTTATTGGCCTGCCTGTTTGCCTGGAGGACGCATGACCCGCCGACGCCCCAACTTCAAGACCCTGCTGCGCGTGACCCGAGCCTTGCGTGAACCCGATTCCAGCTCAACCGAAGGCGGCAGCTCTCTGCGCGACACCGCCCGCCGCGCCGCCCAGAGTGCCCTCAACGATCCGCGCGTGCAGGGCGCTGCCGGACTGGTCCGTGACCGCGCCGAGGCGGTGCGGACCCGTGCAGGCGAGGGCGCGGACCGTCATCTGGAACGCCTGATCAGCGAATCGCGCGCCCGCCGGGGCGAGGCCACGCCCGATGAGGTGGCCGCGCTGCTGGAGACGCGCCGCCGTGAACGCGACGCCCGTATCCGCCGCGTCCAGGCCCGTCAGCAGTTGCTGGACCGCGCCGAGACCCCAGAGCAGCGCCGCATCCTGACCCTGGTGGCCGGGGCGACGATCTGGGCGGGTGGCACGGCGGAAGCGGGACCGCTGCGTTACACCACGCTGCTGGACCGTCTGGCCCCCGGTGGCAGCGCCGAGGCCGAGATGGCCGTTCACCGCGCGTTGTGGACCCTGGCCGAGCGCCGCGTGCTGTCCGTTTCCCCGCATGGAGTCGTGACCGCCGTGCAACTGCTGGAGCAGATGACGCTGCCGGAACTGGACTGAACGGCAGGGGACGCCTCTACGCCAGCGTTCCGCCCGCCGCGCTCATGGCTGTGCCCATGTTCTCAAAGGTCTTCTCGATCAGTTTCTTGGCCTGAACGTCCAGCATCCGCCCGCCCACCGAGGCCACCGGGCCGCGCATGCTGGCCTCGCCGGTCCAGTCCAGCGCCGTGGTGCCGTCGCCGTTGTCCACCACGTTCGCCCCCGCCGTCAGGTCCACTACGCTGCCCAGTCCGCCGCCGCGCACGTTGACATTCACGCGGCCTGCCGCCTCGTCGGGCAGGACCTCAATCTTGAACTTGAATTTGCCGCGCACCATACCCACGCCCACCTGCACGGTGGCTTCCATGTGGTTGGCGTCCTGCACCGTCACTTCCTGCACGTCTGGCAGGCAGCGGGCCACCCGTTCGGGGTCCTGCACGAAGGCCCACACGACGGCGGGGGCGGCCTTGACCTGTTCCTGTCCTGAGTAATTGAGTTTCATGGTTGACGCTCCTTTTGTTGATGGAAGAAGGTTGACGGTTGTAGATGTCCCCCGATTGTAGGCGGGCAGGACAGCCCGGACGGTGAGCGGAGTTCCCGGCCCCTCTTGATGCAGGCCGGTAGGAGGTTTGGGCAGACTGTTCCCGCCCGCCCCCGCTATCCTGGCCCCATGCCCCCCCAACCCCCAGCCGTCGCAGGCGTTCTCCTCGCCGCTGGCCGCAGCACGCGCATGGGCCGTCCCAAACAGTTGGCAGAGCTGGCGGGGCAGCCGCTGTGCCTGTACGCGGCGCGGGCGCTGGCCGGGGTTTATTCACCGCTGCTGGCCGTCATTCCCCCCGGCGCGGTGGGCGAGGGTATTCGCGCCGCATTGGCTGACCTGCCTTTCACCTTCGCCGTCAACCCGCAGCCTGAGCTGGGGCTGGCCTCCTCTTTCCGGGTGGCTGCCGCCCATCTGCCCCCCGGTCTGGACGGTGCGTCATTCACGCTGGCGGATATGCCGCTGGTGACGGCGGACCTTCACCTGGGTCTGCTTTCAGCCTTCAGGGAGACGAATGCGCCCGTCGTGATGGCCGCCTACGGAACTGGAGAGGATGCCGTGCGCGCCCCGCCCCATCTGCTGCGCGCGGACCTCCTGCCCGAATTGCTGATCCTGCCCGACGCCGATCACGGTCCCCGGCGGATCATCGCCGCCCAGGGAAACTCGGCGCTGACACTGAATTTTCCCGCTGCCATGCTGCTGGATGTGGACACGCCCGAAGGTTTGAAACTGGCCGAGGCTGCGCTGAACAGAAGTGTGTGAACGGTTGCCGCGCCCGCGCCGCGCTACCCTGAAGGTCTGATGTCTGAAGCTGCCCCCCAACCTGCCCCACAACCCGAAGTGTTAACGCTGGAAATAGAGAAGCTTGTCGCGGGGGGTCTGGGGCTGGCCCGTGACGAGGACGGCGTGGTGCTGGTGCGCGGCGCGCTGCCCGGCGAACGCGTGCGGGCCACCGTGCGCGCGGGCCGGGGCGTGCGTCAGGCCGTTACGGTGGAAGTGCTGGAAGCCAGCCCGGACCGCGTGGACGGCCCGAATCTTCCCACCGCCGATCTGGGCCACGCCAGTTACGCCGCCCAACTGCGTTACAAACGCGACTTCGTGCAGGAAGCGCTGACCCGCATCGCCAAACTGAAGCACGAGGTCAATGAGACTGTGCCCAGCCCCAGCGAGTGGCACTACCGCAACACCGCGCAGTATCTGGTCACGCCGGATGGGCTGGCCTACCGCGAGCGGCGCGGCAACGATCCGCTGGTGGTGTCCGAGGACCCGCTGGTGATGGAGGCTATCTCGGCCATCGTCGCCCGGATCGACCCCGCCCAACTGGACCCCGCCACTGAAATTGCCTTCCGTGCCAGCGCCCTGACCGGGGAAGTGGTGGCCGCCTTGATCGGGGCCGGGGAGCCGCGCGTGTTCATGCGTGCCAGCGAGCATCTGATGGAGGCCGGAGTGGTGGGCGTCTCACTGGCCCAGCCTGCCGGACGCCGCTTCAGTGCGGGCGTGCGCCTGATCGCCGGGGAGACCGATGTGCGCGAGCAGTTCGGTCGCGTGCAGGTCAGCGTGAGCGCCACCGGCTTCGCGCAGGTCAATCCGGCGGCGGCGGGGCTGGCCTACGAACGGGCCGCCGAGTTGGCCGGAAACGGCGAACATGCCGTGGACCTCTATGGCGGCGCGGGCGCGATTGGCCGCCATCTGGCCCCCAACTTCCGCCGTGTGACCGTGCTGGACGCCTCGCCCGAAGCCCTGGCCCGTGGACGGCAGGACGTGGCCGAGAGCGTGGCGGCAGGGAAGCCGGAGGGCAACGTGACCTACCGCGACGGCGACGCCGCCCGTTTCAGCGAACTGGGAACGGACGTGATCGTGGTGGACCCCCCGCGCGCCGGGCTGGAGGAGGGGGCACGCGTTCATATCGATTCCAGCACCGCTGACCGTCTGGTGTACATCTCCTGCGATCCGGCTACCTGGGCGCGTGACGTGGGCGACATGGTGCGGCGCGGCTGGAAACTGGGTGAAGTCACGCCGCACGACTTCTATCCGCAGACCAGCCACATTGAAATCGTGAGCGTGCTGAACCGCTGAGGGCTGAACCTCCGAGAGCTGGGAACCTCCGAGAGCTGGGAACCTCCGAGAGCTGAGAGGCGAGGCGTTCACGCCCTTCTGCGTGGCAGGCGCTAGCGTGTCCAGCATGAAAGTCGGCTTTCTTCTGCTCGCGCCTCTGCTGCTGCTGAGTGCTTGCCGCCCCCCGCCACCAGACCCCCAGGCCGCGCAGCAGATCGCGGCCCTCAGCGCCCGCATCGGCACACTGGAGACCGAGGTGGCCGAACTGAGAGCCGGACAACGTGACAGCGGCGTGGCCAACGCAGACGACGTGACCGCTCGCGCTGCCGCTCAGAACTGCGCCATTGCGCTGGCCCGCGCGCTGGAACTGTTCCGGCAGGGCAGTGTGGGAAGCCGCTACCCCACACCATCCCAGGTGGACCTGCCCGACGCCTGCGAGGGCCAGCGCGTGGGCTGGCAAAAGCTGGAGGCCC
This sequence comes from Deinococcus marmoris, assembly GCF_001949125.1. Taxonomy (GTDB): domain Bacteria; phylum Deinococcota; class Deinococci; order Deinococcales; family Deinococcaceae; genus Deinococcus; species Deinococcus marmoris_A. The sequence goes on from NZ_MSTI01000042.1 coordinate 11,577, forward strand.
AGCAGTACACCTTTGCCGTGACCAACGGCGACGGTCAGGTGCTGGCGCAGCAGAGCGGGCCTTAAGCAGACGCTACTGGGCCATCGATCGGCCCAGCGCCACCGGATCATTCGTGCGCTCGTCTTCCAGCAGCACGCCGAAAGAGGTCACCTTCTGGCCCGTGAAGCCCATCACGAAGGCCCAGACCTGATCGGGGTACTTCTCGTAAATGGAGCTGCGGACATAGACCGCCTCGCCGCCCTGCATGAATGTCCGTTCGCGCACCAGTCTGGTTTCCTTGCCGTACTGCTCGACGCCCGTTTTGCGAAAGGCCGTGAAGCCGTCCAGCGTGCCGTACTGGGCCTTCACATCCGGCGAGAAGGTATTCCACAGCCGTTCCACCTTGAGCGCCAGAAACTCGGCCATCAGCGCCTGCCCACGCGTGAACGCGGCCTGTTCGGCGGGGGTGCGCGTGGCGGCTGGGGCAGTGACCGGGGGCTTAGCCGGGACCGCAGGGCTGTTCTGGGCCAGCGCCGACGGATTCAGGACCAGCAAGGCGAGGGCCACCGTCAACCCTTTCATTGGCACATTGGCGTTCATGCCTAAGCGTACACGGCCCGGATTGCTCAGGCTGTCAGATGAGAGACCATCGAAAGCTAGAGCGCAGTTGAACAGGGCTGGCCCAGAAGCTCCTCGATTACCGCCGCCACGCCGTCCTCCGCATTGCTGAGGGTCATCTCATCCGCCGCTTCCAGTGCTTCGGCCTCGGCGTTCGCCATTGCCACACCGCGCCCGGCCCAGGCCAGCATCTCGGCGTCGTTGGGGGCGTCCCCGAAGGCCAGCACCTCAGACTGGGCGATGCCCAACTTCTCGCACAGTCGCGCCAGCCCCCACGCCTTGCTTACTCCTTCGGCCAGCACTTCCAGAAACGGTGCGCCGCTGTGGGTCACGGCGTAGCCGCCCAGATTCAGGGCGCGCAACTCGGCCAGCAGTTCACGTGGGGTCAGTTCGGGATGGCGCACGATGAATTTCAGGCTGGGTTCGGCCAGCACGTCGTCCAGCAGATGACGCCCCATCTCGCCGGGTTCGCGCTTGTGGTCCTCGAAATGGGCGATGTCGGCATAGCCCGCCTGTGCCACGAAGACCTCGCCGCCGCGCCGCACGCTGACGAACAGCACGCCGGGCACGCGCTCGGACAGCGCCCCGGCCAGAGCGCGCTGCACGGCTGCCTCCACATGCGCCTCGAACAGCACCTCGCCGGTGGTCAGGTGAAGGCCGTGTGCGCCGTTTCCGCACAGCGCCCATTCCTCAAATCCTGCCGCCTCTGCAATTCGCTGCACTCCTCGCGGCTGCCGCGCCGTCACCGGAACCACCACAATCCCCGCCGCCCGCGCCGCGTCCAGTGCCCGGCGGGTGCGCGGGCTGACGCTCAGGTCCGGGCGCAGCAGGGTGCCGTCCAGATCGGTGGCAATCAGGCGAATGGGCATGGGGAGCAGCCTAGCGTTCCTCCAGCACCACCACCGCCGAGGCGTGTTCCTTGGTGTGGGTCAGCGTCAGGTGGGCCACCCAGCCGCGCTCGGTCATCTCTGCGCCGATGTTGGGTGCGAAGGCCAGGAAAGGCCGCGTGAATGGAAAGGGACCGTCTGGCGTGGGCGTGCGGACCACCCACACGTCGCGCCAGCCGTGTGGCCGGGGCCAGACCTTCTGAAAGGCTTCCTTGGCGGCAAAGCGGGCGGCCAAGCTGGGGGCCGGATCGCTCAGGCGGGCGCAGTAGGCCAGTTCCTCGGGGGCAAACAGCTTCCCGGCGCGCGGCCCCTCGCGCTCCAGCATGGTGCGGATACGCGAAATCTCGATCAGGTCATGGCCCACAGCGACGATCATGCCCGTGATGCTAGTGCCTGCGCCGCCTGTGCCTGTAGCCGTTATCTTCGGGGGATGAATGAACCCTCGCCCGCTTCGCCTGGCCAATACAGCCCCGACACCAGCCTGCAAGAGGTGGCCCGCATCATCCGCTCTGTGGAACCTCAGTGGCGCAGCATGGGCGCGTCCCGCGTGCGGATTTTCGGTTCGGTGGCGCGTGGTGAGGCCACCGATCTGTCGGATGTGGACCTGCTGGTGGACTTCGTGAGCGAGGCGGGCCTGCTGGATCTGATGAACGTCAAGGACCTGTTCGAGGACCCCCTGCGCCGCCGCATCGACGTGCTGACCGAGGGCGGCCTGAAGCCCCAACTGCGCCGCGAGATTCTGAGTGACGCCGTGGACGTGATGCAAGTGCCGCGCCACCCCCAGACCACCTTTCGGCGCAAGCGCTGGCTGTGGCGTGTGCATGACCTGCTGGACGCCCTGGACCGCGTGCGCGACTACACGGAGGGCCACACGCTGGACAGCTTTATCGACGATGAATTGACCCGCGACGCCGTGCTGCGAAACCTCGCGCGGCTGGGTGAGACCACCAAATTCATCCCGCAGAGCGTGGAGGACCGCCATCCGCAGGTGCCGTGGGCCTACCTGCGCGATATCCGCAATCTGGTGGCCCACGATTATTTCGGCATCGATCCGGTGCTGGTGTGGCACACCGCGACTTCCGAACTGGTCAACATTCGCCCCGCCTTGCAGGAACTGGCGAGTGGGGGAGAGGAATAGCTCATACGGATTCCGTCTGTAACGCGGCAGGAATCGGGACAGCGCCGATCCCTCCACTCCATGCCCGGAACCCGTTTTTCTCCTGCTCGCTCCGCTCGGATTACGGGTGTTTTCAACACCCTCTAATCGGAGTCCGTATCAGTTCCAACTCAACCCTGCCCGAGTCTGCCAGTACTCCCCCGGCGATTCGGCAAGGCCAGCCAGCGTGGAGAAATCTGATTTCAGTCGCAGCGCCCCCAGATTGCTCTCAAGCTGCTGCACCGTCGTCGCCCCACTCAGCACCACATCGGCCCACGGCTGCGCGAGGGCGGCGGCCAGGGCCACAGCGTCGGGAGTGGCTCTTAACTCTCCGCAGATTTCAGCCAGTGTGGGTGGGATGGTGGCGCGTTTAGTCAACCGTCCATTGGCCACCGCCTCTTTGACCACCACGGTCCAGCCTGCCGCGTGGGCTTCCGCCAGTGCCCCTCCTGCCGACGGCTCCAGCAGGTTCCAGGTGGCCTGCACGGCGCTGAAGGGATTGAGGCCATCCACTGTGACCGCCAGCGCCCGCCGCAAAGTGTCCGCCTGCCCCGGCCCGCTGGTGGACAGGCCCACGCGCACGCCCAGTGTTGCCAGTTCGGCCAGCCGCGCCAGCACCCGCCCGTCCTCCAGCACGCCTGTAGCCAGCGTCGCGGAGTGGATCAGGTAAAGGTCTGGCGGGCGGCCCAGGCTTGCCAGCGTTTCGGGCCACTGCCGTTCCAGCGTGTCCAGATCGTGGTTCTTGACCTCGTGGGTGTCGGCGTCCGTGTGCCAGTCGGCCACGTAGGTGTAGCCCCACTTGCTGCCCACCGTTGCCGTATGGCCGCGTTCAGCCAGCCAGCCGCCCAGAAACTCCTCGGCGCGTCCGTAGCTGCGGGCGGCATCGAAATAGCGGATGCCAGCGTCCCAGGCGGCGTCCAGCACAGTCCGGGCGTGGGCGCGCATGGCGTCCACCGTCTTGTTGTCCAGATCTTCGCCGTGGCCCAGGTTGATATAGCCGGGTCGTCCCAGCGCGGCCAGCCCCAGGCCCAGGCTGGGGGAACGGGGCGGCAGCAGGTCAGCGCTCAGAACGGCCCTTTCCCGGCGTCCATTCCCGCGTCAGCGCCGGGCTGGAAATGATCCGTTCCAGTGACGCCATGATGGCGGCCCCAGCGGCGTTCGCGTCGCCAGCGTTCCCCGACCCACTTCAGTTTGGCGGCCAGCACAGCGAAATTGAGGCCCAGATTGATCGCAATCCATTTCATGGGTGGTCCTCCTGTCATCCAGTACGCGGCGGCGCGGGTCAGGGTTGCCCACTGCGCCCGGCCCACTGCCGCAGTTCGGCAGCCAGTGTTGCATTCATGGTCAGGTTCAGCCCGGCGGCCAGTTCCAGCGTCCAGCCTACCGCCGCCGCGTAAGCCTCCTCCAGATCATTCACGCCGCCCGTGATGGCCGCGTATCGGCGCAGGGTTTCCGTATCCAATCGCCGTTCGGCCAGCCGCGCCGGGTTGAGCAGGTAAGCCGTGTGGCCGGATTCCACAGCGGTCAGCGTCAGCAGACCACTCTGAATCCACCACAACAGTCCATGCGCCCGGATGCGTTCGCCGCGCGCCAGCACGTTCAGCCCGAAGGCCAGCCAGTTCAGCAGACGGTCCAGCGTGGCCTGTGCCTCTGGCTGGGGCGGGGGTTTCGCGGTCAGCATTTGCAGGGTCGCCGCTAGCCGTCCGTCCACGTCCTTAGCCAGCATTTGTTCGGGAAAGAGGTATTCGTTGCCCCAGCTTTCCAGCTCGCCCAGCGACGTGTTGGGAACGGCGTGCAGCTCCATCCGCAGCAACCCCGGCAAGATCGCGTTGAACGCCCCGAACTCGTTTACGACGCTGTGTAAAACAGGCGTGAGCTTTTCGAGCCACCTATGAACGTCGAACTCCACGTCTGGTTCGAGGTAGAGCCAGTATTCCAGATCGCTGAATCGGTCCGCCGTCCCCTGCGTGAAACTGCCGTAAGCCAGCGCGTGCGTGATGCGGCTGTCGGCGCGCATGGCGTCACGCAATCGGGCGTCCAGCTCGGTGTGACGTTTCAAATCTGGGGCCAAGTTCACGAAATGATGGCCTCTACCTCGATTTCCACCAGATGCTGCGGGTCGATCAGGGCGGCCACCTGCACCATCGTTGCCGCCGGACGGATGGCCCCGAAGACCTCGCCGTGGGCGCGGCCTACCTCCTCCCAGCGCGAGATGTCGGTGACGAAGATGCGGGTCCGCACCACGTTGTCCAGCGTGGCCCCGGCTTCCTCAAGTGCGCCCCTGATGATCCCGAGAACCACGCGGGTCTGCTCGTAGGCGTCGTCCACGCCCACCACCTCACCGTCCACCGTGGCGGTGGTTCCCGCCACATGCACCACGTTCCCCACCCGCACGACGCGCGAGTAGCCCACGCTCGCTTCCCAGGGCGAGCCACTGCCGATGTTCCGTCTCACGGCCTCAGCTTAGCCTGATACGGATTCCGTCTGTAACGCGGCAGGCATCGGTGCCGTCCCGATGTCCGCACTCCACGCCCAGAACCCGTTTTTCTCCTGCTCGCTCTCGTCATGAACAGACGCCCATGAGGACGCTATTTCTCCCGTTCGGATTTCCAGGTGTTTCCAATATCTGGTAGAAGGCTGGAATCATAACCGACATGCCTGACATGAGGGGCGTCCGGGGCGTATCCCCGGACGTATGCAATCACCCTCACTCGACAGTTTCCGCTGCCTTAACCCCGCCTGTCCAGCCGCTGGACAGTCAGGTCTCGGGAATATTCGTCACCGCAAGTGGTACAACACGCGCTCGGGGCCACGCCGGTTGCTCCGCTGCTCGACCTGCACCCGGGAATTTAGTGAACTCAAAGGCACTGCCCTGTGGAACGTGAAACTCCCCTGGGAGCGGGTGGAGAGCATCGTGGAGCACGTGACGCGTGGGAACAGCTTCAAGCAGACCGCTGAACTC
>NZ_MSTI01000105.1 GCF_001949125.1 Deinococcus marmoris
TTTTTTCTGATCAGCACATTTGAGCAGTCAGACATTACATTGGCAGAACTGCTGCGGGCTTGGAAAGCCCGCTGGGGGATCGAAGTCATTCACCGCCTTGTTAAACAGAACTTGAGTTTCGGCCAGTGCCGTTACCGTGACATCCAGGCACACCGAAACTGGGCCTTTCTGGTGGTTCAAGCCTTTCATGCCGTCCTGGAGGTCAGAAAACGAGATCCCGAACTCACATGGCGTGCTGCACAGCATCTGGCGGCCCAAGAACACCGTAAGTTCGTCCTGACCGCACTTTTTCCTGGTTCACCATTGTTGGAGGCTGTTTGAGACGCAGTGTGGCACAGGACTGGAAACTCTTGATCGCATCAGCCTGGCAGCACGTCTATAGATACAAGTCCGCCCGATTCAGTGGCATACCCGCTTTGTCCTCCGCATCCAGTTTGGCTGAGCAATTTGATCGGACCGTTGCGACTGCCCACGCCACCTGCTGGAGTTGTCAGCCCAGCATCCGCAGTGCAGAAAAGTCTATCAGTACCGAAACATGATCAAAATGCCCCACTCAGGCGCGTTTTTCTGCCCTATCTTGAGCCAGGAGGCCAGAGTGAACCAGCGTGCGATCCCACCCCATTTCACTCCTGAGCAACGCGCGTTCCTTGCCTGTGCTACCACGACGCCTGCACATATCTTCCTGCGCGCCACCGCTGGCGCAGGCAAGACCACCACACTCCTGGAGGCCGCCTGGCAGCTCGGGCAGAACGGTGTTTACTTCGCCTACAACAAGCATGCTGTCGCCGATCTCCAGCCCCGCCTGCCCCGCCAGGTGCGCGCCCGTACGCTGCACGCCCACGGTCTGGGCCTCCTGAAAAGCCAGACTGGGGGCTTGGACCTCGTACGCGACAAGGGCCGACAGGTGGCCGCCCGCGTCATGCGAGGCGCCCGGGCACCCCTGTATGTAGCCGCCCGTGCCTGGGACATTGCCCGCGAAGAAACCCTCGTCAACCTGACACTCTCCGATGCCGAACGCCTCTCCGCCCGCACGGACTGGCGCGGCCATCCCCGTGAACTTCTGGACTTGATCCCCGCCATGCATGAAGCCGGTGATTGCCTCTGGCAGGACGCCCGCAGCGCGGACTACACGGACATGCTCTGGCTCCCCGTCCGCCACGGGTACGGCCAGCACCGTCTGCGCTTGGCCCTGGTGGATGAAGCTCAGGACCTGACGCCGCTCCGCCAGCAGTTCGTGCAGCACCTGCTTGGCCTGCCTGACAGCGCAGACCCAGGACGGCTGATTTTTGTGGGTGACAGCGATCAGAGCATTTACCTGTGGGCCGGTGCAGACCCCGCCGCCCTGAGCCGCCTGAAAGCTGCGGTGGATGCGGTGGAATTGCCGCTCTCCGTGTCGTTCCGGTGTCCACGGGAAGTGGTGCGGTACGCCCGTGCGTACAGCTCTTTCATCCAGCCCGCCCCGCAAGCCCTACCGGGTGTGATCGAGCATGTCAGCGCGGAGACCGTCACCTATGAACGGGGAGATACGGTGTTGTGCCGGACGAACGCGCCCCTGATCCGGTTGGCCCTGGAACTGATGACGCGGCGCGTGAGTGTCAGCGTGGTGGGCCGGGACCTGGAAGTGCGCCTGCGTGAAGCGTTGACGGCGGCCTTGCCCGCACACGGCACGTTCTGCAATGATGCCGTGACCGAGCTGGCACGGGCGTATCTCGCCCCATTAGACGAGCCGCTTGGGACGCGCATTGCGGAAGGGGACCGGGTGGCCCGGCAGCAACGCACGGAACTGTATGACCTGGCCCGCTGCCTGCGGTACCTGGCCTGGGTGGTGTCCCGTGCGTCAGGGGAAGGCACGCTGGAGAGCGCTCTGGCCCTGCTAAAGGAGCTGTGTCAGGAGGATGCGGACGCCGACGTCATCTTGGCGTCCGTACACCGGGCGAAGGGCAAGGAGTGGCCGCGCGTGACGATCCTGTACCCGGAACTGATGCCGCTCGCACAGGGGGACGAGGCCGAGGAGCGGGCCGTGCAGTTCGTGGCGGTCACGAGGGCGCAGCAGGTGCTGCGGTTCGCGTACGGCAAGGAGGCGTGGGCGAAGCAGGAGTTTGTGAAGCCGGGTGAGTTGCCGGAAACCCAAGGAGGGCCGAGCCTCACGCCATCTCCCAGCAACGGACGTCCCCGTCCTGCAAAAGTGGCACGAAAACCCGAACCCTGTCCTGCTCCCAGGACCACCCGGCCGGCGGGGGAAGCGGGCACGCTGCTGGGTGGCAGCTCCATGCTGGCGCGGGAAGCGGTGCGGGAGCGGTTGATGGCGCTGGCCGAGGAGGACCGGGCGCTGGTCCGGGTCTGGGCCTTGACTGGCTTACAGGCCTTATCCACCACGCGTGAGTCACTGGTTGCTGTGCATGAGGATCACCTGCTGGTGTACGAGCAGGCCGCCACGCTGGCGCGGATGGCGCAGCCCGTGGGGAATGGGCGTGGCGTGCCGATCTGCGTGTTCGAGTCTCCGCTGGCCCGCGTGCAATTCGCCCGGAAGATCCGGGTGGGAAAGTCCATGGTCCGGCTGAAGCTGGGGGAGCAAGACCTGCGGTTTGATCTGGGGAGTGGGGAACTGGTGGGAGCGCAGGGGCCACTGTCCACGTTCATTCTGCCGGGGGCGTTGGAGGCTTTGTAGGCGAGCTGAGTGGCCAACTTTGCTTGCACTGAGGGCTATGGATCGCGCACACTGTGAGACATGACGAAAAAGTCGAAGCCTGCATCCACGAAGACGCCGAAAGCTGCTGCCCCTGTGGCCTCTGCACCCGCGTCAGCGGCTGCTGGTGGCAAGATTGCCAAAGCTCAGTTGGTGGACATGGTGGCTGATAAAACCAGCCTGACGAAAGTGCAGAGCGAGGGGGCGGTCAGCGCCATGCTGGACGCGGTGGTTCGCTCGCTTCAGGGCGGGCAGAGCGTGGGGCTGCCTGGACTGGGCACTTTGAATGTCAAGGAGACTGCGGCTCGGACGGGCGTGAAGCCGGGGACCAGCGAGAAGATCCAGATTCCTGCCGGCAAGAAGGTGTCTTTCAAAGTGGCCAGCACGCTGAAGGGCGAGTTGTAAACGTAGTTCTAAGACATGAACCGCCCACAGCTGTGGGCGGTTCTTTTATAATGATCTCACGCGTTCAGTCGAACAAGGAAGGCAAAGCTGCTGGAGCTGGCGCGTCTGGCCACGCCCCCATCTCGCGGAACTCCAACCCCCTGGCACGCAATTCCTTGAGCGCGGGCGCAGTAATCGACGGTGCAGCCAGAATGCCCCGCACCGCACCCACACCCAACTTTTGTACGGTGGCGACATAGCGGCCTAGTTGGCTGACGGCGTCCTGGGTGGCCCGGCCCCGCTTGAGTTCCACCACCACGTACCGCCCGTCCACATCCCGGGCGTAGAGGTCAATACCACCCGAATCAATGAGCAACTCGCGGTCCAGCACGGTGAGTCCGGGTTCAATGAGGTCCGGGTGACGGGCGAGGGCGTCCTGCATCTGTTTCTCTGAGCCAGACAGCGTGAAGGAAGCCTCCTCATATAAATCCAGCGCGAGCGCGAGGTGCGGGAGGAGGAAGGTCACGCGCACCAGTTCTTCCGGACTGCGACGAGAAGCATGCAGGACGCAGCGGCCGTGTTCGACGCGGGCGGTGAGTTCGTCGGTACGGGGTTGCCAGTTCATCGGCTTGATGCCGGTGGGTGCGTGGATATGGAGGCTGCCATCACGTTTGATCAGGACGAGGTACGCGCCTACTTCGGCGGTGCTGGCCGCGCTGGATGATCGACATCGGAAACCGGTGGCGAAAGGGCTTGGCATCGGTCATGGCGGGCTAGCCTATCCCGACCCAGTTAAGGCAATACAACCCTTTTTTATGGGTTTGAACGCACCGGGCAGCACGTGCCGGAGCTGACCCCAGCATGCACAACCACTTCAGATTCCAGGTTCGCGCCTACGGGTGTTGCGTGGGAAGCTCTGTCGTTTCTGGCGTCCAAAGTTCAGAGTTCTTGATTCCTTTGAAGGTCAGCGGCCTCTGACAATCGCCGCCAGACATCCACCTGAATCTCCGAGGAGTTGGAACGTCAGTGAACGCCCCGAAGTGGACGACTACCTTCCCAGGGTCCGAATGATCTCCGCCGTGCGGGTGAGTGTCAAACGATCCAACGCCTCCGCCAGATCGGCCACCTGCAGACGCGGACTTCGGAGCGCCGCCAGCAATTCTTGTACCACTGTCAGAGTCAGCTCTTCATCCTGGACCATAACGTCCACCAGCCAGGAATCGGGATGCGTCACCAGCAACTCTCCCCCAGGAACGTTTGCAGGTGGAAAGTCCTTGAGGTTGAAGGTCAGCAGCACATCTGCCCCCGAATGCAGGGCGGCGGCCAGCACATGGCGGTCATCTGGATCGGGCAGCGCGAGGCCAGGGATCAATGATTCATATCCGTGACAGCGGGCTTGCGGCAAGGCACGTTCCATTAGCGCACGGGTGCGGGTCAGCGCCTGCGCCCGGTCTGGACGCATGGCCAGCAGGTTACGCGTCCACTCGTCCTGCACCTCGTCTGACCAGCGCACTTCGCACAGCTCCGCGAGGGCCAGGCGGATCAGCAGATCACGCGGCAGGGCTGAGTACAGCACGTTGGCGTCACAGAACGCCGTGGGGACCGGGGTCATCAAAGATCGTACAGGCCCATCTCCTGGGCTTCTCGCGTCAGTTCGTCGGCAATGGCCAGCCGCTGCGCCCGCTCGTCCCGAAACGCCAGCACGGCTTTCAGGGGGATGCGCCGGTGGCTGCCCACCTTATGGAACGGCAGCTCCCCAGTCTCCAAAAATCTGGAGACCAGAAAGGGGCGGCTCATGCCCAGTAACTTGGCCGCCTCGATGGTGGACAGGTCTTGGTCCGCCACCACCAGCGAAATCACATGACCGTCCAGGAGTTCTCTGACCGACGCCCGCAGGACACTGGCCAGCAGGGGAGAGACTTGGAGAGGGTCTGCCTGTCCCGGCAGTTGCAGGTAGACGGGAGCGTCGGTCGGCACCTGCGCCAGGCCATCGGCCATCTGCTGAAGTTGCTCCTGATCCTGAGGAGTAGCGATGAAGGACGCGGTCATGCCATCAATCTAGCATAAGTGTAATAAGTGTAATTCAGGAGGAGTTGAAGCGCGTGGGCTGCGTCGTCCAATGAAGCTTGATGCTCATCTCTGGGGAGAGAAGTCGCGTAGCGGAATGAGCCTCACCTGCCGTCCCTCAACCACCTGAACCTGGAACTGGGACAGCAGTTCAGCCAAATGGCTGGCCCTATGCAAAAGGGCAGGAATGGACTCAGGGACGATTAACACCTGCTGGAGACGGGCGGGTTGTTCGTTGCGGAGAAAGAGCGGCGCAGCATCAAAGAGCGGCTTGGGCTTACGGGCCGCCCTTCGGAAGGGGAGAGGAGGCTCATGAACCGGCAACGACAGCAAGCAATCGAAGAGGCCACCGTAGGGCGGCAGCTTGATCCCCTGGAACATTTCCGGGAACAGGCTCGGCATCCCCGAATTTTTGCGGCGCTGGTGGAACTCGATGTGGGCGTGATAGCGCTGGCTGGGGAGGACGATCAGGTTCTCGGGCGCGTTGTTGGTGCTGTCGCCGTCCCGGTGGTGGACGATCTCACCAGGCAGCAGCGGGCGGCCCAGAAGCTGCGCCGTATCTGATTAGCGCCTCTGCCCGGTGGCCGGAGGCCAACAAGATTCGCTAGACTCAGGGCATGGCCGGGACGCTGACAGAGGGTGATGTGCTGGAGATCATCCGTCAGCAGACCGAGCGATTCGAGCAGTTGGAGGCCGAGAATCACGCGCTCCGTGCCGAAAACACTCGTCTGAAAAAGAAAATTGAGGAGCTGGAGCGCAAGAAGCACAGCAAATATGCTGCGCCGTTCAGCCGCGAGACGCGTAAAGCTGCTCCCCAGCCCCCTGGACGCCGTGTAGGAATGGGAACGTTC